>DHSB01000190.1:2649-11534 GCA_002408385.1 Myxococcales bacterium UBA5297
GACTTGCGGCCTCGCAGGCTCGGCCTACGCTCTGAGGTGAGCGGGGGACGGGGCGAGGCCAGGGAGATTTCCCGGCACCTCTTGAGCCCGGCGATTCGGCAGGATCTCAAGCCCCCGCGCGCGCGGCAGAGCGGCCGACGGGCTCTGTTATCCTCGCCGGCCCATGGACCTGCACCACGTCGGCCTTGCCGTCTCCGACCTGTACGCCCAGGAGCTCTTCTTCCGGAAGGTGCTCGGCTTTTCGACTTCGTACCGCTACCTGAGCCGAAACACCCCGGGGCTGCGCACCGTGTTCCTCGAGCGCGGCCCCGCGCGCGTCGAGCTGCTGCAGCGCGAGGGCTTCGAGCCCCCGGCCTCGCCCGGACACCTCGCCTTCGAGGTCGCCGACGTCGACGCCGAGCACGAACGGCTCGAGCGGCTCGGCGTCGCGGGCCTGAGCGCGCCGCGCCTGACGGGCGACGGCCTGCGCGAGCTGGTCCTGAGCGATCCGGAGGGCAACCGCATCGAGCTTCTCGCCCGCGTGAGGCCGCCGCCGCGCACGCGCCTTCGCGGGGCCATCTTCGACCTCGACGGGACCCTCGTCGACAGCGAGGAGAATTACTTCGAGGCCGACCGGCTGCTGCTCGCCGAGCGCGGAGTGACGCTGACCCGCGAGGTGAAGGCGCAGTACGTCGGGCGCAGCAACGACGAGGTGCTGGCCGGCTTTCGGGAGCGGTTCGGCCTGTCGGACCCGGTCGAGACGCTCGTCGCCCGCAAGAACGAGCTCTACCTCGAGCTCGCGCGCCGCCACACGGCGGTCTTTCCGAGAATCGCCCGGTTCGCCGAACGGCTGCGCGCCCTCGGTCTGCCGCTCGCCGTCGCCTCGGGCTCCTCGCCGGGGGTTCTCGAGACCATCCTCGACAAGACGGGACTCGGCTCGCTCTTCAGGGTCGCGCTCTCCGCGGAAGGCGGCCCGAGCAAGCCGTCGCCGGACATCTTCCTCGAGGCCGCGCGCCGCCTGGGCCTCGAGCCCGACGAGGCGCTCGTCATCGAGGACACGCAGTACGGCGTCGAAGCGGCCAAGCGCGCCTTCATGACCTGCATCGCCGTGCCGTTCGCGACCCCGCCGCCGCTGCCCGACGCGTTCCTGATGGCCGATCTGCTCTTCGAGGGCGGGATGGCCGAGTTCGACGTCGAGGTCGCGGTCCGCTTCGTGTGCGAGCAGATGCCCGCGGCGCAACCGGAGGCGAGCCCCCAGGGCTAGTGCCAGCGCGCCCTGCGTCTGGCCCACGCCTCCTCGCTCTCTCGGGGCCCGGAGGCGGGCCCGAAGTCGCTGCGCTCCAGGCTTCGAGCGCTCACGAGAGGTCTCGCGCCACAGACAATCGGGCCCGTGAGACGAGACACAGAGGTGCGCGGCCACGCGCCGGCCGGGTTTTCCCACGGGTCTCCATGCGCTACCCTCACCCCCCGTCTGTCCGGAGGTCGTCCATGTCTGCCTCGAGATTGCTCGCCGGTCTTGTCTTGACGCTCGCGGTCCTCTCCTTGACCGGGGTCGCCTGCTCGGGCGGCGAGCTCGAGCCCGTTGAAGGCCACGACGCCGCAGGCCCCAAGGACAAGGACGCCGGCTACCTCGAGCTCGATGCCGGCTGGCTCGAGTGGGACGGCGGCTCCGGCGGCACAGACGGCGGCCACCGGCCCGACGCCGCCTGCGTCGCGACGAGCGCCGAGGCGACCTTGGTGAAGAAGCCGGTCGATATCGTCTTCCTCATCGACAACTCGGCGTCGATGGACGACGAGATCGAGGCCGTCCAGCAGAACATCAACAACCACTTCGCGCGCATCATCGGGGAGAGCGGCATCGACTACCGGGTCATCGTCATCGGTCTGCACGGGCCGACGACCAACGGCAGCGACAACCTGTGCCGCATCTGCGTCGAGGCGCCGTTGAGCACGACCACCTGCGAGCCGGTTCCTGGCCAGCCGGGCATCAACCCCCCGGTCTTCTTCCACTACAGCACCGAGGTCCGCAGCCACGACTCGGTCTGCGTGGCGCTCAACAGCTTTGCGAGCCGGGACCCGCTCTACGGCCTCGCGCCCGACGGTTGGCGGGGCTGGCTGCGGCCGCAGGCACACAAGCACTTCGTGGAGCTGACCGACGATGGCCTGAACTGCCGGACCATCGCGGGCAACGAAGACAGCCGCATCAACGACTACGACCAGGCCGACAAGGGCGTGCTCGCCGCCGAGAGCTTCGACAGCCTGCTGCTCGCCCTCTCGCCCGAGCAGTTCGGGAGCGCCAGCGAGCGCAAGTACACCTGGCACAGCATCATCAACCTCAGGGCCAAGCCCGCGGGCGGCGCCTACCTGCCCACCGAGCCCATCGAGAGCGAGACGTGCGCGGGCTCGGGCATCGAAGGACCCGGGACCGGCTATCAGGCGTTGAGCCAATTGACCGGAGGGCTCCGGTTCCCCATCTGCGAGCGTGGCTCCTACGACGAGGTCTTCCGCGAGATCGCCACCGGCGTCATCGAGGGTGCCGTCGTCGACTGCGAATACCCGATCCCCGAGGCGCCCCCGGGCAAGACCATCGATCTGACGACCGTCGTCATCGGCTACACCCCCGGCTCCGGCGGCGAGCAGCAGATCTTCTCGCAGGTCACCGACGCCTCGCGGTGCACGGCAGGCAGGTTCTTCATCGCCGACGACATCATCCGGCTGTGCCCCGAGACCTGCGCGACCGTCCAGGCGGACGAGGCCGCCAAGGTCGTCGTGTTGTACGGGTGCAAGGTGGAGCTGAACTGAAGAGGCGCCGGGCTTTTTTCCCGCCCCACCTCGGTTCGCTTGCCGCCCATCCACCCCGAGCACGGGCCGAGTTGGCGAGGCTCGAGTCGAGGCCTCGACGAGGCTCGGGCTGACCGGCGTCGCCCGCAGGGAATTCCTCGAGCCCTGCCCTGCGGCGCGAAGACGCCTCGTCTCGCCTCTGGCCCAGCCGACCGCGACGCCGGACCTCGAGGGTCACGCATGTCCGGGAGGCTCCAAACGCGAGGAAGCCTCGAGCCGATAGGCACTCGACAAGCGCGGTGGAATTGCGCCCGCCGGGCTTCTCGCCGATTCTGCCTGCCGTGCTTTTCGCAATCCGCATTGCTCGAATTCTGCTCTGGACCCTTCTCCTGGCTCCCTTCGTCCTGCTCGCCCGGCTCCTGACAGCCGGCCGCGGGGCCTTTGCGCTGCGGGTCGGCTCACGCGCCATGCACCTCTGGGCAAGGGCCGCCTGCCGGGCTCTCGGCGTGCGGATCCAGGTGCAGGGCCGGCCGCCTCGCGGGCCTTTGGTCTTCGCCTCCAACCACCTCGGCTACCTCGACATCCTCGTCCTGGGCGCCTGCTATCCGAGCGCCTTCGTCTCGATGGTGGAGGTGGCGGGCTGGCCGCTGGTCGGCACGCTCGCCCGGCTGGTCGGTACGATTTTCATCGAGCGCTCCAGCTCCGACGACGTCCCGCGGGTGCGCCAACAGATGCGCGAACGCCTCGCGCTCGGGCTGCCCGTCACGCTCTTTCCCGAGGCCCGCCCCTCGCCCGGCCTCGAGGTCGCCCGCTTCCACGCCGCGCTCTTCCAGGCGGCAATCGACCAGGGAGTCTCGTGCGTGCCGGTGACTCTCGGCTACGAGTGCCCCGACTCGCCCGAGCCGCCGGCGCAGGTCGTCTGCTGGTGGGGCGAGATGGGGTTCGGTCCGCACTTTCGCGCTCTCGTGGACCTGGGGCGCATCGAGGCGCACGTCACCTTCGGCGCCCCGGTCGGCCCCGGCGCTGACCGCATCGAGCTCGCCAACGCCGTCCACGCCAAGGTCCGGGAGCGGTTCGTGCCCGTGCGGCAAGCGCGGCGCGAAGACGGCGCCCACCGGTTTGCCAGGGGCGAAGGACGCACCTAGTATCCATTGGAATTCTGACTCGGGGAGGTCATGCAGATAGAATCATTGAAAGTCTTCTGCGATGTCGTCGAGACCGGCAGCTTCTCCACCGCGGCGCGGATGAACCACGTGACCCAGTCGGCGGTCAGCCAGCAGATCCGGGCGCTCGAGACCCGGTACATGCAGAGGCTGTTGTCGCGCTCGGCGCGCGCAGCGGTGCCCACTCCGGTCGGCGCCAAGCTCTACCGCGCGAGCAAGGACATCCTGCAGTCGTTCGCCAGCCTCGAGACGGTGATGCGCGAGGAGTCGAACGAGATCGCCGGAGAGGTGACCCTCTCGACGATCTACTCGGTGGGCCTTCACGAGCTTGCGCCGTACCTCAAGGCGATCCTGCGGCGCTACCCGAAGGTGAACGTGCGGCTGAACTACCGTCGCAGCGACGTGGTCGTCGACGAGGTGCTCGGCGACAGGGCCCACCTTGGAATCATCGCCTACCCCGCCAACCGCCCCGGGCTGCAGGTACTGCCCTTTCGCTCGGACGAGATGGTACTGGTGACCGCCAAGGACCATCCGCTGGTCTGCAAGCGCAACGTCAAGCTGTCGGACCTCGAGGGGATGCGCTTCATCGGGTTCGAGCGCGACATCCCGACGGGCAAGGCTATCGACCGCACGTTGCGGAAAGCGGGCGTCCAGGTCCAGCTCGCGATGGAGATGGACAATATCGAAACCATCAAACGCGCCGTCGAGCTGGGGATGGGCGTCTCCGTCCTCCCCAAGGCGACGGTCCAGGGCGAGGAGCTCAACGGCACGTTGATCACCCGCCCGTTCTCCGACCAGAACCTGACGCGTCCCATCGGGTTGCTGCGGCGCAAGGGACGCTTCCTCGAGCGTGCGGCAGGCGCGCTGCTCGACATCCTCTCTCAAGGACGACCACAGAAGCCGTAGCCAGCCGTCAGCTTCCGGCTCGGCCGGCGCAAACGGCGCGCGAGCCCCGAAGGTCCACCGAGAGGCTGCCTGCCCCTGAAGAGGCGCCGAGAAAACTCTCTTGGACTCCGTCCGGCTCCGCTCACCCTGAGCGTAGCTCCCGGCGCGGGAGCGGAGTCGGAGGGCCTCTCGACTTCGCTCGAGGTGACCGGAGGGGGCGAGCCGAGCTCCGAGGAGATTACGCGACACCTCTTGAGCTGGCGGGCCCCGGGCGTGTGGCCGGCGGGCGCTGCCGCCAATTCGCTCCCGCGACTGCGCGATGGTAGACAATAGGCTCCCGCGGGCGACCTCCGCCCCAGCAGCCGAGGCACCGATGACCGAAGCGGCCGGACCGGCCGAGCTCATGCGCCGTGTCGACAAGCTCTCGGCAATCCTCGATGTCGCCAAGGCGATGACCGCCCAGCGCGATCTCGATCGGCTACTCGATCTCATCCTGACCGCGGCGACGCGGGTCGTCGACGCGGACCGCTGCTCGCTGTTCATCGTCGATCGCGAGCGACTCGAGCTGTGGACGAAGATCGCCCAGGGCACCGGAGAGATTCGCATCCCGCTGGGCACGGGCATCGCCGGCTACGTCGCCCAGACCGGCGCGACGGTGAACATCGCCGACGCCTACGCCGACCCGCGCTTCAACCGCAACGTCGACCTGAGCACGGGCTATCGCACCCGCAACATCCTGTGCGTGCCGATGTGGGGCGTCAGCGGCGAGGTGAGCGGCGTCCTGCAGGCGCTCAACAAGCGCGACGGCGGCTTCACCTCCGAAGACGAAGAGCTGCTGGTCGCGCTCGGTGGCCAGGCCGCCGCCTCGATCGACAACGCCCTGCTCCACGAGGAGATAAACCGGCTCTTCGAGGGTTTCGTCAACGCCTCGGTGCTGGCGATCGAATCGCGCGATCCGACCACTGCCGGCCATTCGAGCCGCGTCGCCACGCTCACCGTTGGACTCGCCGAGACGCTCAACGCCCTCGGCAGCGGCGCCTGCGCCGACCTGCGCTTCTCCCGCGAAGAGATCAACGAGCTGCGCTACGCGTCGCTGCTGCACGACTTTGGCAAGGTCGGCGTGCGCGAGCCGGTGCTCGTCAAGGCGAACAAGCTCTATCCCTTCGAGCTCGAGTCGCTGCAGCTTCGCTTCGAGCTGGCGCGCGCGCGCCTGGAGAGCGACAGCTACCGGCGTCAGCGCGACCTGCTGCAGAGGCAAGGCGAACAGGCCTCGGCGGCCGTCGCCGAAGAGGAGCGCAAGCTCGAGGGCGCGCGTCAGGAGCTCGACGAGATCCTCGAGTTCGTCCATGCCTGCAACCGGCCCGCGGTGCTCGCCACCGGCGGCTTCGAGCGGCTCGCGGAGATCGGCAAGCACGCCATCCCTGACGGACGCGGCGGCACCAAGCCCCTGCTCACCGAGTACGAGGTGCGCACCCTGGCCATCCCCAAGGGCAGCCTCTCGGACGAGGAGCGCAAGGAGATCGAGAGCCACGTCACCTGGACCTTCCGCTTCCTCTCGCAGATCCCCTGGACCCGGAACCTGCGCCGGGTGCCGGAGATCGCCCACGCGCACCACGAGAAGCTCGACGGCACCGGCTATCCGCGCAACCTGACCAAGCCGCAGATCCCCGTCCAAAGCCGGCTCATCGCCATCAGCGACGTCTTCGACGCGCTCACCGCCTCGGACCGGCCCTACAAGAAGGCGCTGCCCTGCGAGCTCGCGCTCGACATCCTGCGGCGCGAGGCCGACGGCGGCCAGCTCGACAAGGACCTCTTCCAGGTCTTCGTCGAGGCCCGCATCTACGAGCGCGTCCTCAAGAGGTGACGGCGATGGAGCTGGTGCGGCGTCTCGACGCGGCCGGCCGCGTCGTCTTCTTCATCGGAGCCGGGGCGTCGACCGAGCCGCCCTCGTGTATCCCCGACTTTCGCTCGGCCCAGGGGCTGTGGCGCGACCGGGAGCTGATGGCCGCGCTCTCGCGCGACTACTTCTCGCGCGACCCGGTCCACTTCTGGGAGCTGTTCGGCCGCATCTTCCTGCCCTGGGCGCACGCGCAGCCCAACGCCGTGCATCGGGCGCCCGGCCGGCTCGCCGCGCTCGGCAAGCAGCTCACGGTCGTCACCCAGAACATCGACGGGCTCGACAGGCTCTGCTCCACCGGCTATCCGGTCTTCGAGCTGCACGGCAACCTGCGCGGGGCCACCTGCCCGCGCTGCGGCAAGACCTCGGCCGCCGAGAGCTACCCGGCCGACGGCCCTCCGCGCTGCGCCTGCCGCCGGGTGCTCAAGCCCGACGTCGTGCTCTTTGGCGATCCGCTCGACTACGAGGGCACGCTGCGCCCCGCGCGCGAGGCCATCGACGCGGCCGAGCTGCTGCTGGTCGTGGGCACGAGCCTCACCGTCGCGCCGGCCAACCTGCTCGTCGCCGAGCGCGCCGGCACCTGCCCGATGGTCATCCTCAACCGCGACCCGACCCCGTGCGACCGCCTTGCCTGCTTGGTCCTGCGCGAGAGCGCTGGAGCGCTGCTCAGCACCGCGCTCGACCTGCTCGAAGCGGGCCGATAGCCCAAGGTTTTGTCGCGAGCCCACCCTCACTTCGGCTCGCCACCTCCGGTCACCTCGAGCAAAGTCGAGAAGACCCTTCGGCTCCGCCCCGCCGCTCGCGCGTCGCGAGCGAGGCTCGAGGGTGAGCGGATTCGGGCGGAGCCGAAGAGGAGGCCTCTCGACGGATCTTCACGCGCCCGAAGCGCGCACCCGCCTCGAGCGCAGCTCCCCTGCCCGCGCTCGAGCCGCGCTCGCAAATCCGGGGCCGAACCGGCCCAGAGAGCGCGCCGATTCTAGCCTTGCCCACCTCTGGAGACGGGCGGACGATGACGATACGTGACCACGCGTGAGCGGTTGTCATTTGGGCGACACTCCCCTATGCTGAACCGTCTCCGCCACACTGGAGGGGCAGCGCTGGAACGCCCGGAAAACCTTCTGAAAAGCGCGCTCGAGAAGGTGGTCTTCTTCGAGTGCCGCATCGATCATCTCACCTCGGAGCAGGCGCGCGCCAACGAGCTGGTCGAGCGCCTGAAGGCCGATCTCGCCGAGGCTGCGCGAAGAGAGGTCGCGCTCAAGGCGGAGCTGGCGGCGGCCGAGACGCGCGTCGCCCAGGCGGTGCGCGAGCGCGACGACTCGCACCGGCAGATCGAGGCTTTCCACGCCGAGCGCGAGCGCTTCCTCGGCCGGCTCATCCAGGCCGAGCAGGTCCGCCAGGCCGGCGAGGCCGGCGACGGGGTCGACCTCGCCGAGTTCATCGCCGAGCTGCGCGCCGAGGTGCTCAGCCTGCGCGCCGCGGTCTCGGGCGGCCTGCCCCCGCCCGCGGGGCGCACCGGCGGCTTCGCCTCGGCCGAACAGGCCGCCGAGAGCTTCGCGGCCGAGGGCCGGCTCGGGGTCGGCGAGCCCGAGCTCGAGGCCCTGCGCGCGAGCGCGCGGTTCGAGACCCGCTCCGAGGAGACGCTCTTCACGCTCTCGCTGCGCGAGCTGTCGTCGAGCGATCCGACCTCGCGCGCCCGCGCCGCCCAGCGCCTCAAGGCCCTCGGGCCCCGCGCGGCCCTGCCCGCGGTCGCAGCGGCGCTCAACGCCGAGCAGGACCAGCAGGTGCGCTGCGCGCTGCTCGAGGTCGTGGGGGCGGCCGGCGACCGCTCGGTCCTGCCGTTGGTACAGCCGCACCTGGGCACCGAATCGATAGAGGTTCGCCTCGCCGCGCTCGAGACCTGCGTCCGGCTCGGCCAGACCGAGGCCCTCGAGCACGCGCTGCAGGACCCCTCGCCGCTCGTGCGCCGGCGCGCCGCGGTGCTCGCCAGCGGCCAGCACCGGGTGCCCGGGGCGCTCGAGCGCGCCTGTCGTGACCCCGATCCCTCGGTGCGCCGGGTCGCCGTGCTCGGCCTGGGCACCGGGCCGGGAACGGCGACCGAGGCCGCCCTGTTCGCCGCGCTCGACGACGCCGACTCGAGCGTGCGGCGCGCCGCGGCCAGGGGCCTCAGCCGCTCCTTTGGC
>DHSB01000014.1:0-10318 GCA_002408385.1 Myxococcales bacterium UBA5297
GAGGCTCCCGCTGGTCGCCTCTACGCTCGGGGTGACCGGGGGCGGGCGATTTCGCGACACCTCTTGAGCGCTGCCCTGAGTACACTCCGCGCCATGCCTCGCAACTATCGCGCCCTGCACATCTCGGCCTCCGACGGTTCGTTTCAGATCAAGCCTGTCGAGGACCCGCTCGTCGTCGGGGTCATCGACTACGCCTGGCGGCTCGGCGACGCGGGCCGCAAGCACACGGTCATCGGCTCGGGGCCGATCGCCGGCTCGTTCGTGCCCGGCTCCAACCGCCTCGTGGTCTGCGGACACTCGCCGCTGTGGGAGATGTTCTTCCCCTCGACGATGGGCGGCGCGGGGCTGCCGTGGGAGGGCATCGGCGCCAACTTCCTCGCCCTCTCCGGCAAGGCGCCTCAGCCCTGCGTGCTGCACGTCCTCAACCTGGGCGGCAAGCTGACCGTCGAGCTCGACCCGGTGGACCTCGACGCGGTCTGGGGCGGCTTCGCGGGCGAGATCGGCCTCTACGCGATGATGCACCACGCCTGGCGCAAGCACGGCGCCGAGTGCCACGCCGCGCGGGTGCTCGCGGTCGGCCCGGCGGCCGCCCGGACGCGCTCGGGCGCCATCTGCTCGGTCCCGGTGCGCAAGGGCGAGCTGACGCACGTGGACACCTGGGCCGGGCGCGGCGGGCTCGGCTCGCGGCTGTTGCAGGAGCACAACATCGCGGCCGTCGTCTACGGCGGCGACTACGAGGACGAGGACCTGACCGACCGCAAGATGGTCGACGGGATGTTCGACGAGCGCTTCGGCAAGCCGCTCCGGCTGGTCGATCTGGAGAAGACGACCAAGTACCGCTACGACCCCAGGTTCTCGACCGGCGGCACCTTCGGCTCGAACTACCACACGCTGCGCGAGCGGGTGCTCTCGTTCAACTACTCCTCGGTGCTGCTCTCGGACGAGGAGCGGCTTCAGATCCACGAGCGGCTCATCGCCCCGCACTACCTGCGGCAGTTCGACGAGGAGACGGTGGCAAAGAAGCAGAACGCCAACTGCGGCGAGCCCTGCGGTGCGGTCTGCAAGAAGATGAACGGCAAGTTCAAGAAGGACTACGAGCCCTACCAGGCGCTCGGGCCGCTCGTCGGCGTCTTCGATCAGCGCGCGGCCGAGGAGCTCAACCGCTTCTCGGACGCCTGCGGCTTCGACGCGATCCAGATCGGCGGCGAGGTCGCCTGGGTGATGGAGTGCCTGCGCGAGGGCTGGCTCGGCCAGGAGGAGACCGGCATCGAGGAGAAGCCGCGCTGGGACTACACGGCGCTCGAGCCGCAGGCCGACAGCGCGCACAACGCGAGGATCGCGCAGAGGGTCATCGGCTGGCTGCTCAACGATCCACGCGGCGCGCCGCTGCGAAAGGGCCTTCGCCACGCGGCCAAGGCGCTGGGCGGCGAGGCGATGCAGGCCGCGGTCTACAACGCGCGCGGCGAGGGCGACGGCTGCATGGTGCCCAACCAGTACTGGGTCTCGGGCATGTTCGCGCCAATGCCGATCCTCGGCCGCTACTACCTCGACTACGGCTACGAGTGGAAGCCGCCCTTCGAGATGGGCCGCTCGGGTGGCAAGCGCATGGGCCGCGAGCTGCTGCTGGACAACTACGGCATGTGCCGCTTCCACCGCGGCTGGGCCGAGTCGCTGCTGCCGGAGATCGTGGACCGCTTCCAGCAGGAGCAGGTCGACGCCGACGAGCACCACCGGCAGCTCGCGCTCGAGATCAACGCCCTGAACGACACGCGCCCCTGGGAGACCGAGCGCACCATCGACGTGGTGCACCAGTACCTCTGCAAGTTCCACCGCGACGGGCCGAAGAACGCGTTGCTCGACGCGTGGATAGACCGGTTCGCCAAGGACAAGCACGAGGCCGCCCTCGCCTACTGGCACGCGATGCGCGAGGGGCTCGAACAGGGGCTCAAGGAGCCGAGCAAGAAGGCGGCTTGAGAATGAGGATGGCGGGCGCGAGCAAGGATGGACGGCGGAGGTCCAGCTTTGCCGCCCTACGTCCGTAGTGGAGTTCGTCGCCGTGGTCGGTCGATTCCGTTCCACTCGCGCATGACGTAGGGCTCGGGGAGCGGGGAAAGGATGGACGGCGGAGCTCCAGCTCCGCCGCTTCAGGCCTGGCGGAAGGCGGTCGATTCCGTTTCTCCCGCGCTCGACCATGAAGCCGGCACTCTTCTCGAGCGCCTACTGACTTGCGAACGACCGACGGCTGGAGCCCCATCTACCGCGCTGGCGGAGCTGGAGCTCCGCCGTCCAATCCGCGCTCCGCCGTCCAATCCGCGCTCCGCCTTCCATCTGCGTGCTACGCCGAAAACGACCGGCAGGCCGCCTCGTACTCGCGCCACCAACCCTGAAGCGCGTCGAGGTCGTTGGCGCGGGGCTGGTCGCCGCCACCGGCGATCTTCAGGTAGCCGTGCAGCACCGGGCGGAAATGCGGGTGCGCGCATTTGTCGATGACCTCGACGGCCCGCCGTCTGGGCGAGCGCAGGTCGGTGATCTGCGCAAAGCCCTGCTCGGTCACCACGCACTTAATGTCGTGCTCGGTGTGGTCGATATGGCCGACGTACGGCATCACGCAGCTCACCGTGCGCCCGTCCCTGAGCTTTCGGACCGAAGGCGTGTGCACGATGCTCAGGTAGGCGTTCCGCAAGAAGTCGCCCGAGCCGCCCAGTCCGTTGATCAGCTTGGAGCCGTCGACATGGGTCGAGTTGGCGTGGCCGTAGATGTCCACTTCGAGCGGCGTGTTCATCGCGACGACGAAGAGCCGGGTGATGATCTCCGGGCTGTTCGACAACCACATCGGCCGCAGCACCAGCCGCTCGCGGCAGCGCTCGAAGAGTCGGTCGAACTGCGCACGCCCCTCGGCCGAGAACGAGATGGCAGTCGCCGAGGCGCAGTCGAACTTCGCGTCGTCCTCGACAAAGCGCATCATTCCGTCCTGGAAGACCTCGGTCCAGAAGCGGACGCGCCGGAACGGCGAGCTGTAGAGCTCGCCGACGACCGCGTTGGCGATGTTGCCGACGCCCGACTGGATAGGTGGGAGACGATCGCCCCAGCCAAGCCACTCGCGGCAGTGCATCAGGTACTCGATGACGTTGCGGGCGATCTGCCGGTCGATCTCGCCGGTGGGCTTGAAGGGCACGGGGAAGTCGGGGACGTTCGACTCGATGACCGCGACCACCTTGCTCGGGTCGAGTTCGACGCCGTCGGCTCCGACGCGATCGCCCACGTTGACGACCGGCAGCGGCCAGGCCACTTTCGGGTAAACGGGCGGCACCGCGATGTCGTGGAAGCCGGTGTAGTCGGGAACAGCGGTGTTGACCTCGAGCACCACCTTCTTCGCCTTGATCAGCGCCTCGGCCGAGATGCCGACCGACGAAGAGAGCACCACGCTGCCGTCGGCGCGGATGCGCGAGACCTCGACGACCGCGAGATCGATCTCGCCGTAGATGCCGAAGATGAGGTTGCGCCCGAAGGCCGAGAGGTGGACGTCGGAGAAGTCCATCTCGCCGGAGTGGATGCGCTTGCGCGAGGCCGAAGACGACATGTAGGGACCGCGCTTGCCGATAAACGGGGCGAGCGGCCCTTCGGCCTCCTCGGACAGCGAAGCGCCGCTCAGCAGCGTGAACCGAGTCTCGGGCGCCTCCTCGCGCAAGTACTTCGCCAGGGCCATCAAGAAGCCCTTCGGCTCGCCCGACTTGGTGAAGCCGCTGATGGCGATCTGGCAGCCGGGAGTGACGAGCTTGACCGCTTCGTCGACCGGCACGACCTTCGACAGCAGCGCCTTGTGCTCTACCCGCTCCTTCAACGAGGCCATGTCGACTCCTTGCTCTTTTCGCCTGGGAAAACGCCTCTTTTACCGCGAAAGCGCACGCTTGGCATGGGTGTCTCGCTGGTCGATTCCCCGGCGATGGGCTTCGCGGATGCAAGAAACTGGTTGGCATCGGGTGTCGAATTGCGCTTAATGCGCGTCGTCCCACACTTGCCTACAGGGGAGGAGCCCATGACCGAATCGACCGTGAAGACCAAGAGCCGCGCGAGCGCCACCGCGAAGGGCCCGGCGAAGAAGCCTGCCGAGGCGCAGAGCGCGACGAAGTCTCCTTCCTCGAAGAAGGCTCCGGCGGCCAGGACGAGCCCACGGAAGGTCGCGCCCCAAAAGACCGCGGCTGCCGCGCCCACGGCCACCCGACAGCCTATGGCGCGTGCGACCGTGCGCTTTACCGAGACCTGGAGCCAGACGCAGGAAGGCGAGCTGGTCGCGGGCGGACGCCTGCGGATCGAATACGCGCTCGAGCGAGCCCGCGCGCACGGCGGACACGACAGCGCGGCCGGAGGCTGGGGCGTCGAGGCCTACGTCCAGTTCCTGCCCAGCGGCGAGACCGTCGATGCGCCGGTCGTCGGCATCCCACTGCGGCTCGGCAAGCCTGCCGGAGCGCCCCAGGCCTCGCCCTGCGAAATCGCCATCCCGCTGGGCGCCTATGATGCCCAAATCTGGTTCTGCCACTGGACCGAGGGCGAGGACCCGCGCTGGGACAGCAATTTCGGGGTCAACTACCGCTTCCCGGTCCGCAGCGAAAAGAGTTAGGAGTTCTGAGTTTTGAGTTGGGAGTGGACCGGAGGGCCGGCTTCGTGCCGGCCGCCGGGAACCCTCGTATCGCCCGGCGCGTCTGCTCGATTCCTCGACGGGCGCATTGCGACGCGCCCCAACCAACCTGCCGCCGGTCGCTGGGTCCGGACGAAGCCTGCTGACTCTCGACCGTCGCGTCGACCGTCGGCTCCTACCTAAACTCCTTGAGCTTGCGGCCCCCGCCCGCCTTGTCGCCGGCGAAGCTTCCGAGCTCCTGGCTTTGCTTGCCCTTGATGGCCAGCGGAACGCGGAGGACCGGCGAGCGCACCTCGAAGGCCGAGACCCGGAGCGCGTCGTACTCGCGCACGAGGGTGAACTTCGCCGCCGCCGGCGCCCCTTTGGAGAAGACCAGGTCGTAGTCCGCCTCGACGACGAAGCGGTCGGTCTTCCAGCTCACCTCGACCCGCTTCGCCTCGCCAACCGCGACGAAGGTGCCGAGAGCCTCCTCGAGCTGCTTGCGAAGCGCCTGTCCGTCGCGGTTGTCGAGCATCGGGCGCAGGCCTGTGGTCATCGCCCCCTTGGGGCTCTCCATGTCACCGGCGCTCAGTTGGGACATGAAGGTCTGGACGACCGCGGGCGACTCGCCCCTGTAGCTGCGCACCTGGTTGAACAGCACGCCGACGACCAGCACCTGCGCGAGGCCAAACACGATGCCCAGCCAGGCCATGGGCGCCCCGCCGAGATCGCCCTTGCTCGCGCGGATCTGCCCCAGGCCCAGGATGCCGAGGATCAGCCCGATCAGGCCCCCGATGCCCGTCGGACAGAGCAGCGAGAACAGGCCGGCGACGACCGCCAGCTTGCACGTGCCGATCTCCTTGAGTGGAAATGGCTCGACGCCGGAATCGTAGGACTCCACCTCGCCCCCTATTCGCCGCGGCGCTCCTCGACCACGGAGAAGACCGCGATTGGCTGGGATTTGCCCTTGAGGCTCGCCGGCGGCAGCGGCTGGCAGACGAAGCCCTGCCCGGCCGCAGTCACCGTCGCCTCGCAGGCGATGATCTGCCCGGGCTCGGCCATGTCGCCCAGGCGCGCGGCGATGTTGACCGCGTCGCCGATGGCGGTGAACTCCATGCGCTTGGGCGCGCCGATCGCCCCGAAGACCACCGGTCCCGAGCAGACCCCGATGCCGAGCTGCAGCCTCTCCTTGCCCGCGATCTCGCGCAGCGCGTTCATGTCGCCGATGCGCTCGAGCATCTCCAGCGCGCACCGCAGCGCCTTGGCGGGCGCGTCGGGCCGGGTCAGCGGCACGCCCCAGAGCCCCATCACCGCGTCGCCGACGAACTTGTCGAGGATGCCGCCGTTCGAGAAGACGATGTCGACCATGTGGGCGAAATGGTCGTTGAGCATCGCCACGACCTCGCGCGGCTCGTGGCGCTCGGCGAACGAGGTGAAGCCGCGGATGTCGGCGAACAGGATCGTCGCCTCCTGCGCCTCGGCGGCACCCGAGAGGTTGAGCTTGCCGCTGGCGGCCTGCTCGACCAGCCCCGGGGAGAAGAAGCGCGCCAGGTGGACGCGCGTGGCCATCTCCGAGGCTATCTGGCGCGACAGGTCGAGGTTCTCGAGCGCGAGCGCGGCCTGACCGGCGATCGCCATCAGCACGGTCAGGTCCGGCTCGGTGAAGACGTCGATGCGCTGGCGGGTGTCGAGGAAGATCACCGCGCACACCTCGCCGGCGACGACGATCGGCACGCCCATCGCCGAGCGCACCCCGGCGCCGACCACGCTGTCCGAGCCGCGAAACCGCGAGTCGACGAGCGCATCGCCGGTCAGCACGCCCTGGCGCGACTCGATGACCTCGCGCACGAGCGTCTCGCTGACCACGACCTGCGAGCTCTCCCCGCTCCGGGTGCGCACGCCCTTGGCAAGCAGCTTCTTCGTCGTCGGGTCGACCGTGATCAGCGCGCCGTTGTCGGCCGGGAGGTTGTCGAAGGCAAAAGCGAGCACGCGGTGCAGGATGGCGTTCGCGTCACGCTCGCCCGACAGATGGCGGTGCAGCTCGCTCGCGAGCCGCAGCAGCTTCAGCTCGCGATGCAGCTTGTCGAGCTCGGTCGGCGGAGGCTCCGAGGGGTTGGGGGCGACGCGGCTCGGCTCCGTGCGCGCGAGCACCTTGCCGGGCGGCTCCTCCTGGAGCACCGCGGGCGCAGGGGATTCGTCCATCTGCGCGAAGGCGTAGATGTCGCCGTAGTAGTAGCGCTTGATGGCCGCGCGGATCGCCATGCGCGTCGCGATGATCGGCACGACCGCGGCCGCACCGGCCGCCAGCCGCACCTGCTCGACCAGGCCCTCGTCTATCTCGGAGAGCGCCAGCGTCAGGGTGTTGGTCGGTTCGTGGAAGCTCAGCGGCAGCACCGACAGCTTCTCGGCATGGCGCGCCGGGATCTTGTCGAGGGTAGCGATGGCCGGATTGGCCTTGGCGAGCTTGTCGGCGGTGATGTAGCGCGCCCCCGAGGTCTCGGCGAGAAACCGCAGCAGCTTGCGCTCGTCGACCAGCCGGTTCTCGAGCAGCACGTCGAGCAGCAGGCCGCCCTTGAGCTTCTGGACGACGAGGCCCTTCGAGAGACACTCCGGATCGATGACTTCAGCGGCGACAAGCTGCTCGCCCAGCCTCGGCTTGACCTCGGCCACCAGCGCACCCCTCGGCTACTCGAGCCGCAAGAGATCCTTGACCGCAGCGATCACCTCGTGCGCCCTCAGCGGCTTGACGAGATAGGCGTTCGCTCCCAGCACCATCGCCCGGCGCCGGTCTTCGGGCGCCGACTCGGTGGTGATCACCACGACCGGCACCTCCCTGTGCGACGAGTCCTCGCCGCGCACGTGCGCGATGAGCTTAAGCCCGTCCATGATCGGCATGTTGATGTCGGTCAGGATGATGTCGAACCGCTCGCTGGCGAGGCGCTTGAGGCCTTCGGCGCCATCCTGCGCCTCGAGGCAGACCACGCCGTCGATGCGCTGCAGCGCATAGGCGATGCTGCGCCGCATGGCCTGGGAATCGTCGACGATCAATGCCTTAATCTGCCCCACGGGCCTTCCTCCGTGCCGCCAACAGGGTCCCAAGCCTAACACACCGCAGGCGGCGACCAAGGCAGGCGAGGGTCGACAGCCCGGGCTGCGCCCGGAGCCTGGCTCTTCACTCCCAACTCGAGACTCAGAAGCTGCCGACTCAGTCGAGAGTCGAGGTGGCCTGCGCCCTGTGCGCTCTAGCTGCGAGCGCGCCCGAGGCGGATCAGCTCGCCGATGATCGCCTCGAGCGAGAGCACCTTGGCCACGCCCCCGGCGTCTATCGCTTCCTTGGGCATCCCGAAGATGACCGCGCTCTCCTCGGACTCGGCGATGGTCAGCGCGTCGGCGTGGCGCAGCCTGAGCATTCCGTCGCGCCCATCGCTGCCCATCCCGGTCAGGAGGATCCCGACCGCGCGAGCGCCGGCCGCGGCCGCGGCGCTCTCGAACAGCGCGTCTATCGAGGGGGCGTACTTCTGCGCGGGCCCGCTCTCGGCGAGCGCGCAGCGCAAGACGCTGCCGGTCTGCACGATGCGCATCGTGTGGCCGCCCGGCGCGACGAGCGCCCGCCCCTGGGCGAGCTCGTCACCGGCCTTGGCCTCGACCACCTCGAAGGCCGAGACGCGGTCGAGCCGCTCGGCAAAGGCCTTGGTGAAGCGCGGTGGCATGTGCTGGGCGATGGCGATGCAAAGCGACAGGTCGCCGGGCAGCGCCGAGAGCAGCCGCTGGAGCGCCGGAGGCCCGCCGGTCGAGGCGCCGACGACGACGACCCGCGGCGGCCCCTCGTCGCCGCCGCGCTCCTGGCGCGCGAGCGCCTCGGGCTTGAGCAGGCGCACCGCGCCGATCTTGGCGATGAGCTCGCTGCGCACCGTCGCGGCCTCCGGCGAGAAGTGGCGCTGGGGCTTGGCGACAAAGTCGATGGCCCCCAGCTCCATCGCCTTGAAGACGTCGGCGCGCCGCGCGTAGCCGGAGATGACGATGACCGGGATGGGCGCGCGCGCCATGAGCAGGCGCAGGAAGGTGAAGCCGTTCATCCGGGGCATCTCGAGATCGAGCGTGATGACGTCCGGCTTGAGCGCTATCGCCTGCTTGAGCCCCTCCTCGCCGTCCGAGGCGGTGGCGACCACGGCGATCTCCCCGGCCGACTCGAGCATCTCGGTGATGGCCCGCCGGTTGTACGCCGAGTCGTCGACGACGAGGACGCGGATCTTCTTGCGCGAAGACAAGGTCATGCTCTCCCGCTCAGCCCCCGGGGACCGGCTTGCGATAGACGAGGTCGTGCTTGAGGTGGACGAGCTCGAAGTCGGCGGTCACGTTGATGAGGCTCTCCGAATGGCCCAGCAACAGGTAGCCGCCGTCGACGAGCTTGGAGTGGAAGCTCTTGAGGACCCGCCGGCGGGCGGCGAGGTCGAAGTAGATCATCACGTTGCGGCAGAAGATGACGTCCATGCGCCCGATGAGCAGCAGCGTGTTCTCGTCGAGCAGGTTCATGTGCCCGAAGGTCACCATCTGCTTGATCTCGTCGGCGACGCAATAGCTGCTGCCCTCGACGCGAAAAAAGCGCGCCAGGGGCTCGGGCATCGCCTCGCGCAGCGAGCTCTTCTGGTAGGTCCCTCGTCGGGCGACCGAGAGGACCCGGCGCGAGATGTCGCTGCCGAGGATCTCCACGTCCCAGCCGGCGAAGAGCCGGCTGTCGCGCAGCAGCATCGCGATGGTGTAGGCCTCTTCGCCGGTCGAGCAGCCCGCCGACCAGATGCGCAGCCTGCGGGTTCTCGCCCGCTGCTCGGCAAGGCGCGGCAGCAGCTCCTCGGTGAAGGCCCGAAGCTGCTGCGGCTCGCGGAAAAAATAGGTCTCGTTGGTGGTCAGGGCCTCGACCGCCGCCTCGAGCTCGGGCTTGCGGCGCGGGGCGAACCTGAGCAGCCGGTAGTACGCGCTGAAGTCGGCAAGCCCGTTCGCCTTGAGGCGCGAGCCGAGGCGCCGCTCGAGCAGGTAGCGCGTGTCGGCCCGAAAGAGGATGCCGCAGTGCTCATAGACGAGCTCGGCGAGCAGGCGGAACTCCTCGGCAGTCATCTCGGGGCGGGGGCCGTCGTCGAAGGGCATGTGTTGGCGGCTGGCGCTAGCGCGAGCGCGAGTCGGCTCCTGCGGTCTGCTCCAGAGGCAAAGGACGAGCCTCGAGGGTCCGAAGCGCTTCGGCGAAGGCCTGCGCCACCAACTCGTCGGTCTCGGCGGCTACCAATTCACGCAAGCGTGCCAACATCGCCCGGTCGCCGCGCATGCCGATCGCCCGGGCGGCCGCGCGCCGCACGTCCCAGCGAGAGCTCTTCGCGGCGAGCATCAGCACCTCCTCGGCTCCAGGCAGAGAGGCCGCCGCCTCCACGGCCTCCTTGACGACCTCCGGGTCGGGATGGCCGCCCGCGGCCCGCAGCCACTCCGGGGTCGCGGCCCCGAGGCGCGCGAGCCCGCGCACCGCGGCGATCGCCGGGAGCACCTCGGGCGTGCCGGGATTGCGCTCGCCGCGCGAGACCTGCCGGAAGAGCGGCTCGGCCGCGCGCCTGTCGCCAAGCGTCCCGAGCGCCTCGGCGGCGGCCGCCGCCACGGTCGGCTCGCGGTCGCTCAGGGAGGCGACCAGCGCGTTGAACCCGTCCTCGGACGGAAAACCGG
>DHSB01000014.1:10495-15970 GCA_002408385.1 Myxococcales bacterium UBA5297
CCCGGACCTCGGGCGCCTCGTCGGCCAGCGCGATGCGCAGCATCTCCTCGGTGCCCGGCTCTCCGAGCGCGAGCGCGGCCTCGGTCGCCGCGAGCCGCACCTCGGTGCGCTCGCTGCGCAGCGCCGCCTTGAGCGTCGGCAGGTCGTCCCTGCCCCCGACCGCGCCGAGCACGCGGATGGCCCACGCAGCGACCGGCCCGGAGACCCGCGCCCGCGCGGCGTCGAGCACCTCGCTTCGCTCGGCCTTGCCGAGCGCGGCGATCGCCTCGGCCGCAGGAGCGGCGAGCTCGTGCTGCTCCATCAACGCAAAGAGCGCCTCGATGGCTCCAGGGTCGCCGAGCTTGCCGAGGGCCTCGATGGCCAGGAGCCGCTCGGGCTCGGTCCCCTCCTCGGCGACCTCGACGAGCGCGCTCAGCGCCGAGCGCTCGCGTAGTCGGGCGAGCGCCTCGATGGCGACCAGCCGCGCCTCTGGCTGCAGCTCCGGCAGGGCCTTGAGCAGCGCGGGGCCGGCGCCGACGCCCATCGCCTGAAGCGCCGTGACCGCGGCGTCGCGCAGCATCTCGCCGCTCGCCGCCGCGGCGATGGCCGGCGCGTCGGCCGCTTCGCCGACGATCCCGAGCACGCTTATCGCGCCAGCGACCGCGCGCGGGTTCGAGGCGCCCAACGCCTCGCGCGCCACCTGCGCAAGGCGCGAGGGATGCTTGAGCGAGGCGAGCAGAATCTGGGCGATGACCTGGGGCTTCTCCTGTCCGAGCTCAAGCTGCGAGGCGAGCGCGCTGAACCCCTCCTCGCGCGTCCCGCGGGCGGCCTCTTTGAGGCTCTCGGCGATGAGCTCGAGCGAGACGCGGCCGGGGGTCGCGCCGAGCAGGCGCAGTACCGAGCGCTTGAGGAACCGCTCACGGGCAAGGGGCGCGAGCACGCCGAGGGGAGGAGCGCGGCCGATGCGCGCCAGCGCGTCGAGCGCCGCGAGCTGCAGCAGGCCATCGGCCGAGCCCAGGATTGCCTCGAGGGCGCCGGCGGCCTCGGCGCCCCCGATCTTGCCGAGGGCCTCGGCCGCGGCGACCCGCACGTTCTGATCCGCGTCGCCCAGGGCGGCGACGAGCGCGGGACAGGCCGCCGGGGCGCGGATGTCGCCGAGCACGTCGGCGGCGAACTTGCGGACATCGCCGTCCTCGCCCCCGAGGCAGGTGGCGAGCGCGGGGATAGCGGGCGCACCGATCCGCGCGAGCGCCTCGGCGGCCGAGTTCCTCGCCCCCGCGTCGTCGGCGTCCGCGAGCCGCTCGACCAGCGCGTCGACAGCCTTGGACGGGTCTGGCAGGCCGACCAGCCGCTCGACGGCCGCCTTGCGCACGCGCCAGCTCTCGTCGGAGAGCCGAGGCAACAGGGACTCGAGGTCCGCACGTTCCAAGTCCATGACGGCGCGGTAGCGCACCTCGGGGTCCGGGTCACGCAAGCGCTCGCGCGCGCGGTTCTGCTCCGATTCCATGAGGCTCCTTCGGATAGTGCGGGCTCGCGGAGCGCTCCAAAGATGAGCGCGCCCGCGCGCGACGGTGTTGCCGGCTCTCTCAGCCCGCGCCCGACCTCCCGCGGGCGAGCGCTCGGGCCGCTGCGCCCGGGACCTTCTCGTGCGACTCGAGCAGCGCCTTGACGTTGAGCAGCAACTTGAGCGCGTTGGCCGGCCCGCAGACTCCCAGGAAGAACCGAGGCCCCTTCTGCCCGAGCAGCGACGGCGTCCGCTTGATGGACGAGCGCGGGATCCGCAGCACCTCGGTGACGGCGTCGACGACCAGACCGACCCGGCGGCCGCCGATGCTGCAGATGATGTACTTGCTCTTCTTGGTCGGCTTGGTCTGCGGCAACGACAGGCGCTTGCGCAGATCGACGACGGGGATGATCGCCCCGCGCAGGTTGATGACGCCCTCGACGCACTCCGGGGCGTGGGGCACCGAGGTGATCTTGAGCGGCTGGATGATTTCGCTGATGCGCATGATGTCGACGACGTACTCCTCGCCGCCGACGACGAAGGCGCAGAGCTGGACTATCTCGTCCGCCCGCGTCTGCTCGGGCTGCGCCAGCTTGGGCGCGAGGGCGGGGGGCGGGCTCATCGCCGCTCTCCGGAAAACGAGCGCGGGCGGGAGATCACCGCGCGCAGGTTGAGCAGCACGTACATCCGGTCCTTGAGCCGCCCGATGCCCGACAGGTACTCGGACTCGACCCCGAGCCCTGGAGGCGGCGGCTCGATGGTCGAGGGCTTGAGACGCACGACCTGGTGCACTCCATCCACCTGGACCCCGGCCGGCCCGTTCCCGAGGTCGACGATGACCACGCGGGCGCGGCGCGAGGGCTCGGCGGTGGCAGGCAGCCCGAGCCTCTTGCGCAGATCGAAGACCGGCATCACCTCGCCGCGCAGGCTCATGATTCCCGTGATCTCCGCGGGCGCGCGGGGCACCTCGGTGATGGCCGGGACCTTGACGATCTCGCGAACAACCTCAAGCTCGACCGCGTACTCCTCACCGGCGAGGACAAAGCCGAGGAATTCCCGAGGAGCCTCGTCCTCCGCCTCCGGCAGCGGCTCGAGTCCGGCCGCGAGCTCTTCGAGCTCCCCCGCGCCCTCGTCCGGCCGGAAGAAGAATTCCAAGAGAGGGTCGATGGCCGAGCTTGCCCGGGTGTCGGAGCCGCGCGGAGGCGGCGCCTCGGGTGACGAAGGTCTGCGAGGCAGCGGCAGACCTGGCTCCTCGAGCGCGTCGCGCGCTGTCTCGGTGCGCACCTCGGCCCTCTGCGGCGGCGCGGGCGGTTTCGCAGGCGACGGGTCGGCAGGCTGCTGCGCCTTCGCGCGTTTGCGAATCTCGAGGAAGTCCATCGCTCGGGATTGTAGCGCAGCAAACGGCCGTCTCCAGTTGGCGTCCGTCCCGCCGCCCTGGGACAGCCTCGCCTCGCGGGCGCCCGCCCGCCCTCGCCGCCGGGCCTGAGGGCGGCTTGTCGGGGTCCGAAACCGAGGCAAGGGCTCCCTGAGGCCACAGCAGTCCCCAGGACTGGTTTTGCGTCGCCAGGCCTAGAGCTGAATCGGGCTGGCCGGGCCGGGCCCTGCAGCGGGGCGCGGCGGCGCCTCTGAGGGCCTTTCTGAGCGGATTGCGCAAGGATGTGTTCTTGTTGAGGTTTTCGGGGCCTCAGCGAGGCTCGTCTCCCCTCTCCCCGGCCCGGGATAGAGTCGGGGCGCCGCCTTGCTGCGGGTTGCTCGTCAGGCTCCGAGCACCGACTCGAAGTCCCGGACCACGTTCTCGGCGATCGCCGCGTCGATCATGGCAGCGCCGCGCCCGAAGGCCTCGAGCAGCGCGCTCGCGCACAGGTTGTTGACGCGCCGGGGCACCCCAGCGCTCGCCGCGTGGACGACCTCGAGCGCCCCCTCGGTAAACAGCGGCTCGATGCGCCCGGCGACCTTCAAGCGGTGGGCGACGTAGTTGCCGAGCTCCTCCCGGTCGAGCGGACCGAGGTGGTAGCTCGCGCCGACCCGCTGGCGGAAGGCCTCGAAGGCGGGCTTTCGCAGCCGAGCACGCAGCTCGGGCTGCCCGAGCAGCACCACGCCCAGGAGGTTGCGGTCGTCGAGCTGCAGGTTGGTCAAAAGGCGCAGCTCGTCGATGACCGCTTTGGAGAGAAGCTGCGCCTCGTCGACGAGCACGACGGGAAAGCGGCCCTCGGCGTCGAGCGCCGCGAGCCGCTCGGCGAGATCCTCAGGGCCGATGCCCCGCCTCTGGCTCACCCCGATCCCCTCGGCGACCGCCTTGAGCAGCCCGGCCGCGGTCAGGCGCGGGTTGAGGACGAGGATGAACCGACAGCGCTCGCCCGCCTCGTCGACCAGGGCGCGCGAGAGCATCGTCTTGCCCGCGCCGATCTCGCCGGTGAGCACCGCGAGCTCGCGCTCCTCGACCGCGAAGAGCAGCCGCGCGAGCGCCTCGGCGTGCTGCCTGCCCCGGTACAGAAAGCGCGGATCCGGCGTCTTGCCGAAGGGCTTGGCGCTCAAGCCGAAGTGAGTCTCGTACATAGGCTGTTTCAGGCGCTCGCCTCGAGCATCACGCGCTCGCCGGCGAGGACCTCCTCGATGATCGCCCCGACGTCGAGCACGAGGACGGTGCGCTGGTGGCCAAGATCGGTCGCGCCGGCGATGCCCTTGACGCCGGCGAGCACCGGCCCGAGCGGCTTGACCACCACGTCCTGCTGGCCGACGAGCAGGTCGACGGCGACCCCGAGCCGCTCCTGCGCCAGGCCGACGACGACGACGTACACCTGGGCCGGCGGCGGCGGGCCCTTGAGGCGAAAGAGCGCCGAGAGCCGCACGAGCGGCAGGGTCGTGCCGCGCACGTCGATGACCTCGCGCGTCTCGATGGTGCGCACCGCCGCCCGGTCGATAGAAAGGATTTCGAGCACCGAGTTGAGCGGCAAAGCATAGGTGCGCCCGGCCACCGAGACGACGAGCGCGCGGATGATCGCCAGGGTCACCGGGAGCGTGATGCCTATCGTCGTGCCCTCGCCCTGGGTGCTGCGCACGTCGATGATCCCCGAGAGGTTGGCGATGTTCGTCTTCACCACGTCGAGGCCGACGCCTCGGCCCGACAGCTCGCTGACGCGCGGCGCGGTCGAGAAACCGGGCATGAAGATGAAATTGAGCAGGTCCCGGCGGGTCAGCTCGCGGGCCGCCTGGGCGGTGGTGAGCCCCTTCTCGACAGCCGAGACGCGGACCCCCTCCTCGTCGATACCCGAGCCGTCGTCGCCGATTTCGATGAGGACGTGGTTGCCCTTCTGCCGGGCTGCCAGCGAGACGACGCCGCGGCGGGGCTTGCCCTTCTCGAGCCGCTCCTCGGGCGACTCGATCCCGTGGTCGATCGCGTTGCGGATGATGTGCATCAGCGGGTCGGAGAGGTCCTCGACGATCAGCTTGTCGAGCTCGACATCGCCGCCGGAGATGCGAAAGTCGATCTCCTTGCCGGCCTCGCGGGCGATCTTGCGGATCATCCTCGCCAGCTTGTCGAAGACCTGGCCAAGCGGCACCATCCGCACCTCGAGGATGCCCTTCTGAAGCTCGTCGAGCTTGCGCTCGAGCACGCGGATGTCGCGTTGCAGCTCGGCACCCGGAGCCAAGGTCTCGGGCAGGGTCTCGGCGCGCATCGCCTCGCTGACCCGCTGCAGGTTCGTCTTGGCGAGGACCAGCTCTCCGACGATGTTCATCAACCGGTCGAGCTTGCGGATGTCGACGCGGACCGTCTGGCTCACGCTGCGCAGCGACGCGTCGGCGCCCGGCTCCGGGGCGCGGCGCCGCTCCGGGGTCACCGCGGGCGCACCAACGGGCGGCTTCTCTGCGTCGGCGGGCGCCTCGCGCTGCTGCTCCTCCGGCCCGCTGGCGTCGGCCTGCGCCGGTGGAGGGGGCTGCGCCGCCGGCGCGCCCTCGGCAGGACGAGCGCGCCCCCGAGGCGACTGGGGCGG
>DHSB01000014.1:16117-21272 GCA_002408385.1 Myxococcales bacterium UBA5297
CGGTGGGCTCGCCGACGGCTTGCCGAAGGGTTGGACCTTCGCCGGCAGCCCATCGACCGCGGCCTCGACCTCCGCGGCCGGCTTGCCCGTTCCGAAGATGAGGTCGAAGGCTATCCCGCCGCTCGAGGTGGGGTCGGCCGAAGGCAGCGTGCTGATGACCTCGCCCAGGGACTTGAGGCGCTTGTTCAGCTCAGCGAGCCCCTGGTCGAAGTCGGCGAGGTCGAAGTCGGCCCGCACCCTCATCAACGCGACGCCCTTCTTCACGTTCTCGCGAAGCCGGTGCTCCTCGTACTCGGTGAGCACCGCGCGCACGCTCGCGTCGAGGCCGATCGCCTCGAGCGGGTCGGCCGGCGCCTTGGGCTTGCCCTCGCGCCGCGCGACGATGCGTCCGGCGAGCGCAGCCGCCAGCTCCTCGGTCCCGCCCCGGCCCTCGCCCTCGTCGCCCGAGTGGAGCTCGGCGAGCACGCGCTGGAAGACCTCGATGACCTCCAGCAACAGATCGAGGACCTCGTCGTCGAGGCCGACCCGCCCCATCCGCACGTCGTCGAGAAGGTCCTCGGCGCAGTGCGAGAGGTGCGACATGCGGCGGACGCCGAACATGCCGGAGAGGCCCTTGAGCGAGTGCGCGGCGCGAAAGACGCGGTTGACGAGGTCGGGGTCCGGATCGTCGCGCTGCTCGCCGAGGAGCAGCAGCTCCTTCGACAGGGTGTCGATGATCTCCTGGGCCTCGGAGATGAACTCGTTGAGAGCCTTCGGAGAGGAGGCCATGGCCGGTCAGGGTTCGGGCAAAAGGTAGCGGCGAACCAGCGCGATGAGCGCGTCAGGGTCGAAAGGCTTGGTCAGGTACTCGCTGGCGCCCAGGGCCAGCCCGCGGTTGCGGTCGACCTCTGAGCCCTCGGTGCTGATGATGAACAGCGGGGTCTCGCGGTAGTTGGGGTTCTTCTTGAGGAAGCTGATCAGCTCGAGCCCGTTGATGTCCGGCATGTTGATGTCGGTGATGATCAGGTCGAATCGATGGCGCGGCAGCACCTTGAGCGCCTCGAAGCCGCTCGCGGACTCGACGACGTTGAAGCCGTCGAGCTGTTCCAACGCGGCGACGATGAACTCGCGCGTGCTCCTGGAATCGTCGACGACGAGCACCTTGAAGGGCAAAGGAGGGCTCCGGGCGGGTCGCGGCCCGCTCGATCTGGGGGCGCGTGATTCGGCCGGAATGCTACCAGCAAGGGGCTGAGGCGACAAAGAGTTCGGCCCGGCCCGCCGGCGTTTGCAGGCGCGCAATGCGCGATCGGCGACTCCGGATCCCCAAGCGCGGGCCGAGGAGCGCCGGGATGCGCTCCCGCTCGTGGTTTCGGGGCAAGCGGCCAGCCGAGCGCCGGGCCTTCGGGCCTTGCTCGAAGACGGCCCACCGCCGCATGCTCACCTCAAGACCAGGAATGAGGATGCCGCCATGACGCCCACGCTGCTGCTGCTTGTCGCCCTTGCCACACCGCCCAAGCTGCCCCCGAAGCTCGATCCTGCGCCCAAGCTCGAGTCCCCGAAGCTCCAAATCGAGCTGCCCGAGCTGCCCGACGCCGACGGCCTCGCGGGCCCGGCCAAGCCGCGCGAGCCCGACCTGCGCCGCGCCCCCAGCGATCTGAACGGCGCCGCCCGCAGCGGCTCGGCCCGGCTCGAGACCATCGTCCACGCCCGCGATTTCTCGGCGGGTGCCAAGGGCCGCGCCCCGCTCGGCCGCATCGACAGCTTCCTCGTCGAGGGCCTGCCCAGCAGCCTTCCGCCGTTCAAGAGCCTGCTGCGGCTGGTCTCGCCCGAGAGAGTCCCGGCCACGGTTCGCGTGCGCCTCGTCTCCCCGGGAGGAGAAGTGCTGCTCTCCTCGCGGGCCGAAGTCTCGTTCGGCTCGAACGAGGTGATGGAGCTCGTCGTCGATTGGGAGGGCTTCCGGGCGATGAGCGAGGGCGACTACAAGGTGGTCGTCGACGTCGACGCGAAGACGAGCGAACACCCGCTCCCGCTCAAGGTGAAGTAGCCCTCTTCCCGGCTCAAGTAAGGTGGGCGCATCGTCGAGCCGCACGGCTGCGACCGCGGTCCGGGGTTGGCCTCGAGCCCGTCGGGCGCCAAGCGCGACCGCGACCCTCAGGCTGGCCAGAAGCTCCTCGTGTCGTCGGCCCGCGCGATGAAGTCGCGGATGGCCGCCAGGCTCGCCTCGTCGATCGTGGTGAACTGCAGCCCCATCCCCGGGACCACGTGCTCGGGCTCGGCCGGTTCGCGCACCCAGACGACGACCGCGTCGGCGGCCACCTCGCCACCCTTGTCGACCGGGAAGCGAAGCCTCGCCGGCGAGCCACGCTGCAGCGGGGCGTAGGTGCGGATGAACAGCCCACCTTCGGACACGTTCATGGCCCGCGCGTAGAGCGTGATGCCGTCGGTCTCGCACCAGCACCGCGAACCTAGGGCAGCCCGGGGATACCTGCGCCGGTTGGCTAGCATCTCCACCTCACGAATGCGCACTTGCGACCCGCGCACCCCCCGGGTTTGGCCAGCCCCCTTTTCAACGTCAATGTGAGCTTTGCGTCCGATTGTACGGAATTGCAGCAGCGTTCATCAAGCGCTTCGACAAGCCTCCGCCCCCTGCGCGCCAGGCTCCCCATCGCCTCCGCGGCCGAGCGGCCCGCCCCGGCCTGCGGCGCAGCGAATCAGGAGGCAGCGCGCAGCGCGCCAGGACCGAGGTCGTCGAACGCGGTCAGGTCCTTGAAGTGACCGAAGCGCTCGAAGATCTCCGGTTCGCTGACGGCGGTGAGCCGATCGAGGCTAAAGCCCTCGATGGTGAACGACGCCATGACGCTGCCCATCACCAGCGCGCGGCGCAGCGACTTCTCCCCGAGGTCGTCGGCGTGGGCCAGATAGCCCATGAAGCCGCCGGCGAACGTGTCGCCCGCGCCCGTTGGATCGAAGACGTCGGCGATGGGGTAGCCAGGGGCGGTGAACGCCTTCTTGCCGTCGAAGAGGATCGCCCCGTACTCGCCGCGCTTGATGACGACGATCCGCGGGCCCATCGAGGTAATCGCGCGGGCGGCGCGCACGATGTTCTGCTCGCCGGCGAGCTGGCGGGCCTCTGCGTCGTTGACGAAGAGCAGATCGACCCGCTCGAGCGTCTTCTTGAGCGCGTCGAGCTTGCCGTTGATCCAAAAGTTCATCGTGTCGGCGGCGACGAGCTTGGGCCTCTCGATCTGATCGAGGACCCGAGACTGGAGCACCGGGTCGATGTTGCCGAGGAAGACGTAGGGCGAATTGCGGCAGCGCTCGGGCAGCTCAGGCTCGAAGTGCTCGAAGACGTTGAGCTGGGTGTCGAGCGTCTGGGCATCGTTGAGGCTCGTCGAATAGCGCCCTTTCCAGCGAAAGGTGCGTCCGGGCCGCCGGGCGAGACCCGAGAGGTCGATGCCGCGGCCTTCGAGCAGCCTGACGTGCGCTTCCGGAAAGTCCTCGCCGACGACCGCGACCACCTTGACCGGCGCGAGGTAGGAGGCGGACATCGAAAAGTAGGTCGCCGAGCCGCCGAGGATCTCATCGCGAACGCCAAAGGGCGTCTCGACCGAATCGAGGGCGACCGAACCGACCACGAGCACACACATGACAGACCCCTTCTCCTCAAAGGGCGAGCGCCCGTTACTTGGGCGCGTTTCTCCGTCTTCCGGATTTACCGGGCGGCCACGGCCTTCTTCGCGCGACGCGGGCGGGTCGCGGGCTTGCGGCTCTTCTTGGCCACAGGCTTGGGCAGGTGGCGCCCGATGAGCAGCGCGAGCTTCTTGTAGGTGGCCGCTGGGACGACCTCGGGCGAGGTCATCACGGCGTTGGCGAGCGCATTGCCGCACCCGCAGGTGCGCTCGCCGGAGAGACGCGCGACCGCCTGCCGAATCACCTCGCGGGCGCCGACGACGTTCTTGCGCATCACCTCGACCACCGCCTCGGCGGTCACGTCGTCCTCCGACTCGTGCCAGCAGTCATAGTCGGTGGTCAGGGCCACGTTCGCGTAGCAGATCTCCGCCTCGCGGGCGAGCCGGGCCTCGGGCACCGCGGTCATCCCGATGACGTCGATTCCCCAGCTCCGGTAGCGCTCGCTCTCCGCGCGGGTCGAAAACTGCGGGCCCTCGATGCACAGCGAGGTGCCGCCCTTATGGAAGACGACCCCGGCGGCGCCAGCCGACTCGGCGAGCACCCCGACGAGCTGCGGACAGACCGGGTCGGCGAGCTGGACGTGGGCGACGATCCCGTCGCCGAAGAAGGTCTGCGGCCGCTGCCGGGTCCAGTCGACGAACTGATCGACGATGACCATGTGGCCCGGCGCGATGTGCTCGCGCATCGAGCCGACCGCGCTGAACGAGAGGATCCGCTCGACACCGAGCTTCTTGAAACCCCAGATGTTCGCCCGCGAGTTGAGCTCGGTCGGCGAGAACCGGTGGCCCCGGCCGTGCCTCGGCAGAAAGGCGAGCCGCACGCCGCCGAGCTCGCCGACGAGGAAGGCGTCCGAAGGGGCGCCAAACGGCGTCCGGACGCACACCTCTCGAACCTTGGAGAGGCCCGGCAACTCGTACAGACCACTGCCGCCGATGACACCGATTGTCTGCATCCGTCTTCCCGCGCGCGCCCGCTGAGGGGCTCAGAAAACCGCCCACCTTCTAACACTTGAACCCTGGCCAATCAACGACAGCGGCAAGCCCGAAGCCACTTTCGTCCGAGGCGCGCCGCCTGTGCCGTGGGCCGCCCGGTCTGTCGGCCGCGTGCTATCGTCCGCGCGACAACAAGGGCCCGAAATCTGGCTTGATCCGACTAACTCCGGAGTCATCCATGCCGAGAGCCACGCGCTCTTTTTCTGTCGCCTTCCTTGCCCTGCTCGCTGCCGGTTGCACCTGCGGCAGTCGGCCGACCGAGCAAGCATCCGGGCAGAGCTCTCCCGCGGCGCCACGGCCGGAGGCCGGTCGCGGGCAGAAGCTCGCCCCCGTCCCCGACCCGCCCCAGATCGAGGTGGCTCGCGAAGCGCTGCCGGGCTCGGGCGAAGAGCTCGCCGTGGTCGCCGCGCGCCCGACGGGCGAGGTGTCGGGCGAGGTCCGCCCGACCATCACCTTCTCGCGCCCGGTCATCTCGCTCGGCTCGGTAGCCGACG
>DHSB01000014.1:21437-29103 GCA_002408385.1 Myxococcales bacterium UBA5297
AGGCGGCCAGGCCCGCGCTCGCCACCATCGAGCCCGCGCTCGAGGGCGAGTGGCGCTGGCTCGGCTCGGCGAGCGTCGAGTTCGTCCCCAAGGGGCTCGTCCCCTACTCGACCCGCTTCAAGGTGACCGTGCGCGAGGGGCTCGCCGCCTTGGACGGCGCCAGCCTCCGCGAGCCCTACGCGTTCGAGTTCCACACCGCGCCTCCGGTCGTCCAGCACGTCGCGCCCGCGGACGGCTTCGCCTGGCTCCAGCCCGACCAGCCCTTCCAAGTGCTCTTCAACCAGCCGGTCAAGGATCTGGCCTCTCGCGCCCGCCTCGAGGTCGGCGAGGAGGCCAAGCCGGTGGCCCTGACGGTCGTCAAGGAGGTCGACGTCGCCGCCGAGCGGCGCGCCGCCGAGGGGAACCGGCGCTATCCGCGGGCCCCCTTCGACGAGCGCGGCTTCAAGAACCGGCAGACCCGCTATGAGCTCGCCCCCGCCGCGAAGCTGCCGCTCGACCAGGAGATCTCGCTCGTCGTCGCCCCCGAGCTCGAGGGCGCCGAGGGCCCGCTTACTCTCGGCAACGAGGTCCGCTACCGCTTCCGCACCTACGGCCCGGCGCGCATCACCGAGGCGCGGGGTTGCCTCTATCTCTACGACGACGCCCGCTGCTACTTCGGCCCGCTCGTGCTCCTCTCGACGAACCGGCTCGACCCCGCGACGCTGAAGGGCAAGGTCACCCTCGAGCCGCCGGTCGAGATCGACTGGGATAGGGTCGAGAGCCGGCTGCCCGAGCCCTGGCAGGACCTGAAGCAGGCCTGGGTCAGCCTCCCCGGCCGCTTCAAGCCCGGAACCCGCTACCAGGTGCGCGTCGCCGCCGGCGCGGCCGACGAATTCGGCCAGAAGGCGCCGGCCTTCGAGGGCAGCTTCGCGCTCGACGACCTCGAGCCGAGCTTCACCCTCGGCAACGAGGTCGCGCTGCTCGAGTCCTCCGGCGACGGCGCGCTTCCGCTCGAGTCGGTGAACCTCGCTTCGGCCCGCGCCGAGATCTGGCCGCTTGCCCCCGAGGAGCTCTCGCGCCTGCTCGCCTGGGATCCCTGGCGTTCGCCGAGGGTTGCCGAGCCCCTGCCCTCTTCGCCGCCGACGGCGGTCGATCTCGAGCTCGGCGGCAAGCGCAACACGCGCCGCTACACGCCGGTCCAGTTGCGCCAGGCGCTGCCCGACGGCAGGCGAACCGGCCTCTTCTTGGTAAAGCTCGCGAGCCCCGAGCTGCCGGATCGACGCGCCGACCGCGTCCTCGCCCAGATCACCGACCTCGCGGTCCACGCCAAGCTCGGGCCCGCGAGCGGCGCGCTGTGGGTGACGAGCCTGTCGACCGGCCGGCCCGTCGAAGGCGCGAGCGTGCGCATCCTCGACCGCGAGGGCGCGACGCGCTGGCAGGGGGCGAGCAACTCCGACGGCATCGCGCAGGTGCCGGGTCTGGTCGAGTTGCTCGGCAAGCAGTCGAATAGCTGGAGCAGTCCCTTCGCGCTCGCGGTCGCCGAGAAAGACGGCGACCTCGGCGCGACGCTCTCGACCTGGACCGACGGCCTGGAGCCCTACTCCTTCGAGCTGAGCGGCGCGTGGGACGGCGAGCAACCGATAGCGCTCGGCACGCTCTTCACCGACCGCGGCATCTATCGGCCCGGGGACGAGGTCCACCTCAAGGGGCTCGCCCGCTACCGCAGCCTCGGCCGCATCCAGCGGCCCGCGGCGGGCACGCGCGTGGACCTCCAAGTCGTCGATTCGCGCGGCAAGCAGGTCTTCAAAGGCAAGTCGACCGTCTCCGAGTTCGGCACCTTCGCGAGCAGCCTGAAGCTCGGCGGCGACGCGCCGCTCGGCCACTACCAGCTCAGCGCGACGGTGAAGCTCCCCGAGCCGCTCGAGTACGGCGGGACCTTCCGCGTCGAGGAGTACCGGGCCCCGCAGTTCCGGGTCGATCTCTCCACCGCCAAGAAGGAGCTGATCGCCGGCGATCCGGTCGAGGCGACGCTGCTCGCGCGCTACCTCTTCGGCGGCGCGATGGCCGGCGCCCAGGTGCGCTGGAGCGCGATGCGCACCTCGCTCGGCTTCACCCCGCCCGGCAACGCGGGCTTCGACTTCGGCGCCCACGCCTGGTGGTGGGACGACGAGCAGCCCGAGCCGACGAGCGGGGTGGTCGGCGGAGGCGAAGGCGTCACCGACGAGCAAGGCGCCTGGACCATCGAGGCGGGCAAGGCCGAGGCCCCGGCCGGCCGCACCTACGAGTACACGCTCGAGGCCGAGGTGACCGACGTCAACCGCCAGCGCATCGCCAACCGCACCGTCGTCGCGGTCCACCCCGCCGCGCTCTACGCGGGCGCCCGGCTCGCGGCCTCGGGCTTCGCCGAGGTGGGCAAGCCGGCCAAGGTCGAGCTGGTCGCCGTCGCCCCCGACGGCACGCGCCAGGAGGGCGCGCCCATCGGGCTCGAGGTGAAGCGGCGCGAGTGGAAGTCGATCAAGAAGAAAGGCGTCGGCGGCGAGTGGTTCACCGTCAGCGAGCCGGTCGAGACGCGGGTCTTCGGCTGCGAGACGAAATCGGAGGCGAACCCGGTCTCCTGCGAGCTGAAGCCCGAGGGGCCCGGCCTCCATCTGATCGAGGCGACGGTCACCGACTCGGCGGGCCGCAAACAGGTGACGCGCAGCTCCTTCTACGTCGTCGGCGGCGGCTGGGTCTCCTGGCAGCGCAACGACACCGACCGCATCGACCTCGTCGCCGACAAGCAGCTCTACGACGTCGGCGAGACCGCCAAGATCCTCGTCAAGAGTCCCTACCCCGAGGCCGAGGCGCTGCTCACCGTCGAGCGCGAGGGCGTCTTCACGGTCCGCAAGGTCAAGCTGACCGGCGCGGCGGCGACGCTCGAGGTGCCCATCGACGAGTCGCTCATCCCCAACGCCTTCGTCGGAGTGATCATCGCCCGCGGCCGGGTGCCGACCGACAAGGGCATCGAGACCGGGGCCGATCCGGGCAGGCCGGCGGTGCGCATCGGCTACACCGAGCTGCGCGTCGAGAAGAAGAGCAAGCGCCTCGCGGTGACCCTGACGCCCGACGCGGCCGAGAAGCGCCCCCGCGACAAGGTGACGGTGAAGCTGAAGGTCGCCGACTGGCAGGGAGCGGGCCAGCGCGCCGAGGTGGCGCTCTGGGCGGTCGACGAGGGCGTGCTGCGCCTCACCAACTACCAGGCGCCCGACCCCATCGAAGCCATGCATCCGCTGCGCGGCCTCTCGGTGCGCGTCGGCGAGCCGCTGCTGCACCTGGTGCTCGCGCGGCTCTACGGCGAGAAAGGCGAGACCTCGGGCGGCTCGGGCGGCGGGGATGCTTCGGGCTCGGGGTTCCGTTCGCAGTTCAAGACGACGATCTTCTTCGACTCGCTGGTCACCGACGCCCAGGGCAACGCCACCGCGAGCATCGAGCTCCCCGACAACCTGACCACCTTCCGCATCATGGCCGTGGCGGCGACGCAGGGGGAGCTCTTCGGCGTGGGCGAATCGCAGGTCTCGGTCGCCAAGCCGCTGCTCGCGCTGCCCGCCCTGCCGCGCTTCGCGCGCGTCGGCGACAAGCTCGAGGCGGGCGTCGTCGTCCACACCCACGGCGCGAAGCTCGGCGACGCCAAGGTGAGCGCCGAGGCGACCGGGCTCACGCTCGCCGGCCCGGCCGAGCGGACGGTCTCGCTCGCCGACGGACGGCCGCACGAGGTGCGCTTCCTCTTCGAGCCGCACCAAGAGGGCACCGCCACGCTGCGCTTCGCGGTCTCGAGCGGCGCCGAGCGCGATGGGGTCGAGCAGAAGATCCCCGTCCAGCTTCCGGTCTCGATGGAGGCGGTGGCCACCTACGGCGACACGCAGGGGTCGCGCACCGAGGGCATCGTCCCGCCCGGCGGGATGCGCCCCGGGGTCGGCGGGCTCGACGTGACGCTCGCCTCGACGGTGCTCGGCAACTTCGACGAGGGCATGCGACAGCTCGTCGACTATCCCTACGGATGTCTCGAGCAGATGAGCTCGCGGCTGGTCCCGTTCATCGCGCTGCGCGAATTGCACGGGAAGTTCGGCGTGCCCTACGAGGCCCCGGCCAACTCCGGGGAGCAGCGCGAAGCCTTCTTCCGCGAGTGGCTCGGCGAAGAGACGCTCGCGCTCCACGGCACGACCGACCCCGACGCGGTCGTCGGGAAGACGGTGAAGGCCATCGAGCAGCTCCAGAACCCCGACGGCGGCTTTCGCTTCTGGTCCTCGAGCCGCTGCTCGGATCCCTGGGCGTCGTCCTACGCGACCCTCGCCCTCGGCCGCGCCAAGGAGGTCGGCTACCGCGTCGATGCCCAGGTGCTGAAGAACGCGCAGCGCTACCTCTCCGACTCGGTCGCCGCCGGCAAGTGCGCCGACTGCGGCTGGGGCTGCGAGCCGCCGGGCGAACCGACCCGCGTCTTCGCCCTCTACGCCCTCGCCCGCACCGGCTCGCCGCGCCCGAGCTACTACGGCCAGCTCTTCGAGGCGCGCCAGAAGCTGCCGCTCTTCTCGCAGGCGATGCTCGCCGACGCCCTGTTCATCGGGAAGGGCGACCGCGAGCAGGCCCGGAAGCTGCTCGCCGAGCTGATGAACCACGCCAAGGAGTCGGCGGGCGAGGTCCACTTCGAGGAGACCGACCCCAAGACCTACGCCGCGCTCTGGTCGTCGGACACGCGCACGAGCGCCCTCGTCCTCCAGCTCCTCGCCGACGTCTCGCCCGAGCACCCGTACGTCGCCAAGATCGGCCGCTACCTCCAGAAGGCGCGCCAGCGCGACGGGCGCTTCCGCAATACGCAGGAGGCCGCCTTCTCGCTGATGGCGCTCACCGAGGTCGTCCGCGTGAAGGAGCAGGACGCGCCCGACTTCGAGGCCAAGGTCGTGCTCGGCGGCACTACGCTCGCGACCGCGCCCTTCCGCGGCCGCTCGATGAGCGTCGCGCAGGTGAGCGTGCCGAACGAGAAGCTCGGCCAGCCCGGCCAGCAGCTCCCGCTCGTCTTCGACCGCGACGGCGACGCGGGCGTTCTCTACTACGGCGCGCTCCTCCGCTACGCGCCGGCCGAGCTGCCGACCGAGCCGCTCGACCGCGGCCTCGTCGTGCAGCGCTGGTTCGAGCCGTACGAGGGCGGCGGCCAGGCGAAGACCTTCCGCGCCGGCGACCTCGTCCGCGTCCGGGTCCGCGTCGGCTCGCACATGGAGCGCAACTTCGTCGTCGTCGACGTGCCGCTGCCCGCCGGTCTCGAGGCCGTCGACACCTCGCTCGCCTCGACCGCGGCCATCCCGGCCGAACCCGAGCAGGAGGGCCCGGGCGAAGGCTACGAGTACGAGAGCGCCGAGGACCTGAGCGCCCGCGGCGACAACCCCTACGCCAACCGCTTCTACAGCCCCTTCAACCACACGGAGCTGCGCGACGATCGCGTCGCGCTCTTCGCCGACCGGCTGCCGCCCGGCGTCCACGTGACGAGCTTCGTCGCCCGCGCCACCACCCCCGGCGATTACGTGCTGCAGCCGGCCAAGGCCGAGGAGATGTACTCGCCCGAGGTCTTTGGGCGCTCCGATGGCGGCCGCTTCTCGGTGTTGGTCACCGAGCCGGTCGCCCAGCGATGAGGCGGACCGAAGAGGGATGACGAGACGAGCCCGATGCTCCGCACGCTGACGAAGGCCGCCGCGGTCTCGACGCTCCTGGTCCTTGGAGCCGGCGCGGCCTTCGTCCTCTGGCCCCTTCCGTCCAATCTGCTCGAGCGCCAGGGGCTCGTCTCGCTGCAGCTCACCGATCGCACTGGGGCGACGCTGCGCGAGCTGCGCTCCCGCGAGGACGGCCGCAGCCTCCCGCTGCCGCCGGGCGAGCTTCCCGAGCGCCTGAGGCAGGCCTTCGTCGCCGCCGAGGACCAGCGCTTCGCCAGCCACCCCGGCGTCGATCCCTTCGCGGTCGCGCGCGCCGTCGTCCAGAACCTGCGCGCCGGGAGGATCGAGAGCGGGGCCTCGACGCTGACCATGCAGCTTGCCCGCCGTCTGCGGCCGCGCCCGCGCAGCCTGCTCGGCAAGGCCGGCGAGGCGCTGTGGGCCTTGCGGCTGACGCTGCACCTGCCACGCGAGCGCATCCTGCGCGAGTACCTCGACCGCGTCCCGCTCGGGAGCTCGGCGATAGGCGTCGAGGCCGCCGCGCAGCTCTACTTCGCGCGACGCGCCTCGCGGCTCTCGACCGGCCAGGCGGCGCTGCTCGCCGGGATGGCCCGCTCGCCGGCGAGCCTCGACCCGTTCCGCCACCCCGACCGCTCGCTCGCGCGGATGCGCCAGGTCCTCGAGCGGATGCGCGGGCTCGGCTTCCTCAGCGCGGACGAGGCGCGGGTCGCGGCATCGACGCCGCTCGATCTCGTCGCGGCCGAGCGCGCCTTCCGCGCGGCTCACCTGACCACCGCCATCGAGCGCGCCCTTCCCGCGCTCGGCCTCGACGGCGCGTCTCGGGTCGAAACCACGCTCGACCCCAGCCTCCAGGCGGGCGTCGAAGAGGCGGTGCGCGAGGAGCTGGCCGGACTCAAGGATCGCAAGGTCGGCCAGGCCGCCGCCCTCGTCGTCGACAACGCGACCGGGGAGATCCTCGCCTACGTCGGCTCGGCCGACTTCTTCGACGAGGAGCGCGGCGGCCAGAACGACGGGGTGCGCGCGCTGCGCCAGCCCGGCAGCGCCCTCAAGCCCTTCGCCTACGGCCTCGCCCTCGCCTCGGGCTACACGCCGGCCACCGTCCTCTCCGACGTCGAGACGCACCTCGCCACCCCGAGCGGCAGCTACGTGCCGAAGAACTACGACCGTCGCGTCCACGGCCCGGTGCGCCTGCGCGCCGCGCTCGCCAACAGCTACAACGTGCCCGCGGTCAAGCTCGCCGAGCGGCTCGGCCCGGACCGGGTGCTCGAGGTGCTGCGCCGCGCCGGCTTCGACTCGCTCGCCAAGGACGCGTCGCACTACGGGGTCGGCATCGTGCTCGGCAACGGCGACGTGACGCTGCGCGAGCTCGCGCGCGCCTACCGCGGCCTCGCGCGCGGCGGCGTCGTCGGCCCGCTCGTCGAGATCCGCTCCGGCAGCGATGCCGAGGGCCAGCCTCTACCGATTCCGCGAGAGCTGGAGCCACGCCGCTTCCTGCCCGCGGAGGTCGTCGGGCTGCTCACCGACATGCTCTCCGACGAGTCGGCGCGCTCGCCCGCCTTCGGGGTCGAGAACTCGCTGCGCCTGCCCTTCCCCGTTGCTGCCAAGACCGGCACGAGCCGCGCCCACGTCGACAACTGGGCGGCCGGCTTCACCCGCGAGCGCACCGTCGCGGTCTGGGTCGGCAACTTCGACGGCGCGCCGATGCGCGGGGTCTCGGGCATCACGGGCGCCGGCCCGCTCTTCAAGCGCGTGATGCTCCTCGCGATGCGCGGGCTAGATCCCGCCCCGCTCGTCGATCGCTCGCGCTTCGAGGCGGTCGACATCTGCCCCCTCTCCGGCCGCCGCGCCGGACCGGCCTGCCCAGGCGCGCTGAGCGAGGTCTTCCTTCCGGGAACCGCGCCGGCCGGAGGGGGCGCCATGCCCCGGCGCGAAGGCCCCGACGTCGGGCCCGAGTTCTACGCGTGGGCGCGCGCCGAGGGGCTCGACGCCGG
>DHSB01000121.1:0-8232 GCA_002408385.1 Myxococcales bacterium UBA5297
GGGGAGGGGGCGGGCCCACCGGCGCTCGAGCCGATTCAGACCTGTGATTCGGGTACACGACTGAGGCCGAGGCTGCTCGGCCTGCGCTCGGGGCTGACCGGCGCGCCACCCCTCGAGCGTGGTCGCGCACGTCGCCCTTGCGCCGCGCGGAAAAGCTCGATTGAAGGGTGGCTCGCCTCTTCTCGGAGTCGGTCGATTCGACTGGCCGACTGAAGAGGTGTCGAAGAGCCCTTCGAGCAACAACCGGTCAGCCCGTGCGTAGGCTGAGCCTGCGAGCCCGAAGTCGGGCCGACTCCGCCTCGCTCGTGCCTCGCGAGGCTACGCTCAAGGTGAGCTGGCCCCGGGTCGAGGTGAGGAGGTGAGGCGACCTCGCGACGACTCCTGGGCGAGAAACCGGGCTCCCATCGCGGTTCGTATCCCTCGCCGGCCGCCAGACAGCTCAGCGCATCTTCTCCGCGCTGTAGCCGACCTCGGCTCGGCAGGTCAGCGGGCACGGGTCCTGGTCCGGCACGAGCGCCTCGCGAACGGTCAGCACGCCCTCGAAGCGCGCGTCACTGCCCTCGGGGACCGTGGCGTCGAGGTGGACCTGACCGAACTCGACGGTGCAACTGCGGCCATCGACGCCGATGACGACCTCGCCGATAGAGCCGTCGGCGCTGAACTGATCGGGCTCGCCGTCGATGCTGCGCTTGAAGCGTCCGATCATGCGCACCGGCGCCTCGGGCCCGAACAGCTCGAGCTCGATGCGCACCTCCTCGCCCGTCTTCGTCAGGTAGAGCACCGGCAGACTGCCGTCGGCGGCAAGCGAGTGGCACGTGTCCTCGAGCGGCGCGCCGTTCTGCGTCAGGACATAGCCGCCCGAGCGCAGGTCGTGACCGCAGCCACCGGCGACGAGCAGGAGCACGAGGGCGGCGCGCGAGGTTCTCGATTTGGAGAGCACGCCGGGAATCTATCGCCACGCGCCGCGGCTGCGAAGCTTGACGCCCGCCGCGAGCCGTTCCGATCATCGGCCGCTTCGAGCAGGAGGCACCGTGGGCGAATACCGAAATCCCATCCCCACCGTCGACACGATCATCGAGCTGCCGGACGGCAGGATTGTTCTCATCCGGCGCAGGAACCCGCCGCACGGCTGGGCGCTTCCCGGCGGCTTCGTCGACCAGGGCGAGACGCTTGCCGACGCCGCGGTGCGCGAGGCCAAGGAGGAGACCGGGCTCGACATCGAGCTGGTCGCCCAACTCTTTACCTACTCGGACCCGCGCCGCGACCCTCGGCAGCACACCGTGTCGACGGTCTATGCCGCGCGGGCCTCTGGCGAGCCGCGGGGCGATGACGATGCCGACGAAGCGTCGGGCTTTCCGCTCGACAATCTGCCGTCCCCGCTTGCCTTCGACCACGCGCAGATCATCGAGGACTACAGGCGCTGGAAGCAGACGGGCGAGCGTCCGCCGCCGTCGCGCTAAAGGGTGGATGCAGGAAGGTCCTCGCGAGGAACCCAGCCTGGCGCGGCCCCTCGAGCGCCGCTCCCGCGGCAGCGGCCAAAGGGATGCGAAGCGAAAGGGCACGGGCCGCTCGGCGGGTCCCGACCCCTCGACCGGCTTGGAGAACCGGCCGGGCGCGATGGGCCCTTGCCGGGAGTCGAATCGCACCTGCCTCGATTGCGAGCCCCGCCCTCCCTCCGAGCCTTCCCCTCGTCGCCGTCGCCAGGTTCGAGCTCCATAGCTCGTTTACCAGCGTTGCTCGGGTCGGGCATAATCGGCCGACTCTCAAGGCTCGGCGCGGCCCGCGGCGCAACGGGCGGAGGAACGCAAATGTCCCGCAACCTGATTCGGGCGACGCTCGCGCTCGCCCTTACCTACGCACTGATCGCCGGCTGCAGCAAGGAGCCGCAAAAGATCGAACCGGTCGACGCCGGGCTCCCGATCGACGCGGGCACGCCCGACGCCGGGCTCGACGCGGGCACGCCCGACACCGGCCCGGTCGACGCCGGCCCAGACCACCAGCCCTGCCTGTACGACGACGACTGCGCCGCCAACGAGCGCTGTGACAACGAGAAGGGCTACTGCGTCCCCGGCGACGAATGCCAAAACGTCCCCGGCGAGGAGCACGTGACCTGCCGTCAGCTCTCCTACTGCGACAAGACGACGGGCCTTGGCTGCCGCTGCGTCATCGCCGACGGCGCCACCGCGCCGAACAACGGCTTCTGCAAACGCCGGCTGCCCGCCTGCGCCCCGTGTGAAGCGGACGAGCAGTGCGGCACCGGCGAATTCTTCCAGACCGACCTGCACGAGCAGGGCCGCTGCGTCGCGCCGGTCGAGGGCGGCCAGAAGTACTGCCTCGAAATTTTCCGCAACGCCACCTGCGGCTGCGGGCGCGCGCTGACGCTCGGCGCGGCGACCTTCTGCTACCCGCAGGAGCCCGGGACCTGCGAGGCCGGCGCGTTCATGTGCTGCGCCACCGACGGGGACTGCCCCGCCGAGCACCCGCTGTGCGACCAGATGACCGGGCGCTGCCGCGACGTGTGCACCTACGACTTCGTGGAGAACGAGACGGTCGGCTGCCGCTCCGACCTCGTCTGCAATGTCGATCCTCAGTTCCTCGACGAGAGCTCGCCGAACTTCGGCGCGGGCCGCTGCGCCCATCCGTGCAAGTCGGACGCGGAATGCGCCACGGTCGGCACCGGCTTCAAGTGCCTGCCCGAGATCAACAGCGCGCCGCGCTGCCGTCCGCCGGGGTGCTTGAGCGACTTGGAGTGCGAGGACGAGAGCGAGGAGAGCGACTACAGGAGCTACTGCCAGCGCTCGAGCGGCCTGTGCCTGTGCGAGGGCGACCCGGACGCGAACTGCGCTTGCCGTCCGGCGACCGAGACCGATCCGCTCACCGGCGAGCCGTATGACGACTGCAAGGCGGGCTTCAAGTGCGAGCTGGCCGAATGCGTCAAACAGAACTGCGTCGAGCAGGGCGGCGCCGAGCTCGCGGACTGCCTGGCTGACCAGTTCTGCTGCGGCGAGGACCGCAACGGCAACGGCGATTGGGCCGATGACCTGTGCACCAACCCCGCGGGGATCACGCTCGCTGAGTACGGCGAATGCTTCACCGCCCCGCGCCCGCCCTGGTGCGCGAGCTGTCAGTCCAACGATGACTGCAATGGCAACGGCGCACCCGGGTCGTCGCTGTTCCCCAGCCTCTGCCTCGACTTTGGCAACGGACCGATCTGCATCTACGGCTGTGAGAAGCTGCAGGAGTGCCCCAAAGGCATGACCTGCACCACCCTGACCGTCTCCTGCACTCCCGGCGAGGATCCGGGCACCTGCGGCAACGTCAACCGCTGCGTGCAGACCGGCGTCGATCCGATGACCGGTGAGCCGGTGGGCAAGTGCACCTGCACGGTGCCCGGCCAGGTCGGCGGCGAGTGCCCGGGCGAGACGCTGTGCTTCAACACGAGCTGCATCTACACGCAGGGGTGTGTGCCTAAGGAGCATAACTGCCAGTAGTTGCCAAGGCGCGGGATTGGGGAAAGGGCCGGCAATCGCCGGCCCTTTCTCTTTGTCAGCGAGCGCCGACAAGATGCCGCGCCTCCCCGCGCGCTGCGCTGGTCGGTCGGCCGGCTCGCGAAGCGGACGCCGCGCGACAGCGGGGCAAAGGCCCAGCAGCCGAGTGCGGAAGGCGCGCTCACACGACGCTTCGCCAGCAAGCGCCTTTGGGAGAAGCGCGCGTCCGCTCGCGCCCTCTCCGGTTCGCTCGGGCGCAACGGGGTGTCGGGCACGCGCCGCCGCTTCAGCGGCCCGCATCCGGCGCGGCTTGCCGCTCGGAGGCCGCCGGGGCCGCGGGCGCCTGCCGCTTCGAGAGCTGCCGGCCGATGTCGCCCCAGGTCGCGTAGAGGATGAGCCCGAACAGCAGCAGCAACCCGACCGCGTGGATGGCCGCCTCGAGCCGCGGATTGACCGGGCGGCGGCGCACCATGGCGATGGTGATGAACACGAGCCTCCCGCCGTCGAGGGCGGGGAGGGGCAAGAGGTTCATCAGCGCGAGCGCGAGCGAGATGACGACGAGGATGCTGAACAGGTGCGTCGCGCTCATCTTCGCCGCCTGGACAGTCTCGCTGACGATGCCCACCGGGCCGACCAGCTCGGCCTTCTGCTCCCCACGCACGAGCCCGATGATTCCCTCGACGGCGCTGCCGATGACGCGCCCGGTCTGCAGGAACGCGACGCCCAAGGCCTCGGGGAACGGGTAGCGCACTTTTTCGAGCGCCGGCGAGACCCCGAGCATCCCGTCGGCGCCGGTGGTCGCGTTGAACACCAGGCTTCGCCCGGCCCGCTCGACCTCGATGCGCATCGGGCTGCCGCGGTGCGCGTTGATGGCCTTCTGGATGTCGCCCCAGGACTCGGTCTTCGCGCCGTTCACGGCGACGACGCGGTCGCCGGGGTGAAGGCCGACCGCGCTCGCCGAAGAGCCGTCGGCGATGGAGCCGAGGACCGGCGCTGAGGACTGCCGGGGCAGGCCGGCCAGCAACAGGAAGGAGAGCAGCAGAAAGGCAAACAGCCAGTTGACGACAGGCCCGGCCAGGATGACGAGGAAGCGCTGCCAGGCCGGCTTGTTCATGAACGAGGCCGGGTCCTCTTGATCGGTGCCGTCGCCGGGAACCATCCCGGCGATGCGGACATAGCCTCCGAGCGGCAGAAGCCCGACGCGGTAGAGCGTCTTCTTTCCTCGCACGGTGAGCAGAGCGGGGCCGAACCCGATGGAGAAGGCCTCGACCTTCATCCCCACGCCCCTCGCGACCAGGAAGTGGCCAAGCTCGTGGATGAGGATGAGGAACCCGATGGCGAGGATAGAGACGAAGATCGTCATTTGCGGTCAAGGTAACACGGCGACCCCTGGCGGACAGGCTGGCGCCCTGACGGTGGCCCCGCTGCTGGCCCGCGCAAAACGGACGCTTGGCCGATGGCGCCAAGTCTCGAGAGATCGGCGCGACACCTCCTCAATCCTGCACCGCCGACAAGTCCCGAGAGACCAGGGAGGCGGAGTCGGCCCGCCTTCGGCCTCGCACGCTCGGCCTCCTGAGCTACTCACCGCGAGATTCGTCGCGCGGCAGCACGATTCTGGAAGATCGGCCTTCGTGCCGGCCGCCGCGAACCCTCGAACCGACCGCGCCTCTGCCCAATTCGTCGACGGGCGCATCTCTGCGCGCTCCTTCCAACCTGCAACCGATCCCTTGGGTTCCGGGCGCAGCCCGCGCCGTGCGTGTCGAAGGGGCTCCGCAGATGCACGGATGGCTGGCAAGCGGCCGAACGCTCGCGACCGCTGAAAGAGGCACCGAGCCGCCCGGCACCCGGCACAGGGACAGACGTGCTCTCCGGCGCCTGGCCTTCTCGTGCCCACGGGCGATTCCTAGCGTGTGTCTTCAGAAGGCGCGCTGCGCGAGGAGGACTCGATGTCGGGACGTTCGCTCCATCTGTTGCTGCCTGCCGTGCTGCTTGCCGCGGGCTGCGCGAGCAACGACAAGCTCGTCGTCAGCGACCTGGAGACCGCCCGGCTTCCCGCGGGAGCGGTCGAGGGGTGGCAGGACGAGCAGCTCGAAGTGATCCAGGCGCGCGACGAAGTCGCGCGGGCCGAGCTCGGGGTGAGCGATGCCGAGCGCGAGCTCGACGTCGCCAAGGCCGAGGTCGAGGTTGCCGACGCGCAAATCGACCAGGCGCAAAAGCAGCTCGAGGCCGCCCAGCGCGCCCGCGACGACCAGGCGGCGCAGCGCGCCGAGGAGCAGCTCGAGTTCTTCCGCGAAAAAAAGCGCGTCGCCGAGAGCCACGTCGAGGCGCAGCAGCGGCAGGTCGAGCTGGCCAAGACCCGTCAGGAGCTGGCCGAAACTCGCCAACAGCTCGCCCAGCTCCGGCTGAACCAGACGAAGTTCCAGGCCCTGCAGGAGGCCGACGACCCCGCCGCCCGCAACTACTCGGCTCAGGAGTTCGACCAGGCCGTCGCCGAGCAACAGCAACGGCTCGCGCAGCTTCGCCGCCAGGTCGAGTCGCAGCAGGGCCAGTACACGCGCGCCCGCGACGAGTGGCAGCAGCAGCTCCAGCAGCTCGAGTCCAACGCGCCGAGCACGCCGGCCGGATAGGCGATTCGCGCGGGCCGCTCAAGGGATTTCGGGCCATCACCCCAACCTCGGCTCGCCCCCTCCGGTCACCGTCGAGGGGCCCGAGCCTGGGCCTCCCGAGCAACGAGCAAGGCGGAGTCGGGCCTTGTATCCGGTACCCCGAGACGCGCGGCCGCCAGCACGAAGGTTGGCGCTCCGAGCGTCGACGGGCGCATCTCTATGCGCCCCTACCAACCTGCGACCGATCGCTTGGGTTCCGGGCGAGGGCCTTTCCGAAAAGAAGAGGCCGCCCCCGGCTTTCGGGACGGCCTCTTCACTCTTCCTCGGGCCTTGCTCTTTGCGAGCCGGGCCGTGTGCTCGCGCCTGGCCGCTACCGCTTGCCGATGCGGCCGACCACGCCCATGCGCGCCGCGACGCCCAGCTCCTCCTCGATGCGCAGCAGCCGGTTGTACTTGGCGATGCGATCCGAGCGCGAAGCCGAGCCGGTCTTGATCTCCCCGGCGTTGGTGGCGACCGCGAGGTCGGCGATGAAGCTGTCCTCGGTCTCGCCCGAGCGGTGCGAGATGACGCAGCGGTAGCCGGCGTCGCGCGCCAGGTTGATCGTCTCGAGGGTCTCGGAGACCGTGCCGATCTGGTTGAGCTTGATGAGGATCGAGTTGGCGGCGCCCTCCTCGATGCCCTTGCGCAGGAACTTGGCGTTGGTGACGAAGAGGTCGTCGCCGACGAGCTGCACCTTGTCGCCGATCTTCGCGGTCAGCGCCTTCCAGCCGTCCCAGTCGTTCTCGGCCAGGCCGTCTTCGATGGAGACGATCGGGTACTTGGCGACCCAGTCGGCCCAGTAGTCGACCATCGCCGCCGAGTTGCGCTTGCTCTTGTCGCCCTTCTTGAAGACGTACTCGCTGTCGGCCCACAGCTCGCTGGCCGCCGGGTCGAGCGCGATGGCGATCTGCTCGCCGGGCTTGTAGCCGGCCTTCTGGATGGCCTCGAGGATAGTCTCGATGGCCTCCTCGTGCGTCTTCAGGTTGGGGGCGAAGCCGCCCTCGTCGCCGACCGCGGTGGTGTGGCCCTTGGCCTTGAGGATGCCCTTGAGCGCGTGGAAGGTCTCGGTGCCCCAACGCAGCGCCTCGCGGAAGGTCGGCGCGCCGAGCGGCATCACCATGAACTCCTGGAAGTCGAGCGTGTTGTCGGCGTGCGCCCCGCCGTTGATGATGTTCATCATCGGCACCGGCAGGGTCAGGGCGCCGGCGCCGCCGAGGTAGCGGTAGAGCGGCAGGAAGCACTCCTGGGCGCCGGCGCGCGCGGTGGCCATCGAGACGGCGAGCAGGGCGTTGGCGCCGAACTTCGACTTGGTCGGGGTGCCGTCGGCGTCGATCATCCTCTTGTCGACCCCGGCCAGGTCGAGCGCCTCCATGCCGAGCACCACGTCCGAGAGCGGGCCGTTGATGTTCTCGACCGCCTTGAGCGTGCCCTTGCCGAGGTAGCGGCTCTTGTCGCCGTCGCGAAGCTCGAGGGCCTCGTTCTCACCGGTGGAGGCGCCCGAGGGCACCGCGCCCATGCCGATGGCGCCGCTGTCCAACTCCACCTCGGCCTCGACGGTGGGGTTACCACGCGAATCCAGGATCTCTCGACCAGTCACGCGAACGATGCGGCTCATCCTTGCCTCCGAGGTATGGGGTTTTGGGGCGCGCGGCCGCGGGCCCATATGCCTGCCGGCAGGCAACCGATCGAGCTGACGGCCGGCTGTCTCCTAAAGCGACGCGATACCTAACCCATGGCGCTTTTTTTTTCACCGGGTTTGACGGCCGAGCGCCCAGTTGACCTGCCGTGCCGCGCACCAGCGCGGGGCGCACAGGGGCGTACCCACTCCCTTGGCGACCCGTCAGCCGATTTTGACGACCCGCCGGGCGGTTCGGGTCGCGCCGTCAGGCGGTTTGGTTGAGCCGTCAGGCGGTTTGGGTTGCGCCGTCAGGCGGTTTGGGCGCGCCGTCGGGCGGTTTGGACGCGCCGTCAGGCGGTTCGGGTCGCGCCGTCAGGCGGTTTGGTCGAGCCGTCGGGCGGTTTGGTCGAGCCGTCAGGCGGTTTGGGTTGCGCCGTCAGGCGGTTTGGGCGCGCCGTCGGGCGGTTTGGACGCGCCGTCA
>DHSB01000121.1:8419-8588 GCA_002408385.1 Myxococcales bacterium UBA5297
CGCGCCGTCAGGCGGTTTGGTCGCGCCGTCAGGCGGTTTGGTCGCGCCGTCGGGCGGTTTGGGTCGAGCCGTCAGGCGGTTTGGCTGAGCCGTCAGGCGGTTTGGTCCAGCCGTCGGGCGGTTTGAACGCGACCTCAGGCGCTTTCGGTCGAGCCGTCAGGCGGTTTGG
>DHSB01000121.1:8748-13307 GCA_002408385.1 Myxococcales bacterium UBA5297
CAGGCGGTTTGGACGCGCCGCCACTTCGCCTTCGGTCGACCCATCAGGCGATTTCACGCGCGACCAAGAGCTCGAGTGACCGGGTGGACGCACCCGCCCTGCTTGGCTCCCGTCCCGGCCCCGCCGAGAGACGAGGGCGGCAAGACGCCTCCGGCGGCCCCCTCGCTCTTGATCCTTTCCGCCGTCCCGGTTGTTCTCCCCAGCGATGCCGCCTCCGACGCTGCCGCCGCCCCTGCCACGCTCCTTCTACGACCGACCGACCGATCTCGTCGCGCGCGAGCTCCTCGGCTGCCTGGTCGTCCACCGCGACGGCGAGACCGTGCGGGTCGGCCGCGTCGTCGAGACCGAGGCCTACCTCGGCGTGCGCGACAAGGCCGCGCACTCCTACCGCGGTCGCACCCCGCGCACCGAAGCGATGTTCGGCCCACCCGGGCACGCCTACGTCTTCTTCATCTACGGAGCGCACTTCTGCCTCAACGCCGTCACCCGCCCCGAGGGCGAGGCCGAGGCGGTCCTCATCCGCGCCATCGAGCCTGTCGCCAACTGCCTCTCCAAAGGCGACGGGCCAGGACTGGTGAGCAAGGCCCTCCACATCGACAAGAGCCTCAACCGCGTCGACCTGACCGGCGACACCCTCATCTTCGCGCCGGGCGACAGGCCGCCGGCCGCCACCGTCCGCGGCCCGCGGGTCGGGGTCGACTACGCGGGCGCCTGGGCGAAGCGGCTGCTGCGCTTCTACGAGAAGGACAGCCCCTTCGTCTCGCGCGCCGGTGGAGCGAGAAAGCGCCCTTCGCCGAAGCGAGGACGCATGGTATGAGGCCGCCTGTGAACGAGACACTCCAAGACGATCGCACCCTTGTCGAGCGCGCTGCCGGGCGCGACATGGACGCCTTCGAGCAGCTCGTCGAGCGCTATCGCTCGAAGGTCTACGGCCTTGCCCTGCGCATGATGAAGGACCGGGGCGAGGCCGAAGAGATCATGCAGGAGACCTTCCTGTCGGCCTGGCAGAACCTCCCCAACTTTCGCGGCGACTCGGCGTTCGGCTCCTGGCTCTACCGCATCTGCGCCAACTACGCGCTGATGCGCCTGCGCCGCCGCAAGTTCGAAGCGCCTCCAGGCGAAGAGCCGGCGCTGCCCGGCCCGAGGTTCGACTCGGAGGGCACCATCCTCACCCTGCCCTCCTACGACTGGTCGCGCGGCACCGAGGAGAAGGCGCTCGACCGCGAGCTCGGCAGGGCCATCGAACAGGCGACCGAGGCGTTGCCCGACGACTACCGCACCGTCTTCCTGCTCAAGGACGTCGAGGGACTCTCCTACGAGGAGATCGCCGAGGTCACCAGGGCTTCGGTCCCCGCGATCAAGAGCCGGTTGCACCGCGCCCGCCTCGCGCTGCGCGAAGCGATCGAGGCCTTCTACAAGATGCCTCGCGCACGAGTCCAAGCGGCGGGCGACGGCACGGCGTTATGAAGAGGATCCTCGGAGAGCCAAGACAGAGGTTTTTGAGTTGAGCGACCCAAGCGACAAAACCGGCAAGACGCCAGAGTGGGTGTCCTGCAAGCACTCGATAGACAAGCTGGTCGAGTACCTGGACGGCACCCTCGCGCCGGAAGAGCAACGGGCGCTCGACCGCCACTTCAAGCTCTGCCCACCCTGTCTTGACCTCCTGCGCAAGTACCGCGCGGTCCCGAAGCTGTGCCAGAGAGCGCTGGCCGACGAGGTGCCCGAGGAGACCGCGGGGCGCCTCACCTCGTTCCTGCGCGCCAAGTGCAAGGGCTGCTGACCGCGGCGTGTCGGTCGGGCGCGCCGGGGTTCGTTCCCCGTCAAAAGCCGGAGGCCGCGAGTGGCCGAATTGACGGCCGGCCGCCGGAGGTCTTCGTCCAAATGAAGGTCGGGAGGCCAATCCGCGAACCCCTCGACTTCGAGGCTCCCGCCCGTCGCCTCTGCGCTCGGGGCAACCGGGTTGCGCCCAAGTTGCTTGGACAAGGCGGACCGAGCTCAGGCGCACGTTGCCTCGAGTCCCACCGATGAGCCGGCCCCTCAACGACCTGTCCTTCTCGGAATTCTCGACCCTCGCCGTCGGCTTCGGGGCGACCGAAGAGGCCGCGCGCCGGCTCTTCCCCGCCCTGTACGCGCCCGGCGGCCAAGCCGCCTTCGGCCAGGTGCCCGGCGTGCGCAAGTCGGTGGTCGCGCAGCTTGCCGCCGTGCCAATCGCCCGGCTCTCGGTCGTCGACCGGCGCAGGGCCGAGGACAGCTTCGTCAAGTACCTGTTCCGCTCGCCGCTCGGCGGTGAATTCGAAGCGGTCCGCATCCCCATCTTCGACACCAAGCACGTCGTCTGCATCAGCTCCCAGATCGGCTGCGCCCTCGGATGCGCGTTCTGCGCCACCGGGCGGATGGGCTTCCGGCGCAACCTCGAGACCTGGGAGATGGTCGAGCAGGTGCGCATCGTGCGCGACGAGGCCCAGCTCCCGGTGCGCCACGTCGTCTTCATGGGCATGGGCGAGCCGCTGCTCAACTACGACGCGGTCCTGCGCGCCGCGCACCTGCTCTCGGCGCCCGGCGGCCTGCAGGTCGGAGGGCACAACACCACCATCTCCACCGCGGGCATCGTGCCGGCCATCCGCCGCTACACGCGCGAGGGGCAGCCCTTTCGCCTCACCTTTTCGTTGACCAGCGCCCTCCACGAGAAGCGCCTGCGCCTGATGCCCATCGAGCGCAAATACCCGCTCCCGGAGCTCGTCGACGCCATCCGCGAATACGCCACTGTCCGCCGCGAGCGGGCGATGCTCGCCTACGTGATGGTCTCCGGGGTCAACACCGGCCGCGAGGACGCGGAGGCGATTCGCGAGGCCTTCGCGGGCGTCCCCATCAAGCTCGATCTGATCGATGTCGCCGATCCGAGCGGCGCCTTCGCCCCTCCTGGCGTCGAGGAGCTGAAGCGCTTTCGCGACGACCTGCAGGTCCTCGCCTCGCCCATCGCGCGGCGCTACAGCGGCGGCAAGGAGATCTGCGCGGCCTGCGGCACGCTGGCCGCGACGCGCGAGGGCGGCGCGCCGCTGCCGAAACCGAAGGCCTCCGAGGGCTGAAAAGGATCTCGAAGAACCTTTGGAGCGATGGCCGCTCAACCCGAGCCCCTTCGACACGCACGGCCCGGGGCTTCACCCGGAACCCGGAGCGATCGGTCGCGGATTGGCTGGGGCACGTGGCAATGCGCCCGCCGGCGAATCGATACTCTGGCCCGCAGCGCCAGCCTGCGCGCCGGCCGCCCGTGGACCGCCACGCTGCAAGAGGCCGGCGCCAAGGCGTCGCCGCGCGGCCTCGGTCAAGGCTCGGCGCACCTCCTCGTGGCCATGAGGGTGACACCAGACGGCACGGAAAACCGCGGCGACATTTGCCTTGGCTCTCGGCACTCTGGCAAAAGGAGCTTCCGAGCATTTTTCATCGCTGGACCTGACCTCTGGAGAACTCGATGCAGCGTGCGTTTCCGCTCGTTCTCGGTCTGCTGGTTGCTGGCGCACTCGCCGGCTGTTCCGAACCAGAGCCGCCCAACACCTCGACCTGTGGCAACGGCCGCCTCGACGACGGAGAGCAATGCGACCCCGGCATCGAGTCGGGCGTCGGGGCCTGTCCGAAGAGCTGCGACGACGGGCTCGCCTGCTCGACCGACCGGATGATCGGCACGCCCGAGGCCTGCACCGCGCGCTGCTCGAACGAGCCGACGATCCATTGCATCGACAAGGACGGCTGCTGCCCGGTGGGCTGCTCGACGCTGACCGACTCGGACTGCCAGCCGCGCTGCGGCAACGGCACCCCCGAGCCCGGCGAGGTCTGTGACGGCAACTGCCCGACCTCGTGCAACGACGGCCTGGCCTGCACCCGCGACGCGATGACCGGCGCTGCGGCGAGCTGCAACGCGCGCTGCACGTACGAGCCGGTGACCGCCTGCGTCCACGGCGACGGCTGCTGCCCGGCCGGCTGTAGCGTCGCCACCGACAACGACTGCTCGGCCTCCTGCGGCAACGGCCTCGTCGAAGGCAATGAGACCTGCGACGGGGCCTGCCCGACAGGCTGCGACGACGGCATCGCCTGCACCGCCGACCTGCTCACCGGCAGCGCCGCCAACTGCAGCGCCGCCTGCGCTCACGAGCCGATAAGCGCCTGCGTCCACGGCGACGGCTGCTGCCCGGCCGGCTGCACCAGCGCGACCGACTCGGACTGCTCGGCGAGCTGCGGCAACGGCGTGCTCGACCCGGGAGAGAGCTGCGAGGGCAACTGCCCGACCTCCTGCAACGACGGCATCGCCTGCACCATCGACCTGCTGACCGGCAGCGCCGCCAACTGCAACGCGGCCTGCACCTATCAGCCGATCACGGTGTGCGCCGCCGGCGACGGCTGCTGCCCGGCCGGCTGCAACGCGGTCAACGACTCGGACTGCTCGGCCTCCTGCGGCAACCGGGTCGTCGAGGCCGGCGAGACCTGCGACGGCAACTGCCCGGCCTCCTGCGACGACGGCAACGCCTGCACCATCGACACGATGACCGGCAGCGCCGCCAACTGCA
>DHSB01000121.1:13491-25455 GCA_002408385.1 Myxococcales bacterium UBA5297
CGGCGACGGCTGCTGCCCGGCCGGCTGCGACCGCACGAGCGACGCGGACTGCTCGGCGAGCTGCGGCAACCTCGTCGTCGAGCCGGGCGAGACCTGCGACGGCAACTGCCCGTCGACATGCGAGGACGCGAACGGCTGCACTCTCGACTCGAGCACCGGCAGCGCCCAGACCTGCAGCCTGGTCTGCTCGCACCAGCCGATCAGCCAGTGCGCCCACGGCGACGGGTGCTGTCCAGCCGGCTGCACCGCGGCCACCGACCGCGACTGCTCGTCCTCCTGTGGCAACAGCGTGCGCGAGCCCGGCGAGACCTGCGACGGCGACTGCCCGACCTCTTGCGACGACTCGGACGCCTGCACCCTCGACGCGATGACCGGCAGCGCGGCCAACTGCAACGTCGCTTGTACCCATTCGCAGGTCGTCACCTGCCGGAACAACGACGGCTGCTGCCCGGCCGGCTGCACCCCGGCGAACGACGCGGACTGCACGAGCCACTGCGGCAACGGCGTGCGCGAGCCCGGCGAGACTTGCGACGGCGACTGCCCGACGAGCTGCAACGACCACGACGCCTGCACCCTCGACTCGCTCTCGGGAACCCCTTCGGCCTGCAACGTGGTCTGCACGAACACGCCCATCACCGCCTGCCAAAGCGCCGACGGTTGCTGCCCGTCCGGCTGCAGCTACCCCCAGGACAGCGACTGCGGATGCGTTCCGACGACCTGCGAAGCGCTCGGGTTGCAGTGCGGCACGGCCGACAACGGCTGCGGGGCGACCCTCGAGTGCGGCGGCTGCCCCGCGGGCTCGGTCTGCACCGGCGGCGTCTGCGTCGCCTCTTCGCGCGGCCTGGGCGATCCCTGCGCTTCGGACGCCGACTGCGACTCGGCCGCCTGCATCGAGCAGCCTACCGACGGCTGGACCGACGGCTACTGCTCGAAAGGCTGCCTGGGGGACGCGGAGTGCGGCTATGGCAACCACTGCGGCTTCCGCGACGGCAACGGCCGCGGGGTCTGCCTGAAGGGCTGCAGCTCCAGCTCCGGGTGCCGCGCCGGCTACGAGTGCTGGGACATCGACGGGGACGGCACCAACACCTGCGCCCCGGTCGGCAGCGGCAGCGGCCCTGTCGGCGCGGCCTGCCTGAGCTACGCGGACTGCGGCGGCGGCCGCGGTGGCCTCTGCGCGACGCAGGCCCAGCACTTCAAGGGCGGCTACTGCTCCTTTGCCGCCTGCTCGGCGACCCGCGCCTGTCCGGCCGGCTCGCACTGCGCCTTCCGCGACGGCTCGGGCAACGGGGCCTGCGCCGCCGACTGCTCGTCGAACGCGAGCTGCCGCGCCGACGGCTACGGGTGCTTCGACGCGGACAACGACGCGCGCAGCGAGTGCTGGCCGGCCGCCACCGGCACCGCGGCGGTGGGCGCGGGCTGCGCCGAGCAGTGGGACTGCGCCGGCGGGCGCTACGGGTTCTGCGGCCAGGCGCCGGACTGGCCGGGCGGCTACTGCCTCGTCCAGTGCGGGTCGGGGTTCCCGAGCTGCCCGTCGGGCACCGAGTGCGTCCCCTTCGCCCCGACCAGCGAGTCGTACTGCCTCGACCGCTGCGCGGGCGCCTACGAGTGCCGCACCGGCTACCGCTGCAGCGACGAGAACGGCTCGGGGACGACCGAATGCAATCCCCAGTGAGAACCAAACCGCTCGCCACGCGGCGCGGCCCGCAGCGAGCGGGCGAAGGAGAGACGATGAAGCGCACCTACCGAATCCTGGGGGCCCTGGTGGCGATGGGGAGCGCGGCCGGCTGCTCCGACGCACCGGCGCGCGCGCCGGTGGAGATCGCACAGTCCGAGGCCCGCGTCGTCGGGGTCGGGCCCGGCGGTCTGCCCAGCTTCGTCACCGGACGGATCACCGAGGCGCCCCTCCCGGCCTCCTGGACCGATCCGGCCCTCGATCTCGCGCCCGCGCTGCGCGAGATCACCCCGCTCTTCCTGCTCAGCCCCTCGGAGCTGCGGCTCGGCCAGGCCTGGCAGGACGAGCTTGGCTACGGTCACGCCCGCTTCTTCCGCGAGGTGAACGGCCTGCCGGTGGTCGGCTCCGAGCTGCTCGTGCACGTCGACGCCGAGGGGACGGTCTACGCGGCCAACGGCGAGGGCTTCGGCGCCATCGGCATCGAGCCGCAGCCCTCCGTCCCCGAAACGGAGGCGCGCGCGGTCGCCCTCGAGGGCAGCGGGGTTCGCGAGGCCGTCGCCTCGCGGCTGGTCTACGTCGTGCCCCAGCTCACCGGCCAGGCGCGGCTGGCCTGGGAGGTTCAGGTCGAAGGGCGCGACGGCGACGGCCAGCCTGTCGCCGAGCGGGTCTACGTCGATGCGCTCGCCAAGCAGATCGTCAGCCGCAACAGCCGCGTCTACACGGCCAAGTACCGGCGGGTCTTCGACGCGCGCAACAACAGCCTGAAGCGCTCCGAGGGAGAGGGGCCGGTCAGCGACGCGGCCGTCAACGCGGCCTACGACAACACCGGCGTCACCTACGACTGCTACTGGAGCTGGTTCCAGCGCGATTCCTTCAACGGCAGCGGGGCGCGCATCGACAGCTACGTCCACGACTCGATGGACGGCAACGCCTACTGGTACGCCAACACCCTCAACTTCGGGGACGCCGACAGCCAGATGGCCAGTCCGGCCAGCGCGCTCGACGTCGTCGCCCACGAGTTCTCCCACGGGGTCGTCGAGTACACCGCCAACCTCGCCTACGAGTTCGAATCCGGCGCGCTCAACGAGGCCTGGGCCGACGTCCTCGGCGCGAGCTGCGAGGCGTACGGCGACGGCGGCGCCCCGAGCACGGACACCTGGAAGATCGGCGAGGACGTCTACACGCCCGGCGTCTCGGGCGACGCCCTGCGGTACATGAACAACCCCACCCTCGACGGCATCTCGTACGACTTCTGGCCGGAGCGCTACCTGACGGCCGAGGCGCCGAGCGACTACAACGACATGGGCGGCGTGCACACCAACTCGGGCATCGGCAACCTCGCCTACTACCTCGCGGTCGCCGGCGGCCGGCACCCGCGCAGCAAGACGACGGTCAACGTGAGCGGGGTGGGCATCAACCAGGCGAGCCGCAGCTTCTACCGCGCGCTGACGACCTACCTCAACTCGACCAGCTCCTTCCAGTCGGCCCGGCTCGCCACCGTGCTCGCTGCCAACGACCTCTACGGCGCCACCGTCGCCAACAACATCGACACCGCCTGGGCCGCCGTCGGCGTGCCGCCGACCTGGCTCGCGAGTGGCGATGCCGTCTCCCCGCTCTCGGGCAACGTGCGCACCCGGCTCTACTTCGGGGTGGAGCTCCCCGCGGGCTCGACCGGCCTGTCGATCACCACCTCGGGCGGCTCGGGCGACTGCGACCTGTACGCCAAGCTCGGCTCGGCTCCGACCTCGCAGAGCTTCGACTTCAAGTCCGAGAGCCCGACGACCGCCGAGACGATCTCGGTCCCCTCCCCGGCCTCGGGCACCTGGTACATCCTGCTGCAGGGCTGCCAGGGCTGTAGGGACTTCTCCGGCGTGCAGCTCTCGGTCTCCTTCGACGAGCACCACCTGACCCCGCCGCCCAAGCCCTCGCTGCCGCCGCCCGCGCCTTCGCTCTGACCCGGTGGGCGCGGCCCGTCACTCTCAAACACGACGTAAGCCCCCGGGGCCCGGGGGCCGAATCTCAAGTAGGGGAATTCACATGCTGCGAAGACTCCTTCCATTCGTCCTCCTGCTCTCCCTCGGGGCGGTGGGCTGCTCCGAGGAGCAGTCGCCCCCGGTCGACCCCAACGACAACAAGCCGACCTGCGGCAACGGCAAGCTCGACCCCGGCGAGAAGTGCGACCCGGAGATCGAGTCCGGCCAAGGCGTCTGCCCGCTGTTGTGCGACGACGCCGACGTCTGCACCGCCGACCAGCTCATCGGCAGCGACGACGACTGCACCGCCGAGTGCCTGTCGGTGCCCATCACCCAGTGCGCGACCGGCGACGGCTGCTGCCCGGTCGGCTGCAACGCGCTGACCGACGCCGACTGCTCGGCCACCTGCGGCAACGGCATCGTCGAGGTCGGCGAGAAGTGCGACGGCAACTGCCCGATCTCCTGCGACGACGGCAACTCCTGCACCGCCGACGCGCTGACCGGCAGCCCGACAGCCTGCAACGCCGAGTGCACGCACACCTCGATCACCGAGTGCCGCGGCGGCGACGGCTGCTGTGCGCCCGGCTGCAACTCGAACACCGACTCGGACTGCTCGACCTCCTGCGGCAACGGCATCGTCGAGGGCAACGAGCTGTGCGACGGCAACTGCCCGACCGTCTGCAACGACAACAACGCCTGCACCGCCGACGTCCTCTCCGGCACCCCGACCTCCTGCAACGTGGTCTGCAGCCACAACCCGATCACCACCTGCCAGGGCGGCGACAACTGCTGCCCGGCCGGTTGCAACGCCAACACCGACTCGGACTGCTCGGCCTCCTGCGGCAACGGGGTCATCGAGGCCAACGAGACCTGCGACGGCAACTGCCCGACCGACTGCAACGACGGCAACGCCTGCACCGCCGACGTGAAGACCGGATCGCCAGGCACCTGCAACGTCACCTGCACCAACACCCCGATCACCCAGTGCGTCAGCGGCGACGGCTGCTGCCCGAGCGGCTGCAACGCGGTGCTCGACAACGACTGCAATCCGCGCTGCGGCAACGGCGTCGTCGAGGGGACCGAGCGCTGCGACGGCAACTGCGTCTCGGAGTGCAACGACGGCAGCGCCTGCACCACCGACACGCTCCAGGGCTCGGCCCAGACCTGCGACGCCCGTTGCGTCTACACCGCCGTCACCCAATGCGTGCACTCGGACGGCTGCTGCGCCCCGGGCTGCAATGCGCTCAACGACAACGACTGCAACCCGACCTGCGGCAATGGCGTCATCGAGCCGGGCGAGACCTGTGACAACAACTGCCCGGCCAATTGCAACGACGGCAACGCCTGCACCACCGACACGATGAGCGGCTCGGCGACCAACTGCACCGCGGCCTGCACCAACACCCCGATCACCGTCTGCCAGGGCGGCGACGGCTGCTGTGCGCCCGGCTGCAACTCGACCAACGACAACGACTGCTCGGCCTCGTGTGGCAACGGCGTGAAGGAGGGCAACGAGACCTGCGACGGCGCCGACTGCCCGACGAGCTGCGACGACGGCAACGCCTGCACCAAGGACACCCTCATCGGCAGCGCGCAGCAATGCAACGCGCAGTGCACCTTCTCGCAGATCACCACCTGCTCGATGACCAGCGACGGCTGCTGCCCGGCGGGCTGCAACAGCCTCAACGACACCAACTGCGGCGCCACCTGCGGCAACGGCGTGGTCGAGCCCCCCGAGACCTGCGACGACAACTGCCCGACGGTCTGCAACGACAACGACGCCTGCACCACCGACGCGCTCTCCGGCCAGGCGAACGAGTGCAACGTGCGCTGCACCTCCACCCCGATAACGGCCTGCTCGATGACGAGCGATGGCTGCTGCCCGGCCAACTGCAACAGCCTCAACGACGCCGACTGCCAGCCGGTCTGCCCGAACGGCGTGGTGGAGGCGGGGGAGAAGTGCGACGGCAACTGCCCGACCTCGTGCGACGACGGCAACGCCTGCACCGCCAACACGCTTATCGGCAGCGCGGCCCAGTGCACCGCCGAGTGCACCTACAGCACCATCAGCCAGTGCTCGATGACCAGCGACGGCTGCTGCCCGTCGGGCTGCACCAGCATCAACGACGTCGACTGCGACTCTTCGGGCCTGATCGGCGATCCGTGCACCTCCGGCGGCGAGTGTGTCTCCGGCGCCTGCCTCGACGAGGCGAACACCGGCTGGAGCGGCGGCTACTGCACCGCGGCCTGCGGCGATCCGGCGCTCAACCCCACCGAGTGCGGCAGCGGCGCCCACTGCGCGGCCTATGACGCCGAGAGCGGCTACGGCTTCTGCTTCCGCGACTGCGCGAACAACAACTCGTGCCGCACGCCCTACTACCAGTGCTTCGACTGGGACGGCGACGGCACGCGCTCCGAGTGCGCGCCGGTGGCCAGCGGCACGGGAACCGTGGGCGCGCCCTGCGACTCGATCCACGACTGCGCCGGCGGCCAGCTCGGCTTCTGCCTGTTCGAGGAGTACGGCTGGCGAAACGGCTACTGCACCCTCACCTGCAGCACCTCCTGCCCGTCCGGCTCGCACTGCGCGCTGGTCGATGCCGGCGAGGGCATCTGCATGCAGAACTGCGCCTCGACCGCCAACTGCCGCGCCGACGGCTACGTCTGCGGCGACGGCGACGGCGCGGGCACCAACGAGTGCTTCCCGGCCGCCACCGGCACCGGCGCGGTCGGCGACGCCTGCGCCGGAACCTGGGAGTGCGCCGGCGGTCTGGGCGGCCTGTGCTACTCGGCGGAGAACGGCTGGAAGGACGGCTACTGCATGCAGGAGTGCAGCAACACGGTCACCTGCCCGACCGGCTCGCGCTGCGCCTACAAGGACGCCTCGGGCAACGGGCTGTGCCTCGACAACTGCTCGACCAACAACGAGTGCCGCAGCGGCGTCGGCTACCAGTGCGTCAACGGCGACTTCTCCTCCGACAACTCGAAGGAGTGCCACGCCGCGGCCACCGGCACCGGCGCGCCGGGCGCGGCCTGCACCGAGCTGTGGGACTGCAGCGGCGGGCTCTTCGGCTTCTGCTACACCGGCCTGCCGAACGGCTACTGCTTGATCGAGTGCACGGCCGGCACCGGCACCTGCCCCTCCGGCAGCTTCTGCACTTCGGCGCTCAGCGACACCGCGCAGTTCTGCGCCGACTCCTGCGCCTCCCCGGCGGAGTGCCGCAGCGCCGATAGCTACCAGTGCATGAACTTCGGCGACGGCAACGGCTGCTGGTTCCAGTAGCAGCCCGCTGAACGAGTAGCCTGAACGGCCCCGGCGACCTTCTCCGAGTCGCCGGGGCCGTTCCTTTCAGAGGTGTCGAAGAACCCTTCGAGCGATAACCGCTCATCCGGAGCAAAAGCCTTCCTGCTGGCGGCCCGGCGTCTCGGGGTGCCGGATCCCAGGGCCCGACTCCGCCTGCCGCGTTCCTCGGGAGGCTACCCTCGGGCCTCTCGACTTCGCTTCGAGGTGACCGGGAGGTGGCGAGCCGAGGCCAGGTGGTCTTCCGGCACCTCTTGAAATCGAGGGGAAACACCACGATCGCGCGGCGAGGAAGCTGGAGCTTCATCCTCCATTCGCTCGTTCGGAAGCTTCACTCTCCGGCCGGCTGGAGCGGAGGCTTCATCGTCGGTGAGCGCCGCGTCGCCCGCCGCCTGCATCTCTTGCCGTTCGCGCAGGGAACGGGCCTGAGCGGCGACTAGAGCTTGTAGCCGATCTTGCGCAGCAGCTCCTTGCGCGAGACGACGTCGCCCTCGGTCTCGACCCCGAGCGGCGGCTGGCCGTCGATGACCCCGACGATGCCTCGGCCCTTGTCGGTCTCGACGACGAGCACGTCGACCGGGTTGGCCGTCGCGCAGAAGATGCGGCAGACCTCGGGCACCTGCTTGATCTGGTTGAGCACGTTGACCGGGAAGCCGTTCTTCAGGAAGACGAAGAAGCTGTGGCCGGCGGCGACCGCCTGGGCGTTCTTCACCGCGAGATCGACGAGCTCCTTATCGTTGCCCGAGCGGCGCACCAGCCGCGGGCCCGAGGCCTCGCAGAAGGCGATGCCGAACTTCAGATGCGGCGAGGTGCCGACGAGCGCCTCGTGCAGGTCCTCGACGGTCTTGATGAAGTGCGACTGGCCGAGGATGAGGTTGACCTCCTCGGGCTTCTCGACGGTGACGGCGCGGATCTCCATGGCTCCCTCCGGCTGCGGCGCGCGGTTGTGCGCGGCGGGTTCGACCGCAGCGAATACCGCCCGGGGTGAGGCTGAGGCAAGGGATCAAGGCCGCCCTCGTTCATCCCGAGCTTGTCGATGAGCCTGAACCGCTGAGCTCGAGCTTCCCGCGGCAGGCCCGACCTTTCGGCGGACCTCTCGACTTCGCTCGCGGTCCAGCGGAGGAGCCGCGCGCCGGGGCCGCCAGCACGAAGGCTGGCGCTCCGGCCTCGCTGCACCCGTCGCGGCTCGGCCGCAGGGCCGCAGGGCTGCACGCATCCGACGAGCGCACCATCTTCAACGCGCGAAAGCGGGCATGCCGCCCGCTCGCAAACCGGAGGCAACCCCATGGAAGAGACCGCCACGACCATCCCGCTCATCGGCGACAGCGCGCCCTCGTTCAAGGCTCAGACCACCGAAGGCATGGTCAGCTTCCCCGAGGACTACAAGGGCAAGTGGGTCATCCTGTTCAGCCACCCGGCCGACTTCACCCCGGTGTGCACCACCGAGTTCATGACCTTCGCCTCGATGGCCGAGGAGCTCAGAGCCCTCGACGCCGAGCTGCTCGGGCTGTCCATCGACAGCAACTTCAGCCACATCGCCTGGGTGCGCGCCATCAAGGAGAGGGCCGAGTTCCGGGGGATGAAGAACCTCGACATCCCCTTCCCGATCATCGCGGACATCAAGATGGACGTCGCCCGCAAGTACGGGATGGTCCAGCCCAATGCGAGCACGACGCAGGCGGTGCGCGCGGTCTACTTCATCGACCCGCAGGGCAGGGTGCGCGCGCTCATCTACTACCCGCTCAGCAACGGGCGGAACTTCCAGGAGATCAAGCGGCTGCTCATCGCCATGCAGCTCTCCGACAAGCACGGGGTCGCGACGCCGGCCGACTGGCAGCCGGGCGAGGAGGTCATCGTGCCGCCGCCTTCCACCGCGTCGAAGGCCGGCCAGCGCCTCGAAGAGGCCGGCGACGGCTACCGCTGCGTCGACTGGTATCTGTGCTTCAAGCCGGCGCCGTAGCGAAGACGGGTCGGCCCTCCGGCACCGTGCCGTGCCGCAACGGCCTGCGGTCAGCCCTCGAGGCGCGGCTCGGCGGCGCGCCCTCTTCTCTCGCCCGCGCGCCTGGCTTGGTCGAGCAGGCGCCGGGCAGTTGCGACGAGCCGCTCGGCCTCGAACGGCTTCTCCAGCAGCTCGACTCCAGGCTGGGCGAGCTCGCGGCGCAGCGGCTCGGTCGGATGCGCCGTGATGACCACGAACGGCATCTGGTAGCCGGCCGCGCGCGCCATCGCCAGCACCCGCGAGCCGGTCGTCCAGGACATGCGCACGTCGGTGACGACGAGGTCGAACGCGGCTTCGGTCAATCGCTGCAGGAGGACCGCGCCCGATTCGGCCTCGGCGACCGTGGCCCCCGCGTCTTCGACCACCGCTCGCAGCCAGCGGCGCAAGTCCTCGTCGTCGTCGGCGAGCAGCACGCGCGCGCCCGGGAGCGCGCCTGCCGGAGGCCTCTGTGCGTCCTTCCTCTCCATGCGCTTGGCCTGCGCCCGGTAAGGGGCGCTCGAGCCGGCTGCGGCGCCGAGTCTTTGCCCTCTGTTCGTTCAACCGGCGCCGCAAGAGCGCAATTCACAGCCAAGCTGCGCCCCGCGGCAGACGGCGCTCGCGCTCTGGTCGCCCGTCCTGCCCCGCGATGCGGGCCGCGCCCGCGGCCGGTTGGCCGCGAAGGTGGGCGATCGGCGCCCCGGCGCACGCTTGATGAGGAGCGCGAGGGCTGCCCCCTCGCAGCACGAGCGTGCACCGGCGCGCTTGCCCGACGCTCGGCGCCGGTTGCCGCCATGCCCGCCCTCGCCATGATGCCTACGGTTGGCCTGGAGTCAGGCGAGCGTTCGAGGAGGGTCTTCAGTGCGTGCATCGAAATGGAGTTTGAGGCTTTCGCTGCTGGGCGCCGCACTCCTGGCGCTCGGCGCTGCTTGCTCTATCGACCGGCCCATCGCGCCCGAACCCGAGGAGGTCGTCCCCAGCGGCACGGCGACGGTCTATGGAACGGCCTTGCGCACGAGCTTCGACTTCGGAGCGCTCCTCGCGACCGGCATCTTCGACGAGCAGGCAACGGCCATCGCGCTCGATCTCAACCTGTGCGAGGTCGGCTGCGGCCTGTTCGGCATCGAGGTCGAGTCGGGGACCCGGGCGGTGCTCATCAACCTGTCGGCTCCCCGCTCGCAGCTCGTCCCCGGAGCCGAGCTCGCGGCGCGCACCGAGCTCACCGCGCTCGCGGTCTACGCGAGCGGCCCGGCGGATCTGTACGACCGGGCTTTCCAGACGCACATCGAAGAGGCGCAGTCCGGCTCGCTCATCATCGACGCGATAAGCCTCGAGCCCGGCGGCAGCATCAGCGGCCGCTTCGACTTCGTGATGGACTTCGGCGGGGCCATCAACGGCTCGTTCGAGATGCCGCTGCTGCGCCTCGACGAGACGGGCGCGGGACGCTGAGAGACCCGCCGCGAAGTCTCTCTCTTCGACTCCGTCCGCCCCCGGCTCACCTCGAGCGCAGCCTCCCGAGGAACGAGGGAGGCGGAGTCGAGAGGCCCTTGACTCCGGCCTCGCAAGCTCGGCCTCCTGAACTACTGACCTCGAGATTCGTCGCGCGGCAGCACGATTGTTGGAGAAGCGGGCCTTCGGGTCGATTCCTCGCCGGGCGCATTGCCGTGCGCCCCTACCGACCTGCGACCGATCGCTTAGGTTCCGGGCGAAGCCCGGGCTGCGCCTGGTCGAAGGGGCTCGGGCTGACCGGGAGGGAGGCCCGCTGTCACCGAAGGCGAGCTATCGACGCGGCGCGCGCCGGGCGCCGGCCGGCGTCTTACCGGCAGGCCTCTTGGCGACAGGCTTCCTGGCGGGACCCTCCTTCGCCTTCGCTGCCTCCGGGCGCTTCTGGGCCTTCTCGGCCTTGGGAGGCATCGGCATGTCCGGGACCTCGACCTTCGGGTCCTCGGGGTTGCGGCGAAACAGGAGGAGGGTGCGACCGAGCACCTGCGCGACCTCGGCGCCGGTCTCTTCGGCGAGCGCCTCGGCAGCCTCGTGCCTGTCGACAGGCGAGGACTCGCCGACCTTCAGCTTGATGAGCTCGTGATCAGCCAGCGCCTGCTCGACCGCGGCGATGAGCGCGTCGGTCAGGCCCTCCTTTCCGAGGGCGACGACGGGCTCGAGGTGGTGTCCGAGCGCCCGCAGGGCTCGGCGCTGCTTTCCGGTGAGGGCCACGAAAAACCTCTATTTTCTCGGGGACGACGCCTGCCGTACCTCGCGCTGCGCGTCCAGGTGGTTGGGGTCGACCGAAAGCGCCTTCTTGAACCACTTCAAGGCGTTCGCCGCGTCGCCCGTCATCTTGGTGATCTGGCCGACGAAGAAGTAGCTGTGCGCGCACTTGGGGCTCAGCTTGATAGCCGTCTCCAGGTCCTTGAACGCTTCCTTCTTGGCGGCAGCCTTGTCCTTGCCCGCGAGGAACCGCGCCCAACCGCGCCACGCGTAGGCCGCGCCTTCCTTGTCGTTGAGGCCGATGGCCTCGTCGAGCAGGGCGAGCGCGTCGTCGAGCTTGCGAGCCTTGACGCTGATGCAGCCCTTCTGAAAGGCCTGCTCCGCGGCCGCGATGCGCTCGGCGTCCAGCTTCTCGGGGCTGGCCGCCTCGAGCGAGGCGAGGTGCTCGGCGCGCAGCTTCTCGTCGCTCAGGACGCGGTAGGCCTCGTTGACCGAGGCGAAGATGTCGGCCTTCGCCTTGGCGATTTCGGGCGGAGTGTCGGCGGGCAGAGTGTCCGGGTGGTAGGCCTTGGCCAGCTTGAAGAAGGCGGTCTTGATCTGGCCGACGTTCGCCTCCTTGGGCACGTCGAGGACCTCGAAGTGGCTCTTGCCTTTGAGGCTGGCGGCGTGCGCCTTGAGACCCGCCAGATCCTCGCCGCGGTCCTTGGCGGGCGATCCGGCAGGCGCCGCGGGCGTGGCCGCGGTAGCCGGGCCGACGACCGGAGGCGAGGCGGGCTTGGCCGCGGTGGCCGGGCCGACGACCGGAGGCGAGGCGGGCTTGGCGCCCGCGGCCGGGCCG
>DHSB01000182.1:0-21072 GCA_002408385.1 Myxococcales bacterium UBA5297
CCGGGCGAGTGCATGGACGGCGGAGCTCCAGCTCCGCGAAGTCGGGCCGAACCCGGGCGAGAGGATGGACGGCGGAGCTCCAGCTTCGCCAAGGGGCCCAGCAACGGTAGACCCACGAGGCAACTACCGGAGGCCCCCGACTCAACAACGGTAGGCCCAGGGGGCAACTACCGGAGGCCCCCGACTCAACAACGGTAGGCCCAGGGGGCAACTACCGGAGTCCCAGGCTCAACAACCGCAGGCCCACGGCTCAACTATCCGAGGCCCAGGTCCCAACGACGGTAGGCCCGCGGTTCAACTACCCGAGCCCCCACCTTCAACGACGGTAGGCCCGCGAGCCAACACCCGAGGCCGCCGGGAACCCTCGAATCGGCCGCGCCTCTGCTCGGTTCCTCGACGGGCGCATTACTATGCGCCCCTACCAGCCAGCGACCGATCGCTTGGGTTCCGGGCGAAGCCCGGGCTGTGAGCAGCGGGAGGAAACATGGACAAGGTGGCACGCGCCCGCAAGGGGCTTCTCGTCTACTTCGCGGCGCTGCTGCCGCTCTCCGGCGCCGTGGAGATTTGCATGCTGCGAAGGGCGAGCTCTATCGCAGAGCAGCCCGGGCTCGTCGCGGCGCTCATGTGGACCCCGGCGCTCGCCGCGCTCGTCGCGCGGCTCGTCTTGCGCGAGGGTTTCGGCGACGTCTCGTTCCGACTCGGCACGCGCAGGGCCTGGGGCTATTTGATGGCCTGGCTCTTTCCGGTGGCGGTGGGACTGCTCGCCTACGGGACCGGCTGGACGACCGGGCTTGTCGAGCTCGCCGTCCCCGAGAGCAGCTCACCGGCGCTGGCCGCCTCTCCAGCGGCGCTCTTCGCCCTCAAGCTGCTCGTGCAGATGACCCTGGGCGCGCTCGTTGGATCTGTCCTCGCCGCCGGGGAGGAGCTCGGCTGGCGGGGCTACATGCTCACCCGCTTGATCGATGCCGGCCTGCCCCGGCCGGTCCTCTTGAGCGCGCTGATCTGGGGCGTCTGGCACGCCCCGCTCATCCTCAGCGGCCAGTACGCCTCCGGCGGCAGCCCCTTGCTGTCGACGGTGGTCTTCTTGGTCACCGTCGTCGCCATCACCTACCTCTTCTCTCGGTTGCGCCTGGAGACCGGCAGCGTCTGGCCCGCGGTCCTCGCTCACGGCGCCTGGAACGCGGTCATCCAGGGCGTATTCGATCGCTTCTCGGAGCTGCCGAACAGGTGGATAGGCGAGTCGGGGCTGCTCACCGCAGTCTTCACCCTCGGGCTCGTTTTCCTGCTCGTGCGCGGCCGCTGGTCGGTCCGACGCAAGCCGCTCGACGAGCCGGAAGAGGTGCCTGCGCTGGCCACCTGGTAGAGCCCACGAGGCGCTGGTACAGAAGGGCCGCGCGCGGCGGCGCGCGGCGCGATTCGGGGCGCAGTCTGCCCGGGGGCCAAGCGGCCCTCCGCGGCGGCTCGCCTTTGCGCGAGCCCGTCGCCAAGGCGCCGGCGGGCAAACCGCAGCGGTGTCGGCCTACTCCCCGTACTCGGGGCCGGCCCGGTCGATTCCGACCACGCCCTTGCCGCCGCACACGCTGCAGGGGTCCTCGACCTTCGTCAGGCCCACGTAGCGCCCCTTGCCCGCGCAGCCCGGGCAGAGCGTCTGCTCGCCCGCGGGTCGCTCCTCGGCCGGCCCGGTCCCCGACAACCCCAGCTCGTCGGGACTGAAGTCGATGATCGACATGATAGGTCAGCCTCCGGGCAAGCCCTGCCAAACCCTGCCGCCAGAGTGCGGACGGCTTCGTCGCTACTCGCGAGAGGGCGTCGTCTGTTCGAGCGGGCGTCGCCGGTCGGCCTTCGCGACGCCCAAAGAAACGTAGGCATCGGCCTCGGGCGCCTCGGCGCTCGGAACCCTTTGAAGACGCCGAGGGAGCAAGACGGTGAAGGTCGAGCCAGTGCCGTGCGCGCTCTGCACGTCGAGACTGCCGCCGTGGGCCTCGACGATGCGGCGCGAGACGTAGAGCCCCACGCCCAGCCCCGTGTAGCGGCGGCGAACCGAGGCGGCGCGCACGAAGGGGGCGAAGATGCGCTCGAGCTCGGAGGGGGTCATGCCGATGCCGTGGTCGCGCACGATGAGCCAGGCGGTGGTCGAGTCGGCGCGCACGGTGATCTCGACCGGCCCGCCCGCCCCGTACTTGAGGGCGTTGGAGACCAGGTTCGAGGCGACCTGCTCGATGCGCAGCCGGTCCCATCGGCCGACCGCGCGGTCGGGGGCGTCGAGGCTGAGGGTGCAGCCCGACGCGTCGGCCTGAGCCTGAAAGCCGGAGACGAGCTCGCGGGCGAGCGTACACAGGTCGAGCTCGTCGATTTCGAGCCGCAGGCTGCCGTTCCCGATGCGCGAGACCTCGAGCAGGTCGTCGACGAGTCGGGTCAGCCGCTCGACCTGCCGCAACGCGAGCGCCAGCGTCTTCTCGAGCCGTTCGGGCCCGAGGCGATCGGCCGGCGTTCGGCCCGCCCGACCAACCGCCTGGAGCTGCAGGCTCAAGACCCCCAGCGGCGTGCGCAGCTCGTGAGCGGCGAAACAGACGAGCTCGTCGCGTGCTCTGAGCTCGTCGCGAAGCCGGCGCTCGGCGTCGGGGCCGGAAGAGCTTGGGATCTCGACCCGGGCATGAGGCTGTGCCGAGCGAGCGCGCAGCCGCGGGGCCAAGAGGGCGAGGCCGAGCGCCGAGGGAACGAACAGGACGAGCCACAACGCGCCGTCCGCTGCGGCGCGGGGAGCCGGTTCGAGACACGAAGCCGCCAGCCCGGCTGCTCCGGCGGCCGCCAGGGCGAGCGCGGGGCCATGGTCCCAGTGCCAGGCTGCCGCGGCCACGGCGAACAGAAGCAGGCAGCAGGCGAGAGGCGACGGTCCGAGCGCCGTAGAGAAGATGCCTGCCGCCGCGACGCCAGAGAGCGCTGCCGTTCGGTAGGCGCGCGATGGTCTTCGTCCGCTCATTTGCATTACCGAAAGCAAACCTCTGGCTTGCTCTCGGAGCCGCAACCGCCCGGCGGGGCCTGCGACGCGGCTGCACGGAGACGAGCGCCAGGATGGACGGGGGCGAAAGGATGGAGGGCGGAGCTCCAGCTCCGCCAAGTCGGACCGAACCCGGGCGAGTGGATGGAGGGCGGAGCTCCAGCTCCGCCAAGTCGGACCGAACCCGGGCGAATGGATGGACGGGAGCGAAAGGATGGACGGCGGAGCTCCAGCTCCGCCATACCGTTTTCCGGAGCGCCAGAGATTGCCGAAGGCCGGCCTTCGTGCCGGCCGCCGGGAAACTCTTGAATCGCCCGCTTCTGCCCGATTCCCCGACGGGCGCATTGCTATGGCCCCTACCAACCTGCGAGCGATCGTCTCGGGTTCCGGGCGCCGCCCGGGAAGTTGCTTGGGCAAGGCGGAACGAGCTCAAGGGCGCCATCGAGAGCCTCTCTGCCGGCCCGTCGAGGCCAGATGGCACTTGTGGCCGCTTGGTTGGCCCCTCTACACTCGGCCGGCTTGTACAAACCCTCACTTTCCCGGGGTGAAACCATGCGCAAAGCAATTGGAATGATCTTTGCGGGCGGTCGGGTCGAGGAGCTGTCGGTCCTCACCGGACGGCGCCCGAAGTCCGCGGTGGTTTTTGGCGGCGTCTATCGGATGATCGATTTCGCGCTGACCAACATGGCCGATGCCGACGTCGGCCAGGTGGGCATCCTCACGCAGTACCGGCCCGCGTCGTTGATGGACCACGTCGGCTCGGGCAGCTCCTGGGACCTCGTGGGCTCGACCCGCGGGGTGCGCTTCTTGCCGCCGTCGCTCGGGCACGAGGGCGCCGAGTGGTACCGCGGCCCGGCCGATGCGCTCTTCCAGAACCTGGAGTTCATCGAGCGCTCGAACGCGACCGACGTCATCGCCGTCTCCGGCGACCATCCCTACTCGATGGACTATCGGCGCCTGCTCGACTTCCACATCGAGAAGGATGCCGACCTGACCGTGGCCTTCAGCCCGCGCGAAAAAGACGCCCACCGCTTCGGCATCGGCGAGCTCAACGCGGCCGGCCAGATCCTCGGCTTCACCGAGAAGCCCGAGCTGCCGCGCTCGAACCTCGCCTCGATGTCGGTCTACGTCTTCAAGCGCTCGGTGCTCATCGAGGAGCTCAAGCGCGCCATCGGCGGCGAGGAGGGCCAGCAGACCTTCCAGATCCACGAGGTGCTGCACCGGATGATGACCCGCCGGCGCGCCTACGGCTACGTGCACCGCGGCGTCTGGGAGTACACCCGCACCATCGACGAGTACTTCGAGGCCCACAGGGCGCTCGTCGGGCGCGAGCCGCGCATCTCGTTCGACGAGTGGGAGGTGCGCACCAACCTGCTCGCGCGGCGCACCACGCCGCCTTCGCCCTCGCGCTTGCTGCCCGGCGCGCAGATCGAGAGCTCGCTGCTCTCGGGCAACTGCGTCGTCGAGGGCACGGTCAAGGGCAGCGTGCTCTCCCCGGGCGTGCGCATCGGCAAGGGCGCGGTCGTCACCGACTGCGTGCTCCACCACGACGTGGTCGTCGAGGAGGGCGCCCGGCTCACCGGCGTGATCAGCGACAAGAGCGCGGTCTTCGGCCGCAACTGCCAGGTCGGCCTCGGCGACATCGTCCCCAACGAGGAGCTGCCCAAGTCGCTCACCTGCGGGGCGACGCTCGTCGGCTGGGAGGCGCGCATCCCGGCCGAGGCGCGCATCGGCAAGAACTGCATTATCCACGCGGAGATCGTCGAGTCGGATCTCGGCGCGGAAGTCCCCTCCGGCGCGAGCCGCTGGCCCGCGTCGGCGCGAAAGGCGGTGGCCCCGTGAAAGTGACCTACTTCACCCGTGAGTACCCGCCGCACGTCTATGGCGGCGCCGGCGTCCACATCAAGAACCTCTCGCGCGAAGTGGCCAAGCGGGCCCAGGTCGACGTGCGCTGCTTCGGCGAGCAGGACCTCAGCGAGGAGAGCCTCAAGGTCAAGGGCTACAACGCCTGGCCGAGGATGTGGGAGGGCGAGGACAAGAAGTTCAACAGCACCTTGGGCACCTTCTCGACCGACCTGTCGATGATCCGCGACCGCATCGACTCCGACCTCGTCCACGGCCACACCTGGTACGCCTCGATGGCCGGCTTCTTCGCCAAAATGCTCTACGACATCCCGCTGGTGAGCACGGTGCACAGCCTCGAGCCGCTGCGCCCGTGGAAGGAGGAGCAGCTCGGGCGCTCCTACCACCTCACGAGCTGGATCGAGCGGGTCGCCTTGGAGAGCTCGGACCGCGTGGTCGCCGTCTCCAACCAGTCGCGCGGCGAGATCCTCGAGCACTTCCCGGCCATCGACCCGAAGAAGGTGGTCGTCATCCACAACGGCATCGACCTGAACGTCTGGCGCCACGTCGATCGCACCGACGCGCGTCAGGCCTACGGGCTGCTCGACCAGCCGTACATCCTGTTCGTCGGCCGCACCTCGCGGCAGAAGGGCATGGTCTACCTCATCGAGGCGATGAAGCACGTCGACCCGGGCGTGCGCCTGGTCTGCTGCACCAGCGCGCCGGACACCCCGGAGATCGAGGAGGAGATCGCCGCCAAGGTGAAGCAGGAGCCGCGCTGCACCTGGATAAACACCCTGCTGCGCGAGGAGCAGTACATCGAGCTCTACAGCGGGGCGACCGTCTTCGCCTGCCCGTCGGTCTACGAGCCGTTCGGCATCATCAACCTCGAGGCGATGGCCTGCGAGCGCCCGGTGGTCGCGAGCGCGGTGGGCGGCATCCAAGAGGTGGTGGTCAACGAGAAGACCGGCTTCCTGGTTCCGCCGGCCGAGCCCAAGGCGCTCGCCGAGGCGATCAACCGCGTGCTGCGCAACCCGGAGATGGCCCGGCAGTTCGGGCTCGCCGGGCGCAAGCGGGTCGAGGACCACTTCTCGTGGACCTCCATCGCCGACAAGACGCTGGCGATGTACCGCGAGCTGCTCCTGGAGAAGGGGCGCAAGGTCGATTGATCCCGAAGTTCCCACGGCGTCGCCCCGCCCACCGGGCGCGGGGCGCGCCCGACCGGATGGAGCAACGACGAAGGCGCGCCCGTTCGCGGCGCGCCTTCGGTGCATCCGGCAATTTCCCCCCCACGAGGTGAAACCTTGAGTCCAGCCAAGCGAAAGACCGCGGCCGACGCGGCAACCAGCCCCAAGAAGACGGCGGCGGCGAAGAAGCCCGAGGCGGCGAAGTCCCCGGGCGCCAAAGCCGCGGCGCGCAAGGCGGCCGTCTCCGAGCCCGCGGCGAAGCCGGCGGCGACAGCCCGTCCCGCGGCGCCCAAGGCTGCTGCGCCCAAGGCTGCTGCGCCCAAGGCTGCTGCGCCCAAGGCCCCGCCTGCGACGGCCAAGCCGAAGGCGACGCCCGAGCCCGTGGAGCCCGTGAAGGCCCCGGCCGCATCGAAGGGAGAGCAGCCCCAGCCCTCCCGCGAGCAGGAGGAGAGCCCGAGGCGCACGGGAACGATCGAGGGGATCGAGCAGGTCAGGATCGTCATCGAAGGCATCAAGCCGCAGGTGGACTGCGGCCGCTTCGCGGTCAAGGCGGTGGTCGGCGACCGCATCGAGGTCGGCGCCGACATCTGGAAGGACGGCCACGACCTGCTCAAGGCCGCGGTGTTGTGGCGCAAGATGGAGCCGGCCGAGTGGCTCATCGGCGCCTCGCCGCGCAAGCCCGACCTGAGCAAGAGCTGGCGCGAGGCGCCGTTGACGAGCCGCTTCGAGCTGAACGACCGCTGGTTCGGCAGCTTCGTGCCCACCGAGAACGGGCCGCACGCCTACACCGTGCTCGCCTGGACCGACGTCTTTGGCACCTGGCGCGACGAGCTGAAGAAGAAGGCGGGCGCAGGTCAGGAGGTCGGCAGCGAGCTGCTCGAGGGGAGGAGGATCATCGAGCGCTTCGCCGAGCACGCGGGCCCGAAGGACCGCAAGGTCATCCTCGACCTGCTCGCCGCGCTCCAGAGCGCCCCGAGCCAAGGGGAGCAGGTCGCGCTCGCGCTCGGCTCGGAGCTGTTCGAGCTGATGGAGCGCAGCGACCCGCGGCACGACGCGCGCGTCTACCCGGCCGAATTCCAGCTCTGGGTCGACCGCGAGAAGGCGCGCTTTGGCTCCTGGTACGAGATCTTCCCGCGCTCGCAGGGCACCGACCCGAGCCGCAGCGCCACCTTCCGCGAGGCCGAGGCGCGCGTCCCCGAGATCGCCGCGATGGGCTTCGACGTGCTCTACCTGACGCCGATCCACCCCATCGGCCAGACCGCGCGCAAGGGCAAGAACAACACCGAGAAGGCCGAGCCGGGCGACGTCGGCAGCCCGTGGGCCATCGGCGGTGAGGCGGGCGGGCACGACGCCATCGAGCCGGGCCTGGGCACCCTCGAGGACTTCGACCACTTCGAGCAGGTGGTGCGCCAGAACGGCATGGAGATAGCGCTCGACTTCGCCGTGCAGTGCTCGCCCGACCACCCCTGGGTCAAGGAGCATCCGGAGTGGTTCAGCAAGCGGCCCGACGGCTCGATCAAGTACGCCGAGAACCCGCCGAAGAAGTACCAGGACATCTACCCCGTCAATTTCGACACCGAGGACCGGGCTGGGCTCTACCAGGCGCTGCTCGAGGTGGTGCGTTTCTGGATCGCCCACGGGGTGAAGATCTTCCGCGTCGACAACCCGCACACCAAGCCGGTCGGTTTCTGGGAGTGGCTCATCGCCGAGGTGCACAAGCAGCACCCCGAGGTGCTCTTCCTCGCCGAGGCCTTCACCCGGCCCAAGCGGCTCAAGATGCTCGCCAAGGCGGGCTTCACGCAGTCGTACACCTACTTCACCTGGCGCAACGGCCGCGCCGAGCTCGAGGAGTTCGCGACCGAGCTGTTCCTGACCGAGGTGCGCGAGTACCTGCGGCCCAACTTCTTCGTGAACACGCCCGACATCCTCCACGAGATCCTGCAGCGGGGCGGGCGGCCCGCGTTCCTGATGCGCCTGGTGCTCGGGGCGACGCTGTCGCCGACCTACGGCATCTACAGCGGCTACGAGCTGCTCGAGAACACGCCGGTGCGCGAGGGCAGCGAGGAGTACCTCGACTCGGAGAAGTACCAGGTGCGGGTGCGCGACTGGCGCGCACCGGGCAACATCGTCCCCTTCGTCACCAAGGTGAACTCCATCCGCAGGGCTCACCACGCGCTGCAGCTCGCCGACAACCTGCGCTTCCTCGGCTCGACCAACCCGAACCTCATCGCCTACGCCAAGTCGACGCCTGACCGGCACGACACGCTGGTGGTCGTGGTCAACGTCGACCCGCACCAGGTGCAGGACGGCCTGATCCAGGTGCCGCCCGAGGTCTACGGGGGGACCGAGTACGAGTCGTACCGAGTCACCGATCTGCTCACCGGGGCCAGCTACACCTGGAGCGGGCCGACCAACTACGTGAAGCTCAATCCGCACGAGATGCCCGCGCACATCCTGCAGGTCGAGCGCGTGAGGTAGCGCCCGAGAAGCGTCGCTTGATCGACCGGGCGCCGAGGGCGGTTTCCTTGGCGCCCGGGCTCTTTTCTGGCTCGGAGCGCCAGCCTTTTTGTTGGCCTTCGTGCCGGCCGCCGAGAACCCGCGTATCGCCCGCTCATCTGCTCGATTTCTCGACGGGATCCCCCGGCGAAGCGCGGCTATTGAACGGAGGCGAGAGCTTGTCGGAGCGCGGCGGGACTTGTCGGAGCGCGTCGGGGCTTGTCGCAGCACGTCGAGGGCTTGTCGGAGCACGTCGGGGCTTGTCGGAGCACGTCGGGGGCTTGTCGGACCATCCGATATGCCGCCAACCAGGCGTAACAAGGCAGATTTTCCGTCCGACTTCCCCTCGTCGCGATCCGACTCGCCGACAGCTTGCTCGGACAAGCCCGTAACACCGCTCAGGAAGGGCGTTTTTCGGTCGGACATGGTGTCGCGGCCGCCCGACAGGCTCGTGGCAGCGTCCGACGAGCTTCCGCGCCGTGAGAAGGCCCCGACCGGCAAGGCGCGTCGGCGGCTTGCGAGCGGTGGAGAACAAGCGACAAGAGCCCACGGTTCGGCACGCGCGATCGCCCGCTCGGTGACGAAGCTGGAGCTTCATCCTCCATTCGCTCGGCCGCGGCCTGAGCAGATGGAGCTCGGAGCCGCGCGAAGGATGAAGGATGGAGGTCGGAGCTCCAGCTCCGACCTGCCTTCCGAGGGCCGCCGGACACGACCGAGCCTCCGCAGCGCTCCGCGGCTCAAATGGTGCGCTCTACCCCTCGCGCCGCCCGCGCCGACACGCCAGCGCGGCCATGAGCACGAACCCGAGCATCCCCGGCGCCGTCGCGCTCGCCTGACCACAGCCGCAGCCGCCTGTCGGCGAGCCGTCCTCGTCGTTCTCGCCCCCGTCCCCAGCAGACGGAGTCGTCCCTGCATCCGGTCTGTCGAGCGGCTGTCCCGAGTCGCTTCCGCCGAGGCCCGAATCGGCGAGCACGCCCGCGTCGTCGCCGGGCGCTCCAGCGTCGTCGGGCACTCCCGCGTCGGAGGGCTCGTCACCGGTGACCGTCACCTCGATCACCTTTGGACCGTTCGAGGCGCCGGTGAACGTCAGCCGTGCGGTCATCGCCGTCGACGGCCCGGTCAGCCCGACCCGATAGGTGCTGCCCGCCGCGACCTCGTCGCCTCTGGTCACCAGCCGGCCGGCCGCCGCGTAGAGCGCGAGCGAGGGCGAGGACGAGGCGACCGTCCAGCTCAAGACCCCGGCGCCACAGTTGGCGAGGACGAACCCGTGCGCAGGGCCGGGGTTGTCGCCGTCGAGGACGATGCCGTGCGACAGGCCGTCGCAGAACAGCGGCTCCTGGTCCTCCTCGAATTCGTGGGCGAAGGCCCACATCCCGATCGACGAGGTGTTGTAGCGGATGCGGAAGAAGCCCTCCTCGCCCCAGTCGTCTCCCCAAGAGTTCTTCGCTATCCAGTAGCCGCCCGCGTCGTCGTAGCCGACCAGCGCCACGGCGTGCATGCCCGAGAGCCTGGCCGTCGCGCTCGGTTCGTAGACACCGCTGCGGTAGTAGCGCAAGTCGTCATAGGTGCGCAGAGAGACGCCGACCGGCCGCTCCTGCAGCAGCGTCTTGATCTCCGCCATCGCCCTGGAGCTCAGGGTGAACGGCGGCGGGTCCCACTGCGGAAAACCGGGCGTCGTCGAGCTCAGCTCGATGGCGTCCTCGGTGCGGACGATGGCGTTGCGGCACCCGGCCGAGAGGGCGGAGGCCTGGATGCACGAGCCCTCCTGGCCAGTCGAGCCCGAGGTGTACGGGTAGCAGGCCTCGGAGGTCACGCCGGTTCTCGAGAGAAACGAGGCCGCTGGGCCCCAGGTAAGCCCGCCGGCATCGCAGCCAAGCGAGGTGGAGGCGCAGTCGACGAGCTGCTGTTCGGACAGATCGAGGTCGGGAGACGGAGTGGAGCGCCGAAAGGCGACCAGCGGCTCGAGCGCGCCGAGCATGGCAAACGCCCAACAGGAGCCGCAGCGACTCTGGTCGCGGGCGGCGGTGACGAAGTCGAAGCCCCGGTAGTCGCGCCAGTCGATGGCCGCCGCTGGAGGGGCGTTGAGCGACGCGGGCCTGGAGGCGCGGGCGCCGAGCGCGCCGACCCAGGGCGGGATGGTGCCGGGCGGCGCGATGCGCGCGAGCCATTCCTCGTAGGGAAGCCGGGAGACGGAGGTCTCGCCCGCCTCCCACTCGAGCCCCTCGGCGCGGATAGCCGCCTGGACCTGCTCGAGGTCGGCCTGCCCTCCGGAGGCGAGAAGGGGAATGGCGATTGCCAGGGTGGCGACGACGAGTGCTGCGGTGCGGTGCATGAACGCCCTCGTGAAAGTGGAGGGCTTTCATCTATTCAGCCGTTTTCGCGCTTCAAATCGCCTCGCTGGCGGTTGCCGGACCTGCGCACGGGCAGATTTCACCCGTCCTCGCGCCCATAGGCCTCCACACCTCCTGACCTGTCGCAGAGGTTCGTCGGAACGTGCGCCAGAGCTCCTTCCGACCCTGCCCGGGCAACTTGGGAGCAATCCGGTCATCCGAGCGTAGAGGCGACCAGCGGGAGCCTCGGAGTCGCGGGATTCGCGGATTCGTCTCTCAGGTTTGACTTGGACGAAGACCTCCGGCGGCCCGCCCGTGAAATCGGCCACTTCTGGTTCCGGCCTTTCGCACGGAACGAGCTCAGGCCCACGGTGCCGCGGAAGACGCCGGCGGCAGCGATGGCCGGCGGTCGCTCGCAAGCCCGGCGCCTCGCTCGCGCCGGATCAGAGACGCCTTGCATCGCCGATTGTCTTGCAACTAAGAGGAGCCGGAACCGAACGAGGTCGAGGTGCAGGTGATGGGCGAGAGCTCCGGAGCGGGAGCAGGCACCACGGGCACGGAGCGCAGAGAGACCGAGCGCTCGCGCGCGGTCGGCACCGAGACCATCGTTCAGCTCTTCGAGCGAGAGGCCGCGCGCGCTCCCGAGGCGGTCGCCGTCGTCGAGGCCGGCATGAGCCTCACCTACGGCGAGCTCGACCGGCAAGCCAATCGGCTCGCGCGCTACATCCGCCAGGCGACCGGTGCGCTCCGAGGCCAGATCGTCTCGATCCTGATGGAGCCGTCGCTCGACTTCATGGTCAGCGTCTGGGGCGTGCTCAAGGCCGGCCACGCCTTCCTGGCCATCGACCCGGAGCTGCCCGAGCAGCGTCAGAGCTTCATGCTCAACGACGCCGGCTCGCCCCTGCTGCTCTCGAAGAAGAAGCACCTGCGCCTGCTCAACCGACTGCAGTGGGAGTGCCCGCGGCTCGTGCGCTTCCTGTGCCTCGACAGCCACGACGTGCTGCGCGAGCCCGAGACCGACGGCAACCCGCTGATGGACAAGCAGCTCTGGGACCTGGTCGGCCACAAGGCCGAGGACCCCATCGGCCGCGGCGGCTGGCAGAACAGCTTCACGGGCGAGCTCTTCTCGGAGGAGGAGATCGCCGAGTGCCGCGAGAACGTGCTCCAGAAGCTGAAGCCGTATCTCCATCCGTCGGCGCGGGTGCTCGAAGTCGGCTGCTCCTCGGGCATCACGATGTTCCATCTCGCGCCGCACGTCGGCCTCTACCTCGGCACCGACCTCTCCGACGTGATCCTCGCCGAGACCGAGCGGCAGGCGGCGCGCGAGGGATACGCGAACATCCGCCTGACCGCGATGCCCGCGCACCAGATCGACCGGCTCGAGGAGCGCGACTTCGACGTCGTCATCCTCAACAGCGTGGTGCAGGCCTTCCACGGCCACAACTACCTGCGCCAGGTCCTCGCCAAGGCCGTGGCGCTGATGAAGCCGACCGCCGTCCTCTTCCTCGGCGACGTGATGAACCAGGACGCGAAGCCGGCGCTCGCCGCGGCGCTCGCGGCCCGGCGCCAAGCGCAGCCTGGCGCTCCGATCGCCAACACCGACCTGACCAACGAGCTGTTCCTCAGCCCCGGCTTCCTCGCCGATCTCGTCCACGAGCAGCCGGGGCTGAAGAGCTGTCGGATCACCGAGAAGCTGGGCGCGCTGCGCAACGAGCTGACCGACTACCGGTTCGACGCGCTCCTCGAGATCGACAAGTCGCTGCCCGCGCCGGATCCAGCGGCCAAGGCGCGGAAACAGGAAGGCCTCGACGAGCTGGAGAAGCACTCGGACGAGAGCCTCTCCGCGCGGGCGGGGCCGGACGACCTCGCCTACGTCATCTACACCTCCGGCTCGACCGGCCGGCCCAAGGGCGTCCTCGTCGAGCACCGCGCGCTCGCCAACCTGGCGCGCTGGTACGTCGACTTCAACGCGGTCACGCCCGCGGACAGGGTCGCCAAGTTCGCGAGCTGCGGGTTCGACGCCTCGATCATGGAGACGCTGCCACCGCTCACCGCGGGCGCGTCTATCTACGTCCTGGGCCGAGAGGAGAGGCTCGACCTGCAGCAGCTCAACCGGTTCCTCGAGGCGAACCGCATCACCCTCTGCTTCCTGCCGACACAGTACGCCGAGCAGTTCATGGCGATGGCGAACGCCTCGCTGCGCCGGCTCCACACCGGCGGCGAGAAGCTGCGCCGCTACACGCAGTGCCCGTACTCGGTCGTCGACCACTACGGCCCGGCCGAATGCACGGTGGTCAGCTCGGTCTTCGTCGTCGACGCGCCGGCACGGGAGATTCCCATCGGCCAGCCGATTCCCGGCTCGCGGATCTACGTGCTCGACGAGCAGCAGCGACCGGTCCCCGACGGCGATGTGGGCGAGCTCTACGTCTCGGGCGTCAACGTCGCCCGCGGCTACCTGAACCTGCCCGAGCTGACCTCGCAGCGCTTCCTGCCCGACCCCTGGCGGCCCGGCGCGCGCATGTACCGCACCGGCGACCTCGGCCGCAGGCTGCCCGACGGCAACCTGCTCTTCGTCGGGCGGGTCGATCACCAGGTGAAGGTCCGCGGCTGCCGCGTCGAGCTCGGGGAGATCGAATCGGTGCTGCGCGAGCACCCCGCCGTCCGCGACTGCGTGGTGACCGCCGCGAGCGCCGACGCCTCGGGCCCGGACCTGACGGCGTACGTCGTGGCTAACGGAGAAGCGCGCGTCGAGGAGCTGCGCGCGCACCTCCGCGCGCGGCTGCCGGAGTACACGCGGCCCGACGCGATTTGCCTCCTCGACGCGCTGCCGCTGAACGCGAGCGGCAAGGTCGACAGGAGCGCGCTTCCCAAGCCGTCGCTGCCGCATGCCGTCGCTGCCGAAGAGGCGGACGGCACGCCCGTCGAGCTGGGGCTGCGGCGAATCTGGAAGGAGGTGCTTCGCGTTCCTGCCATCGGGCTCTCGGACGACTTCTTCGACCTCGGCGGCAACTCGCTCAAGGTCCTAAAGGCCTTGGCGGAGATCAACAGGACCTTCCAGGTCGAGCTCTCGGCGACCGAGTTGTTCAAGGCGCGGACCATCCCCGCGCAGGCCGCATTGATCGCGGGCGCCGAGAGGCGGCAGTTTGCGCCGATCGAGCCGGCGCCGAAGCGCGAGACGTATCCGGCGTCGGCCGCGCAAAAGCGCCTCTTCTTCATCCAGGAGTTGGACGCCGGGGGCACGGCCTACAACATCCCCTTCGCCTTCTCGATTCGGGGCGAGCTCGACACCGACAGGCTCGCCCGCGCCTTCGACGCGCTGCTGGCCAAGTACGAAATCCTGCGGACGGATTTCCACGTCGTCGCCCATACGGTCGTTCAGCGAATTCGGGATCGCCTCGATTTCCAGCTCGAGGTCGTCGAGGAGAGCCAAGACGGCTGGGGCGCGGAAGCGCTGGTGCCGAGATTCGTCCGCCCCTTTGCCCTAGGCCAGGCGCCGTTGATTCGGGCCAGGGTCGTCGGGACCGGGCCGGCAGCCGCCGTGTTGCTCATCGACCTCCACCACATCCTGCTCGACGGCACCTCGGCCGAGGTGCTGTGGCGCGATCTGGCCGATGCCTACAACGGTGAGCCGCTCGGCGCGGCGGCCTTCCAATACAAGGATTTCTCGGAATGGCTCGGCAGCCCGCCGGTGCGGGCGCAATTGGCGCAGCAAGAAGCGTATTGGTTCGCGCAATTTGCCGAGGCCGTCCCGGTCTTGAAGCTGCCGCTCGATTTCGAGCGACCGTCCCTGCAGAGCTTCGCGGGCGCCAAGCATCGCTTCGTCATTGGTGAGCCGACGGTCGCGCGGATGCGCCAGGTCTGTGAGCGGCACGGCCTGTCGCTCAATATGCTGCTGCTCGCCGCCTATTCGATCCTCCTCGCGAAATACGGCGGGCAGGACGACCTCGTCGTCGGGACGCCGGTCTATGGGCGCAGGCACGCGGACATGCGCGATGCCGTCGGCCTGTTCGTCAATACGCTCGCCCTGCGTTTTCGCCCGCGACCCGACCGCACCGTCGCCGACTATCTGGCCGAGGTGAGGCAGGTGCTGCTCCAGGGGCTCGAGCACCAGGACTATCCCTTCGAAGAGCTCGTGGGGCGCCTAGAGCTGCCGCGGGACCTGAGCAGGAACCCGCTCTTCGACACGATGTTCGTGACGCAGGGCTTCGACCTCGGGAGCCTGAGCCTTCGGGGACTGCGCGTCGAGCCGCTCGAGACCGGGTGGACGCCGGCGAGGTTCGACCTCACCTGGTTCGCCACGCTCGAGGGCGACGCGATCGGCGTCCAGGTCGAGTACTGCACCACGCTCTTTGCCGAGCCGACCGTGCGCGCGATGAGCGAGCACTTCACCGTGCTGCTCGACGCGGTCTGCGGCGATCCGTCGCGCGAGCTTCGCGAGCTCTCGCTGCTCGGCGATCGCGAGCGCCGATATCTGTTGGAGGAGCTCAACCGCACGGCCGACTTCCCGGAGCTGGAGCGGACCGTCATCGAGCTCTTCGAGGCGGTGGTCGCGGAGCGTGCCGAAGAGACGGCGCTCGTGTTCGGTTCGGAGGCGTGGTCCTACGCGCGGCTCGACGCTGCGGCGGAGCGCATCGGAGCGCAGCTACGCAGCCAGGGATGCGGGCCTGGCGCGATCGTTGGCGTCCTCGCAGAGCGCTCGCCCGAGATGATCGCGGGGATGCTCGGTGTGCTGAAGTCCGGCGCCGCGATCCTGCCGCTCAATCCCGCGTTCCCGGCCGATTACTTGGAGCGAATCGTCGAGGACAGCGGCGCGCGCGTGGTCCTCGAGCACCTGCCTTTCACGCCGCGTCGGCGCGACTCGGACGCTTCGAAGGCGCGCGCCCTACCCCCAAACCCCACTTCCTCGGGTGGGCACGCAGGCTGGGCAGGAGCGGAAGCGCCGGCTCGAGAGGGGCAGGGAGCTTCGCAGCGATTCCTGTCGCTCGAGCTCGCCGCGCTGATCGCCGCGCCTCCACCGGCCACTGCCGCGTCCGGCAATCGGGCGAAGCCGACCGACACGCTCTACGTCGTCTACACCTCGGGGACGACGGGCAAGCCGAAAGGCATCGCGGTAGACCACCGCACCCTCGTCAACCTGATCGAGCATCAGCGGCGCTTCACCAGCATCGACTGCAGCGGCGTGCTCCAGTTCGCCGCGCCGACCTTCGATGTCTCGTTCCAGGAGGTCTTCTCCTGCCTGCTGGCCGGCGGCGGGCTCCTGCTCGTCCCTGAGGCGGAGAGGACGGATTTGCCGCGGCTCTTCGCTCGCCTCGAGGCTCGGCAGATTCGCACCGTCTTCCTCCCGCCGGCCCTGTTGCAGCTCATCTTCGGTGAGCCCGAATACGCCGCTGCCTTTCCGGCCTGCGTGCGCCACATCGTCGCGGCCGGCGAGCAGCTCGTCGTCCCGGAGCGGCTGCGGGAGCTGATTCGCCAGGGCCGGGTCGCGCTCCACAACCACTACGGACCGAGCGAGACGCACGTCGTCACCACCCACACGCTCGACCGCGCCGCCCTCGCCGTCGAGCGGCCGCCCATCGGCCGCCCCATCGCGAACCGGCCGGTCTACGTGCTCGACGAAAGCGGGCAACTCCTGCCGCCGGGGGTCGCGGGCGAGCTGTGCGTCGGAGGCCGCCTCACCCGGCCCTGCTATCGGAATGACCCAGAGGGCTCGCAGCGCCGCTTCCCGGCCGATCCCTTCGCCGCCGGCGGGCGCATCTACCGCACCGGCGACCTCGCGCGCTGGAACCGCGACGGCACGCTCGAGTTCCTCGGGCGCATCGACGCGCAGGTGAAGATCCGCGGGCACCGCATCGAGCCTTCGGCGATCGAGGCCGTTCTCGGCCGTTATTCGGGGATGCGCAGCGCGCGGGTGATCGCGGTCGGCGACGGCTCGAGCCGGCAGCTCTGTGCCTACTACGTCGCTGACCGCGAGCTGCGCGGCGAGGAGCTGCGCGCCTATCTTGGCCGGCAGCTCCCCGAGTACATGGTCCCGTCGTTCTTCGTCGCGGTCGACGTGCTGCCGGTGACGGCGAATGGCAAGCTCGACGTCGCGGCGCTGCCGAGCCCGTTCGACCTGCCGCGAGAGCCCGCTGCCGTTCGAGACGGCGGCGAGGATCTGACCGAGCCGCAGAGGCGCCTGCGGCGCATCTGGCAGGAGGTGCTCGGAGTCGCGAAGGTCGGGCTGGACGAGGACTTCTTCGCGCTCGGCGGTCACTCGCTCAAGGTGCTGGTCACCGTCGCCGAGATCCGGCGCGCCTTTCAGGTCGAGCTTTCGCCCGCGGCGCTGTTTCGGGCGCGCACGCTGCGCGCTCAGAGCGCGCTCGTCGCCGCCGGTCCGAAGGCGCGGCAGGCGCCGATAGCGCCCGCGCCGCCCAAGCCTTTCTATCCGGCCTCGCCCGCGCAGAAGCGGCTCTTCCTGTTGCAGCAGCTCGCGCTCGACAGCACCGCGTACAACATGCCGTACGCCTTCTCGGTGGAAGGAGCGCTCGATAGCGCCCGGCTCGGCGCGGCGCTCGAGAAGGTAGTCGCGCGGCACGAGGTCCTGCGCACGGGCTTCGAGCTGGTCGAAGACGAGGTGGTGCAGCGCATCCACGCGCCGAGTCCGTTCGCCGTCGAGACGGTCGAGGACGAGCGCGACCTGCCCGAGCTGATGCGCGACTTCGTCCGGCCGTTCGACCTGAGCCGCGCGCCGCTGCTGCGGGTCCGGATCGTCAGGCGGCGTGAGCAGGCGTCGCTGCTGCTCGTCGACGTGCACCACATCCTGATGGACGGCACCTCGACCGAGCTCTTCTGGCGCGAGCTCTCGCAGGCATACGACGGGCGCGAGCTGGGCGCGGTGCCCCTGCAATACAAGGACTTCTCGGAGTGGCAGCGCAGCCCCGAGGTCCGCTCGTCGCTGAAGGCGCAGGAGGAGTACTGGCTGGCGCAGTACCGCGGCGGCGTGCCTGCGCTTTCACTGCCGCTCGACTTCCCGCGCGGCGAATACCAGAGCTTCGCCGGCCGGACGCTGCGCTTCGTCCTAGACGCCGCGCTCACCTGTCGCCTGCGCGCGGCCTGCGAGCGACACGACATCTCGCTCAACATGCTGCTGCTCGCAGCCTGGTCGATAACCCTGGCGAAGCAGAGCGGCGGGGAAGACCTGGTCGTCGGCATGCCGGTCTACGCGCGGAACCACGCCAACGCGAAGGACGCGATGGGCATGTTCGCCAACACGCTCGCGCTGCATCTGCGCCCGCGCGGCGAGCTGACCGTGGAGGCCTACCTGGCCGAGGTCCGCGACGTCGTGCTGCGGGCGCTCGAGAACCAGGACTATCCGTTCGAGGAGCTGGTCGAGCGGATCGAGCTGCCGCGCGACGCGAGCCGCAACCCGCTGTTCGACAGCCTCTTCGTCACCCAGAGCTTTCCGGCGCGCGCGCTGTCGTTCGAGGGGCTGCGCGTCGAGCCGCTGGAGGGAGAGGCGACGACCGCGAAGTTCGACCTGTCGTGCTTCGCCGCGCCCGAAGGCGAGCAGGTGCGGCTCGTCGTCGAGTACTGCTCGGACCTCTTCCGCGAGGCGACGGTGCGCGACCTGGCCGCTCACTTCGAGCGGCTGCTCGGAGCTCTCTCCGAGTCGCCTGCGGCGTGCATCGCCAATCTCGAGGGCTCGACCGCCGTGTCGCCTGTGGCCACCGAGCCGACTCTCGCCGTCGTCCGCTCGCCGCGGGCCGAACCGGCGCCCGACACACCGCGGCCCGGCGAGGAGACGGTGCCGAAGCTGCTCGCCTTCTGGCGCGAGGTCCTCGGCGTCGAGGACGTCGATGCCGAGACCGACTTCTTCGCCGCAGGCGGGCACTCGCTCAAGGCGATAGGCCTGATGCTGCGAATCAAGAAGGCCTTCGGCGTCGACCTTCCGAACTCGGTGATCTTCCGTTACCCGACCGTGAGCGCCATGGCACAGCTCCTGGCCGGCGGCGCCGACGGCTACCGCTTCTCGCACCTGGTCCAGCTCTCGAAGGACCGGGGCCCGCGGCGCCTCTTCTGCATCCATCCCGCGCCGGGATCGGTCGTCTGCTATCGCCCGCTCGCCGAGCTTCTGCCGCCGGAGTGGTCGGTCTTCGGGCTGCAGGCGAAGGGGCTGATTCGCGGGCAGGCGCCGCACGCGACCGTCGAGGAGATGGCCGCCGACTACGTCCGCGAGATCGTCCGCGAGCAGCCGCGCGGGCCGTACTTCCTGCTCGGCTGGAGCGTCGGCGGCAAGATCGCCTACGAAGTCGCGCGGCAGCTCGAGGCCTTCGGCGAGCGGGTCTCGTTGCTCGCGATGGTCGACACCGACCCGGTGTTCCTGCCGAAGGCCCGCGCCCAGTTCCCCAGGCTGCGGCTGTTCGGCTTCGGCTTGTGGATGCTGCTGACGCAGGGCGGGACGGTGCGCAAGAACTGGCACGTCCTCGACATCGCCTCGTTCTGGCCGCCGGACCTGTGGCGCCGGCTGCGGATGTGGGTCGAGTTGGTGCGCGCGGTGGCGCGCTACCGGCCGCCCCGGCACGCGGTCGCGGCGAAGGTCGTGCTCTTCCAGACGGCCGGGTGCGCGCGGCGCGAAGAGCGGCTCGACGACAAGGCGCTGAGCGTGGGGAGCGTCGTCCGCGACCTCGAGATCGTGCCGGTCGCCGGACACCACCTGGACCTCTTCAGCGCTCCCAATGTCGAGCCGCTGTGCGCCGAGCTCGCGAAGCGGCTGGGCGACGGCGGCGAAGCGATGCGCCAGCCCGACGATGCGCCTCGGCGCGCGGTCGCGGGCGCCTGAACTCCGAAACCAATGAACCGACTCGCTCCCGACGAAGTGCGCATCTGGACCGTCGAGCTCGATGCGGTCTCGCCGGAGCGATTCGCCGCGCTTCGCGCAATGCTCGACGCCGAGGAGAGGGCGCGCGCGAGCCGCAAGCGCATCGAGTCGGACCGCCGCGTCTTCGAGCTCGCGCACGGGCTCCTGCGACTGGCGCTCTCGTCGGTGGCGCCGGTCGATCCCGGGGCGTGGCGTTTCGAGGTCAAGCCGGGCGGGCGGCCGTACGTCGCGGGCGCAGAGGCCGCGCTCGGCCTTCGCTTCAGCCTCTCGCACACGCACGGGCTCGCCGCCTGCGCGATCGCGCTCGAGCGCGACGTCGGCGTCGACGCCGAGATGCTCACCCGCGAGTTCGACGCCGACGACCTCGTCCGCGCCTGCCTGCGCGACGAGGAACAGGTCGGGTTCTCATCGCTCGACGAGTCACGCCGCAGAGAAGAGCTGCTCGCGCGCTTCACGCTGAAAGAGGCCTACCTCAAGGCGCGCGGGGTCGGGCTCGCGCTCGACTTGCGCAGCTTCGCGGTGTCGCTCGACCCGCCGGCGCTGCTGACGCCGCCTCCGGACGATGAGGCTTCGGGATGGGTGTTCGAGCGCCGTCCGGCGTCGCCTCAGCACACCCTGGCGGTCGCCGCGCGGCGCAGATCCGATGAGCGGTTGAGGCTGCGCTACTTCGACGGCGTCCCGGCTCGGGAGGCTCGGAGGGCGGGACCGCTGACATGTGAGTGAGGACAACAGGGGCGAGTCGCATCGTCGGACCGGGCTCTCGGACCTCTCGAAGTGTCGGCTCACGTTGTTGGAGTCGCGATTCTGAAGGATTGGAGGGCTCCTCCCAAGAGTGTGACGGGCCGGAAAGTGCGACCGGGGGCAGTTCGATTTCCATCGGGCGTCTGATTCGAGGTGGGGCGCCTCCCAGGGTTTCGATCGAGTCCCTGATCCGAGGCTGGTGACGTCTCGAGCCTTCGATCGAGTTCCTGCTCCGAGCAAGGGGCGAGTGGCGAAGGCCGATGGGGTCGCCAACTCGAGGAAGCGGCTCTGCTATCTCGCGCGCCTGGCTGCCGATCCGAGCGGGGATTTGTGTGCCGAATGGAGGGAGGGGTTGGATCGGCGTCCGGTTGGCCCGCCCCCTCCCCTCCCAAACGGCCCGCACGATCGGCGTGCTCGTCTCCTGCTTGGTTGCGCGGGCCTGGGAGGGGCGATCGCTTGTGCTTGCCTTCTGGATCTCGGCTTCGTCGCAGCCTCGCGCCACGTCCTGGAGCGTGTGTCAGTAGGACGCCCGGCGGCCCGCGTGCGCCGCTCAATCAAGTGGCAGGGGCCGCCTCTCGGCACGCGCGATCGCCCCTCTCAGGCGCGCCCTCGGTGATCGAG
>DHSB01000182.1:21200-46572 GCA_002408385.1 Myxococcales bacterium UBA5297
GCGCGATCGCCCCTCCCCGGCGCGCCCTCGGTGATCGAGTCGAGCACGGGCCGAGTGCGCGCCGTCTGGGAGGGGAGGGGGCGGGCCAACGCGGCAGGGGTGCCCTCCCCTTCCCCATTTCTCGTTCGTCGCGTCCGGCGTGGTGCTCGAGCGGCGGCTCGTGCCGGCCAGCGGTCTCGGCGGTGCCTCCGCCGTCTCGAGCTCAGCGTGAGCCGTCCGGCGCGAGGGACGGTCCCCGGACACCGCGGGCTGACGCCGGGAGGCGCAGTCGACGGGCCCGACTCCGGGCTCGACCTCGCGCGGACCCCCGGCGACTCCGAGACTCGCCGCGGGTCGCCTCACCGCTCGCGGTGACCGGTTGCGCCCGGGGTTCCTCGAGCGGGGCTGAGTGAGCTCCGCTGCCCACCGCTCCACCCGCCGTCGGCTCAAGGCGACGGGCCCTCGTCGGCCGCCTCCTCGGCGCGGATGACGCGGACGACCTCCTTGCCCATCGCCGCGTGGCCCTTGACCGAAGGATGGACGTGGTCCATCGCCATCCCCTCGCGGAAGCGGTTGACGTTGCCCGGCTCGGCGAGCGCCGCCTCGAAGTCGATGACCCCGTCTACGCGCCGGTGGCCGCGGATCCACGCGTTGACGTGGGCGCGGTCGTCGTCGAGCTCGTCCATCTCCTTCGGCGGCAGGGTCCCGGCCCAGACCCGGCAGAAGGGGCGCAGCCGGTCGTAGAGCAGATCGAGCGTCTGCTCGATTCGCCCGGCAGGCGTGCCTCCCAAGTCGTTGGTGCCGAGCAGGACGATGCAGTCGGTGATCCCTTCGACCGAGAAGATCTCGCTCTCCAGGTTGTCGAGCTCGCCGTCGACCCCTTGCCCGCTTACCCCGGAGTTGCCCACCGGGAGCCGCAGCGCGGCCTCGGCGACCGCGGGCCAGGCCTCGAGGTACTCGTCCTGACCTTCGACGTAGCCCTCGGTGATGCTGTCGCCCATGACCACGAACGCGCGGGTCGGCGGGGCCTCGACATAGACGTTACTGACCCCCATGGCCCGAAGCTGCGGCTCGCCGAAGGCGCCCGGCGCGTCGGCCTGATCGCCCGAGCCCCAGTACGAGTCGGGGAACAGCTCGACCGCGCTCGCGGCCACCGAGCCGGAGGCGACGAAGGTGACGGCGATCTCCTCGCGGAAGGCGACCGGCAGCTCGACCGCGTCGCTGGTCACCTGGGCGCGCGGCGAAGCCGAGAAGCCCGCCCGCCCGTCGAAGCGCAGCTCCATCGGATCGGAGGCGAGCGAGCCCTCGGCGCCGGCCCTGGCGATGGTGGCGCGGCTCAGCTCCATCCCGCCCTCGCCGGCCTTGAAGGTGACGCGGACCCGCTCGCCGGCGCGGCCCAGCGGGATGCGCATGCGCACCGTCGTCGGGCCGGCGAGCGGCTCCGACCAGCGCAGCGCCTGGTGAAAGGCGGGCTGGAAGGCGAGCCCCGGCTCGATGGTTCCGCCGTCGGGCGGCGGCTTGCCGCCACCGTCGAGCGGGTTGGTGCCGCTCTGCTTCTGCGAGCCGCAGGCGCACAGCGCCGCGAGCGTGATGACGAGATACGGGCGAGGGCTCATGTCACCAAGCTGCTGCCGGCCCGAGGTGGCGAAAACCGCCCGTCGATCGGTGGCGAGCTCTCGGGCGGCGGCCTTCGCGGAGGTCCTGGAAGCGGGCCCTCCGTCGCTCGGGCGACGGACGGCGACTCGAAAAGCGGCCCATCGGCCACTGTGCGATGTGCCATGATTCGGCCCCGTGTCGATTCCGCCGCCAGCGCCGAGCTCCGCCTTCGCCGAGGCCCAGGCCGAGCAGCTCCTCGCCGAGCTGCGCGCGCTCGAGACGCCCGAATTGCTCGCGCTGTGCCTGCGCTTTCGCCGCTCGCCCGAGCGGCTGGGGCTCTACTTGACCCTGTTTCGCGCGCGGCCCGGCGCGCGCGCCCAGTTCGCCGCCTCGCTCGTCTGCTTCGACCTCGCGCGCCAGGGCAACCTGGTCGCTCAGCGCGAGCTCTCGGTGCTCGCGCCGACGATGGCCGCCATCTCCGCCGACGCGCAGCTCGTCGCGGACTTGGTCAGCGGGGACCGCTACCTCGAGGAGCTGTGGCAGGCCTGTCGGGACGCCCTGGCGAGCGATGACCCGCGCCAGCTCTGGAGCGAGCCGGGGCTCGAGGCGACCGAGCTCGTCGCGGAGATCGACCTTCTCGACGACGCGGATCTCGACTTCGCGATCGACCTCGAGCCTCCGCCCGCCGCGCCATCGTCCGCGGGGTTGCCGCAGACCAAAGTGGACGAGCGCACCGAGCAGCAGCGGCCGCTGTTCGCCGAGGCGCTGATGCGACACCTCGGCCACGAGCCGGAGAAGGGGCTCTTCGACTACGGCTACGGGTTCAGCACCGCGCGCGGGGCCGACGTCGAGCGGCTCGAGTCCTTCGTGCGTTCGCTCGACGCCTACGCCGCGGTCACCCCCGCGCGCGGGCTGGCCTCGCTCGGCAGGCTCTTCCTCGGCGCGCACCTGCGGCGGCTGACCTTCTTTGGCAGGCCCAACCCGCGCCGCCAGGCGATGGTGCGCGAGGGTTTGGCGCTGCTGCCCGACCTCGAAGCAGCGACCTCGGCCGCCGCCATCTTCGAGTTCGAGGGGCCCAGGGTCCTCGAGAGCTTCGAGAAGGTCATTGAGCTGATGCTCGACTACCTCTCGTTCTGCGCAGCCGAGCGGCTCGATCCGCACGCCGCGGGCAGCGCCGAACGCTACGCGGCGACCAATCGGCACCCTCCGCTCCTTCCGGCCGCGAAACGCCGGCGCCGGTTCTGAATCCAAGCCTCGGCAACCGCGGTTTCAGGCGGCCCGTCGCGCGTCGGCGCCGCTCTCGGCGGCCCGGCTCGTCCGATCCATGGGAAAAGGGCGAGCGCGCCCAAGGCGGCTCTGTGGGCCGCTCACATCTCGCTTCGCGCCGCGGGCCGGCGGGTGTGATGACTGAGAGGAGGAGCCCATGCCTATTCGCTGGACCCAGGACCTGACAGTGGGGATCGAAGCCATCGACCAGCAGCACCAGCGGCTGTTCGAGATAGTCGACGGCCTGCTCGCGGCCATGCAGGCGGGAAAGGGCCGGGCCGAGGTCTCCAAGGTGCTCGACTTCCTCAACGAGTACGTGCTCGCGCACTTTGCCCTCGAGGAGCGGGCGATGCAGGAGATGGGCGACCCCAACTACGCCTCGCACAAGGGCGAGCACGACGGGTTCGTGAAGACCATCGAGCGGCTCAAGCGCCTCCACGAGGAGGGCGGCGCGAGGACGGCGCTGGTCATCGAGGTCAACCACCGCGTCTGCGGGTGGCTGCGCAACCACATCGCGAAGACCGACGTCACCATCCGCGACGCGCTCGAGAAGCACCAAGGCGTCGTCGTCTCGCTCGCCTCATGAGCCGTCGGTTCGACAGCGCCGACACCGCCTCGCTCGCGCCCACGGTGGTCAGCTCCGAGGCGTCTCGGAGGGCGACTCCCGAGGGCAGCGCGTGCTCGGCTCCGGAGCCAAAGGCCGCGGAGGCGGCGACGACCGTGATCGGCGCGCCTGCCGCGAACGATGACGGCTTGGCGCTCGTCGGCAAGCTGCTCGGCGACTATCTAGTCCTCAGCCGGCTCGGCAGAGGGGGAATGGGAACGGTCTACCTCGCCGAGCACCGGGTCGTCGGCACCCGCGTGGCGCTCAAGATGCTCCATCGGCAGCTCGCGACGCAGCCGAAGCACGTCGAGCGCTTTCGCAACGAGGCGCGGCTGCTCAACCTGCTCGGCCACGAGAACATCGTCAGCCTCTTCGACCTGCACACGCTGCCGGAGGACCGGTACTTCCTGACGATGGAGCTGCTCGAGGGCAGCCCGCTCTCGTCGCTGATGGGCCTTCCCCTCGAGCCCGCGCTGAGCGTCCCCATCCTCGTGCAGATCTGCGACGCGCTCGAGGCGGCGCACGCGGTCGGCGTCGTCCACCGGGACCTGAAGCCGGAGAACGTCCTGCTGGTGACCGGGCCGATGGGCGAGCCCCGGGTGAAGCTCGTCGACTTCGGCATCGCGCAGCTCGTCGACTGCGAATCCGAGACGCTCGCCGGCGGCATCGTCGGCACGCCAGAGTTCATGGCGCCCGAGCAGTGGAACGAGGACCCGGTCGACGGGCGCAGCGATCTCTATGCCCTGGGCGCCATCGCCTACGCGATGGCGACTGGGCGCCCGCCGTTCGTCAGGAGCAACCCGGTGCAGCTCTACCGCGCGCACCTGTCGGAGCCTCCGTTGGCGCCGAGCGAGCTGAACCCCCGGGTTCCGCCCGAGCTCGAGCGAATAGTCCTCAAGGCGCTCGCCAAGCGGCCCGAGGAGAGGTTTCAGACTGCGCGCGAGCTGCGCGCCGCGCTCGAGGGCCTCTTGCGGGCGGACGAGGCGCAGATCGTCGGGTCGACGGCGCCGCCCGCGACCGATGGCGACGCGTGGGCCGAGCTCGCCCGTTGGGAGCGCTGCGCGCCCGGGGACCACTACGCGTTGCTCGAGGTCGGGCTGGAGGCCGACTGCGTACAGATCCGCCGGCGGGCGCACCGGGCGATCTCGCGTCTCGAGGCGCTGGCCGAGAAGCTCCCGGAGGCCGGGCGCGAGCGGGTCGAGGCGCTGATGGAGCGGCTGCACGCGGCCGCCTCGGTCTTGGGCGTGCCGGCCTGGAGAGCGGCGTTCGATGCCGAGCGCGGCAACTACCTCGGCGTCGCGCAGTGCCTGGGCGCCGGGCTGAACGCGGCCCAGCTCGAGGCGCTGCGCAGCGACTTCGTCGAGCGGCACGAGCCGCAGGTCGAGCAGGCGCTCTTCCAGCTGAAGCGGGGCGAGCATGAAGCGCAGCACGGCAGGGCGGAGCGGGCCATGGGCGAGTACGCGCAGGCGCTTGCGCTCGATCCGTTGCGCCTCGAGCTGCACGAGCGCTACTGGCCGTTGGCGCGCGCGCGAAAGCTGGAGGCGACCCTCACCCTGAGGGCGGCGAGGGCGGGCGCAAAGACGCGGGGGTAAGGGCGCGGAAGACAGACGACGGGCCGAAGCGATTTGCAGCCGCTCCGGCCCGTCTTCGATCGTTCGCCTGTCGTCGCCTGGCTCAAGAGGTGTCGGGAGTTCTTCTTGAGCTCGGCCGGCCCCCGTTCCCCCCGAGCGTAGCCTCCCGAGGAACGAGGGAGGCGGGAGCTGAGGGGCCCTTCGGCTCCGCTCCCGGTGAGCGGAATCGGAGGGAGTCGAAGAAGGATTCGACGGTTCTTCAGCGCCCGGCGTTCGCCTTGTAGAAGTTGATGAGGCCGTTGGTCGAGGCGTCGTGGGCGGTGACCGGCGCGCTGCCCTCGAGCTCGGGGAGGATCTTGTTGGCGAGCTGCTTGCCGAGCTCGACGCCCCACTGGTCGAAGCTGAAGACGTTCCAGACGATGCCCTGGGTGAAGATCTTGTGCTCGTACATGGCGATCAGCGCGCCGAGCGTATGCGGGGTGATGCGCTGGACGAGGAGCGAGTTGGTCGGGCGGTTGCCGGGGAAGGTCTTGTGCGGCACGAGCATCTCGACCTTCTCGGCGGGCATGCCCGCGGCCTCGAGCTCCTGGCGCGCCTCTTCCGCGGTCTTGCCGCGCATCAGCGCCTCGGGCTGGGCGAAGAAGTTGGCGAGCAGCTTGCGGTGGTGGTCGCCGACCGGGTTGTGGGTCTCGACCGGGGCGATGAAGTCGCAGGGCACCAGGCGCGTTCCCTGGTGGATGAGCTGATAGAAGGCGTGCTGGCCGTTGGTGCCCGGCTCGCCCCAGATGATCGGGCCGGTGGTGTAGTCGGTGATGGGCCGGCCCTCGCGATCGACGCCCTTGCCGTTGCTCTCCATGTCGCCCTGCTGGAAGTAGGCGGGGAAGCGGTGCAGGTACTGATCGTAGGGGAGGATGGCGTGCGTCTCGGCGCCGAAGAAGTTGGCGTACCAGACCCCGAGCATCGCCAGCAGCACCGGGAGGTTCTTCTCGAACGGCTGGGTGCGGAAGTGCTCGTCCATCGCGTGCGCGCCGGCGAGCAGCTCCTCGAAGCGGTCCATGCCGACGAAGCAGGCGATGGGCAGGCCGATGGCGCTCCACAGCGAGTAGCGGCCGCCGACCCAGTCCCAGAAGCCGAACATGTTGGCGGTGTCGATGCCGAACTTGGAGACCTCGGCCCCGTTGGTGGAGACGGCCACGAAGTGCTTGGGCACGGCCGCGTCGCCGAGCCGCTCGACGAGCCAGGCGCGGGCCGAGCGGGCGTTGGTGATCGTCTCCTGGGTGGTGAAGGTCTTCGAGGCGACGATGAAGAGCGTGGTGGCCGGGTCGAGCTGCTTGAGCGTCTCGGCGAGGTGGGTGCCGTCGACGTTGGAGACGAAGTGCACCTTGAGGCCCGGCTTGCCGTAGGGCTTGAGCGCCTCGCAGACCATCAGCGGCCCGAGGTCCGAGCCGCCGATGCCGATGTTCACGAGGTCGGTGATGGGCTTGCCGGTCTGGCCCTTCCACTCGCCGCTGCGCAGCCGCTCGGTAAAGCCGCGCATCTTGGCGAGGACCGCGTTGACCTCGGGCATCACGTCCTTGCCGTCGACGAGGATGGGCCGGTTGGAGCGGTTGCGCAGGGCGACGTGGAGCACCGCGCGGTTCTCGGTGCGGTTGAGCTTCTCGCCGCCGAACATCTGGTCGATGGCCTTGCGCAGCCCCACCCCCTCGGCGAGCGCCACGAGCCGCTTCATCGTCTCGTCGGTGACGCGGTTCTTCGAGAGGTCGACCAGCCAGTCCTCGAAGCGCAGCGAAAGTTTCTCGAAGCGCGCCGGGTCCTTCGCGAAGAGCTCGCGCATGGGGAGGTCGCGGACTTGCTTGTGGTGTTCGGCGAGGGCCTGCCAGGCGGGCGATTGGGTCAGTGCGGACATGCTTCCCTCCTCTGGAATGCGCCGGAAAGGTGGCGCGCAGAAGCTGCCGTACGATCGGCGAGGAGAGGCCCGAAGGCCAATGGAAATCGAGTCGGTCGCCGTGTGGCGACGAGGAGCCCGCCCCGCCCCCGTTTGCCCCGAGCGCAGGCCAGGCTCGCGAGGCCGGCGGTCGAGGGCCCTTCGGCTCCGCTCTGGGCGGGCGGAACCGGACGGGGTCGAAGAGAAATTTCGCCGGCGCTACCGGGCCTCGCTCGCAACCGAACCGCACCCTCCTACCAATGAGACGCACTCGTGGGCGGGGACATCCGAGCCGGACAACGCTCGAGGGCAAGCGGCGAACATGCCCATCGCAATCGCGCCTCTGGGAGCTCGAGGCGGGAGTCTCCCTCGGTGCAGGAGGCCATGTGGGCCGCCGAAGGCCGGCCCAGTCCGCCCCGCCGTCCGGAAAGACAGAGCGCGACGATGCCGTCGTTCTCTACTCGGCTGCGCGAGCCATCGTTTTTCTGGGTAGGCGGCGAGTTGGCAGATGGCAGCGCCGCACAAGAGATCCTCACCTACCGACTGCTCTCTCAGCAGTGGCAGAAGGCCTTGCCCATGGAGCTTCTCGGGACTCAATCGGCTTCGGAAAGCGTCGCGCCTTGCGCAGGCGGATGCCGCGTTGGCCGATGTCGTCGCCCTGGCCCCACCGGAGGCAGTTCCCGCTGCCGCACAGCCTCCTCCTCCCGCTCGGCCTGAGAAATTCGAGCTTGGTGAAGTAACTGCGTGCCAGTGCTCGCACCGCGAAAGCGGCGGAAGCGGAGCCGAACGGCCCAGCTTTCAACTGCGCCTCCTCCCGCCTGACCCAATCGATCGGCTGCTCGCCCGGTAGTGGCGGCGGGGTCGTGCTCTCGGCTCCGGCCGAACGAGCACATCGGTCCAGGGACCGCGAGTCGCTCGCCGACGCCCTCCCGGCACTCCGGTTCGCAGGCGTCGTGCTCGAGCATACCCGGGTCGCGCTACCCCTTCGACTCTCCGCGCCTCGGTCCCGATGCTCCGATACTTTGCTCTTGTCTCATGGGCTTACTGCCCTTGCCTCCGCGCATGCATCTGCACCTTCCGAGCGCTGACACCATCGTTCCGTGCGCCCTCCGGCGGCTCGTGTAATCGCGCGGACCGTCCTCGCCTCAGCTCTCGCGTTTACTGGATGAGCACGCGGCCGCCTGTCGCCCGCCCGATTCCTTCGACAAGCGACGCCGGCTCGCACGGCCCCGCCTCCGACGATTGCGAGACCGACTCAGGACGGCCTACCATGGCAACCGAACGACTTTGGCGCGCCACTGCGCCGGTTTCAGGAGGGGAAAGCCGATGCCCGCGACCCGCCGCAAGCGAGCGCCGAAGAAGCCGCTGCCCAAGCACCACCGGCTGCCGGACATCCCGGTCACGGTCGCGGTCCACGAGGCGCGGCTGCTCGCCGATTCGACCCGCCGGTACCGGGAGCGCTTCGCGCGCCTGCCCGACTTCGACCTTGGCCTGCTCGACGGGCTGCCCCAGCTCGCGGCGGCGCTCGACGAGCGCGAGCGCGCCTGGGTGCTCAGCCGCAACGACCTTGCCCGGGCGCCGCGAGCGCCTCTCCGGACGCAGGCCGCACGCCTGCGGTCAGAGATGGTGCGCTCGGCGCGCTACCTGCTTCGGGCCCAACCCGAGGCGCTCGCTGGCATCGGTCGCAAGCGCAATCTGGCGAGCCTGGCGCAGGATCTGAACGGGCTCGCCCGCATCGTGAAGAAGCACGCGGCGAAGTTCGCCGGCGACCCGGTGCTGCCGGCCGACGTCGTGGAGGTCGCACGCAAGCTGGCGGGCGAGCTGTGCAAGGTGCCGGGCTCGCATCCGGCCCGCATCGCGAGCGAGGCGCGCAACGAGGCCTATTGGGCGCTGGCGCACGCGGTCGCCGAGGTGCGGGCCGCCGCGCGCTACCTGTTTCGCAATCAGCCAGCGGTCCTCGCCGAGATGACCAGCGGATACCAGGGCGACAAGCAGAAGCGCAGGCGAGCCCGCCGGCGCAGCGCGGCGCCGGCAGCGGAGAAGGAGCCGGGGGCAAAGGGCTGAGGGACCCAGAGCTCGTGCAGGTGGCGCCGGGCGATTTGGGATCCGTCGGGGAGCGATGCTCGGAGATCGCGCGCTCCCTCCGACGTTTGCTGAGGTTTCGGGCCGCGTCTGAGCGCGCGATCCCCAAATCGAGGGCGAAGTCTGAGCGATTGATCGATTCGACGACCCCAGAGTTTCCGCAAGCTTAGGCGTGGCGCCCTTCACGACTTGCACGAAGTCTGGGGCCCCGGCTCTCAGCGCCCTGCACACTGCCGCCAAGACAACCACGCCCGCCCCCGGCAATATGGCGCCCGACCATGGGACGCTTCGACGATCGCGCCACCCGCCCGGCCCGCGGGCCGCGCGACATGCTGCGCTGGACCTTCGACCGACTCCTCGGACGCGTGCCCAAAGACTCGGAGCCCGGCTTCAAGCCGCCGGTGCGCGCGAACGACGGCAGCGCCCCGCGCGAACCCGGCGCCTCGCTCACCTGGATCGGCCACGCCACCTTCGTCCTCAGGCTCGGCGGCAAGACCGTGGTGGTCGATCCGGTCTGGTCGCAGCGGCTCTCCGGCGTCCTCCCGCGCACCGTGCCGCCCGGCGTGCGGCTCGAGGACCTGCCGCCCATCGACTTGGTGCTGCTGACCCACAACCACCGCGACCACTTCGACGCGCCGACGATTCGCCGCATCGGCTCAGGGCCGCTCTACCTCGCCCCGCTCGGCAACGCCGGCATGCTGCGCGACGCGGGCGCCGAAAAGGTCGTCGAGCTCGACTGGTGGAGCTCGCACCGCGAGGGCGAGCTGGAGCTGACGCAGGTGCCCGCACGCCACTGGTCGATGCTGCTGCCCTGGAATCGCAACGACATGCTCTGGGGCGGCTTCGTGGTGAAGGGCCCGGAGGGCACGGTCTACTTCGCCGGCGACACCGCGCGCTCCGACGTCTTCGCGGAGATAGGCGAGCGGCTCAGCCCCATCGACCTGGCGGTGCTGCCGATAGGCGCCTACGCGCCGCGCTGGTTCATGGAGCCGCAGCACGTGACGCCGGAGGAGGCGGGCGAGGCCTTCGAGGCGCTCGGTGCCCGGATCCTCGTCGCCGCGCACTGGGGCACCTTCAAGCTGAGCGACGAACCGATGAGCGAGCCGCCCCGGCGCCTGCGCGAGTGGTGGGAGCGCACGGGCAAGGAGCCTGAGAGGCTCTGGATGCTCGACATCGGCGAAACGCGCGCGCTGCGCGACGAGGCGAGGCGATGAGGCCAGGGAAGAAGAAGCCGTCCTGCTCGGCCTACGACCGCGCGCTGCGCCTCTTGTCGATCCGCGACCACGCGGAGAAGGAATTGCGCCGCAAGCTGCGGCGCGCGGAGCACGAGCCGCAGGAGATCGACGGGGCCATCGAGCGGGTCAGGCGGCTCGGATACCTGAACGACGCCCGCTTCGCGCGCCTGCGCGCCGCGTCGCTGGTGACCGAGGGGCGCTTCGGGCCGCGCGGGGTCGCCGCCAAGCTGCAGCAGGCGGGCGTCGGCGAGGCGCTCGTGCGCGAGGCGGTCGCCCAGGCGATGGATGGGAAGGACGAGCTCGAGCTCGCGGCCGAGCTCCTGAAGAAGAAGCACCCGGACGCCTTTGGCTCGAAGGACCCGAAGGTGCGGGCCCGCGCCGCGCGCTATCTGGTCGGGCACGGGTTCTCGAGCGGTGTCGTGGCGCGGGTGCTGCGGTTGGAGGAGTAGGCGAAGAGCCGTGGCCGCAGGGACCGCGGCGCTCCCCACCTCCCCTCGCCACCCCGTCCCCGCCCCCGGCTTCCCGCCGCGCGCAGGGCCGCTGAGACGGCGAGGCTCCCTTCCTCTCCTTCGCGCGACAACTCTTGAACGCCGCTACTGCTCCCCCGACTCGCTCGCCGGCACGAACCCGCGCTTCCTCATCAGCGCGTCGATCCCCGCCTCCCGGCCGCGGAAGGCGCGATAGCCCTCGAGCGGATCGACCGTGTTGCCGACGGTGAGGACCTTCTCGAGCAGCCGCTTGGCGACCTCGCGGTCGTAGGGTCCCTGCGCCTCGGTGAAGGCCTCGAAGGCATCGGCGACCAGGGTGTCGGACCACAGGTAGCTGTAGTAGCCGGCCGCATAGCCGTCACCGGCGAAGACGTGCGCGAACTGCGGGGTTCGATGCCGCATCACGATCTCCCGCGGCATCCCCAGCGCGGCCAGGGTCTCGCGCTCGAAGGCGCCGGGATCGATCGGCTTGTTGCCCTCGAGGTGCAGCTTCATGTCGATCAAGGCGCTGGCGAGGAACTCGACGGTGCTGAAGCCCTGGTTGAAGGTCGCGGCCTTCTCGATTTTCGCGGCGAGCTGCGCCGGCATCGGCTCGCCGGTCTCGTGGTGCAGCGCGAAGCGCCCGAGCACCTCGGGCGTCGACAGCCAGTGCTCGAGAAGCTGCGAGGGGAACTCGACGTAGTCGCGCGCCACCGCCGTCCCGGAGAGCGACGGGTAGCTCACGTTGGACGCGAGCCCGTGTAGCGCGTGCCCGAACTCGTGGAAGAGCGTAGTCGCGTCGTCCCAGCTAATCAGGATCGGCTCGCCGGGCTTGCCCTTCACGAAGTTGCAGTTGTTGGAGACGATGGCCGGCACCTCGCCGTCGAAGCGCTCCTCGCGCCGATAGGCGTCCATCCACGCGCCCGAGCGCTTGTGCGGCCGTGCGAAGGGGTCGAAGTAGAAGAGGCCGACATGCTTGCCGCTCGCGTCCTTCACCTGGAAGACGCGGACGTCGGGGTGGAAGACGGGCACGTCGGTGACGGGCGTGAAGGAGAAGCCGAAGAGCTCGCCGGCGACCCAGAACATGCCCTCGCGCAGCTTCTCGAGCTGCAGGTAGGGCTTCACCTCGTTCTGATCGAGGTCGTACTTCGCCTTGCGCACCTTCTCGGCGTAGTAGCGGTAGTCCCACGGCTCGATGGTGAGCTTGGCGCCCTCCTTGTCGGCGATCGCCTGCATGTCGGCGACCTCCTCGCCCACCCGCGCGACGGCCGGCTTCCAGACCGCCTCGAGGAGCTGCATCGCGCGCTCGGGCGTCTTCGCCATCGTGTTCTCGAGCCGCCAGTGCGCGTGCGTCTCGTAACCGAGCAGCGCGGCGCGCTCGGCGCGCAGGGCGAGCGTCTCGGCGATGAGCTTTTTGTTGTCGCGCTCATCGCCGTTGTCGCCGCGGCTCACGTAGTTGCGCCAGACCTTCTCGCGCAGCTCGCGCCGGTCGGCGTAGGTGAGGAAGGGCTCCATCGAAGAGCGGGTGTTCGTGACTATCCACTTGCCCTTCATCCCGCGCGCCTCGGCCTCGCTCGCCATGGCGTCGCGCACCGACGCGGGCAGCCCCGCGAGGTCCGACTCGCTCTCGATGACGACGGTGTAGCTCTCCTCGTCGGCGAGCAGGTTCTGGCCGAACTCGGTGTAGAGCGAGGCGAGCCGCTGGTTGATCTCGCCGAGCCGCTTCTTGGCCGGCTCGTCGAGCTTGGCGCCGGCGCGCACGAAGTTGGTGTAGTAGAGCCAGGCCAGCCGCTGCTGCTCGGGGGTGAGCTTCGCCTTCTCGGGCGACTGGTAGACGGCCTCGATGCGGCCGAAGAGAGCGGCGTTCTGGGTGATCTCGTCGTCGAAGGCTGCGAGCCGAGGCGCCATGGTGCGCTCGACCGCCTGGTACTCGGGGGTCGCCAGGCTGGTACCCCAGACGTTGTAGGCGGCGAGCACGTTGCTCAGGGCGCGGCCCGAGCGCTCGAGCGCGGCGATGGTGTTCTCGAAGGTGGGGGCCGCCTGGTCGGCGGCGATGGCGGCGATCTCGCGCCGGTTTTCATCCATCGCGGCCGCGAGCGCCGGCTCGAAGTGCTCGACCTGGACCTTGTCGAAGGGCGGGACGCCGCCGTACTGGCCCGTCCACGGCGCAAGGAGCGGGTTGGAGGCCGTGGGCGCTGTCGTCTGCTCGGCTGGATTCACGTTGCGGCCCTCCTGATGCGTGGTGGCGCATGCGCCAGAAAGAAGGAGGAGCGCGGCACAGCCGCCAGCGAGGAGCTTGCGCATGGAGAGGTCCTTCCTCGGTTGGTGTGGGAAACGGGAGCGAGGGTAGCAGAACCGATCGAGCCGGCGACTGATTCGCGACCGCGCGGGCACGAGGCGCGCGCCGGGGGAACGGCGAGGCCGGCACGAAGACCGGCGATCCGGGCGGCCGCCGGCACGAAGGCTGGCGCTCCGAGTCCTGTGCAGCGAGCAACAGCTCGCGCGCTATACTCCGGGCTCCCCAACGGCCGCTTTCTGGAGGCACGCGTGAAGAACCGGCACCTGGCGCTCGCACTCGCCTGCGTCGTCTGCGCTCTGGCCTGGCCCTCGTCGGCCGAGGCAGTCGAACAGCTCGAATGGCGCTCGAACAGTCACCTACGACTCGGCGGCGGCTGGTACGCCAGTCCGTGGGAAGGCATGGGCATCGACGGCTATCAGCTCGGCCTCGCTTATCACTACGCGGCCGGCGCGAACGTGCTCATCGGCCCGGCCTTCAACTACACGGGCCTGAAGGCCGAGCGCCCGCTGCAGGACCTGCCCTCCTACGCGAGCTCCGAGCCGATGCTGAAGCTGCGGGTCCATCAGGTGCGCCTGGGCCTGAAGGGCATCTTCAGCCCGATGCCGCGCATCCCCGAGCCCAAGCGCGGCCGCACGGCACGCGGCAAAGCCCAGTCGCCGCCGCCGGTCTGGTTCTACGGCGCCATCGACACCGGCCTGGCGGTCCACTACGCCACCGAGCGCGACCAGGAGGGCATCTCGTTCTCCGAGACCTCGGGCGACTGGTACATCAAGCCCGGCGTCGGCGTGCTCATCGCCCCGCGCTCGCCCGTAACGGTCTTCCTCGAGCTCGGCTACACGCTCGTGCCGACCTACGAGCTGCGCGACAAGCAGTTCAACTTCTACGGGGCACCCCAGGCCGTCGACGCCAAGCTCAACACCGACGGCATCGTGCTCGAGGCCGGCCTGGCCTACCAGTTCTGAAAGGAGGCGCTCATGAACCGCCGGACAATTCTCCCTCTCGCGCTCCTTCTCATCGCTGGCTGTGGCGGCGAGACCTCCAGCTCAGTCTTCAAGGACGCCAAGCAGGTCATCATCGCCAGCCCGCAGCAGTGCAAGCGGTTCCTGCTCACCCTCGGTGAGAGCGATGACGTCTTCACCTTCGGCTCCGAGCAGGGAGCCCTGGGGCTGACCGAGCAGCGCATCTTCGCCGCGGTGTTCGAGGAGTTCCCGCCGCAGGTACAAGACGGAAAGATCATCAACTCGCAAGACGCGGTGTGGGTCTGGCACTCGGGGATGCGCTCGAACGCAAGCCCGGCGGCCGGCAAGGTGCGCTTTACCGACGGCACTGGAGTGAACGCCGACGGCACGCCCGCCGCGCTCGAGGCCTGCCGGATGACGGGCAACTGCTCGTCGATCACCTCGAAGCTCGATCGCGCCACCGGCAAGACCTACTTCTTCGCGGTCTGGGCCTGGAACGAGGAGCGAGAGATCTCGTATTTCTCCGACACGGTGATGCCCTTCTGCTTCACGCTCGACGAGGCCGAGCGCGGGCAAGACTGCCCGGCGGCTTGCAGCAACGCGTGGTGAGCTGCCGAGGCTAGTCCGGCGCGTCGCACCACGGATCGAGGCGGCAGGGGCGCATGGCAATGCGCCCGGCCCCGCAGGCCCCGGCGCGTGGCGAGGCCCTCCGGTCTTGGCGGAACTCCGCCGCTAAACGCGTGAGGCCGACACGAAAGCCGGCTCCCCGCTCCTGATCGTGTGAGGCGGCTGGGCCCTACAGCAGCCGCACCCGCGTCTCCTTGAGGTGTTTCTCCTCGAGGAGCTGGGCGATCTTCTTCACGATGTTGCGCCGCAAATCGAGCTGGACCGGGATGTTCGGGTCCTGGTGCGCCTCGTTGATCCGCGTGCCCACGACGAACTCGATGATGTCGCTCTCGAGCATCAGCTCGAGCAGATCGCCGACGGCGTTGGGCGGCAGCTCGACGTCCGGCCCGCTGTGCTCGAGCAGCTCGGCGAGGTGCGCCATGGTGAGCGTGCCCTCGGTGATCAGGTCCACGCCCTCCATCCGCGAGGGCGGCGGGACGTCGGGGTCGAGGTCGCCGAGGTCGACGGTGACCTCGCGCCCGAGACCGCGCGAGATGATGCTCGCGGTGGTCCCTCCGCAGATGGCCTTGCGTCCCGGGTAGCTCAGCGCGATCTCGACCAACTCTCCGTCGCGCTCCTTCGAGAACGGCGGGCCGGTCATCACCAGCAGCCGCCTCGGCGAGCGGAAGTAGAGCACCGCGCAGGAGATGTCGTCCTTGGGGCGGAGGCGGTCGTTGCGCATCGCCTGATCGACGAGGGCCTGCGCGAGCCTGCCTGCGGAGAGGTCGGGCTTGGCCTTGACCTTCTCGAGCATCAGCGCGACCGCGCTCTCGTCGCCCCAACCGAGCGGCATCGACGCCTCGCCGATGCCGGACTGGGTGACGCCGTCGGAGACGAAGACGAGTCGGTCGCCGGGCTCGAGCGTGAGCTGGGCCGAGGTGAGCGGCCGGTCCTGCCACTGCTCGAGGACGAGCGTCTCGGTCGGGACCGGCACGTGCTTGCCGTCGCGCAGCAGCACGAAGGGCGGGTTGCCGTGCTCGATGACCCGCGCGGCCCCCTCGCCGTCGACGTCGGCGATGGTGAAGGTCGAGTAGCTGATCTTGCGCACGCTGCAGACCGGCAGCGTCTCCATGATGGTCGCCGCCGACTTGCGGATGTCCCGGAAGCTGGTGGCGTACTTGACCCCCATCGTCGCGGTGAGGGTCGCCAGGACGCTCGCCTTGACGCCGCTGCCCAGGCCGTCGGAGAGGACCGAGATGATCCGGTCCTCGGCCTTGAGCTTCTTGCTCAGGAAGACATCGCCCGGCGCGCGCTGGCCGTGCTTGGCGCGCTGGCGGAAGTCAACCTCGATATAGGCGTTTCCAGTCATGGGGGTCGGGGCTCTGTTCGCCGAGCCCGCCGGCGGAGAACGACTCGATGATCGAGTCGAGGATGCTCTCGGACTCGGCCGCGTTCTCGCCGAGCAGATAGGCGATCTGCTGCACGGTGGCGAGGTTCTTCTGAATCACCTCGCGCGCCTTGCTGATGATCTGCTGCTTCTGCACCGCCGGCCGCGTGATGTCCTGGAACAGGCCGCCGACGACGCGGTGCTTCTCGATGCTGAAGAGGGAGCCGTGCAGGATGGTGTCGCGGTACTTCAGGTCGCGGTCGAGCAGGTCCTCGCCGGACTTGAGGACCGCGTGGAAGAGGTTGGGAAAGGGCACCAGGCACTGGATGGATGCGCCGTCGAGCTCGGGCGGCTGCTCCTGCGCGTCACCCGGGCGCGCGAACATGCGCACGAAGCTCTCGTTGTGCTCGATGACCCGTAGCTTCTCGTCGACGATGACCACCGCCGAAGGCATCTTGCGCATCAGGGCGTTGGCCTTCTTGGTGGCGAGCTTGCGCATGTAGGTCACGCACATGGTGCGCTCGGCCTTGCCGTCGAGGAACGCCTTGGCGAACTCGCGGCAGGTGTCGTAGCCGCAGCCGCCGCAGTTGTGCTCGTCCTCCATCGAGAACTTGCCGACCCCGCGCAGCACCTCGCGCACCTCGGCCTCGGTGTGCCGCGCGGGCACGACCGGGGTGTTTTGCTGGGCCCAGGAGACGTCGAGACCGCGCACGGGCTGGCGCGGGATGAGCGCCTCCGGGTACGAAGCCTGGCGCAGGATGCGGTAGCGCTTGGTGGCGGTGCCCTGGTCACGCGAGGTCCTCGGGCCGCTCACGCAGCCTCCCTCGCAGGCGAGCAGCTCGACGAACAGCGGGCTTTCGGGCTTGAGCTGCTCGATGCCCTGCAGGCCGCGCTCGATGCTGCGCAGGCCCGAGAAGCACATGAACTGCGAGTCGCTGACCGAGCAGTGGGCGCGGATGCCGGCGTTCATACCGCCGTCGATCGGGTAGAGCGCGCCCTCCTCGGCCGCCTCGGGGACGAAGCGGTGGCGCTCGGGCTCGGGGTTGAGCCACTTCGGATCGATGCGCTCCTGCTGTAGCCAGCGGCGCAGGTCCTCGAAGGTGAGGACGACGTCGATCAGCTCGGGGTGGCTGTCGGCCTCGGACTTCTTGGAGATGCAGGGGCCGACGAAGACGACGCCGATCTGCTCGCCAAAGCGCTGGCGCAGCAGGCGCGCGTGCGCGAGGGCGGGAGAGAGCAGATCGGTCAGCAGCTTGGACTGGGCCGGGAGGTACTTCTGGATGAAGGCGACCGCGGTCGGGCAGGCCGAGGAGAGGTAGACGCGCGGCGAGCCCTGCTCGAGCAGCCGGGCGACGTGGGCCGAGACCTGCTGGGCGCCGAGCGCGGTCTCGGAGACGCCGGCGAAGCCGAGCCGTTCGAGCGCGGCGACCAGCCGCGCGGGCTCGATCCCCGGGAACTCGGAGAAGAAGGAGGGGGCGAGGGAGACGTAGACCCGCTCGCGCAGCTCGAGGAGCTGGCGGGCCCGCGGCAGGTCGTCACGCACCCGCTTGGCGCCGTTGGGGCAGGCCTCGACGCAGGCCCCGCACAGCACGCACAGCTCGGGGATGACCGAGGCGTAGTTGTTCTCGAACTTGATGGCCTTGACCGGGCAGCACCGGACGCACTTGTAGCAGTCCTGGCACTCGCGCCTCTCGGTGTGGATGGGGTTCAGGAGGTTCATGACCGGTCGGGGCCTGCCGACGCGAAGTGATGATCGAGCAGGGCCACGACCGAGACCGGCTTCACGTCGGAGTAGACGGTCCCGTCGACCACGATGTTCGGGCCCTGGTTACAGCGGCCCTCGCACAGCGCGCCCTTGATGTCCACCTTGCCCTTCAAGCCTCGCTTCTGCAGGTACTCGAGGATCAGCTCGAGGTTGCGGTTGTTGCCCCTGGCGAAGCAGGAGCTGCCCATGCAGACGGTGATGCGGGTCAAGGTCGGCTCTCCCTCACATCGGGCCGTCCGGGCCTCTTATCGAAAACGGTCGAGGCACAAGGCGGCATTCTCGGATTCAAACTCCCGGTCACCTTCAGCCTAGCTCCCGCCCGCGTCAGCGGGTGGGGGCGGAGTCGAAGGGCCTCTCGACTCAGGCCTCGCTGGCTCGGCCTACGCTCGAGGTGACCGGCGCGCTGGGACCAGCTCCCGGTCACCTTCAGCCTAGCTCCCGCCCGCGTCCGGGGGTCGGGGGCGGAGTCGAAGGACCTCTCGACTCAGGCCTCGCTGGCTCGGCCCGCGCTCGAGATGACCGGCGCGCCGGGGCCCTCTCCCGGTCACCTTCAGCCTAGCTCCCGCCCGCATCCAGGGGGCGGGGGCAAAGGGCCTCTCGACTCAGGCCTCGCTGGCTCGGCCTACGCTCGAGGTGACCGGCGCACCGGGACCCTCTCCCGGTCACCTTCAGCCTGGCTCCCGCCCGCATCCAGGGGGCGGGGGCAAAGGGCCTCTCGACTTTAGGCCTCGCTGGCTCGGCCTGGGCTCGAGGTGACCGGCGCGTGCCGGGACCCTCTCCCGGTCGCCTCGGGACCTGGCTCCCGCTCCGCATCTTGCGCCGTGCGGAGCGGGAGCCGTTCCCTGACACCCTTGCTATGCCGCCCCGCGCTCGGTGGGGTCGGTCAGGTCGACCGGCACGCTCGCGCCCTGGAACCCGCGCGCGCTCAGCTCGTCGCGGACCGCCTGGCGCGCCTCCTCGAGGGTGCAGTGCTCGATGCGCCGCTCGCCTATCTGGACGGACGGGCCCTTGTCGCACTGCTCGAAGCAGAACGAGCCCTTGATCTCGACCGCCTCGCCCAAGCCCTTCTTCTCCACCTCGGCGAGCAGGCTCTTGAGCAGCGTCTGCGAGCCCTTGAGGAAGCAGCTCGTCCCGACGCAGACCTTCACCGGCACCTTCTCGGCGGCCCTGCCGGTGCCGAACGACAGGTCGCTCTCGATGCGCCGGCGGCTCTGGTAGCGGGTGTGCAGCAGCTCGTGCGCCTTGTGGCCTCCCACCTCGCCCAGGGTCTCGCCGTAGCATTGCTCGACGAACGGGTTCTCCTGCGACCGGTGCAGCTCGAGGTTCTTGTCGGCCGCGTAGAGGCCGCCGGTGCGCTTGCGGCGCGCCTCGAGGCGGTCGCGGGCGACCGGCTGGCCGGCTCCGCCGATGCAGCCGCCAGGGCAGGCCATCACCTCGACCAGATCGTAGGAGACCTCGCCCGCCTTGATCCGCTCGGCGAGCTCCCCGGCGTTCTTCAGCCCGTGGACGATGGCGAAGCGCAGCGTCTGGCCGCCGACGGTCACCTCGGCCTCGCGCAGACCGCCCTCGCCGCGCACCTCGTGGAAGTCGACCGGGGCGTCCGGGCCGACCAGCTTCTCGCCCGCGTAGCGCAGCACCGCCTCGGTCACTCCGCCGGAGTTGCCGAAGATGACCCCCGCGCCGGTCTTGAAGCCCATCGGCATGTCGAACGACTCGGGGTCAAGCTCCTGGAAGCGCAGACCCGACTCGCCGATCATCCGCGCGAGCTCTTGGGTGGTGAGCACGTGGTCGACGTCGGCCACCCCCTCGTGCGCGAGCTCGGGGCGCTTGGCTTCGTACTTCTTGGCCGTGCACGGCATGATCGAGACGACGATAAGGTCCTTGCGCTCGACACCCAGCTTGGCCGGAAGCGTCTCCTTGACCAGCGCGCCGAGCATCTGCTGCGGCGAGCGGCAGCTACTCAGGTTGGGCAGCAGCTCGGGGTGGTACTGCTCGGCGAACTTGACCCAGGCCGGGCAGCACGAGGTGAACTGCGGCAGCCGCTCGCCCTTGCTCTTGCGCCCGATGAACTCGGTCGCCTCCTCGATGACCGTCAGGTCGGCGGTGAAGGAGGTGTCGTAGACGGCATCAAAGCCCATCGCCTTGAGGGCGGCGACCGCCTGGCCCGCGGAAAACGAGCCGGGCGCCATCCCGAAGCTCTCGCCGAGGGCGACGCGCACCGCGGGGGCGATCTGGGCGATGACCTTCTTCTTCGGGTCGTGGAGCGCCGCCCAGACCTCGTCCACCTCGCTCTTGGGCGTCAGGGCGCCGGTCGGGCAGACCGCGGCGCACTGACCGCAGTTGACGCACTCGACCATGCCCAGGTTCTTGCCGAACGAGGGCAGCACCGCGGCGTGCGAGCCGCGGAAGGCGAAGTCGATGGCGCCGATGCCCTGGATCTCCGAGCAGACGCGGGTGCAGTCGCCGCACAGCACGCAGCGGTTCGGGTCGCGCACCAGCGACAGCGACGAGAGGTCGACCGGCTGGGGCTTGTGGACCGGCTTGAAGCGCACCTCGGTGACACCGAGCTTGCGCGAGAGCGCCTGGAGCTGGCAGCTCGTGCTCTTCGGGCAGGTGGTGCACTGCTGGTCGTGGTTGGCGAGCAACAGCTCGACCGAGATCTTGCGGATGTCGCGGATCTCCTGGGTCTGGGTGCGCACGACCAGGCCGGGCTCGGCCGGGGTCGAGCAGGCGCCCTGGATTCCGCGCCCCTCGACCTCGACGATGCACAGCCGGCAGGCGCCATAGACGCTCAGGTCCGAGTGGTAGCAGAAGGTCGGCAGGTCGATGCCGGCCTTGCGGATGACCTCGAGCAGGTTGCGCTCGCCGTTGATGGGGACGCGCCGCCCGTCGATGGTCAGGAACTTGGTGTCGCTCATGGTTGGCTCCTGGAGGGCGGAGCTGTTGGGCTCCGCCATAGCGACGGCCGAGCTTCGAGCCCGGCCGTCCTCCGTTTCGGCGCGCGTGCGGTCAGGCCGGCGCGCGCCGTTCACGCCTCAGATCCCTTGCACCGCGCCGAGCTTGCAGGCCGTCGCGCAAGCTCCGCACTTGATGCACAGCGCCTCGTCGATGACGTGCGCCACCTTCCTCTCGCCCTTGATCGCGCCGACCGGACACGCCTTGAGGCAGAGCCCGCAGCCTCGGCACTTCTCGGGATCGATCGACGGCTTCGCGAGCGCCTTGCACTGGCCGGTCGGGCAGCGCTTGTCAAAGACGTGGGCCTCGTACTCGCCGCGGAAGTGGCGCAGCGTCGAGAGCACGGGGTTGGGCGCCGTCTTGCCCAAGCCGCACAGCGAGCCCTTGGCCACCGCGTGGCCGAGCTTCTCGAGCAGCACCAGTGTGTTGGCGTCGGCGCGCCCCTCGATGACGTCGTCGAGCAGCGCGAGCATCTGGCGGGTGCCCTCGCGGCACAGCACGCACTTGCCGCACGATTCGCGCTGGGTGAAGTCCATGAAGAACCGGGCGATGCTCACCATGCAGGTCTTCTGGTTCATCACCACCAGGCCGCCCGAGCCGACCATCGCCCCGGCGCTGCGCAGCGAGTCGAAGTCGAGCGGCAGGTCGAGGTGCTCGGTGGTCAGGCACCCGCCCGAGGGCCCGCCTATCTGCACGGCCTTGAAGGCCTTCGGGTCGGGCTTGCCCTGCTCGTTGGTGACCCCGCCGCCGATGTTGAGCACCACCTCGCGCAGCGTGGTGCCGAAGGGCACCTCGATGAGGCCGGTGTTCACCACGTGGCCGGTCAGGGCGAAGGTCTTGGTGCCCGGCGACTTCTCGGAGCCGAGCTTGCGGAAGCTGGCCGCCCCCTCCTTGATGATCCGCACCGCGTGCACCAGGGTCTCGACGTTGTTGATGATCGTCGGCTTGCCCCACAGGCCGCGCTGGGCCGGAAACGGGGGCTTGGGGCTCGGCATGCCACGCCCGCCCTGGATGGAGTTGATCATCGCGGTCTCTTCGCCGCAGACGAAGGCGCCGGCGCCCTCCATCACCTCGCAGGTGAGCGGGCGGCCGGTGCCGAAGGCGTCCGGGCCGAGCAGGCCCATCTTCTCGGCGTCCTCGACCGCCTTGCGCATGCGCTGGACGGCCAGCGGGTACTCGGTGCGCACGTAGACGAGGGTCGCGTCGGCGCCGATGGCGCGGGCGGCGACCATCAGCCCCTCGATGACCGAGTGAGGGTTGCCCTCCATGACCGAGCGGTTCATGAAGGCGCCCGGGTCGCCCTCGTCGGCGTTGCAGATGACGTACTTCTTGTCGCCCGGCTGCTTGCGGGCGAGATCCCACTTGCGCCCGGTCGGGAACCCGCCGCCGCCGCGGCCGCGTAGGCCGGAGGCGAGCAGCTCCTCGCAGAGCTGCTCCGGGGTCATCTCGAGCCAGGCCTTGCGGGCGGCCTTGTAGCCGTCGTGGCGCAAATACTCGTGGATGTCCTCAGGGTCGATGAAGCCGCACTCCTTGAGCACGAAGCGCTGCTGGCGCGTGTAGAAGGGGATCTCCTTCTGGCCGCTGAAGTGCGCCTTGGTCGTCGGGTCGGTGCACAGCAGGCGCTCGACCACCGTGCCCTCGACGATGGCCTTGACGATCTCGGGCACGTCGTCGGGCTTGACGTGCGTGTAGAGCGTGTCCTCGGGCATCACCGTGACGAGCGGGCCCTTCTGGCAGAAGCCTTGGCAGCCGCTCTTGGTCAGGGTGAGGCCGTCGGGCGCCTGGCCCTCGGGCTTCATCTGCAGGTGCAGGGTGATGCCGGCCTTGGCGCTCTGCTCCTCGAAGGCCTTCATCACCTTCCAGGCGCCGTTGGCGACGCAGCCGGTGCCGGCGCAGATGATGACGCGGCGGGCGGTGACCGGGGCCGGAGCTGCCTTGCTGGTCTGGTTGCGAGTCGATTCGGGGTTCACCGCGATGCCTCCTGCGCGAGGATGTCCTCGACGATCTTCTTTGCCGACTGCGGCGCGACCTGGCCGTGGATCTCTTCGTTGACGACCAGGACCGGGGCGAGGCCGCAGGCGCCCAGGCAAGCGACCGTCTCCACGGTGAAGAACATGTCCTGAGTGGTGGTCTTGCCCGGCTCGAGGCCGAGCCTGTCGCGCACGGCGTCGAGGATGGGCAGCGAGCCTTTCACGTGGCAGGCCGTGCCGTCGCACAGGCGCACCACGAACTTGCCCTTGGGCTCGAGCGCAAAGTGCGAGTAGAAGGTCGCCACGCCAAAGACCTTGGAGGGCGGCACCTGCAGCGAGGTGGCGACGTAGGTGAGCACCTCCTCGGGCAGGTAGCGGTACTCCTCCTGCACTGCCTGGAGGATGGGGATGAGCCGGCTCGGTTTGCGTTCGTGTTGCTCGAGGATCTCGCAGACCCTGGCGAATTTTCGCGCGGGGCTCGAGACGTGGTCATTCGTGTGCATGGCGCACTCCCTTGGACGGCTCCTCTCGGAGCCGGACAGCGAGCTTCTGGGTGAGGATGGCGAGCCCGGAGTAGAGGTCCTCGGTTTGGACGATGACCTCCTCGGGGACACGCAGGGTAACGGGCGCGAAGTTCCAGATGGCGAGGATGCCCGCCTCGACCATCAGGTCGGCGACCGCCTGGGCGTGGTCGGCGGGCACGGCGATGATGCCGACCTTGACGCCCATGCGCCGGGTCAGGTTCGCGAGCTTCTTGAGCGGCAGGACGGTCTTGCCGTGGATTTCCGAGCCGACCTTCTCGGGCGCCTCGTCGAAGGCGGCGACGATGTCGAGCCCACTCTGCTTGAAGCGCGGGTAACCGAGCAGCGCGGCGCCGAGGTTGCCGGCGCCGACGAGGAACGCCTCGTTGACGCGGTTCCAGCCGAGGATGCTCTCTATCGCCTCGATGAGCTTGGGCACCGAATGGCCGACCTTGGGACGGCCGACCAGGCCGGTGCACTCGAGGTCTTTGCGGACTTGAACGGGGTCGAGCATCAGGCGCTTGCCGAGGTGGGTGCTCGAGACGACGTCACGGCCCTCCTCCTGCAACCGGAAGAGCTGGCTGAGGTAGGCAGGGAAGCGACGCAGCGTCGGCGCGGGGATGCCTCTCGGCTCGTCGTTCCGGGGACTCATGGGGCCTCCGTTTCCAGTCAAGCAGTATCGATAACTGTTTATCGATAAGCGAGTAGCGATGTAACGCTTCGCGAGAGGCGTGTCAATCCCGGTATTCGTGCCCGCGTGACTTCTCCCCGCGAAATGAGGGGCGCTGGAGCGCGAGCGGAAACCTGCGTTTGGCGAGCGATCCCCGGCCGATCGAGGTCGCGGCCGACTTGTCGCCAGGCGCCAGCGCCGGGATTCGCCGCGCGAGGCGGCGAGCGGCGACCCTGCCCTGCAGACTCGGAGGGTGCCTAGCGGCTGCTTCCCGTGCGAGGGGGCGAAACGCCCCCTGCCAGGCGAACGGGCATTGCCGTCCGTTTGCGCGCAAAGTCGAACACTTTGCGCTAGCCTCCCGTGCCTCGCAGGACCGCGAGGAGAGGCTTCATGTCTTCACCCGAGCTCGAAACCCCCCGAACCCCGGCCAGCCCAGCGCCTGCCGATCCATTGGCCGACGCTCCGCTGCCCCAGCTCGTGACGCGCGGGGCGCTCGGCGGCGTGCTGATGGGGCTGGCCAACCTGGTACCCGGGATCAGCGGCGGGACGATGCTGCTCGCCTCCGGGGTCTACCAGCACTTCGTGAACGCGGTCGCCGAGCTGTCGACGCTCAAGTTCCGTCTGCGCTCGCTGGCGCTCCTCGGGACGGTGGTCGCGGCCGCGGGCCTGTCTATCCTGCTCTTCGCCGGGCCAGTGAAGGGCCTGGTCGTAGACCACCGCTGGGCCGCCTACAGCCTGTTCATCGGGCTCACGCTCGGCGGGGTCCCGGTCATCTGGAAGATGGTGGGCAAGGCCGATCGTTCGATTTGGATCGGCGCGGCCGTTGGCCTCTTGGTGATGGTGGCCATCGCCGTCTTGCAGACGCGCGGGGCGAGCGGCGGCGCCGGGGGCGGAGGCTTTCTCACCCTCTTCATCGCCGGGGTCATCGGGGCGAGCGCGATGATCCTCCCGGGCATCAGCGGCGGCTACATGCTGCTCGTGCTCGGCCAGTACGTGGCGATCCTCGGCGGCATCGACGCCTTCAAGAACGCGCTCAAGGCCCGCGACCTCGCGGCGGCTGTCGACCCGATGCTCGGCATCATCCTGCCGGTGGGCTTGGGGGTGGTGATCGGGGTGGTCGCGGTCAGCAACCTGCTCAAGATGCTCTTCGCGCGCTACGAGAAGCCGACCCTCGGCGTGCTGCTCGGCTTGCTGGTGGGCGCGGTCGTCGGGCTCTGGCCCTTCCAGCGGGGCGTGCCCCCGCAGGTCGGCGACGTCATCAAGGGCCGCGCCATGACCCCCGAGCTGATCGCGGCGCTCAAGCCCGAGGACTGGCCCACCGTCTTCTTCGGCCCCTCGGGCCTGCAGGTGCTCGCCGCTCTCGGGCTCATCGCCGCCGGCTTCGCGGCCACCGCTCTGGTCGCCAGGCTGGGCAAGAAGCAATAGACGGCCCCTCTGGCCGTGCGCCCGAACGCGATCCGGGCATCGCGGCCAGGCGCTCGTCGGGGCGCGTCGCAAACGCCCCCCGCCCCGGGGC
>DHSB01000182.1:46701-54254 GCA_002408385.1 Myxococcales bacterium UBA5297
CCCCCCCCCCCCCCGCCCCGGGGCTACGACCGAGGATCGACTTCAAGGTGAAGGCAGCCCTGCGCAACCTGCGATGGCGCGAGCGCGGCCCCGAGCTGGCGGCGATGGCCGCCTGTCTGCTCGCGGCGATCGCCCTCACCTGGCCGATGTCGGCGCACCTGCTCACCCGGCTCGGCGGAGACCCGGGCGACCCGTTTCAGACGCTCTGGTCCTGGCGCTGGATGCACGACGCGCTCACCTCCCTGCGCAACCCCTTCTTCACCGACCGCGTCTTCTTCCCCCACGGCGCCTCGCTCGTCTTCCAGACCTTCGACGTGCCGACGGCGATCCTCACCGTGCCGCTCTGGTGGTTCTTGCCGCCGGTGGGCGTCTACAACGCGGGGGTCCTCTTCGCGTTCTGGCTCACCGCCTACGGCATGTATCGGCTCGCGCGCGAGCTGACCGGCGACCGGCTCGTCTCGGTCTGCGCGGGCGTGCTCTTCACCGCGGTCCCCTACCACCTCGCCCACGTCCAGGGCCACCAGCACCTCGTGTCGATGGGCTGGTTGCCGCTCTACCTCGTCCACCTCCACCGCATGCTCGACGGCCGGGCCCGCCGGCGCGACCCGCTGCTCGGCGGCCTGTTCCTCGGCCTCGCGGCGCTCGCGAGCTGGTACCACCTGCTCTACGGCATGGTGCTCACCCCGTTTCTCTTCGCCGACGCCGCCCTCCGCCGGCGCGAGGTGCTCTTCTCCAAGCGCTTCCTCGCCCAGGCCTTCGCGCTCGCCGGCGCCTTCCTCGTCGTCGCCGGCCCCCTGCTCTTCACGATCCTCCATCAGCGCAGCGTCGAGCCCATCGCCGGGGCGCACGACGCGGTGCGCTTCTCAGGCGACCTCGAGGCCTTCTTCTTTCCCAACCCCGCCCAGGGCTGGGGCCACTGGTGGGGCGGACACGCGTTTCGCTGGACCGGCAACGCGGCCGAGACCGCGCTCTACGCCGGCTACGCGCTGCTGCTCGCCGCGCTCGCCGGCGCGCTTTTCGCCGGCGGCCTGGCGCGCGCCTATCTGGCGATGGCCCTCGGGGGCGCGCTCCTCGCCCTCGGCCCCTACCTGCACGTCGGCGGCAAGGTGCTGCGCGAGGTGAAGCTGCCGTACCTGCTGCTCGAGAAGCTGCTGCCGCAGATCGAGTTCATGGGCGTGCCGGTGCGCCTCGGCTACGTCATGTACCTCGGGCTCGTCATCGCCGCGGCGCTCGGGCTCTCGAAGTTGCGCCGCGGCCGCTCGCCGGTGGCCGCCGCGGCGATCGCGCTCGTGCCGACCGCGGTGACGCTGGTCGAGTACACCCCGCGCCGCTTCATCGAGACCGAGGTGGTCGCGCCCGCGCCGATGCTCGAGTGGGCCGGGGACCCCGCGCAGTACGCGGTGCTCGACCTGTCGGGCGACTACCGGATGATGTGGCACGCCACGCTGCACCGAAAGCCGATGACCGGCGGCAACATCACCCGCGTGCCCGAGCGGCTCGAGCGCTGGTACTGGGGCGAGCCGATAGTCCAAGCGCTGCGGCGCCCGCGGGCCCGGAGCGAATTGATCTTCGAGCGGGTCGACCCGAGCCTCGACTTCGACTGGGGCCTGGACGCGCCCGATCCGAGGCTGCGCCCCGACTCCTTCCAGATCGAGTGGACGGGCAGCCTGCGGATCCCCACCTCCGGTCCGTGGAGCTTCTTCCTGTCGAGCGATGACGGCTCCTCGCTGGAGATCGACGGCAACCTCGTCCTCGACAACGGCGGCTTCCACCCGCTGCGCGAGCGCTCGATGACCCTGCGCCTCGAGGCCGGCGAGCACCGCGTACGGGTGCGCTATCAGGAGGGCAGCGGCAAGGCGGCGCTTCGCTGGGACTGGCTGGGTCCGGGCCAGAGTCGCGCCCCGGTCCCCGCCGAGGCGCTCTCGCACGAGGGCCGGCCGGGCCTGCTCGGCCGCTACCACCAGACGATGAAGGGCTGTCGCCAGACGCGCGAAGGAGGCCGCCGCGGCCTGCGCGCGCTTGGCGTGCGCTTCGTGGTCACCGGGCCGGACGGCCACGAGTGCCTCGAGCGCGAGCTGCAGCTCCCGCAGACCTACGCGGGAGAGGGCGTGCGAATCTACGAGGTGCCACCAGAGTAGAGGCCGCGCTAAAGAGGATGGCCTCTTCGTCGGCCATCCGGGGAGCGACATCGGAATGCGCATCATCGCCGCCACCATCTTCCTGAGCGCTTTCCTGCTCTTCCAGATCCAGCCGGTCATCGGCAAGGTGCTCCTGCCCTGGTTCGGAGGCACGCCGGCGGTCTGGACGACTTGCATGCTCTTCTTCCAGGCGCTGCTCTTGGGCGGCTACGCCTACGCGCACGGCGTCGCGCTGCGCATGAGGCCGAAGCGGCAGGCGATCCTCCACCTCGGTCTGCTCGCACTGGCAGTGGTGCTGCTGGCGCGCTCGGCCCTCGACTGGGGCTCGCCGATCGTCCCCGGCGAGTCCTGGCACCCGCGCGACAGCGAAGCGCCGGTGGTCCGCATCCTCGGGCTGCTGACGGTCAGCGTCGGGCTGCCCTACTTGCTGCTCTCGTCGACCGGGCCACTTCTTCAGGCCTGGTTCACCCGCCTCTGGCCGGCGCGCTCGGCCTACCGGCTCTACGCCCTGTCGAACGTGGGCTCACTGCTCGGGCTGCTCACCTATCCGCTCCTCGTCGAGCCGGCCCTCGGCGTCTCTGCGCAAGGCTGGCTGTGGCCCGCCTGCTTCCTGCTCTACGCTGTGGGCGCCGGCACGGTCGCCGTGGTCTTCGCACGGCGCCAGCCCGAGGTGCCTGGCGTGGCGAAGCAAGCCGTATCGACGGGCCCGGCACCCTGCCTGTCGAGCCGCCTGCTGTGGATCGCTCTCGCTGCTGCGCCTTCGGTGCTGCTGCTGGCGGTGACCAATCAGATCTCGCAGGAGGTCGCGGTGGTGCCCTTCCTGTGGGTCCTGCCGCTCGCCATCTACCTGCTCTCCTTCGTGTTCACCTTCGAGAGCGATCGCTGGTACCGGCGCGCAGTCTTCGTGCCCGCCCTCGTCCTGACGAGCGCCCTCGCCTGCGGCGCGATGTGGCTGGGGATAGGACTGGGGGTCGTCGCGCAGGTCGCGGTCTGGTCGGCGCTCCTGTTCGTCGCCTCGATGCTCTGCCATGGCGAGCTCGCGCGCCTCAAGCCGCATCCCAGGCACCTGACAGGCTTCTACCTGATGGTCTCGATAGGTGGCGCGGTCGGCGGCCTGCTCGTCGGGTTGGTCGCGCCGCTGGTCTTCGACCTGCATTGGGAGCTGCACGCGAGCATCCTCGGCGTCTGGGCCCTCGCGTTCATCGTTCTCCTGCGCGACCCGGGCTCGTTCCTCAACCGCGGATGGTCCCGTCTTGCGCGCACCGGGTTTGCCGCCTGCGCTCTGGGCCTGCTCGGCTTCCTCGTCGTGGAGGCCCATCTCGCGGTGGAGCCCTGGACGTTCGTGCGCCGCAACTTCTACGGCGTGCTTCGCGTCGGCGAGGGCTTTCAAGACGAACCCGCGCGCTACGGCCTCGGCCTGCGCCACGGGCGGGTCACTCACGGGTTCCAGCACCGCGACGCGGCGAAGCGCCGGGCGCCGACGCTCTACTTCGGCGTCGACACCGGCGTGGGCCGCGCGCTGCGAGCCCAGCGCGCGAGCGTCGGGGACCGAGGCCTGAACGTCGGTGTCATCGGACTCGGCATCGGAACGCTCGCCGCCTACGGTGAAGCCGGCGACCGGATGCGCTTCTACGAAATCAACCCCGCGGTGATCGACGTGGCGCTCGATTCGAGCCTCTTCACCTTCCTCTCCGACTCGCCCGCGGGCATCGAGAACATCGAAGGCGACGCGCGGCTGTCACTGCGACGCGAGCTTCTCGAGTCGGGGTCGCACCGCTTCGACCTGCTGGTGATCGACGCCTTCAGCAGCGATTCGATCCCCGTGCACCTCGTCACCCGCGAAGCGCTCGGCCTCTATCTCGAGCACCTCGCACCGGGAGGGGTCCTCGCCTTCCACATCACCAACCGGTTCCTCGACCTCGCGCCCGTCATGGCGCGGCTCGCCGAGGATGCCGGCCTCGAGCGCGCGCTGGTCGCCTACGAGCCGGAGGCAGAGCCGGAGGTCCTCAGCTCGAAGTCGCTCTGGATGCTCTTGTCGCGCGACCGCGCTGTGCTCGACAGGCCGGAGATCGCCAAGGCCGCCTCGCGCACGCCGCCGGCACCCTCGCAAGACCTTTGGACCGACGACTTCAGCAACGTGCTGGCCACCCTGCGGCTCCACCCGCGCGACTGAAGATCCGTCGAGAAATCCTTCTCGACCCCCTCCGGTTCCGCGCACCCTGAGCGTAGCTGCCGACGCGCGAGCGGCGGGAGCGAAGTCGAAGGGCCCCGACTTCGCGCGGGCCCCTCGACTCGGAGGCTCCCGCCGGTCGCCTCTACGCTCCGGGACGGGTCAACGGTTCTGAGACACCGACCGGGCGAATTTGCTGAGCCGCGGTTTCCTTCTCGACGGTGTCCTCTTTTGGCGGGTTGATCTCGACGGCAGCGGGGGTTCGGCGGCAGTGGGCGGGCGGCGAACGAAGCGTTCAGGGTGGGCAAGATAGGCGGCTGAGACGACGCGCTGGCGCTCGAGGAGGACGTCGCGGGATCGCCCGTGATGGACGGAGTCGGGAGTCAGCAGAGCGCGTCTTCGGCCGGTCGCTCTGGCTCAACCCCTCGGATAACCAGGGCGCGCGTTTCCTGATCGACGAGGTGCGAGCGAGGACGGCGTGGGAAGACCGGCAAAGAAGCGAGGTAGAGCGACAAGCGCGAAGGCAAAGCCGTCGAACCAAAGGCTCGCGAGCGGCTAGATTTGACGCCTCCTTCAACAAAGGTCTCCAACCCGGTGCCGACATCGCTTGCCCTCATCGCCCCCGACGACGCGCAGCCTCTCGAGCGCGAGGCCGCGACCGCCTTCGCCGACGCGCGCGCCCAACTCGCCACGCTGCACCTGCCAGGCGTGCGCGACGAACATCGCCAGAAGCTCGAGCGGGCCATCGAGCTGGCTGGGCGAGCTCTTGCCCGCATTGGCGAGGAGAGGCGCGACCCGAAGACCGCCGCGCGCGCACGCGCCACCTTGGTCAAGGCCCACGCCGCGCGCGCGCTCGACGCGCTCCACGGGGTGAACCAGCTCTCGATGGCCTCCCAGCGCGCCCCGACGCCGGAGGACTGTGACGACGGCTGGCAGCGGGTCGCCGAAGTGGTGGCCGTCGTCGAAGAGTCGGCGTTCGAAGCCGCGCGCGTCGCGGCCTGCCTCGGCAAGCCGTCGCTCCTCCAGGTCGCGCGCAAGGCGGAGGGGGCGGCGCGTGAGGCGCGCGGGATTCTCGAGGGGCGCAACCGCGCGTATACCTTCCACACCGACCCGCGCTTCTCGTTTGGCGAAGGGTGGTACGTCGCGGCGGCGGCGCTGCTCGCCGACGTCCCGATCCAGATCGAGCCGGACAAGGCGCAGACCGCGCAGGCCGAGCGCTTCCTCCTCGACGCGGGGCTCGGCTCCAAGCTCGTGCCGTATCGGCCGCGCCCGCCGGCGAACAAGCCTCTGCCCGCTATCGTCGCGCGCGCCTTTCGCGCCGACCCTCTCGCCGCGCAGCGTAAGCTGCGGGCTGCGTTTCTTGGTGAGGCGCCCATCGCCAGGCCGATCGCCGACTGGACCGACGCGGCGCTGGCTGGTGCTCCGACGGCCAAAAAGGTGCTGCTCTGGATTCGCCATGGAGCGCATCAACCGGCGCGAAACACCGCCTATCCCGAGCTCGTCGAGCTCTCGCGGCGAGCGCTCGCGGTCGGGCTCGTCCCCGTCCTCATCGGCGACGCGCTCCGGGACGGTGAGCCTCCGCGGGGCTGCTTCGACATGACGCTCTTCTGGAAGCTGCCTCTCTTCCAGGGCGCCGAGATGCGGCGCGCCCAGCTCCAGCTCTTCGAACATCTGAGGAGAGCTCACGGCTTGGTCGGCCAGCTCGGCGTCACTACCGCGGGCATGGACGGCCCGGCGCTGCTGGGGTTGCCGACGATGTACCTGACCGAGGCGCCGAACGTGCGTCTTGGCAGGTGGGTCGGGGCCGTTCCTGGTTACGAAGAGGTCGTGCGCGAGGATGGCTACCTCGAGCGCATCAGCCGGACGTTGCGGCGGTGGGCCGAGTGAAGAGGCGTCGAGTAATCCTTCTTCGAATCGGACCGGTTCCGCTCACGCTGAGCGGAGTCGAAGAGCCCCTCGACTTGCGGCCTCGCAGGCGCGGCCTACGCTCGGGGCGAACGGGGGGAGCGGGCCGAGCTCAAGGAGACTTCCCGACACCTTTCGAGCGATCGCCGACCGTCGGGGAGAGACGGGCCGCAAGGATGGACGGCAGAGCTCCAGCTTCCGCCAAAGGGCGGGCGCTCCCTCCTTTGCTTGGCCCGTGAGCGGTCCCAAGGATCGTCGTCGGGTTCAATCGCGCCACGAGGGCGGCAGGTTCCGCTCGATCTCGATGGTCCCGAAGCTCTTGCTCTCGCGTGCGCCGACCTGTTTGGCCCAGATGGCCATGGCGCTGACGCCCTCCTCGAGACCGACGTGGCATCTGTAGCCGAGCAGGGCATGCGCCTTGGCGTGCGAGGCTTGAACGTGCGCGACCTCGGGGCGCGCGGGCAGGTAGCGTGGGCGAAAGGCGACGCCCATCGCGCGGCTGACCGTCTCGCCCAGCTCGTTGAGGGTGACCGGGCGGTCGGACCCGACGTTGAAGACTTGGCCGTAGGCCTCGGGCCGCTCTATCGACTGCGCGATGACCGGCGCGACGTCGTCGACATGGGTGAACCCGCGGGTCTGTGTCCCGTCGCCGAAGATGGTCAGGGGCTCGCCACGCAGGGCCTGGTTCATGAAGATGCCGACCACGTTTCGATAGCGGTCGCCCAGGTTCTGCCGCTCGCCGTAGACGTTGTGGGGCCGAAAAACGATGTAGGGCAGGCCGAATACTTCGCGGCTGATTCGCAGCTCCTGCTCGACCGCCGATTTGGCGACGCCATAGGGATCTGCGGGCGCGGTCGGCGTCTCCTCGGTGAGCGGCGAGGGCGTATGGCCATAGACCGCGGCCGAGGAGGTGAAGACGAAGCAGCGCACCTGGTGATTGATCGAGGCGTTGAGGAGATTCACGCTGCCAATCAGGTTGTTCTCGTAGTTGAAGCGCTTGATGAAATGGCTCAGCCCCTCGGCGGCATAGGCGGCAAGGTGGAAGACGTAGTCGAACCGCTGGTCGTCGAATAGCCGGTCGAGGAGCGCCGTATCGAGGATGGAGCCGCGGACGAAGGTGGCGCGCTCGTCGATGTTGCTGCGAAAGCCGCCGGAGAGATCGTCGAGCGCTACGACCTGGTGGCCGCGCGCGAGCAGCTCGGTGACGAGGTGGGAGCCGATGAAGCCGGCCGCTCCGGTGACGAGGGTCTTGGGGCGGACGGGACCGCTTGCAGGTTCGAGGGGATGCACGCTGCGTCGTTTACCACACGCGGCTTCGGCCCGAGTTTGACAGTCGTTCG
>DHSB01000088.1 GCA_002408385.1 Myxococcales bacterium UBA5297
GCACGCCCACCGAAGGGACACAGGAGCTCCCGCTCGACGCGGCCGAGTTCCGGTTCGACCCGACCGAGCTGCCCCAGAGAAGAGGCCATGAGCGAGCCGTCCACGACGGCTTGTTGGCAGGGCTTCTTCGACGAGGACTACCTGCGGCTCTGGGGCAACCTGACGCCCGAGCAGCGCAGTGAGCAGGAGGCCGAGGCGCTCTGGGCTGCGCGAGGGCTCACGCCTGCTCGACGCTCCTCGCGGCCACGGCCGGCTCTCGCTGCCGCTGGCGCGCCGGGGCGCGCTCGCGTTCGGCGTCGATCAGTCGGCGGTCCTTCTCGCGAAGGCCGAGCGGCGGCGCGGGGCGCTGTCGCGGGCCGCGCTGCGCCTGCGGCGACACGACCTGCGCGAGCCCATCGGCGAGGAGGGCTTCGACGCAGCCATCAACATCTTCAGCTCGCTCGGCTACGGCTCGGAGGACGACGACCGGGCCATCCTCTCGACGCTCGCCCGCGCGCTGCGCCCGGGAGGAAGGCTCTTTCTCGAGACGATGCACCGCGATGCGGTCGCCACCATGCTCTCGCGCCGGTCTAAGCCCGCGCAGCGCTTCGCCGACGGGACGCTGATAGTCGAAGAGCCGTCAGCAGTGCATAGACGGGCACCTGACCTCCCGGCAGGCGTGCCATAGGGTGCGCCCCGTCAAACGGACGGGAGGTCCCTCGCATGAGCAGGTTGCAGGAATCGGCTGGGAGGCGATTCGAGGAGCGGAGGCCGCAGGTCGGCAGGTAGCAGCGGCGGCCTGCCGTGAGTTCGGCTGGGTACGACCCAACGCCCAGATCCCTCTGCACGCCTGCTCGGTAATGCTCCGGCGGCTCGAAGCGCGGGGGCTTCTGCGGCTGCCAGCGCCGGCGCCCCGGCGGCGGCCGCCACGAGGACACCGGGCGGCAGCGGCTGGTCGAACTGGGCGTGGTGCCCGGCATGGTCGAGTGCCAGCCCGAGGGGCCGTTCACGCTGCGCCCCGTCGCCCCCGAGGAGCGCGACGGGTTCCGGCTGCATTTGCAGCGCTACCACTACCTGGGCTTCAAGCGCTCGGCGGGCGAGTCGATGGGCTACGCGGCGTTCGTCGGCCAGGAGCTGGTCGCCCTGCTCGACTGGGGCGCCGCGGTCCTGCGCTGCTTGCCTCGAGACGAACATGTCGGCTGGGACGACAGGGTTCGCGAGAGGAATCTTTCCCTGGTCGTGGGCAACCGCCGACCTTCGTCGAGCTGTCGCGGTTCAAGAGCACCTACGGCCGGGTTCCCCAGAAGACTTGCACCTCCGAGTCACGCCCATGCTGGGCACACCAAGAAAAACGACCCCCGCTCCTTTCTGGAGCGGGGGCCGTCTTTCGAAGAGAGCGCCTCAGCGGGCGATCAAGGTCAATCGACCTGGATCGAGAAGGTGCCCGAAGAGGACGCAATCGTGGACGCGCTGGTGGCAGGCGACGAGGACTTGCCGTCGACGACGATGAAATAGGTCTCGCCCGCCTCGGCGCCGGCGACCGTCAGGGTGACCGCCGTGCCCTTGGCGGTTCCAAGCGAGGACGACAGGCAGGCGCTCCCGCCGCAGGTTCCCTTCGAGTACCAGACCTGGGCCTGATAACGGGAGTCGGGAGTGACCGTGATGGTGAAGTCACCAGCGGCCGCAGGGGTGTAGGAATAGACCAGGTCCTTGCCTGCGAAGCGGCCCGTGCAGGTGGAGGAGAGATCGGCCCAGTCTGCGCCCGGGTAGTCGTCCGTCGCCAGCGCCGTCACGCCACTGACCGCGACGCCCTTGGTCAAGACGGTCGGCGTGTCTTCGCACTTGTCGTTGGAGATCGCCGGGGCGGCGACACAAGTGCTCGTCTGGTCGCAAATCTGGTCGTTGGCGCAGCACGCGGAGCCGCAGACCTTGGTCGCCGGACACGGCCTGCAGGTCCCGACCGCGGCGTCGTCGTTGTAGGAGTCACAACGCTCGCCAGCCGCGCAGGGAAGGCTGCCGTCCAAGGCGCAGTACGCGCTGCAGAACTCCCAGGCATCACATTCGAATTCGGCGACGCAGGTTCCCGGACCGCCGCAACCGGAGTAGCCGGCAGGCCTGACTCCCGGAGCCTTGCAGACGAAGTTGCCGGGGGTGTGCGTCGCGACGCAGGCCGTCTCGGCTGCGCACGTCGCCGGGACGACGGTCGGATTGCAGGACTCCACGCAGGCGCTGCTCTCGCAAACGAAGCCCGAGCCGCAGGAGGTCTCGTCGCAAACACAGACCCCTCGCTTGCAAATCGGGGTCGTCCCGCCGCAATCGGTGGGGCAGGCGGCGCAGAGGCCGAAATTGTCGTCGTCGGCGCCGAAAGCGACGCAGGTTCCATGGAGGCACTCCGGGGTGTCGATCGGGCAGGGCCTGTAGCAGAGCCCCGTGCCCCCGGAGTACTCAGGAGTCGAGCAATCGAGCCCCGCGCCGCACTCGCTCCCCGAGCGGCAGGTTTCCAACTCGGATTTCGAGCCATCCGCCGAGCACTCATAGAAGGTGCCGTTGTAGCGGCAGGAGTTGCCCGTCGCGCAGGGCTCGGCCGCGAGCGGGTCGCAAGGCGAGACGATCTCGATGGTGAAAGCGGTCCCGTCGGTGCCCGACGGCGAGTCGACCACGAAGAAGTAGGTTTCCTGGGCCACGCCATCCACCGTCATGAGCAGCTGGCCCACGTCTCCCCATTCGTCCTGCACCAGAGCCGCGCAGGTCGAGGGCTCGCCGCAGGCGCCGTCCATCCTCCAGAGCGCGAGGTCGGAGCTGGAGACCTTCACCCCGAACTTGCCGTCCGTCGCCGGGGTGTAGCGGTAGGTGAGGTCGGGGCCGTCGACATTCTTGACGATGAACCACCCGAGCTCGCTGCTGCAGGTCGCCGAAAGGCTGCCTGCCATGTTGGAGGCACCGGCGGTCGTGCCATTGGCCGGGACGCCGAGGGCCAGGGGAATGGTGACGCCGCAGGTCTCGCCGGGCAGAACGCAGGCGTTCTCTTCGCCCGAGCTGTCACACACCTCGTCCCCGGTGCAGGCGGGCGCGCAAACCGAAGCGACGCACGCGCCGTCGACGCAGGCCTCTCCCAGGTCGCAGGAGTAGGGGGTGCACTTGCAGGCATCGAGCACGCAAACCGGCGTCGAGCTCAAGGGGTCACAGGCCGGCTCGCAGACCTTTTCGACACAGGTGCCCTCGTAGCAGTTGAACTCCTCGCCACAGGAAGTGGCGGTGCACTGGCAGACCCCGCCCGTCGCGCATTGCGGAGTGGTGCCCTCGCATTCCGGGTCGCAGACAGGAACGCAGGCTCCGTCGACGCAGGCGGCGTGCTCACCGCAGGAGGTTTCGTTGCACTTGCAAGTGGTCCCTTCGCAATCCGGAGTCGTCCCGCTGCAGGCAGGGTGGCAGGTATTCACGCAAACGCCCGATTCGTTGCAGAGCTTGCCCTCTCCGCAGGAGGTCTCGTTGCATTTGCAGACCCCGTCGAGGCAATCGGGAGTCTGGCCCGAACAGCCGGGGTCGCAGTGGTTCTTGCTGATGCAGGCGTCGATCACACAGTTTTCGGTGGCGTTATCGCAGCAGACCGTCCCGCAGGCCGTCTGCGCCTCGGTGCAATCGGGCTCCTCGCCCTTGGCGACGCAGACCTCGTTGACGCAGGTCTGGGTTGCATCGTCGCAGCAGACTGTCCCGCAGGCCGTCTGCGCCTCGGTGCAATCGGGTTCCTCGCCCTTGGCGACGCAGGCCTCGTTAACGCAGGTCTGGGTCGCATCATCGCAGCAGCCCGAGCCACAGGCTGTCTGGCCCTCGACGCAATTGGTGTCGGGGTTCTTGTCGACGCAGGCGCCGTCCACGCACTTCTGCGTCTCATTCTCGCAACAGAGCGAGCCGCAGACTGTCTTGTCATCAGGGCAAACCGTGGGGTCCTCTGTTGCCGGCTCACAGCCGGCCATGAGGGAAACCAAACCCGCGAACGCCAACACACTCAATAGTCGTTTCATCTTTTCCTCGCGGAAATAGGGGGTTGATTCAACAGAGGTTTACTGCCAGCTCAAGCTTCAATGCCGCTCGGGAGAATCCCATATCTATCGGAACTCCTCGAATCCTGGCGAGGCTGCGCCTCGGGCCTTCGGACACACGATTCGCGCCCGGACGCAGTCGCCCGTGGGTGGTCAGGGGTGGGGAGCTAGAGAGCGGAGCCTTCGCTCCGAGGCGCTGGGAATGCGGAGATTCCCAGCGCCTACGAGAGGGCAAGCCCTCGCTCGGAAGGTCTTTAGGGTTGAACGCCCATCGTGCGAACGATGATCTCGTTGCCCTCAAGCCCTTCGATCAAGGGGATGAGGCCCAGGTCCTCGACCGTGCCGTCGGGATGGAACTGGATCTTGCGAATGCCCCGGAGCTCCGAGATCAGCGTCAGCCCGCGCAGATTGCCCTGGTCGATGACATGAATCGTGTGAGGCAAGGCTCGCGCTTCGCTCGAATAGGTCATGCTGCCCTGGAATGACAGGGGCTCTTCCGGCTTGGAGGTATCGAAGGGCAGCACCTTCACCTCGTCGCCGAAGTTCTCCAGCGCAATCGCCACGTTTCCATAGGGCGACCAGGCGAGCCCCGAGGGGTTTTTGACCCCTTCCACATGGTGAATGACCTGGAGCTCGGGAGAATCCTGGGCGATCGAGACCACCGCCACGCGCCCGGACTGCCCCTCGGTAAACGGGGAGTCGGACAGCAGCACCCAGGCGCCGTCGGGGGAGATGGCCATCGCCGAGACGCTGTTGTTGCCGGCGGAGAAGGCGCTGACGCTCGTCAGTCGGGTGGGGATTCCGCCCCACTTCAGCCGGTGGAAGTCGGTGTTGGCGGGAGCGTCGAGCGTCTCGATCGAATGGTAGAGCACCTCCCCTGGCTGATTGGGCAGGAATCCGAGCTGGGAGCCGAGCTTGGCGGAAAAGACCTTGCCCTCGAGGACCGGTTCACCGCTGGCCTCCAGCCGGACCGAATAGACGCCGCCCCCATTGTTCGCCCAGTTATGGTCGATGACATAGAAGCGCTTCCCGCTGGGATCCATGACGACGCCCGACGAGTAGAAGTCGTCGTTGGGGCCGCGCCAGGTCGCCTTGATCACCCGCGGCTTTCCATCCTCATCGAAGGTGAAGATGCCGATGAACCCGTCTTTTTGAGAGGCAATCCCATACTTGCCGTCGGGCGTGAAGACAACATTGCCTTCCGAGCCGACGCCCATTTCAAAAGTGACCCGGGGCTTCGGCCAGACCAGCGTGCCGTCTTCCAGGAGGTCGAGCACCTCCCATACAGGGACACAGTCGAACCCCGCCTTGGGCCACGGGCGCGCGATGACGACCTTGCGAACGTGCTCGACGAACGGATCGGGCTCTCCAGCGTCCGGCTCGCCAGCATCGGGCTCTCCGGCGTCCGGCTCGCCAGTATCGGGCTCTCCGGCGTCGGGCTCTTCCGTGTCGGGCTTGTCGATCGGCTCAGTGGGTCCGCACCCGCTCCAAAGCGGGACCACCAGGGCCAAGGAAAGAAGTAGCAGCAATCGAGGTGTCGGACTCCGGCTCATGGTGCCTCCGCTGAGAGGGGCCCCCCCCCCGGAAGGACCGTAGTCAAGCGTTCCAAGAGAACAAGGTGGGACATGGCGAGAGTCGAACTGGCAAGCCAATCGGAGTGAAAAGGGCTCTTGCCGCTGCCACCGCCGCCGCCATTTCGAGCGAAGAACGGCGCGCTCTTGCCGAGGCACTTGGAGGTTCTTTCAGATGTCCTCGTGCGATTTGGGGGTCGGAAGGGCGTCCGTGCACGCGAGCCTGGTAGCTGCAGGCCGCCCGTCGATTCCCAAAGTCGACGCGAAAGCTTCGCGCTCGGAACAACTAGAGGTTTCGCATACTTACGTACGGGCCTGGCCGCGACTGTCCGCGAGCGCCTAGCCCGCTCTGCTCCAGCGACGGCGAGCGAGGAGGTGGCGGAGGCGCTCCAAGCCGGTACTGGAGAGCGGGCGCGGCATGGGGGCGGGCGGCTCCGATCGCGGGGCTCAGGTTCGGCGCCATCTGGGATGACGAGCGTGGATGCCAGGGGCTGGCTTGTCGAGAGCTTTGCTGCCTAACGCCCGGGCTCCCGGCCGCTCGGCGGCTACGCCGACGGCAGGGTCGTGGGAGAGCAGGCCCGGGCAGCGCGGGTTCGTCCGTGCAAGAGCGGGGAGACGGGGGCGCAAGATGGACCCGGGCTCCAGAGTTCGTGCAAGGTCCAGGTCAGGAGTTGGCAACCACGC
>DHSB01000250.1:0-3871 GCA_002408385.1 Myxococcales bacterium UBA5297
AATCAGTTTCAGAGTTGCACCCAGGCTCGGAGTGGTCTCGAGGATGCGGCGGGCGCGAGGCAGCGAGAGGTACTCGCCCTGCGACCAGAGCTCGAGCTCGCGGCTCGTCGAGAGCGCGAAGGCCTCGTGGAAGAGCGCGTCGTCGGAGGCGGCGGGGCAGGCGCTCCAGAGGAACTGGTGCGCGAGCTCGTGGCGCAGGGCGAGGAGGAGCTTCTCGTCGAGGGTCTGAGCGCGGTCCTGGCGAAGCTGCACGATGCCCGGGCGCGCGCGGCCGGCCTTGCCGGTGGGCAGTTGCGTCGAACGGCGCAAGCGGATGGGAAAGCGCGGCGGCGGCGCGGGCTGGGAGGCGGCAGCGCTCCAGTGGCGTTCGAACTCGAGCCAGGCGGCGCGGGCCTCGCGCTCGATGGCGGACGCGGGCTCGAGGCCGGAATCGAGGGTGAGCTCCGGGGAGGCGGCTCTCGCCATGGACGGGACGAGGAGGATGAGCGCGAGGGCGAGGCGTGCGAGGTGCGGGGACTGCTGATCAGGACGAGACGCGTCGGGTTCGGCACGGGCGATCGCCCCTCCCAGGCGCGCGCAACCAACAACGCGAAGAGCACGGTCGTCGTGCGCGCCGTTTGGGAGGGGAGGGGGCGGGCCCGCGGCGCAAGAGCCGCCTCCCCTTCCCCGTCCCTCGCTCGTCGTTTCTGACTCGGGGCCGATCGGCGGCTCGTACCGGCAGGCGGACATCGGGCTGGCTTGAGCTCCGGGGCGCTGCTCCCCACCTCCAACCCCCGCTCTCCCTCGGTTTCGCAATGCCTCGCTCGGACTGGCCGAGATGCTTTGGCTTGTGCAGACAAAGGAGCGTTGTGCTGGCCGCGAGCACCGTTGGCCCGCCCCCTCCCCTCGGTTTCGCAATGCCTCGTTCGGACTGGCCGAGATGCTTTGGCTTGTGCAGACAAAGGAGAGTTGTGCTGGCCGCGAGCACCGCTGGCCCGCCCCCTCCCCTCGGTTTCGCAATGCCTCGCTCGGACTGGCCGAGATGCTTTGGCTTGTGCAGACAAAGGAGAGTTGTGCTGGCCGCGAGCACCGTTGGCCCGCCCCCTCCCCTCCCAAACGCCGCGCTTGCACGCCGTGCCCGTTTCGAAACTGGTTGCGCGCGGCTGGGAGGGGCGATCGCTCGTGCTGGCCTTCCCCATACCGGCTTGATCGCACTGCTTCACCCGCGAACACGGCTGGTGTTCGTCTCGATCTCATCAGCGCGCCCGAAGGGCGCGGGCTTCCACAGGGCCGCGCGGAGGGAGCAAACCACGGTCGATCAGGAGGAGACGCGTCGGGTTCGGCACGGGCGATCGCCCCTCCCAGGCGCGCGCAACCAACAACGCGAAAGGCACGGTCGTCGTGCGCGCCGTTTGGGAGGGGAGGGGGCGGGCCCGCGGCGCAGGAGCCGCCTCCCTTTCCCCTGGACCCGCTCCGAGTAGATGCAGTTGCGGATTTCGGCGGGCCCGCGGTGCAAGAGCCGCCTCCCCTTCCCCCTCCCTCGCTCGTCGTCTCTGGCTCGGGGCCGATCGGCGGCTCGCACCGGCAGGCGGACATCGGGCTGGCGTGCGCTCCGGGGCGCTGCTCCCCACCTCCAACCTCCGCTCTCCCTCGGTCTTTCAATTCCTCGCTCGGATTGGCCGAGATGCTTTGGCTTGTGCAGGCAAAGGAGAGTTGTGCCTGCCGCGAGCGCCGTTGGCCCGCCCCCTCCCCTCCCAAACGCCGCGCATGACGACCGTGCTCGTTTCGAAACTGGTTGCGCGCGGCTGGGAGGGGCGATCGCTCGCACTGGCCTTCCCCATACCGGCTTGATCGCACTGCATCACGCGCGAACACGGCTGGTCTTCGTCTCGATCTCATCAGCGCGCCCGAGGGGAACGGGGCGGGCCCGCGGCGCCACGTGCCTCCCGCCCTTCCCTCCTGGCGAACCGAACCCCCGCTCCAATCACGGCCTCGCCACAGCCATCGGCTTGTCGCTCGCCTCGATCTCGAGCACCGCGGGCCCGGTGCGTCCGCGCACGCGCGGCGCGTACATGTCCTCAACCCTCGCCGGAGGTGCCTGGAAGCGGCCGGGGAACTGCGCGCGCATCACGTAGCCGATGACGCGCGGGCTGTCGCTCCACCACGCCGGCTCCTCGAAGAAGAAGGTGGCCTTCTCTGGATCGAGCGCGCGGCGCCTGAGCGCCTCGTGTGCCAGCGGCAGCGCATGCGGCTCGCCACGCCACTCCTTGTCCTCGATCAGCGGCACGAAGCCGGCGGGCACGCTGTCCTCGATGAAGTAGTAGGCCGATCGCGTCGACCGCGCGTCGGCCGCATGCGCGTTCACCTTCAGCTCGACGAAGACCTCCTCACCCTGCGCGACCTTCTGGCCAGCCTCGAGCTTCTGCCGTCCGCCCTCACGCAGCACGTAGTAGCTGCGCTCGATGGTCATGCCCTCGGCCAGCGGCTGCACCTTGTCGAGCGGCGTCCGCACCTGCGCGCGCAGGGTCGCGACGCCTTCGAAGCCATCGACCTTCAGCTTGCCGGTGCCCGGCGGCAGCGTCGCGACGAGCCCGCCTCCGCGCGGGGCGAAGCTCACCTTGGCGCCGCTCGCAAGCTGCACGGTCGGCGGGGTCATCGACTTGAGCTCCTTCGCGTCGCGCTCGATGAGCCACAGGCTGTGCAGCAGCGCGGTGCCCTTGTCGAAGGTCGAGAGCATGCCCTCGGTGGTGAGCGCCTCGACGAGCCGGCGCCGCGCCCGGGCGACGTCGAAGCTGCCCTTCGACGCGGCGTGCGCGACGATGGCGCTCAGGCCGACTCGACGCAGCGGATAGCGCCAGAACTGGTGCTCGTTCGGCCTCCAGTCGGCCAGCTTCACGAAGCCTTCGTTGCTCTGCTGCACCAGCGCGGCGATCCGCTCGCGCAGCTCGGGCTCGTCGTCCACCTTGGCGTGCTCGGCCGCGAGCACGGCGATGGCGATGGTGTAGAGGTCGCCCGGCTCGGCCCGCGCGACGAGCGCCCGAACCCGCGCCGCGTGCCGTGCGCCCTCGAGCCGGGCGAGCACGTAGGTGCGCGTCGCCTCGAGCTCGAAGGGCAGCTCGGTCTGCGCCTCGAGCCAGCGGGTCGACTCGACGATGCGCGGGTCGCTGCGCGCGACGAGCCCGGCGTCGATGGCGTAGGTGAGCCCGTCGAGCGCAACGAGGGTGAGCGGCAGCGACGGCGTGGAGTAGCCGTGGAACCAGGTGAAGCCGCCGCCCTTCACCTCGAGGCTCAAGATGCGGTGGACGCCCTGCACGGCCCGCGAGCGGGCCTCGGCGAGCAGCGCGCGGCTCTGCGGATCGAGCTTGGCGAGCGCGTCGACCTTCTCGAGCGTGCGCAGGACGGCGACGTTGGGGATAGTGGTCGAGACGAGCTGCTCCAAGCAGCCGTACGGGTACTCGAGCAGGTCGCGCGTGGTGGAGAGCGCGGCGTCGACGAGGGTCGGCTTGAGCACCAGCTCGACCGCTTCGACGCGCGCGCCGTCGGCCATCGCCAGCGCGAGCTCGCCGCCGCCCCAGGCACTCGCCTCCATCGGCTCCTCGAACGCCGACGGGTGGATGGGCAGCCGGCGCCTGTCGGCGAGCCGCTCGCCACCGGCGATGTCGACGAGCACCTCGCCCAAGCCGGCCTTCGAGGCGGTCAACGTCAACGGGACGATCAGCTCGCCCTGCGCGGGCAACGCGACCGTCTCGGCGTGCTTCGCCTCCTTCAGCCCGCCGGAGGCCGCGAGCTTCACGTCGAGCTTGGAGATAACGCGGCTCTCCTCCCCTCCCCGCGCGACGCGCACGCTGCCACGCGCCTCGTCGACCTCGCGCAGGAATTGCGGCACGGCCGC
>DHSB01000250.1:4026-18722 GCA_002408385.1 Myxococcales bacterium UBA5297
GGCTCGCGAACTCGGCGGTGCCCTCACCGAAGCGACCGGACGCATCGGCGGCGACCGCGGTGACAATCCAGAGCGTTTGGTTCGAGGGCATCTCGAAGCTCACGCGCGCGTGGCCCTGCGAGTCGGTGACGACCGACGGGTTCCAGTAGGCGGTGTCCTCCTCGCGCGGCTTGACCTGCCGGGTCGGCGGCTTGACCGCGGAGAAGGCGTATTCGGGCAGGCCCGCGAGCTTCTTCGCGAGCCGCTCGCCGTAGCCGTAGCCCTGGAACTCGGCGGAGTAGTAGCTCGACACGTTGTCGCGGCCGAGTGGGTAGAAGAACTCGAGCGCGCCCGGACGGAACTCGCTCTGCAGCGCGTAGATCGCCTTGTCCACCACGCCGACCGAGACCTGCGCGGGGACGCCGCGGCCCTGCGAGTCGGTGACCCGCAAGTCGAGCGTCTGGCGGCCGAGCGGCTTGGCCTCGAGCTGTCCGGGCTCGACGGCCACGCTCAGCGTGCGCTCCTTGGGGATGATGCGGAACGGCACCGTCCGCTCCTCCCAGCGGCCGGTCGAGGTCGGGTAGGCGATCGACGCGTAGACGGCGCTGCCGAAGCGCTTCTCGATTTCGAAGCGGTGGACCAGCGTCGAGCCGGTCACCTGCACGAGCTTGGTGTCGAAGAGGGTCGAGCCGGAGAGGGTGATCCAGACCGGGCCTTCGTTCTTCGTCCCCGCGCCCCAGCCGTCGGGCAAGAGCGCGATCAGCTCGGCGCTCTGGCCGGGCTCGAGCACGCCGCCGAGCGACTCGAGGGTCAGGTTCGCCACCCGCGCGACCGGCTCGCCCCCCTCGCCGACGCACAGCAGGCTCGCCTCGCCCGACCACTCGGCGTTCTTCTGGTCCCTGAGCGTCACCCGCGCCAGCACGGTGCCCACCGCCAAGGTCGGCATCGGGCCGCGCCAGATCCCCTCGGCGTCGGTCTTGATCTCCGCCTCGCCGACCTTCGCCTCCTCGCCGCTCGCCTTGCGCAGCACGAACTCGACCCGCCCGGTGGTCTCGCCGTAGGCCTTGCCGCTGAGCGTCGCCGCGCGCACCGAGAGGCGCGCCTCGCCGCCGACCTTGGCGACCTTGGCGCTCGGGCGCAGCGTGCCGAGCACCTCGCAGGGCGCGAGGAAGTAGGCCCGGCTCGCGTTGGCGAAGGTGCCCTGCCCGTCCCGCGCGCGGACGGTGAGCGTGTAGCGGAACGGCTTGCGCTCGTCGCCGGCCCCGAGCGCGGGGACGTCGATCTCGAGCTCCGCCTCGCCGTTCTCGTCGAGCGTCGCGGCGCTCGACCAGGGGTCGAAGGGATCGGCGCTGCCGGCGCGCGCGGCCACCGACGAGTAGAGCCGCTCGGGCACCGACAGCTTGCCCTCGGTGGTCGAAACGCTGCCGTAGGTCACCTCGCTGCCCTTCCCGCCCATGCCCGCGTCGTCGACCCAGGCCGGCGAGTCGAGCAGGCTGCGGTAGAGGAAGACCTCGTAGGCGGCGCCCGGCTCCGCCCCGCCGGCGTAGCGGCGCGCGCGCACCTTCGCCTTCACCTTGCCGCCCGGCTCGACGGTCTCGGCGTCGGAGAGGACCTCGAGGAAGAAGGTCGGCTTGACGTACTGCTGCACCCGCGCCTCGCTCTGGTGCGCCTGCTCGTCGAGCTGGGCGACGACGCGCAGCACGCCGGTGCTCAGGCCCTCGGGCACGCGGAAGGTGCCGGCGAAGGTGCCGTACTCGCCGACCACCGCCCGCGTCTTCACCGGCGCCGCGCCCTGCGAGACGAGCTCGATGCCCACCTCGCGCTTCTTCGGCGTGAAGAGCTGCGCGAGGAAGGAGTCGGGCTTGCGGACCACGCCGCGGAAGCGCATCTGGTCGCCCGGCTTGTAGATGGGCCGGTCGGTGTAGAGGAAGACGTCAGGCGCGATGGCCAGCGTGGAGTAGAAGTCGGTGTCGACGACGGCGAGGTCCTCACCGTGGGCGACGGCGACGAGCAGCCGCGGCTCGGTCACCTCGACGCGCGCCTCGCCCTTCTCGTCGGTCGTCCCGTTCAGCGTCTCGCCGCCCGGCAGGCGGACGGTGACCTTGGCGCCCTGCTTCGGCTGCTGATCCACCCCGGCGACGCGCACGAGCAGCAGGCCGTCGGTCTGCTTGGCCTGCACGGTCAAATCGCTCACGACGAGCACGACCTGGCCCTCGATGCGCCCCTGCACGACCTGCAGCACGTAGAGGCCGGCCGGCAGCGGCTCGAGCGCGACGCGCCGCTCCTGGAAGCCGCCGCTGTGGAACCAAGCGTCGAAGCCGGGGACGGTGAATTCGCGCTCCGCGCCGCCGAGGTCGAGGTTGAGCCACTGGCTGCGCACCAGCTTCATGCCCTTGGGCAGGCCGACCAGCTTCTCGGGGCCGGGCGCGACCCGCGAGACGCGGCCCGAGGGCGGCTCCGGTCGCTGGGGCAGCGCCGGGGCGATCTGCTGGCGCAGGCCGGGGTTCATCGAGAAGAGGAGGAATGGCCCGGGGCTGCGCAGGGCGTTGAGCCCGCGGGCGAGCGCGTGGCCGGGGTTGGCCTGCGTCGGCGGAGTCTCGTAGGCACGCCGCAGGTTCGCCTGCGACTGGATGAAGGCGTCGGCGTCGGTCGGCCGCAGCACGCGCAGCTCGACCGGGCCGCGGTCCTCGAAGGCGACCTCGACGACCGGCTTCTCGCTGCTCGCGTAGCTGCGGGGGACGGTGATGTAGAGCGGCTTGGCCGCGGCGGCCCCGGCGATGGAGAGGACGGCCAGGGCGGCGCACGCCGAGACGAGTTGCCTTCCACGGCGACTCGGCGCCGGGTTCGAGGCGGGCCTCGGCTCCCGTTCACCCCGAGCCTGTCGAGGGGCCTCGCAAGCTCGGGCTACGCTCGGAGTGACCGGGACTAGGGTCTGGCGCGCTGCAATCATCTGGTTGCTCTTCATGACCTGAACCCTCCCGGAACGAGCGCGTCCTTCTCGACCAGACCGCGCAGGCCCATGAACGGAAGCTCCTCGAGCCGCTGGCGCGCCTGATCGATCTCGGCGGGCGGCGCCTTGGCCGGAGCGCCGACGCTCGACTGGTAGCCGTCGAGCGTGAGCTGCGAGAGCAGCTTGCCGAGGTGGATGCCGACGCCGACGGAGGTGGGCGCCTTCAGACCGGCGACCACCGGACCGGCGGCGTGCAGCACCGAAGGCTTGCGGCCCGCGCAGCTCGCCTCGATCTCGTCGAGCAGCTCGACGCTGGAGGCGAAGACGAGCTGGTCGCAGACCTTGCGCAGCAGCAGCCTGTTGCCGCCGCCGGAGAAGACGCCGCCGAGGCCCTCCTCGTCCTCGAGGCGCGACCAGACGATGGCGACCTCGGTGTCGGCGTCGTGGCGCCCGTGCGGCCGCCAGAGGACGGCTACCTGCCGCGCGAGCAGATCCTTGGAGCCCTTCGACTCGAAGTGCGCCTTGAGCGAAGCGGCGTCGAGCTGCTGCGGCAGCTTCGGCTGTGCGAAGAGCATCACCGGCATCGTCTCGGGGATAGCCTTGAGCAGGCTCTCGGGCATCGCGCCGCTGCCGAGCCTGCCGGTGGCCTCGAGCGCGCCGCTGATCCCGCGCGGGACGAGCTGCGTGCCCTCGATGCCGAAGCCGAACCGCGCGACCTTGCCCGTCCCGACGAGCTGAGCGAGGAGCTGCGCCTCGCGCCCGAGCGGCTCGGCGGTGACGGCGAGCTCGAGGTCGAGCCCGGGCTTCGCCTTCATCGGCTCGATCTCGGCGCACAGGCCCTGGAGCACGGTCACCGGGTGACGCCCGAGGACGATGCGGCCGCCGCGCGCGGCCGTGTAGACGGAGTGCTCGGCGAGCGTCCAGCGCGAGATGACGATGGAGGGCATCGTCTCGCCGGCCTTGGCCGGATCGACCTGCGGCTCCGGCTCCCCGGGGCAGCGGGTGGAGGTGAGCGCGCCGCGCGTCGCCACGCGGTCGAGCAGATCGAAGGCGGTCGCGACCCGCTGCGTGGCCGCGGGGACGACGAGCGCCGGGGTTCCGGCCGCCCCGCGGCCGCCGAACCAGACGAAGCGGAACGGCGCCGAGAGGATGCGGTCGGCGACCACGTCCTGGACCGTCCCGGTGAACTGCGCCTGGATCTCCTCGCCGCGCGTGCCGAGGAAGCCGGCCCACGAGCCGACGAACCCCTGCCCGAGCGGCTCGCCGAGGACCTGCCGAATCCACGGGTTGCTGGCCAGCGCCCCCCGCGCCTTCGCCGGGTCGTGCACGTCGAGCCAGAAGGCCGCGACGGGCGTCTCGTCGAACGCCTCCAGGCTCATCGCCGCGGCGTCGGCGGGGATGGCCTTGGGCGGCAAGGAGACGGCGGGCTCGGGCGGCTTCTGGTCGCCGCCGGGGCCCGAGACCAAGCTCAGCCCGATGGCCGCGGCGAGCAGCCCGCCGGCCACGGCAAAGGGAAGGATGCGCCTGAGTCGCTTGGGATCGCTCATCGCCACTCCTTGAAGCGGTAGAAGCCGAGGAAACGCGTGTTCTCTGGAACCGGACGCCATTCGGCCGGCGCGTCGCGCGCCAGCTCGTCGAGGACTCCGAGGCGCACCTCGGCGCCGCGGCTCCCCGGGTGATAGACGACGCGCGTCCGGGCATGGGCCCGATCGCGCGGCTGAATCACGACCATCAAGTGGAAGACCGGCGCGTCGCCGTCGCCGATCTGCCGGAAGGCGACGAGGTCGCCGGTCTGGAGCAGCCCGCGGGCCTCGTCGCCGCGGCCGAGGGTCTCGAAGCTGTGCGCGAGGAGCGTCTCAGCGTCGGCGAAGGCGGCGGCCTTGCCCTCGCGATCGCGCCAGAGCCCTTCGGAGAGGCGCGCGGGGCGCAGTGCGAGGAAGGCCGCGCGATAGGCGAAGCGGACCAGCCCCGCGCAGTCGCGCTGCTCGGGATGCCAATCGTTCGAGATGCGCTCGACCTGCGCGAGCGCCACGTCGCCGATCATCTGGCGCAGCAGCGCCTCAGACGGCTCGGCCGACGCGAACAGCAGCATGGCGACAAGCGCCCCGGTCACGGCTCAGTAGCCTCCGCCCGAAGCGATGGCCTTCGCCGACTCTTCGAGGTTCTTCGGCCACGCCGGGTCGGTGGGGAGAGGATCGGTGCCGGGCACGTAGATCTGGCCGCGGCCCGCGCCCAGGACGTTGATCCACGCGAGCACCCGCGTCGTCCCCGGCGTCGCCAGCGGGATCTGGACCTTGCGGCGCACCTCGTTCGGCGTGCCCTCGAAGAGCGCGACGTTGAGCGTGGCGACCGCGTGCGCCTTGTCGCCGCTGGGCCAGTAGTTGGCCGCGATCATGAACACGCCCTGCGGCGGCGCGCGGTGGATGTAGAGGTAGGGGCCGTAACCGGGCTGGTCGAAGCTGCCGTCCTGCTCGTTGAGGAAGAAGGTGCCGCCCGAGGGGCTCTCGGTGTTCGCCCAGAAGACGTGCGCCATGTTGCTCGTCTGCAGCGCGCCGTCGGCGACCGAGGTGTCGGTCGGCTCGTAGATGTGCAGGTCGGTGTAGACGCCGTCGGTGTCGCTGGTGAGCACCGCCTTGAGCGGCACCGGGGGAATCTGCGCATAGGAGGTCGTCTGCGCGGAGCCGGTGCCGCCCGCGTTGGTCGCCAGGGCGGTGACGACGTTCTTGCCCGCGGCAGCCGGGAACTTGCGCGAGAAACGGCCGTTGCTGGTGCGGATGAGGTAGCGGTCGCCGTTGATGCTCAGCGTCACCGGATCGACCGTGGGGTCGGACACGGTGCCCTCGACGAGCATCATTCGATCGACCGTCCAGCCTCCTGGCGGCGAGGTGAGCTTCACGACCGGCGCAACCTTCCCCTGTCCGACTGGCACGCCCACCTGACGCGATTGCGCGGGCGTCTGCGACACGGCGAGTACGAGGAGCAGCGCGAGCATGGCGACCTCTGTGTCGAGGGGGCGCGCCGCGGACCCCCGGAGAAGAAGCGAGCGACGCCACAGACGGGGGCATTAAAGCCGAATGCGCGGCCGCGAACCATGCCGGGTCCCGCGCGCAGCCGCCGAGCGCTCTCCCGGCGTGCATCGACGCTCGGGGTCGGGGTCCACAGGCCGTCCGATCGAGGCGACGGGCCGTCCCGAAGCAGTCGAATCCAACCCGCGGCTCGAACGGGCGTCAGGCGCGCCGCGTCGGGTACCTACCGACGACCCGGGCCGATCGACAACTTTCGTCCACCGATCCTGGAGGCGTGCGCCTGATGACCGACGAGAAGCTCCTCGAGATTCGCGACTGGCACTCCCGCTCCGTGGAGGAGACCTCCGAGCTGCTGGACAGTCCGTCAAAGGGACTGACGCAAGAGGAGGTACGCCGCCGGCTCGAGGTCTTCGGGCGCAACCGGCTCACCCCGCCGAAGCGGCGCTCGGCGTCTGCACGCTTCTTCAGCCAGTTCACCAACGTCCTCATCTTCGTGCTGCTCGGCGCCTCGGTGGTGACCGCGGTGCTCGGCGAGTGGGTCGACACCGGGGTCATCCTCGGCGTCGTCCTCATCAACGCGATCATCGGCTTCATCCAGGAGGGCAAGGCCGAGGCGGCGCTCGAGGCCATTCGCAAGATGCTCTCGCTCCAGGCGAGCGTGCAGCGCGACGGCAGGCGCCTCGACGTGCCCGCCGAGGAGCTCGTTCCCGGCGACCTCGTCTTCCTTGCCTCCGGTGACAAGGTCCCGGCCGATCTGCGGCTGGTGCGCACCAAGAGCCTGCAGCTCCAGGAGTCGGCGCTCACCGGCGAGTCCATGCCCGTCGAGAAGAGCGAGCAGCCTGTCGCACCCGACGCACCTCTCGGCGACCGCACGTCGATGGCCTACTCGAGCACGCTCGTCACCTACGGCCAGGGCACCGGCATCGTCGTGGCGAGCGGCGATCGCACCGAGATCGGCCGCATCAGCTCCATGCTCTCGCAGGTCGAGCCGATGCAGACCCCGTTGCTCGCCAAGATGGCGGTCTTCGGGCGCTGGCTGACCGTGGCCATCCTCGCGCTCACCGCGGCCATCTTCGCCGTGGGCGTGCTCTGGCGCGGCTACCCGGTGCCCGCGATGTTCCTCGCGGCGGTGGGCATCGCGGTCGCCGCCATCCCCGAGGGCCTGCCGGTGGTGATGACCATTACCCTGGCGATAGGCGTCACGCGCATGGCGCGGCGCAACGCCATCATCCGCCGGCTGCCCGCGGTCGAGACGCTCGGGTCGGTCAGCGTCATCTGCTCGGACAAGACCGGGACCCTGACCCGCAACGAGCTGACGGTGCGCGCGGTGAGGACCGCGCAGAGGGTCTACGAAGTCAGCGGCACCGGCTATGCGCCCCGCGGCGCCATCTTCCGCGGTGAGGAGGAGGTCTCGCCCGAGGCCGAGCCGGTGCTGCTCGAGATGGCGCGCGCGGCCGTGCTCTGCAACGACGCCTCGCTCCACGAGGAGGGGGGACACTGGACCCTGCAGGGCGACCCGACCGACGGAGCCCTGCTCACCTTCGGGATGAAGTCGATGCTCGACCCGAAGGCCGAGGGCGCCGAGCGCCCGCGTGACGACCTCATCCCCTTCGAGTCCGAGCACAAGTTCATGGCGACGCTGCACCACGACCATCACGGGCGCGGTGAGGTCTTCGTCAAGGGAGCGCCGGAGCAAGTCCTGGCGATGTGCTCGCGGCAGCGCTGCGCGGGGCGCGACGCGCCGTTCGACCCGGCGGCCTGGCGCCGGTGCATCGACGAGATGGCGGCGGAGGGACAGCGCATCATCGCGGTGGCGGTCAAGCCGGCCCACGAGCACCAGCACGAGCTCGACTTCGAGGACGTCGGCGAGCTGACCCTCCTCGGGCTGTTCGGTCTGATCGACCCGCCGCGCGAGGAGGCCATCGAGGCGGTCGCCGTGGTGCAGCGCGCCGGCATCGCGGTGAAGATGATCACCGGCGACCACGTGGTGACCGCGCGCGCCATCGGCGAGCAGTTCGGCATCACCCGCCACGGCGGGGCGATGACCGGCCACCAGATCGATCAGCTCGACGACCACCAGCTCGAGCGCGCCGCGCGCGAGACCTCGGTCTTCGCCCGCGCGTCGCCCGAGCACAAGATTCGCCTGGTGCGCGCCCTGCAGAGCAAGGGCGAGGTCGTCTCGATGACCGGCGACGGGGTCAACGACGCGCCGGCACTCAAGCGCGCCAACGTCGGGGTGGCGATGGGCATCAAGGGGACCGAGGCGGCCAAGGAGGCGGCCTCGATGGTGCTCGCGGACGACAACTTCGCCACCATCGCCCACGCGGTCGAGGAGGGCCGCACCATCTTCGACAACCTGCGCAAGGCCATCCTCTTCATCCTGCCGACCAACGGCGGTCAGGCGCTCATCGTCCTGGTCGCGGTGCTGCTGGGGATGACGCTGCCGATCACCCCGGTGCAGATCCTCTGGGTGAACATGGTCACCGCGGTCACCCTGGGGCTCGCGCTGGCCTTCGAGCCGCCCGAGGCCGACGTGATGCGCCGCCCGCCGCGCTCGCCGACCGAGCCGCTGCTGTCGGGCTACTTCGTCTGGCGCATCGGGTATGTCGCGCTCCTGCTGCTGGCCGGCAGCTTCGGCATGTTCCTCTGGGCGCTGTCGCTCGGCTCGCCCCTGGCCGCGGCCCGTACGGTCGCGGTCAACACGGTGGTGATGGGCGAGGTGTTCTACCTGATCAGCAGCCGGGCGATCCTCGGCTCGGTGTTGAGCCTCAAGGGCTTCTTTGGCAGCCGCCCGGTGCTCGTCTCGATAGCGGTCATCGTGGCGCTGCAGTTGGTCTTCACCTACGCGCCGTTCATGCATCGGCTCTTCGCCACCGGGGCCATCGGGCTGCGCGAGTGGGGAGCGATGGTCGGGGTCGGGGTGGCTATCCTGCTGCTGGTCGAGCTCGAGAAGCTCGTCGTTCGCAGGGTCAAGCCTCCCAAGTCGCTCGCCTCGACGACGTTGAGAGCGCCCCGCGAACAGCGGGCCCAGGCGTGACGATGCGTCGAGAAACCCTTCCTCGACTCCGCCCGTTCCGCTCGCCCTGAGCCTAAGCTCCCGACGCACGAAGCGGCGGGAGCGGAGTCGAAGGGCCCCTTTGCTTTGGCCTCTCCGAAGACCACTCCGAGGGCACCCCGAGGACACCCACGGCAAAGGGGCGCGCCGGGTGGGCGCGCCCCTTCGATAGGTTTCCCGCGAGTCGCCGGAGGCTAGCGGACCAGCGCCGCCGTCTCGTCCATCCACGCCTTGGCGATATCCTTCTGCTTCGCCTCCTTGATCAGGCGCGTGTTGATGTTCTCGCGCACGGCCGCGAGCAGGTCGCGCGGGCGCTGGAGCTGCTTCATCTGCATGAGCGCCTGAGCCCACTGCTGGCAGGCGTCGGCGTACTCCTGACGTCCGAAGCGGATGTCGCCCATCTTCGAGTACGCGTCGGGGAAGTACTCCTGGACCTCGAGCGCGAGCTTGAGCTCGTCGAGCGCGGTCTGGACGAGAACGAGGTCCTTCTCCTCGGGGCTCAGGCCGTCCCAGTTGAAGCCCTTGCCCTTGATGCTGGTCCAGACCTTGAGCTCCTTCTCGAGGTGCGCGACCTCCCACTTCTCCTTCTTGAACTCGTCGATGGTGATGTTGAGGTCGTTGATGAGCCGCTCGGTCAAACGCTTCATGGCCTCGGGCTTGGTGTCCTCGAGGCCGGCGCCGACCTGCGCGCGCGCGTCGTAGAGCGCGGCGCCCTTGGCGTAGTGCGCCTGGGCGTTGAAGCTGTTGAAGGCGATCGCCTTCTGGAAGTGCTCGAGCGCCTCGACGCCCTTGTTCATCTGCATCAGCAGATCGCCGTAAGCGAGGTGCAGGCGGTCATCCTCGCGCATCGCCTTGACGTAGGCGTCGAGCAGGGTCGGGGCCTTGATCTGATCGCCGGCCGCGAGCAGCGCCTTGGCGCCGGTGTAGTAGAACTCGGGCACGTAGCGGCCAAGCTCGAGCGCCCGGTCGAAGGCCGCTCCGGCCTCGGGCGCCTTCTGGAGCGCGGCCATCGCACGGCCCCTGGCGAAGTGCGACCAGGGGTACTTGTCGAAAGCAGCGATGGCGTCGTCGGCGAGCTTGGCGGCCTCGTCATACTTCTGCTCAAACATCCTCAGCTCGGACATGGCGACGAGCGCCTGGGCCTTGAGCAGGGGCGACATCTGCTCGTCGCCGCGCTCGAGGACCTCCTTGAGCGTGTCGCTCGCGTCCTTGATGCGCTGGCCCCGCGCGATCTGCGCGCGCGAGCGGCCGATGAGCGAGCGGGCGTGGTCGGAGTTGGACTCGACGCCCTTGCTGTAGAAGGCGAGCGCGTTCGCGTGGTCGCCGTCGGCGAGGTAGACGTCGGCGATGTCACAGGCAAAGCGCGGGTTGCGCCACTCGGTGTCGGCCGCCTTCTTCAGCGCGATCTTCGCCTCTTCGAGCTTGCCCTGCCCGACGAAGGCGCGGCCCAGGCCGTTGACGACGTGGGAGCTGGCGGCCTGCTTGCTGATCTCGCTGGCAAACTTCTCGGCCTCGGCGAACTGGCCCTCGCCAAGCTTGGCGAGCACCTCGGCGCCGAAGCGCTCGTTGATGCGCGCCTTGAGCTGGCTGGCCTTCTTCGCCCACTCGCGGGCTTTGGACGCGTCGGCCTCGATGCCGAAGTCGAGCCAGCGGATGGCGTAGAGCTCGGCGAGCGAGGCGACGGCGAACGGGAAGTCGCTGTCGAGCTCGAGCATCGCCTTGAGCTTCTCCTCGGCCTTCACGTAGTGCTCGGGCGAGTCCTTGAGCATGAGCTGCTTTACTTCCTTGCCCAGGGCCCGCACCTGCTTGCCGGTCTCGACTGAGCCCCGATACATCCAGAGGCCAACGCCGAGGATCACCGCGACGAGGATCACGTCGCGCAGGAACGAGCCGATGCTCTCGCGCTTGCGCCAGTCCTCGGTCTCCGTCTTGGCCTGCTTCGCAGCTTGGGTCTCGGTTGCCATGTGGAGTCTCCAGGCCTGAGGTCGTCAGCCACTCGGACAGGCCCGCACTGGATGCACCGCCCTCTCGAGCGGCCCGGTTTGGTCGACCTAAAGGCTTCGGGGAATAACATCCGGAAAAGACAGGTGTCAAGGAACGCGCAAAACGCCCGCGCCCCCGAAAAAGCGGCAAGCTTTCGGGGAAGTACGGGCGTCGGCGGGAGGAGCGCGGGGGCTGGAGTTACCGGGGTGGGAGCGGTCTAGATTCCGCTGGTGATCTTCCAGGTTCCGTCCTCGCGGCGGAAGGTCATCTGCTTGGCGTCCGACTCGTTCTTCCAGACGAGCTTTCCGTCGGCTTCGGGCACCTGGTAGCTGAGGTCGAAAAAGTAGGCCGCGTTCGCCGAGTCGCCCTGGACGCTGACGTGCTTGACCTGCACCTTCGCGCGCACCGCCTTGGTCTCGACCGACCAGGACTGCAGCCGCTCGGCCAGACCGGCCTTGTCGAAGTCGTCGTCGCCGGCGGCCGTGCCGCTGGTCTCGAAGAAGCTGTCGCTCGCGAGCGCGAGAATCCGGTCGACGTTGCGCGCCTCGAGGGCGCTGGTGTACGCCGACAGCACCTCGATGACCTCGCGCGACTCCTCGTTGTCGAGGATGTCGGTGCCCGGGATCAGCTTCGGGGCACAGCCGGTGAGCGACGCGGCGGCGAGAACTGCGATGGCGAGCAACAGCGAAAGACGACGCATCGGGCCTCCGACCTCTTCGAGGTGGCGAACGTATGCCCCTGCAACCGAGGAGGTGTCAAACTATTCCACACGCTCGCCAGCCGCCCCACTGCGCGGCAGAGGGCAGGCAGGCCCGGCTGCTCGGATGGTCCGAACAGGCAGGGCCCGTCCGTTTGCAGAAAACCTTCCAGCGGACAGGCCGATTCCTCGAGGCGTGCCCGCCTGCGCGCACCGGCGCGGGTGAGCTCTTTCGCAGATCGGCTTGGGGAGGAACAGATGTGCGGACGCTATACGCAGACGAGGACCACCCGGGAGCTGCGTGAGCGCTTCGGGGCCGTCGAGGCGCGGGCCGAGGCCGCGCCGCGCTTCAACATCGCGCCGACCGATCCGGTCCCGGTCATCGTCCGCGAGCCGCAGGGGCCGGTGCTCCTCGAGATGCGCTGGGGACTGGTGCCGAGCTGGTTCTCGCCAGAGGCGAAGGCGACGCCACGGCCCATCAACGCCAAGGCCGAAACTCTCTCGACGAGCGGCATGTTCAAGCGCCTGCTGCCTGCGCGCCGCTGCCTGGTGGCCGCGGACGGGTTCTACGAGTGGCAGGGCCCGCGGACCGACAGAAGGCCGGTGCGCATTCGCCTGCAAAGCGGCGGGACCTTCGCCTTCGCTGGGCTGTGGGACGCCTGGCGCGACCCGCGAGACCGCGCAGCCCCGCCGCTGCTGACCTGTACGATCGTGACGACCGAGGCGAACGAGCTGGTGCGTGCGGTCCACGACCGGATGCCGGCAATCCTGCTTCCGGAAGACGAGGCGCGCTGGCTCGAGCCCTCGCTCTCCGATCCGCGAGAGCTGACCGCGCTGCTCGGCCCCTACCCCTCGGCCCTGCTCGCCGTCGACCAGGTCTCGCCCCTGGTCAATGACGTTCGCAACCAGAGCCCTGCCTGCATCCTGCCCCTGAATTAGCACAATGGCAGGTGCGCCGGTGATACTTGGCCATCAGGCGCGCCTCGGCGAGGACGTGGCCGTGCATCTGGGCCTCGAGCGCCTCGCGACCCTCGCCCGGCGCAAGATCGAGCAGCCGATCGAGCGCATAGAGGCGAAAGACGTAGCGGTGAGCGCCCTTTCGACAGGGAGGGCGCGGGCCGCCCCAGCCGCAGCCGCCGAAGTCGTTCAGCCCCTGCCGCAGGCGCGGGTCCTGGGGGCCGAGGTCCTCCTCGATGCCCTTGAGGCTCGCCGGGATGTTCCAGCACAGCCAGTGGACAAAGGCCTTGGCGGGCGCGTCGGGATCCTCGACCACGAGCGCAAGCGAGCGCGCTGCCCGGGGAACCCCGGTCCAATGCAGGGGCGGCGAGAGGTTGACGCCCTCGGCGGTGTGACGCGAGGGCAGAGCGCCGCCCATCGCGAAGGCTTTGCTGAAGAGCTCGAGTGTCATCGAGCGCGCACTATACGCCAAGCTCCCGCGCTCGAGAGGTGTCGCGTCTCCCCGCCCTCGGCCCGCGGCTCGCCGTCGAGCCCAACCCTCCCGAGGCGCGAGGCAGGTGCAGTCGAGTCGGCCCTTCGGCCTCGCGAGCCTTACGCTCGGGCGGACCGGCTATCGTTCGAGGGGCTCCTCGACCCCTCTTCAGAAGAGGTCCGAGACGGCGGCGTCGCGGCGCCGCGCGGTCGTCACCCGCCAGTCGCCGTCTTCCTTGGCGAGCTCGGCGTCGATCCGGTGCGAGCCGGCGACCTCATCGGCTCGCAGGTCCTCGGCCTTCTCGGCCGGCGTTCGGGCGAGCAACACCACCATCGACACCTTCGCGCTCTTCGCTTCGGGCGCGAGGTCGACCTCGACCTTGGCGGGCAAGACGGCGACCCAGTCCGAGCGCATCGTGTAGCCGAGCAGATAGCGCTTCAGCTCCTGCTTGCTGCCGCCCTCGCCCCGGTACGACTCGCTCACATGCTCGCCGACCCCGCCGATATCCTTCTGCGAGGCCTTGGCGGCGACGTCGGCGATCACCCCGCGAATCAGGGCCTCGTCGTCCTCGGGCCCACGTGGCCACAGCAGCCAAATGGCGAGCGCGAGCCCGGAAAAGACGACGACCACCGCGAGGATGCGGCGCATAGGTGGGGAGCCTCCGTGGTCCGGTGTGGACCTCAGCGCTGGGCAAGGTCGTCGAGGCGCTTCTTGGCGTCCTGGTAGACCTCGTGGTCGGCCGGCACCATGTCGAGCACCTGCCGGAACTTGGCGCGGGCCAGATCGGGGTTGCGGTCCTTCTCGACGTAGCCCTGCAGATAGACGTCCTTGGCCTTGCGGGCGATCTCCTGGAGCGCGGCCTTGGCCTCGAACGCCTTCGAATTGAAGCGGATGGCCTGGCGAAAGGCCTTGGCGGCAGTGCCATACTCCTGCCGAGCCATCGAGGCGCGCCCGTACATCTCCATCGACTTGGCGACCTTGGACTGCAGCGAGGAGCCGAGGTTGCCCTCGATGTCCATGTCCTCCCAGTAGGTCAACGCCCGCAACAACGGCTTGGCGGCCGCTTCGTACGCCCCGCCGTTGTACTTGGAGACGCCCTCGCGGTAAGCCGCGCTGAACTTGGGGATGAGCTTGCGCAGCTCGCGCACCTTGATGACCACGTGCTGGGAGCGGGCGTTGTCCATCACGCGGTCGAGCTCGCGCACCGCGCCCTCGAAGTTGCCCGAATTCATCTTGCGCGCCACCCCGGCGATCGCCTCGTCGACCTCCTTGCGCGCCTTGCGGATGCGGTTGCGCTTGGCCTGGGCCGCCCGCTCCCGCTCACGGCGCGCCTGCGCGGCCTGATCCTGCTCGAGCGCCCGCTCCGCCCTCTCGATCTGCTCGCGGGCCGCCGGCTGCTGCGCCTCGGGAAGCTGGGCGAGCAGCTCCCGGGCGCCGTCGACCTCGGCCTCTTCGAGCAGCGTCTCGATCTGCCTCTTGACCGCGCCGATGCGGTCTGCCTCGTAGGTCTTGGCGAGCTCTTTGGCCTCTTCGTAGACGCCCGCGAGCTCAGTGATGCCCTCAAGAACCCTGACCGC
>DHSB01000250.1:18881-31044 GCA_002408385.1 Myxococcales bacterium UBA5297
CGCGCGGCGAGCGCCTTGGCATCGAGCATCTGGCGGCTGGCCTTGGAGTCGCGCTCGCACGCTTCGATGTAGCGCGACAGCTCGGGCTTATCGATCACCGCCTGGGCGGCCTTGAAGCTCTCCAGCGCATCGTCGTACTTGCCCGCGCGCAGGTTCTTCTTGCCCTCCTCGAAGAGCCCCTCGTACTCGAGCTCCTCGGGAGGCGGCCCCGGCGGCGGGGACGGCGGGCCCTTGAGGGCACCGGCGAGGGCCAGCAGCAGCAGCAGCACGAGCAGGCCACCGCCACCGAGGATGCCGTAGCGCATCGGAGGGGGCAGCGCCTTGAGCCTGCCGAGCAGCCCCTTGTCCCGCGGCGGCAGCGACAGGCGCGAGGTACCGGTGAAATCGTCCTCCGCCTCTTCGTCGTCGGATGCCGCCGCGAGCGGCGGGGTCGAGCGGCGCGGCGGCGGCGCGAGGCGGGGCGCGGGTCTGGGAGGGGCCGCCTTCTCACGCCGCTCCTCTTCGAACTGCTTCAGGTCATCGACGACCCGCAGCACGGTCTGGCCCACCGCGATCGTATCGCCGTGAAGGACGGCCGCTTCGCTGACGCGCTCGTCATTGACGCGCGTGCCGTTGCCGCTTCCCAGATCGCGCACGACCAGGCCGTTCGGCGAGGCGATAAGCTCGGCATGACGACGCGAGGCGGCCGCGTCCTTGAGCTTGCAATCGCAGCCCTCGCCGCGGCCGATGATCATCCTCCCGCCGCGCACCGGCAGTCTCAGGCCGCGGTCGGGCCCCTCGAGCACTTCGATGGTGATAGGCGGCCCGGCGCAGGTGGCGTTGTCGTCCTGGACCGGGGCGGGCCGCTCGCGCGGCGCGGGCGCGATGCGCGTCGCATCGGCGGTGTCCGCGGTCGCGGGGGCGCCCCAGTCCTCCTCCTCTTGGTGCCTGGGCACTCGGTCGCCCGAGCGGCGAGGCGCCACGGGCCGCGCGCTCGGAGCGGCCCCGACGCGTGTCTGCTCGGCGAAGGCGCCCGGAGGGGCCTCCCAGCTCTCCTCGACCTCGACACTGGGCGCGGAGCGCATCGAGTTGCGCCGCCCCGGCGCCTCACCCGGCTGCTCGACGACGACCGAAGGGGACTGTCCGCGGGTAGGACGTCGAGCCCCGCGCCGCGCCGGCTCGGGCTCCGGGGCGAGCGGGGAGGGCTCGAGGCGAGTGCGGTCGGGCAGAGGCGCTTGCTCGGCAAAAGGCGAGACCTCGACGCGCGTGCGATCAGCGACCGGCGGTGCCGGGACCTCGTCGAGCCTCTCTCCGCCTGCGTCTTGGTTGCGGCGCCTTGCCATTCGGGTTTCCGGGGTGCAACCGAGCGAAACTCCTCACGAGATGCTATCAGCCGCTCGCTTTGTCCCGCAACGAGCCTGCGCCCGCGGGCCCGCCCGTCAGAAAGCGGCGAAGGCGGGCCAAGGCATTGGAATTACACTATTCAGGCGTCCGGTCGCGGTCGGGGCCGAACGGCCGGACCGACCGGCTGGCGCATCTCCCGCGTCTTGCTGTAGGCGATATAGCCGCCCTGGCCGAGGATGATGAGCACCAGCACCGCAAGCAGCCCGCGGAAGACGTTGACCGAGTCGGCCGCCATGCGAACGCCTAGCACCTCGACGAGGTTGGGGCCGGTGGTATCGAGCCCCCCGGGCATCGCCGCCGGGGTCATGACCACCGAGACCTTCTCCGGGCTCATGTCCTGCACTGCGCGGGCGACGAGCTGCTGGATCTGATCGTCGGTCACCGGAGGAGGGGGCGCCTTCTCGCCCGGGTCGGTGTAGGCGCGATACTTGATGAGCACCGAGGCCGAGGGCTGGGGGCGCGCCTCGCGGTCGGAGAGCTCGTCGGTCTGCGGGATGTTGATGTGGACGCGCGCGTCGAGCACCCCGTCTATCGAGCAGATGGTCTTCGACAGCTCGCCGGCGAGCGCCTGCAGGAACATGGCCCGTTCCTCGGTCGCGGTGGGGATGAGGCTGCCACGGTTGAAGATCTCGAAGCCCGGGCTCCGGGTGCGCGGCAGCTCGTTCTCCTTGAGCAGCATCGCCGCGTTGGCCGCGTGCGCCTTGGGGACGCTGATCATCCAGGTCAGCTCGCGCCCGCCCTCTTCTTTGTTCTTGACCGTCGGGATGCCCTTGCGCTCGAGCAGGACGAGAATCTCGTTGGCTTCCCGCTCGGTGAGCTGGTGCTGAATCTCGACCTGACAGGCAGACAGCAGGAGCACAGGCAGCAGGGCCACGGCGGCGCGGCACACAGGATTCATCTACGGGAGGACTCCGTCGTTGGTCACAAGTGGCCCCGAAGCTTACCACACGGTGTCGGCCAGCCAACTTGCCCGCAAACGAAAGCGAGCCGCCCCAGCCCAGCACAGCGGGCGAGGCGGCTCGCTAGAAAACAAGCCCGGGGAACGTCAGACCTGCGTCCGCAAGGTGTCCTTGAGGCCGTTGGTCGCCTTCTCGACGACCTTGCCGGTCAGGTCGAGCTCGAGCGAATACTCGCTCACCTTCGCCTGCAGCCCGAGGAGCTGTTGCTGATTGAGCTTGATCTTGCCGCTGATCGCGCTGTTAACAAACTCGCCCATCGCCGCGTTGCGGTTCTCGATCTGGGTCAGGAGCTGTTCGACCGAGTTGCGGGCCTTTTCGACCTGCGCTTTCTGCTGGACGGGCGCCTCGCGCTTGGCGGCGTTCGCCTGCTTGAGGTCGTCGACCTTGCCCGTGCGCTCGACCTGAGTCGCGTGCGTCGCCTTCTGTGCCTGCTGGGTCGCCTGCGCGGCCTGCGTCTTGGTCACCTGGCTTGTGGCCTGGGCCGCCTCAGACTTGTGGGCCATCGCCTGGTCGAACTTCGAGGCGCCGGTCTTGGGGGTCGCTTCGGGGCGGGCCACCTGCTGTTGCTGGGCGACCTGGGCGACCTGCTGCGCTGCCGCTGGAATCGGGGTGGCCATGGCGTTTCTCCTTTACCTCGTTCCCGTCTGCCGTGCCGCGGCAGTGGCGGGCGCTGTTCTGGGGCCGGCCTTGCGCGAGGGGGCTGCCGAACCCGCCTTCGGTCCGGCCCGGCTGCCGGTGGGCTGCGGAAGCTCCATCTCCTCGGCAAGAAACCCCTTCAATCGCTCGATGGCCCGCGCGTGCAGGCGCGAGGCCCAGCTCTTGGATTGCCCGATGGTCGAGCCGGCCTCTTCGAGCGTCTTCGATTCGTAGTAGTAAGCCACCAGCAGCCTACGTTCGTTGTCCGGCAGCTTCTCGATGGCGAGCTTGACGCGGTGTTTGAGCTGGGCGATTTCGAGCCGCGCCTCCGGACCGAGCGACTCGTCACGGATCTGCAGGTGCTCGTTGCCCTCGAGGCTGCAGGCGAAGATGGCCGCGAGGCTGGTGACCGCGCCTTCGACCTCGCGCACGTCGTCGGCGAAGGTGCGCGGCCCGCTGTCGCGAGCCGCGGCCGAGGTCAGATAGCTCGAGGTGCGCTCGCTCAGGTACAGGGCGCGCTGGTCGGGGCCCTTGAGCACGCCCATCTGCCGCAGCCCGTCGAAGATGGCGCCCTTGATGCGGTAGTGGGCGAAGGTGAGGAAATTGGCGCCGACCTTGGGATCGAAGCGCTCGGCCGCCTCGAACAGTCCGACGGTGCCGTAGCTGACGAGGTCCTCGATGTCGAGCCTGGCGTTGAACTGCTTGCGCACCTGGTTGGCGAGCGAGCGGACATACTGCCCGTACTTTTCGACGAGCTGCGCTCTGTCCTCGGTAAACGCCAAGGCGAAGCTCCTATCCGCGCTGCCAGATTCGCTCGAGGGTCTGGGCAAGCCGCGGGTCCTGCTCGAGCTGCTCGGCGATGCGGCTCTCCAGCGCCTTCGACTGCATGTTCATCCGCTCCTTCAAGATTCCAGCGACCAGACGGCGTGCGGCCTCGGCCTTGGTGGCGATCTCTCCGCTCTTGAGCGCACGGGCGACCGCCGAGGCCTGCTCGACGATGATATCGCCGCTCACCTCGGCCGACCCCGCCGCACCCGACACACCGACGAGGCTCTCGACCGCGTCGGTCTTGCCGAAGCTCTTGCCAGAGGCCTTGGCGACCGCGCCCTTGCCCCCGGCCTTGCCCGCGCCCTTGACGCCCTTGGGGCCGCTGCGCCCTCCACCTCTGATTGGCCCGATGCCCATGCTCTCGACCTCGCCTTCTCACTGGTGCTGCCGATGGTCCTCCATGACGATTATCGCGCAGCCGAGCTCTGAGGTTGCGAGCAGGGGCAGTCGAGCCGCCTACTTCTTCGCCGCCTTGGGAGGCGGCAAGGCGCCAGCCTCCTTGGCCTCGAGGAGCGCTCGGGCCAGTTGGCCTCCGTCGCCGTCGGGCTCGAGCTCGACCGCGGCCTTCAGCTCGCGGGTCGCCTCGTTCGCCTTGCCGAGGAAAAGCAGCGCCTCGCCGGCGTGGGCCCGGGGCAAAGCGCTCTTGGGATTGAGCTGCTGGGCCTTGCGGTACTCCTGCAGGGCCTTGTCGTGGCGGCCCTGGGCAAACTCCAGAGTCCCGAGGGCAAGGCGCGGCACCTCGCTCTTGGGCAAAAGCGCGGCCGCGCCGGTGAAGACCTCGCGCGCCTCGCTCCATTTGCTCATGTTCATCAACACGTACCCGGACTCAAGGAGGATGACGATCTCCTCCCGCGAAATCGGGACAAGGCGGTTGTTCTGGTCTGCCATTGCGCTCTCCGCACAGGCGCGCGGCCACCCGCCACGCGAAAGGAGGCCAGGGTATCAGCCGACACAACCGAAAGCCAACGGCTCTCCCGCAAACAAAAGCAGGCGGCAGGCCCGAGGGGCCCGCCGCCGCATTCCGAAGCTCTTCGCACCTCGAACCGATTAGCGGATGTTCTGGATGCTGTTCTTCGCCGTGTCGTGGCGAACCTTCATCACGTTGGAAAGGGTGGAGAACTTCTGGTTCTCGCCCTGCATCTGGTTCTGAAGGGTCAAAAACTGCATGTTCGAGGCCTGCTGGGCCTCGAGCAGCGCCATGCCCTGCTCGTAGCTCGAGCCGCCGGGGAGGGCCGCCGTCCCGCCGGCGCTCCCGGTCGAGCCCGCGGCACCGCCGACGCCGTAGGCGCCCGAGCTCGCCGCGCGCACCGCGCCCGACGAGGAGGCCGCCATGCTCTCGACGCCGCTGACCGCCGCGCTGATGATTGCGCCACCCGGAACCATCGGAGCAGCCACTGCCGCTCCCGTGGCCACCGCCTGGGCGGTCACCGAGACGCCGTCGCGAACGCGCGAGCCGAAATCGGTCTTCGGGGTCTGGCGGTCAGCGGTGAGCTTCGTGTTGAGGCGAACTGGGGTCTGGTTGATGCGCGAAGGGCCACCCATGGAATCCTCCTGGAGTTCGGCGCCGATTTGGTGGCGCCCGAATTGATTATCGCCCAAGCCTCAAGGTTGTTTCCTCAGGCGGTCACCTTTTCGCCAACCGTGCCTACCGCCTGGGCTTTTTGGCCCCCTTCGACTCCTTCTCCAGCCGCTCGCGAACGTCGTGAAGGCTCGAGAGAAGGGCCTCGGCCTGCGCGATGCCAGCCAGCGCCTTCTTCGCCGCCGGGCCCTTGGCGCCCGAGGCGATTTCCTGAAGCTTGCTCTTGGTCTGTTCGAAGAGGCGGGCGGTCGCTTCGCGATCATTGCTCTCGATGAAGCGCTCGAGGTTCGGGAAGAGCCGGTTCTCGTCGCCGGCGGGGGTGTTGGTCTTCGCGGGCATGACCTAGCTACCTTTCCGCTTGAGGAAGAAAAGCGCCTGAAGGCTAGCCGCCGCGGTTCGGCGGTGTCAAACGGCGAGTCGCCTCGAAGGCGCAGCAGGGCCTGCGTTCTTCGCCTCTCCGGCCGGCTTGCCGGGCGGCCCCGACGGATTCGGCACCCCGGGCGCGCCACCGACGAGCCGCGGCAGGACTGGCGGCGGGTTCGGCCGTCAGGAGCCTTTGGGGCGGCGCCGTCTTGGACGAGGTCCGCACCGAGCCCAGGCCCGGCGAAGGCGCGCGAAAAACCGCAGTTGTTTCCGCACGTTGCGGCGCGCGGTCGAAGCCTCGGGAAGGCACCTGTGGAGCGCCAGGATGGCCCAGGAGCGGCCGTTCGGCCTCCGGCCCTATTTGAAGCAAGCCTGGCGACCTGAAATCGCTCTACGGGCCGGCCAGGGGCCTTCCCGGGCCGATCCGGTCCCGAAATGGCCCTCGAACGCGCGTTTTTTTTCTGAAGGTGCGGTCGAGGAGGCCTTCCGAAAGCCTCGCTTCCGCGCCTCCTCTTCATGCGCGCTCGGGGGGCCGCCGAGACGGGAGGCGCTCGTACGCCTCCCCGCGCCTCCCGTCCTTGCCAGCAGGTGCTCGAACAGCGGCTGCAAACGACGATCTCGCCCTTGCTCTCCGGCCCTCCCGACGACGGCACGAGCCTTCCGACGCGTGCCTCGTGCCCCCGTCGATGCCGCTGTCGGCGAAAAAGGTCTGGCCCTAATCTTCCTGCAAGCCAGAGGGCTCGGTGCCCGAGGCGGCCCGAGCATCACGGGAGGCAGGGAATGAGGCAGCTTCTTGGCGCGATGGCGGCAGTCGGGCTTCTCGCCTTCGCTACCAGCGCGACCGCTCAGACAGAACCCAGCGACCAGCCGGCTCAGCGCGAATCGCAAGCCCAACAGCAGGCCCAGCAGGAGCACTCGCTGACCGGGCGAGTGCTCAAGGCCGACCGCAACATGGTCATCATCGAGTACGACAACGCCGCCGTGCCCTTCCAGGTCCAGCGCGACACCGAGTTCAAGGGCGTCACCTCGGCCCAGGCCCTCAGAGAGGGCCAGGAGGTGCGCGCCTCCTACGAGCTGAAGAACAACCGCAACATGCTCAAGTCGCTCGAGTTCATGGGCGGGCAGCAGGGGACGGGCGGAGCGGGCGAGCAGGAGGAGTCGGACCGGCCGGAGAGCGAAAGCTCGCCGCAGCGCGAAAACTACTAGCTCACGGTAGTCCGCAGGGACGACGAAGGGGCGCTTGAATGGCGCCCCTTTGTTCATGCGGGCGCTGTTGTGCCCGGTGGCCCTGCGTAGGTAAAAGGGGCGCGTGGTCCATCCCGCGAACGAACTGGCGAGCTTTCGCAAGACCTTCGTGCTCTTCCTCACCCTCGTGGTGATCCCGAGCGCGGCGCTGTCGGCCTTTGGCGTTCTCGCGATCAAGAACGAGAAGGCGGCCGTCGAGATGAGCCTCGAGAAAAGCTTCACCGGCAGACTGGCAAAGCTCGAGCAGCAGCTCGCCTACCTTCTCAATGGCGCGCTCGAGCATCTAGAGCCCCCTCGAGACCTCGCCGCCCGGCCCGCCTGGGCGTCCGAGCTGCGAAGAGTCGAGCCGCTATACGGCCCGTTCTTCATCGTTGAAGAGACAGGCGAGGTCTCGTTTCGCGAATCGCAGGAGGCGGGGATGCTCGCCGCCGAGGCGCTGCTCGCGGTGCGCACCCGAGAGCTGGCCGAGAGCGGGGCGGCCCACGTTTACCTCGACGCCGGACCGGCCAGGGGGCTCTACGGAGCGCGGCGCGGCGCCGACGGCGCAGTCGCCGTCTACCGCGTCGACGAGCAATGGCTAAGAAGGCGATTCGCCGAGCTCGCCCGCGAAGAAGCGGATGCAGAGGGAACGAGCTTCGTCTTGCGCCCGGTCGAGCCGCAGTCCGAAGGCGGAATCATCGGCCTGGTCGCCGACGTCGTGCGCACGCCTGTCGAAAGCGCTGAGCCCACCCTGGCCCTCCGCAAGCTGCCCCCACCGCTGGCCGACTGGGAGATCGCCGCCATCGGCCCCAAGGATGCTCTGTCGCTGTCGCGGCGCAATCGCATCATCTACATCGCGCTGCTCGCGGCCTTCTACATCACCATCGGGGTCGGCTCCGCCCTGGTTGGCCGTGCGATCTTCAAGGAGGCGAAGCTCTCCCGGCTCAAGACCGACTTCGTCTCGTCGATCAGCCACGACTTGCGCACCCCGCTCACCTCTATCCGCATGTTCGTCGAGACCCTGGCCATGGGGCGGGTCAGCGAGGCCGAGTCGAAGGAGTGTCTCGCCCTGCTCGCCCGCGAAAGCGAACGGCTCACCATAATGATCGAACGTATCCTCGATTGGGCCCGCATCGAGAGCGGCCGCAAGGTCTACAGGCGCCTGCCTGTGCCCGCCCAGGCCTTGGTCGACGAAGCGCTCACCGCTTATCGCACCCACCAGCTCGCCGCCGGTCGGCCCGGCTCTTCGACCGAGCTGAGAGTCGAGCTGCCCGAGGAGTTGCCGAAGGTGCTTGCCGATCCGCAGATGATCGAAGGGGTGCTCCTCAATCTTCTCGAGAACGCCTTCAAGTACAGCGGGCCCGAAAAGCACGTCGTCGTGCGCGCCTGCAACGAGGGGAAGATGGTGCGCTTCGAGGTCATCGACGACGGGCCGGGGGTCTCGCCCGCCGACCGCAAGCGCATCTTCGATCACTTCTACCGCGCCGACGATCTGCTCAGCCGTCAAACCGAAGGAACCGGGCTCGGGCTGGCCATCGCCAAGCGCATCGTCGAGGCGCACCAGGGCAGAATCTCGGTGACGAGCGAGCCCGGCAAGGGCAGCGCGTTCTGCTTTACCCTTCCCGCGGTTGCCGACTGAGGGGACAAACCCGTGGTTGAGAAGAAGACCCGAATCCTGTTGGCCGAGGACGATCTGTCGATCTTGACGGGCCTGTCCATCAACTTGCGGCACGAGGGCTATGAGATTCTTCAAGCCCAGGATGGCGATCGCTGCTTGCAGCTCGCTTTCGACGAGCAGCCGGATCTAATGGTGTTGGACATCATGCTACCGGGCATGAACGGCTTCGAGGTGCTCAAGGAGCTGCGCCGGCGCGGCTCGAGGCTGCCCGTGGTCGTGCTGTCGGCCAGAGCGCTCGAGCATGACAAGATCATGGGGCTCGAATTAGGGGCCGACGATTACGTGTCCAAGCCCTTTGGCTTGAAAGAGTTGCTGGCGCGGATCAAAGCGGTGATGCGGCGCCACAAGACCGGGCCTTCGAGCTCGTTTTGCTTCGCGGCGGTCGAGGTCGACTTCGGCGAGCATTGCGTGCGTCGCGACGGGGCCGCGGTGGCGATGACCGCGCAGGAGTTCAGGCTTCTCAAGTACTTTCTCGAGCACCCGGGGCGGGTGTTGACGCGCCAGTCGCTGCTCGAAGGGGCTTGGGGCTTTGACTACCAGGGCACCACCCGGACCGTGGACAACTTCGTGCGCAGCCTTAGGGCCAAGCTCGAGCAGGACCCGGAAGAGCCTCGGCACTTCTTGACTGTGCGCGGAGTCGGCTACCGCTTCGTCGCCTGAGCCGTGGGCGCGCTCGGGCGACCTCTGGTGCCGACAGCCCGAGGCCAAGGCGTGCGAGCTCCAGCTTTGGTTCCCCGCGAAAAGCCCAAACCGCAAGTGGCCGAATTACCGGCGGGCCCGCCGGAGGTCCTCGTCCAACCCAAGTTTGGGAAGAGAATCGGCGAATCCCTCGCCTCCGAGGCTCCCGCTGGTCGCCTCTACGCTCTGGGTGACCGGGTTGCGCCCAGGTTGCTTGAATCGGGCGAAACGAGCTCAGGTGCTCTCTCGCCGAGCGGCGGGCCGTCCGATAAGCCCAAGGCGCAAGCGGGCCGTCCTCTCCCAGCGCCAAGAGGCCCTCCGACCGCACGCTGGCTATCGACGCGGAATTCCTCAGCCATTTCGGACGGTTGACGAGAGGAGCGCAACTCACTAAGGTGAATGGCTCTCGGTTGGCTGTAAAGCGACCGGCCGGTCTTTGACAATTTGGGGGCGAACTGGCTTCGACGAGGGTGCTGAAGCTCAAGTCGCGTGCCGAGGATCTCGGGTGACCTCGCTAATCCTTCCTGGGAAAACACAAAAGCCAACGACAACGTTGAGCTCGCGCTCGCGGCCTAATAACCCGTAGCAGCGCGCGTCCGCCTGACCTTCTGCCTGTGGGGTCAGAATCGGGCGCCATTTAGCAGGCTGGCGGCAAGCAATCGCCTGGAGGGCTTGTCGCGAGACTAATCCGGGAAACTCGCCGGGTGATCCTGCCCATGGGAGCGCTCGGCGAGTACAAATCATGGGATACGCACGTAGTGGCGAGAGTGGATGACTTTCGGACGCGGGTTCGATTCCCGCCGCCTCCACTGGAAAGAAAGGCTGCCAAGCTATTTGGCAGCCTTTTCTCTTCTTTGCGCCTTCGATTCCCCGAGGCCCGGGAAGGCTTGCCGAAGGGCGGCCGCGCGAGGCTCCGACCTGGATTACCTTCCCCCCGCCCGCATCTCGACGATGGTGGCGGGCGCGACCCGTCCATCCGGCGCCAGCAGCCTCGCCTTGAGCGTGAAGTCCTGCCCGAGCTCCAACTGCAGCGACGGCGAGCCTCCCGCCCCGACGCGCCACTCGACGGGCACGTGGACAGTCCCGAAGATCTCGCGTTCGATGCTGGTGGTGTCGAGCGACTCGAAGATCGCGATGGGCACCGGGGCCTGCCACGGCGGAAGGCCCTCCAGCGTGACGCTCTTGGTGCAGGGCACCTGGGCGTTCGCGCTGATGACCTCGTGAGTGCCTCCACCGGGCACCATCACGCTTATCGGCATGGGAACCACGTCGGCCAACCCGCTGACACCCCGCGCGAGGTTGCGTCCGAGGATCGCCGCGCCAATCGCCACGCCAAGCTCCGGGTGCACGTCTTTTTCCGACGAGTAGCGTTTGAACTGCGTGAACCGACTGCGTATCGCCGGCATGCGCGTCTGGCCGCCGACGAGCACCAGCTCGTCAATCTCCTCCGCCTTCATACCGGCGCGCGTCAGGACGTCGTCACAGGCGGCGGCGGTGCGCTCGACGAGTTGAAAGCACAGCTCGTCCATCGCCTCGCGCGTCAGCGTGTGCTCAAGATCGACGAAGCGTCCGTCCTTCTGCGCGACGCAGGGGATGCGGATGTGCCGCTCCTCGACGCTCGAGAGCGCGATCTTCGCCGACTCGGCGGCGAACAGGAGCCGCTGCATGACCAGCCGGTTCTCGCGCAGGTTGATTCCGTGCCTCTCCTGGAAATCGGCGACGAGGCGCTCGGCGATGAGGGCATCGAAGTTCGCCCCGCCCAGAAACGAGTCGCCCCCGGTGGCGAGGACCTTGACCACGCGGTTCTCGACCGACATCAGCGTCGCGTCGAAGGTGCCGCCCCCGAGGTCGAAGATGAGCACCGTCTGTTGCGGGTTTCGCAGGTTCGCATAGTAGAGCGCCGCCGCGGTCGGCTCGTTGACGATCGCCCGCACGGCCAAGCCCGCCTTCTCCGCGGCGCGCCGCATCGCTTCGCGCTGCCGAAAAGTCGCGTGCGCCGGCATGGTGATTACGCACTCGTGAAAAGGCTCGCCCGCCTGATGGTTCGCCAGGGTCAGCATCTGCTGGACGACGAGGTGGGCGGTCTCGACGAGCGACGTGACCCGATCGTAGGTCAGCACAGCGCAGTAGCCGTCGTCGCCCTCGACCAGATCGAAGGCGAACCGCTCGCGGTTCTTGATGACGAACTCGGACTGGAAGCGCCGGCCCAGGAAGCGCTTGGCCTCGAAGACGGTGTGCCGCGGGTCGTCGATGATCTGAGTGCGGGCCCCGTGGCCAACGAGCGCCTTGTCCGCCGCGTGATACCAGACGACCGATGGCATGACGTGGCTCTTGTCGGTCACCCGCACCAGTCGAAGCCTGCCATCGGGGTCGAAGTAGGCGGCTGTCGTGTTGGTGGTGCCGAAGTCGATGCCCAGAATCGGTCTGCTCATTTACCTGTCCTGCTGTCGCGTTTTCGTCGAGTCGCACGCCGCAACCGCACGCCCGCCGACACGCCGAACTGGCACGTGCGGCCTGCGGACTCGGACTGTTCGACGGCAGTCTAGCGCGAGAGCATGACGAGACCCACTTCTCGCGAGCTGCCCGGCGCCAAGAGGTCAGCCGCCCAGGCCACTGGGCGCCCGCGCAGGCGAACCGCTCGCCGAAGGACAGCCGACACGGCAAGCCGCACTGCCCTTCGACAGTCGTGGAGAACAAGCCGCGCTGCCTCCGCTACTCCGTGGTCTTCTTCTTCGACCTGCCACGCGCCTTCGGCTCAGGCTCCGCCTCACTGGGCTTGGCAGCCCGAGCAGCCGCCACCTTGGACTTGCGTGCGACCTTGGGCTCCTCAACCGC
>DHSB01000226.1 GCA_002408385.1 Myxococcales bacterium UBA5297
GGCGGCGGCGCGCTCGCGAGCTGGCTCTCCGCGAGCGCCGGCGCCCTGCCCGGCCCGCTCGGCACCGTGCTCGGAGGCTTCCTCGGCCGCTCGCCGACGACGCTGGCCGCGCTCGTCGGGGCCCTGGCCGCCACCTTCGTCGTCTACGCCGCCGGCCGCTTCGGTGACCGGCTGTCCACCTACGGCGCGCTGCTCGCGGGCGTCGTCTTCAACGCGCTCGCCTCGGCGGCCATCACCTTCATCAAGGCCATCTCCCCGCCCGAGCGCGTGGGCGAGCTGCTCTACTGGCTGGCCGGCGCGCTCGAGTACCCGGAGTGGTCCTCGGTCGCCGGGGTCTTCGTCTTCGAGCTCGCGGCCTTCGGCTTCATCCTCGCCCGGGCGAACGACTTGAACCTGCTGTCGCTCGGCGACGAGGGCGCCGCCTCGCTCGGCGTCGAGGTCGAGCGCACCCGCCGCTGGCTCTTCTTCGCGGTCTCGCTCTCGGTGGCGGCCGCGGTCGCGGTCTCGGGCCTCGTGGGCTTCGTCGGCCTCATCGTCCCGCACGTCTTGCGCCTGTGGCTCGGGCCCGATCAGCGGCTGCTGCTGCCCGCCTCGGCCGCCGGCGGCGCGCTCTTCCTCGTGCTCGCCGACCTGCTCGCGCGCCTCCTGTTCCGGCCGCTGGGCACCTCGACCCCGGTCGGCGTGCTCACCGCGCTCATCGGCGGGCCGGTCTTCCTCTGGCTGCTGCGCCGCGCCGGGCGCGGACACGGGCTCGCCTGAAGCGCGCGCCGAGGTGCGATGATGCCCCGCGTGAGACCCGCAACTGCCGCCCTGCTGCTCTTCCCGCTCGCCCTGGGCTGCTCGCGCCCGAGCTGCGGCGGGCCGGGTCGCACCGCCGACGCGCCCGCTGTCGCGGCCCGCATCCCGCGCTTCGACGCCCACGCCCACGTCCATCCCTACGACACCGCGCGCGCGATGGAGCTCTACGCGCGCAACGGCATCGTCGGCTTCGCCAACGCCTCGGGCGGCTTCGGCCCGGCGCTCGAGGTGGCGCTCGAGGGGGCGCGGCCGTTCGGCGGGCGGGTGGTCGTCTTCGCCAACCTCAACCCGCGCGGCCTGCTGCAGCCGGGCTGGGTCGAGCGCGAGATCGCCGCCCTGGGGCACGCCAAGGGGCTCGGCGCCAAGGGGCTCAAGATCTACAAGGCGCTCGGCCTGGGCTTCGTCGATCCGGCGGGCGCCCGGGTGAAGGTCGACGACCCGCGGCTCGACCCCATCTTCGAGGCGTGCGGCCGGCTCGGCCTGATCGTGGACATCCACACCGGCGACCCCAAGGCCTTCTTCGAGCCGCCGACCCCGGCAAACGAGCGCTACGAGGAGCTGAGCGCGAACCCCGGCTGGAGCTTCTTCGGCCCGCCCTTCCCGAGCTGGGAGGAGCTGTTCGGCGAGTTCGAGCGGCGGGTGGCCAGACACCCGGGCACGCTCTTCATCGGCATCCACTTCGGCAACGCGCCCGAGGAGCCCGAGCGGGTCGCGGCGATGCTGCGCCGCTACCCGAACCTCTACGTCGACACCGCGGCGCGCCTCGGCGAGATCGGCCGCCAGCCGGCCGAGAAGCTGCGGGCGATCTTCGTCGAGCACCGCGAGCGCATCCTCTTCGGCACCGACTTCAGCATGTTCGGCCCCGAGCTGATGCTCGGGGCGCCCGACGGCACGCGGCCCGGGCCGGCCGAGGCCGACCTCTTCTTCGCGGCCCACTGGCGCTTCTTCGAGACGGGCGAGCGCGCCATCGCCCACCCGACCCCGATCCAGGGCCGCTGGACGGTCGACGCCCTCGGGCTGCCCGAGGAGGTGCTGCACGGCCTCTACCACCGCAACGCTGAGCGCCTCTTCGGCCTGCCGCCGCTCGACCAGCCATCCGCTGCCGGCTCGCGAAAGGCCGCGAATTGACACAGTGAAATAGCGGCCAATATCATCGGCCCTCCTTCCCCTCCACCGCCTACTCTCGAGCCATGTGGCAGCTCATCATCAACGGTCCCGGCTACTTCGACACCGCCTACGATCTGCCCGACGGCGTCACCTGCATCGGCAGAGCCGACTCGAACGACATCGTGCTCTCCGGCGACCAGGTGAGCCGCCGCCACGCCCGCATCGAGGTGAAGGGCGGCACGCTGACCGTCGAGGATCTCGGCAGCCGCAACGGGATGCGGATCAACGACGTCCCGCTCAAGGGCTCCAAGCGCGCCCAGGCCGGCGACCTGGTGCAGATCGGCGAGAACTCGCTGTCGGTGCGCCAGCCGAGCAACTTCGAGACGGCGAAGACCGACCCCATCGACTTCGGGCAGTTCCAGGCCTCGGGCCTGCACGGCATCGACTCGATGGGCGAGGTGATCGTCAGCCGCGCCGTCGAGGACAACCCGTTCCTCGAGCGCTACGAGGAGGTCGAGCGCCTCAGCGCCGCCGAGCTGAGGTCGAGCCCTCCGGTCGAGGACGTCGAGAGCCTGTTCCTGCTCATCAAGGTGAGCGAGAAGCTCAACACCTCGCCGAGCCTCAAGAGCTTCCTCGAGGCGGTCATCGACCTGGTCGCCGAGGTGACGCAGGCGACCACCGGCGTCGCGCTCGCCAAGGACTCGCGCGGCAAGCTCGTCCCCTTGGTGGTGCGCCACCGCAAGAAGCTGCAGAAGGGCGAGGTGCCGGTCTCCGACTCGATCATCGGCGAGGTGGTGCGCAAGAAGGTCGCCCTCGCGGTGACGAACGCCCAGGACGACGCCCGCTTCGCCTCCAGCGAGAGCGTCATCCTCTATGACCTCGACCAGGTCATCTGCGCGCCGATGCTGCGCGAGGGCGAGCTCGTCGGGGTCATCTACCTCAACCGCGAGGCGCCGGAGACCGCCTCGCTGTCGCGGCTGGTCGACGTGGTCAACGCCATCGCCCACATGGCGGCCAACGGCATCGAGAAGTGGCGTCTGAAGGAGAAGGCGGACGCCGAGGAGCGCGTGCGCAAGGCCCTCGAGCGCTTCCACGCACCGGCGATCGTCGAGCGGGTCATCTCCGATCTGCAGTCCGGCGACAAGTCGGGCAGCCGCATGGAGGCGAAGCTCGTCACCATCATGTTCACCGACATCTCGGGGTTCACTCCGCTGACCGAGCGGCTGGCGCCCGAGCGCATCGTCAACCTGCTCAACGAGTACTACGCGCGCATGACGCGGGTGGTCTTCAGCTTCGACGGCACGGTCGACAAGTTCATCGGCGACGCGGTGATGGCCATCTTCGGCGCGCCCTACTCGCGCCCCGACGACGCGAGCCGGGCGGTGCGCTGCGCGCTCGCCTGCCGGCGCGAGTTCGTGGAGATGATCATGAGCCGCCCGGTGGACGAGCGCTGCGGGATCACCATCGGCCTGAACACCGGCACGGTGCTCGCCGGCACGCTCGGCTCCGAGGAGCGCATCGAGTACACCGCGCTCGGCGACGCGGTAAACATCGCCGCGCGCGTCCAGTCCTCGGCCAAGGCCGGCCAGGTGCTCATCACCGGGCCGACCCTCGCGGCGATAGGGGCGCGCTTCGACGTCGCGCCGATGGGCGAGCGCGCGCTCAAGGGCAAGGCGAAGAAGGTCCCGGTGTTCGAGGTCCTCGACGAGGACAACGACTGCTTCACTATGCCCGGCGTCGAGACCGGGCGCTTGCGTTGAGCCGATGAGGCGTGAGCGCGGGCCCCACCGAACCCGGTCCCCCCCGCGAACGATTGGCGCGGGCTGCCGGCGCCCGGGGCCCGACGCGACAGCCCGGAAGTGTCGACTCCGAACGGACCGTCCGACTTGTGGTCGGAGGCCCGTAAGGTTCGCGCCCGGGTCGCGGGAGGCGGCGGCGCAGGCCCTCTCGTCAAGAGAGCGCACAGTCGTTTTGCCGTGCGACGAATGCTGGTAAGCTCCGGCCGCAAGTGAGCAATTTCCGGAGGCGACCCGACATCGCACTCGCTTGACGAGCGCACGGCGCCCGAGCCCGCCCTCGCCTTCGGCCGTGAGCCCAGAGAATGTCCAACCCCACCCGAGGCCTGCGCCCGTTCCAACCCGTTCGATTCGGGCGCTACGCGCTGCTCACCCCCATCGCGAAAGGTGGCATGGGCGCGGTCTACCTCGCACGGATGACGGGCGTGGAGGGCTTCGAGAAGCTCGTCGTCATCAAGAAGATTCTCCCGGCCCTCGCCCAGGAGCAGTCCTTCGTCGAGCGGTTCGTCGACGAGGCGAAGATCGTCGTCAAGCTCCAGCACGGCTCCATCGCGCAGGTCCTCGACATGGGCGTCGTGGACGAGGAGTACTTCATCGCGATGGAGTTCGTGGACGGCAAGGACCTGCGCAAGGTGAGCGCCGCCGTCCGCCAGCGTCAGGAGCCATTCCCCACGGGCCTGGCGCTCTACGTCACCGTGCGCGTGCTCGACGCGCTCGCCTACGCCCACCGCAAGAAGGACTCCGAGGAGCGCGAGCTCAACCTCGTCCACCGCGACATCTCGCCGCAGAACATCCTCGTCTCCTACGAAGGCGAGGTGAAGGTCATCGACTTCGGGCTCGCCAAGAGCGCGATGTCGCTGAGCCGCACCAGCCCGAGCGTGGTCCTCGGCAAGTTCTTCTACATGTCGCCCGAGCAGGCGCGCCACCAGCCGGTCGATCGCCGCAGCGACCTGTACGCCGCGGGCATCTGCCTCTGGGAGCTGCTGGCGGGCAAGAACCCGTTCGACGGCACCCGCCCCGGCGAGATCATGCGCGCGGTCGCCAACCCGGCCATTGCGCCCATCCGCTCGCTGCGCCCGGAGCTGCCCGAATCGCTCGAGGAGGCGCTCTCCAAGGCACTGGCCATCAACCCCGACGAGCGGTACCCGAGCGCCGAGGAGATGCGCGGGCGCTTGACCGCGGTGATGCTCGAGTTCGACCCGGCCGCCGGCCCCGAGAAGCTGGCCGCGTTCATGCGCCAGCAGTTCGCCAACGAGTTCGAGAGCGAGCGAAAGGCCATCGCGACGCTCGCCCGGCTCAGCGTCCAGGAGAGCGGGGGCGAGCACACTCCGGCGCCAAGCCTCGCAGCCAGCGCGCAGGCCGCCTTCAAGCCAAGCCAGGCGACGGGCCGCGACGCAACCGTCGCCGCGGTCGACGGCGCACTGCCCGAACCGCTCGGAGCGCGCCCCGCGCGCCGGTCGACGCGCTCCGAGCCTCGCCCCGCTGAGTCGCGACGCAAGCGCAGGCCCGTGGCTGCCGCGCCGATGGACGCCGAGGTCGATCTCCCGACACCAGTCGGCCTCGAAGCGCCCGCGCTACTTGTCGAGGCCGAGGGGGCAACCCTCGAATTGCCGCCCGGCTCGGTCAGGTACGAGGACGTGGTCCCCAGGCCTCAGGATCCAGCCAGGGCGCCGGTGACCTACGAGCCCGAGCCCAAGCTGGAGGACCGGGAGCCGGTCGATGATCGCCGGGCTTCGCGTGCCGCCCAGGCGTCCACGCGGCGGCTCGAAGTGCCAGGCCAACTTCAGGCCGAACCCCGCCAGCCGCGCTCGGGTCTTGCCTGGCTGGTAGTCGTGATAGTGGCCGGCCTCCTCGCGGTCGGAGGCAAGCTCGCTTGGGACAGATTCGGACCTGCGAGCGCCGGCTTAGGGCCTGGCTCGGGACAGGACACGGCGCGCCTCCTCGATCCCGCGCCCTTGCGGCCGCCTCCCATCGAACCGAAGCCTCTCCCCGGCTCGGCCGCCGACCCGACGCCTGTTGTCCCGGTCACGCCATCGGACCCGAGTCCGAAGCCAGCTTCGGACGAGCCCGCTGCAGCCTCCGACGCGGGCGTTTTGGAACCGGGCGAGCCCGACAAGGCCCCTCCGGCCGAGACCGCGAGGCCGGGCCGCCCTGCCGTCAAGCTGTCGCGCAAAGAGCGCCTGACACGGCTGTTCGACGAGCTCGACGCCAAGGAGCGCCGGCTGCGCGCACAGTACTCGTGCGAGGAGCTCGGGAACGTGTGCTCGAGCGGCAAAGCGCTGCGCTTGAGCTTCCACCAGATGATCAACCAGCCGAAGCAGTACACTCTCCTCGAGGGCCACCTGAACCAATGGAACAGCGCGCTCGACTCCAGGGCAAAGCACCTCGAAGTGCCCGAAGACGGCGACGGCAGCAGGTGACCGCAGGCGGGTTGCGCGGCCCGATGGCCCCGAACAGCTCGCGGCCCAGCCGGCCGCCGCAATCGCCGGACGCCGCGAGCTTCGACAGGGAACGGCGCGGCCAGTCCTGCGGCGCGGCCCGGTCGGCGAGCGCCCTCCCGGACCGAAAGCTGCGCCAGTCCATTTCGGCGGCGATCCTCGCCGTCGCAATGGCGGTCGGTCCGACCGTGCGGGCCGAGCCCTCTCCGACCTCGGCCGCCGTGGTCGCGACCGAGGCGACCCTCGTCGCCGACACGGTACTCGAACAGGCGCTCCTCGCCGCCCACGAGGCCGCGGCGGGCTCGGCGCTCGTCATGACGTTCGAGCTGCAGGCGGCCGAGCGTGCGCTCAGATCCTCGGGGCTCAATCCGCGCTCGTGCGGCGCCTCGGCGGACTGCATCACCCGGCTCGGTCGCGCGCTCGGGGTGCGGTACCTCATCGCTCTAGGGATCGCCTCGTTCGCCGATCTCTCGGCGATCACCGTGGACGTCGTCGACACGCTGAGCGGCGAGATCATCGGGCACAAGGAACGCACCGGCGTACCGGCCGGGACCCTCGCCGCGTTGCCCGGCGAGCTCGTGCGCGAGGCCCTTCCAATCGGGTTGCGGCACAAGCCCTCGGGCCTTGCGATCACCTGCAATGTCGACGGCGCAATCGTCTATCTCGACGGGCTGAAGGCGGGCGTCACGCCGCTTTCCGGACCGATCGTCGTCCTGCCCGGCGACCACGACCTCCGAATCGAAGCGGAAGGCCATCTGCCCTACCGCGCTTCGGTGCACGTCGCCCAAGGCGAACGCCACGCGCACAGCGCGACCCTCGTGCCCGGGCCCGAGAGCGCTGTGCTCGCTCCCGTCCAGGACGGCGAGCCGGCGCCGCCCGAAGCCGTCGCGAACGGCTCCACGCGCGCCTACCGCACCGCGGCGTTCGTCACCGGCGGGCTGGCCCTCGCGGGCCTCGGCGGAGGAGTCGCGCTCGCGGTCGCGATGCGCAATGACGAGGACGCCTATCACGCTGCCTGCGCGCACGAGTACGACGTCGACTGCCGGCAACTCGCGACGCTGCCCTGGAAGGAGAGCGAAGAGCTGGTGTCGCTGCGCCGCTCGGCCGGCCGCAAGGCCATCCTCGCCACGAGCGCCTTCGGGGTCGCCGCCGCCGCGGCAGTGACGACGGGCGTGCTGCTCCTGCTCTCGCCCTCGCAGCCGGCCACGCCCGACACCAACACCGGCATCCAGCAGCTCGGCTTGGTGCCGCGGCCGGGCGGCTTCGCCTTCGGCGCTTGCGGCAGGTTCTGATGGCCGCGCTCGAAGCGAGGGGAATCGACTGCCGCTACGGCTCGCGCCTCGCCGTGCGCGGCGCGAGCCTGCGCGCCGAGGCGGGGACGCTGACAGCGCTGCTCGGCCCCAACGGCGCGGGCAAGAGCACCCTGCTCCGGGCGCTCGGGGGCATCGGCCGCTTCACGGGCAGCGTGCTCGTCGACGGCGTGCCCATCGATCGGCTCTCGCGCCGCGAGATCGCCCGGCAGGTCGCGCTCGTGGCGCAGGACCCGCCTGCCGACGTGCCCTTCACCGTCTACGAGGCGGTCCTGATGGGCCGCGCTCCGCACCAGGGGCGGCTTGCGCTCGAGGGCCGGCGCGACCGAGAAGTAGCCGAGTCGGCGATGCGCGACGCTGAGGTCGAGCTGCTCGCGGCGCGGCCCATCGACCAGCTCTCCGGCGGCGAGCGCCGCCGCGTCTTCCTCGCGCGCGCGCTGGCGCAGGAGCCCAGGATTCTGCTGCTCGACGAGCCGACCGCGTTTCTCGACCTCGGACACCAGGCCAAGGTGATGGAGCGCGCGAGCGCGCTGGCGCGAAGAGGGCTGTGCGTAGTCGCCGTGCTGCACGACCCCAACCTCGCCGCCGCCTGGGCCGACCGCGCGGTGCTGATGCGCGAGGGCGAGATCGTCGCCCAGGGCGCAGCCGGCGAGGTGCTCGACCGGTCGCTTCTCGAGGAGCTCTACGGCGCGCGCCTGGTCTGCGCACGCGGACCGGCGGGCGAGGGTCCGTTCTTCGGTCTCAGTGCGCCATCACGAAGTTGATGGGCACCGCCGGGCAGTCCTCGACGGCCGGAAAGGGCGCTGCCCGGGCGACGACGCACAGCGCGGCCTGATCGAGCAGCGAATGGCCGGAGGACTCGAGGACACGCGCCTCCTGCGGCTCACCTTGCGCGCCGATACAGAAGCGAACCTTGGCTCTCCCCTCGAGTCGAAAGCGCCGGGCCGCCCGGGGATAGCAGCCGGTGGCCTCGGCGGCGAGCCGGCGTGAGATCTCCGCCAGGCGACGCCCCCGCTCGCCCCCCTCGCCGTCACCAGAGCCACTACCAAAGCCAGTGCCAGGCCCCGAGCCGCCGCCGCCCGCCCCGGTCCCGGCGCCCGAGGTGATGACGCCGAAGAGGGCATCGCCCTCTTCTGTGCCGCGGGCCCCATCGACGACCGAGGCGATATCCGGAGACGCCGAGCCCTTCCTCGCGGCGACGAGCACCGCGGCGCCGTCTTGCCCGATCTCCCGCTGCGCCGCGGCCGGCTTTGCTGGAGCAGCGGGCGGCCTGCTCGCCGGGGCCGGCGTAGCGGGCGGGAGCGCCACCGGGCGCGCATCGGCAACTGCGCGAGGAGGCGCTGGCCGCGCGCGGGGCAGCGTCCACGGCGACGGCGGCTGGGCCTCATCGCCCGGGGACGAGGATCGCGGCGCGGCTCCGCCCACGAGCCGGTCCTTCGGGGCACGCACCACGTCGAGCTCGAGCGCGAAAGCGGGGAGCGGGTGAGCCGGCGGGGAGGGATGCGCCGAGCCGTGCACGAGCGCCAGCACGCCAAGATGCAGCACGACCGAGGCGCCGAGGGCGATGGGGAGCCTTCTCGCCATCTCAGCCCGGCGGCCACTCGAGCGGCCGTCCGCCGAGGACGTGCAGGTGCAGGTGGAAGACCGTCTGGCCTGCCAGAGAATTGCAGTTCATCACCGCGCGCCAACCCGGCCCGGCATGGCCGCGCTCCTCGGCTATCCGGGCTGCGACCGTGAAGAGATGGCCGACCAGGGGCTCGTCCTCGGGCGTGAGGTCGTTGAGCGTGGGGATGTGCTTTCGGGGAATCACCAGCACGTGCATGGGCGCCTGTGGGCTGATGTCCTCGAAGGCCAGCGCCCCTTCGTCCTCGTAGATCTTGCGAGCGGGCAGTTGACCGTCTCGAATCCTGCAAAACAGACAATCGGGCATCGCGGCCTCCTCGGTTCGAAAGGCCGCAGTCTAACGGCAGTCGAGAGCTGAGTTGGGAGTTCTGAGTTTTGAGTTGGGAGTGAGCGAGCCCGCGGCACGATTCCAGAGGGCCGGCCTTCATGCCGGCCGCCGGGGAGCCTGGCATCGCCCGCATCTGCCCCGATTCCTCGACGGGCGCATGGCGATGCGCCCCGACCAACCCGCGACCGATCGCCTGGCTCCCTGGCCAAACCCGGGCGTCGACTCTCAACTCTCGACTCGCGACTCGACACCCCGGGCTTCGACCACAGACCCGAAGCGCACGCCTGGACGTTGACAAAATGGCATGCCGGCCTCGTCGCCGTGGCAAAGTGGCAGCGATTCGGTTCCAGGGAAGTGGCCAACCGTCCGAAGTTCCGTCCCTTTCCCTTGGCCTGCCGTTTGCTTTACAATTGGAGGGGTCGGCGTCGCACACCGGAGGGCAAGATGAAGACGCGAGTGATTGGCGTGTTGGCGTTGGCGATCGCGGCTGCCCTCGTCTCGGCCTGTTCCGGGATTCTCTCCGGCCACAACCAGCCGGAGCAGCTCTTCTTCGCGATGCGCATCGAGGACGAAGGGCAAATCCTCGCGCGCCCGCACCTGCTGGGCGAGGCGGGTCACAAGCTTTCCATGCGCCTTGTCGATCCGGACCGGCCCGAGTTGACGCGCCTTAAGCTCGAACTGCTGCCCGAGCGCACCGGCGACGGTTATCAGGTGCAGCTCGGCGTGGCGACCGCCAGCCGCCCGACGCCGCGCATCGGAAAGCTGTCGCTGCTGCACGGCGAGGAGCGCAAGCTCGTGCTCGGCGGCGCGGACGGGCCGCTCGAGGTGACGCTGCTCGTGATGCGCGTCGATTCGCCCGAATTCGAGGCCTGGAAGGACCTCGTGCGCCGCGAACAGATCGGCAAGACGAGCTAACGAGGCTTCGCCCCAAGAACCGACGCGGCGAACCCCCGATCCGCCGCAGGGCAAGCCACGGGCCTCGCCTCGCGACTCCGAATCTTGTCGAGGGCGGGCGCAACGGCCTGCCCCGAGCGACCGGAGGAATCTGAGCCGACTGCAACCGCGTTCGTGCTTCAAGGCCGCAAGCTGCGCTAGCGCGGAGCGCTCGGAGTAACCGAAGCTGCGACAGCGTGGCTGATCAGCTCACGCCGGCGCCGGCAGGAGGGTTCGGGCGGCGGACCACTTCGCGAATCGCGTCGGACTCGCGCCAAGGCTGTTCCCAAGTCGCGAAGCCGCGCTCGGTGGTCCGCAGGGCGCGCGGACGCTGCGAGGCGGGCATCCGCAAAGGCCTATCCGTGTGGCGAACCCGCGCTCGGCCCGCCTGCTCCGGCAGGAACAGCGGGGGCGCGCTCGTCTGGGAAGGCGCGAAAGCCGTCGCACTCCTCGCCTGCGAGCACGGACAAGGTCTGTTCGAGCGCCGCCAGCGACTGCTCGCCGACGAGCCGCGAGACCTCCCTGCCCGCCTCGTCGACGAAGACGAAGGTCGGCACGCCCAACACGCCGTAGCGGCGCGCGAGCTCACGTCCGCCCGGTGCCTCGACCTGGATTCGCTGCACCTGGAGCTTGTGGCCGGCGCAGTCGCGCTCGGCAGCGGCGACGATCGGCGCCATCCGCAAACAGACAGGGCATGCGCTGGAGACGAACTCGATCATCGCCGGGCCACCGGCGATGGCCTGGCCCAGCCCTGCGCTCTCGACCATCGCCGCTGCCGGCGGCAGGCCACAGGCCCCAGAGGCCTCGCTCGGCGCACCACAGGCGGCGCCCTCCCTGCTCGCGGCCGCGCCGGCGGCGATGGGGGCAGCCTTCGTCCCGTGCGCCGAGCCGAAGCTCGTCGGGTCGAGCGCGCCGAGGGTGTCGGTGAGGAGCAGCAGCCCGACGACCGCGAGCACCGCGCCGGTGGCCATCTGCGCCTTCTGCATGTGCCTTTGCAGCCGCTTGAGCGGGCCGAGCGCAAGCGGCGCGACGGCCGCCACCGCGAGCAGCGGCAGTGACAGGCCGAGCGCGTAGGCGCCGAGGTAGAGCGCGCCGACCCCTGGGCTGGTCGTGCTGGTCGCCGTGAAGGTGAGCACCGAGCCGAGCACCGGGCCGATACACGGCGTCCAGCCCAGGCCGAAGGTCGCGCCGAAGACCACGCCGCCGAGCAGACCACCGCCCGTCTTCCGGCCCATCAACGGCCTGACCTCACGCTCGAGCCAGGGGAGGTGGAGAACGCCCAGGTACTTCAAGCCGAAGAGAAAGACGGCCAGGCCGCCGAGCTGCAGCAGCAGGGCGCGGTGCGCCACGAGCAGCCGGCCCATCGCGGTCGCGGCCATCCCGAGGCTGACGAAGACCAGGCTGAGCCCGACGGCAAAGCCGACGGCGCTGACGACCGCGCGGCCGGCACGCCGACCTTCGGCAAGCTCGCCCGCCGAGGCGCCCGCGAGCAGGGCCAGATAGATGGGGACCAGAGGCAGGATGCACGGCGAGGCGAAGGTGAGCAGCCCGGCTACGAAGATACCCAAGAGATCGAAGCTCATCGATTCCATCCGGTCGAGCCTGGGCACGGTCGGCCCGGGCGTAGTCTCGCTGCCCCCTCGGATGAGAGGCACGATGCCGCCCGAACGATTCACGCATCGGCGAACACACGGAGGCTGGACGACCGAAGTCTCTGTCAGGTTGGGGCTTTTCCCAGCGTGCATGCCGCGCTACACCACAGGCTCGTCTTGCAAGGAGAAGCCGGTGGCCGAGGACGCGCGCGAGCAGAAATACCTGGAGATGATCTCCCAATTCCCCGAGAGCCCGCTCGGCTACTTCACCCTCGGCCGGTACTACGTCGAGGTGGGGCGCTACCGCGAGGCCATCGAGCCGCTCGAACGCTGCTTGCGGGAGGAGGCGGACTGGACCGCGGCGATGATCGCCCTGGGCGACGCCTGGTCGGGCCTGGGCGAGAAGGAGAAGGCCATCGAGGTGCTCGAGCACGCGCTCGCCGCCGCGCGCGCTCAGAACCACCCCTCGCTCGTCCAGGATGTCGAGGAGCGGCTCGAGGATCTTCGCGACTGACTACCAGCGCGCCGACAGGCCGAGCGTGGCGAGCTGCCGCACGTAGTCGAGAGAAGGGTCGTCGCCCTCGGCCGGCAGCGCGACCCAGTAGACGGCGTACTTCGCCTCGATCTCGAAGACCTCGGTTATCGGCCGCGCCAGCTTGAGCGCGAGCGAGCTCTGGGCCTCGTCGTCGTAGAGCAGCATGTCGATGAGCTCTTTCGAGAGGAACAGACCGTCTGGATAGTGGATCGCCTGCCACGCAGCCTGCGCGCTCGCGAAGAGCGACAGCGGCAAGCGCGCGGTGAGCGCCGCGGCAAGCCGATGGCGCTGCGTGCTCTCGCCGAAGCTGTTGGACCAGTTTCCCGACCACAGGTAGGTCGCCTGCGCGAGCACCGAGCCGCGCAAGGTCGCCTGTACCTGCGCGGCCAGTTGCCGGTCCCGACGGGGGTCGGCCGAGAGCTCGCCATCCGGCCGCCGGGCCGTCCCCTCGTAGCTCGGCAGCACGCCGCTCACGGCCAGCGACAGGCCGAGCCTGCGCAAAGGCTGGTAGCGAAGCGCGAGGCTCACTCGCGGACCGAACGAGCTGTACGAGCTGTCGGGCGGGTAGGAGAACCAGCGCACTCCGGCGCAGAGCCTGGCGGCGAGCTCGCGCGACAGGCTCCAGTCGACGAAGGCGTCGCCCGCCGCGTCGCGGTAGTCGCGGCTGCCCCCGCGCGACAGCCTCCACTTGCCCGAGCCATCGAGCCCGACCGCGAGCGGCCCGAGGCGGGTCAGGTAGTCGAGGCCGAGCTGCTGGACGGCGACGTCCTCGTTCGCTTCGGTGAGAAACTTCTTGAGCCCCAGGTCGTAGCGCGCCGACAACAGATGGGCCGCGCCCAGCCGAAGGCGCCCGCGCGCGCTGCCGGTGGCGGCGAGGAGAGGATCGGCGCCTGCGTCTTCCCCGACGATGCGGCTCGGGTTGGTGTCGAGCCCCGGGGCGAGCGAGACCGAAAAGGCACCTTGCAGCTTCGCGTGAGCCGCTGTCGGAACCAGGAGAGCGGCGGCCAGGGCCGCGATGGCGAGCGCGCTTGGCAATGCGTCAGAGAGCTGTCCGAAAGCTGCCCGGATGCTATCCGCGCCAGCCGGTGGCGTCCATGGGAGCGCCGCAGAGCAGATGAAAAGTTTGGGTTAGAGCAGATCGCGCGCCTTGAGCGCGGCGGCTTCGGCCTGGCGGTGCAGCTCGTCGGCACGGGCGCGCAGCTCAGCCTCGCGGGCTTCGAGCTCGTCGATGGTCTCGTCGTCGAAGTAGGCGGCTACGCCTTGGCTCTCGGGTGGCGCGCGGGAGATGCCCGAGCGAGAGCCGAGGTCGGGGATGGGCTCGAGGCCACCTTGGCGTCCGGGGCTCGAGATGTCGACCTCTCCGGGCGCCTGGAGGCTTGCTTCCGGACCGTCTAAGCCGCCGACGACCGGCTCTTCCGAGGGGGCGGGGATACCGTCCTGCCGGCCCAGGCCGCCCGTCGGCTCGTTGCTCGCCTCCGGGGCCCTGGCGGAGAGGGTCACGACGATGCGCCGATCGCCCTCGTCGAACAGGGCGCTCTCGCCGAGAAAGTCGCTCATGCGCCGCTCGAGCTCGCGCTCGTGCCGAAGCCGCTCGATGCGCTCTTGGAGCGCCTGTTGCTCGCGACGCAGCTTGTCCTCGCTGTCGAGGAAGGCATCGGCACGCTCGAGCAGCTCTTCCGCATCGTCGCTGGCGCTCTCGGGAACCGCCGGCAGCACGGTGGTCCCAGGCGCCCGCCGCAGCGCCTCGCGTTCGGCCCGAAGCGCGCGCAAACGCGGGATCAGCGCTCGGCGCTCGGCGCGGCTCGTCGTCGAGAGCTCCCACTGCTTGCGAAGCCGCTCGGTCTCGCCGTCGAGCTCGGCGGCCAGGCGCGACTCAGCCTGGGCGAGCCCGGCCTCGAGGTCGCGCTCGGTCGCCAGCAGGGCGTTGAGCTGACTGGAGAGCGCCTGCGACTGTTTGAGCAGCTCGTCGAGTTTCGGATCGCGAAACAGGCCGCTCTTGCCCTCGCCCTCCGACTTGAGCGCCCGGATGCGGCTCGCCGTATCGCCAAGCGAGCGCTCCATCTGAGCCCGTTCGTCGCCGACCGCCTTCGCCCGCGCCGCGGCGCTCGAGACCTCGGCGCGCAGGGTCGGCAGGTTGGCCGCCTGGGCGGCCGTGCTCGAGAGGAGAATCAGTAGGATGGCGAAGATCCGCATGGTTGCCCGACTAATCAGCAAGGCCCGTGCCGGACAAGCGGCGAGCGGTCTGGCGAGGCAGATGCCCGACGACAGCGAGCCCGTCGAATCCAAGCTCGCGAGACTATTCGCTTTCTGCTCCCAGCACCTCGGGGCGTCCCCCGCTCGGCAAGCTCTCCGACCGACCGGCCCCTCAGAAAACTGAGGGGGTGCCCGCGGGAACTCGGTTTGGACCGAGCGCCGCGCTCATGCGCCTCTCTTTAGGGCTCGCCGGCCTCGGGCTTCTCCGCCTTTTCGCCTGGCTTGATGAGCCCGTACTTTTCGAGCTTGTAGTACAGCCCGCTCGTCTTGATGCCCAGGAGTCGGGCGGTCTCGGTCTTCACTCCCCTCGCCTTCTCGTAGGCGCGCACGATGAGCTGGCGCTCGAGGTCCTCGAGGATCTCGGGGAGGGTCATCTCGCCGCCGGTCGGCAGCGAGAGCAGGTCCGCCGCGCGTCCCTTGGAGACGAAGGCCGGCAGGTCGGACGCGGTGAGCTCCTCGCCCTCGCAGAAGACGAGCGCCTGCTCGATCGCGTTCTCGAGCTCGCGGACGTTGCCCGGCCATGCGTAGCGCTGCAGGGCCCGCTTCGCCTCGTCGGTCAGGCCCTTGACCTTGCGGTTGATGCGCGATCGGTGCTTGGCGACGAAGGCCTCGGCGAGCTCGACGACGTCACCCGGCCGTTCGCGCAGCGGCGGCAGGTGAACCGGCACGATGTGGAGCCGGTAGTACAGGTCTTCGCGGAAGGCTCCCTTCTGCACTTCGGCCCTCAGGTCGCGGTTGGTCGCCGACACGACCCGGGCGTCGACGTGGATGGTCTCCTCGCCGCCGACGCGCTGGAACTCCTTCTGCTGCAGCACGCGCAGCAGCTTGGTCTGGATGGCGGGGCTGATCTCGCCGATCTCGTCGAGAAAGAGCGTCCCGCCGTCGGCGAGCTCGAAGCGGCCGAGCTTGCGCTTGATGGCACCAGTGAAGGCGCCTCTCTCGTGGCCGAACAGCTCGCTTTCGAGCAGCGTCTCGGCGAGCGCGGCGCAGTGGACGACGACGAACGGCTCGTCCTTGCGCGCCGACAGATCGTGGACGGCGCGGGCGACGAGCTCCTTGCCGGTACCCGATTCGCCGGTGATCAGCACCGTGGTGTCCGTCGCGGCGATCTTGCGCACCGCGCGCAGGGTGCGCTGCATCGGCTCGGAGCTGCCGATGATCCCCTCCAGCTCGAACCCGCCGCGCGCGTCGCTCTCGAGCACCTCGTTGCGCGCGGCCAGGCGCACCACCTCGCGCCGCATGCGCGCAACCTCGAGCCCCTTCTCGACCTTGGCCCGGAGCACCTCGGGCGCAAAAGGCTTGGTGATGAAGTCGAAGGCACCCAGCTTCATCGCCTCCACCGCCGATTCGATGGTGCCGTAGGCGGTGACGACCAGGAGCACCGCCTCCGGAGCGAGCTCGCGAATGCGCCGGACGACCTCGATGCCGTCGACGGGCATCATCCTCAGGTCGGTGACCACGAAGTCGAAGGGCCTCTTGGCGAACGCGGCGATGCCGTCGGTGCCGTTCGAGCAGGCGGCCACTTCGTGGCCCATGCGGTTGATCGAGACGGCCATGCCGTCGCGCATCGTGTCGTTGTCGTCGATGATCAGTACCCGTGCCATGCGCGGAGCATAGCAAGCGAGGTGCGCTGGGCCGCTGCTGCGCGAGTTGGTCGCCACGCCTCAGGACCGCAAGGCTCGAGCTTCGAGGAGGGGCTCGCCGAACAGCTCACCCAGCCGCCCCTGCGACAGACGCCAAACGGCTTCGACAAGCTTCCGGTGGCGCACCGCCCAAGGCTCGGCTTGCGGTCCCCTCGAGCCCTCGAGCGAGACCTCGAGACGGCCCGCTGCACCGGGGAGCGCCGCCTCGTCTGCTCGGTTCTATTTCGGCCCCTTGCCCGAGCGTCGCGAAGCTGACACAACGCTCGGCTGCACAGGAGGCCCGCTCATGGTTGCCGCACTTCGTCCAAGCCCCTTCGAGCTGCTTCGGCGGCGGGTCCCGGCGCGCATCCTCGCGCGCGGCGAGGAGTACTTCGCCTCCGGCGCGGTGCTGCAAGTCGAGCGCGGCGACAACTGCGCCCACGCGCTCGTCGAGGGCTCGGCCGAGGAGCCCTACGAAGTCGAGCTGGGCTGGTCGGACAGGGGCGTCGCGGCCACCTGTACCTGCCCGTACGACTGGTCGGACGTCTGCAAGCACGCGGTGGCGCTCGCGCTGGCGCTCGAGCCCAGGCAGCTCGCTGCGCCTCCCATGCTCCGGGTCGTCCCAGCGGCGCCTGCCGACGAGAGCGCGCCCGAGGATCCGATCGAGTCGGCGGCGACCCGCGAACGCGAGCTGCGGGCAAAGGCCGGCCGCTCCGAGGAGATGAGGCTAATGCGCCCGGCCCGCGGTGGGGCGCGCGTCTTCTCGAAGCGCACCGAGCGCGAATACCCGGTGCTGCTCGGCGCGGGCGGGTTCGCCTGGTGCGGCTGCCCCGACTTTCGCACCAACGAGCTCGGCACCTGCAAGCACGTCGAGCACGCCCGTCGCAAAGGCCTCGGCCAGGCCCGCGGACCTCTGGCCGTGCTCGGCTCGCGCGACACCTGCGGACAGGTGCTCGATCCGCTCTCGGACGTACGCCTGCTGCTGCCCAAGAACGGTCCCAGCGCGCTCGAGCGGCTGGTCGACGAGCAGGGCTTCGTCCTGCCCAGCCCGCCCGAAGAGCGGCTCGCCGCGGCGCGCCGCTTGCGCCGGGCGCTCGAGGGCGCCGGCCGCGTTCAGGTGCGGCCGGAGGTGAGCGCGCTGATCGACGGCGTCGAGCAGGCCGAGCTGAATCGGCGGCGCTTCGCGAAGTTCGAGGAGCGGGTGCGCGCAAGCCTCGACGGGAAGGCGGCGCCGCCCAAGGAGTGGGCCCGCCTGTGCGGCGGCCTGCGAGTCGAGCTGCACCCGTATCAGATCGACGGCGTGCTCTTCGTCGCCCGCACCCCGCGCGCCCTGCTCGCCGACGACATGGGCCTGGGCAAGACCGTGCAGTCGCTCGTCGGCGCCCGGCTGCTGATGGAGCTGGGCGAGGTGAGCCGGGTGGTCATCGTCTGCCCGGCCTCGCTCAAGCACCAGTGGCGCTGCGAGATAGAGAAGTTCTTCGGCGAGACGGTCGAAGCGGTGGTCGCCGAAGGCGGCCGTCGGGCGCGCGAGGCCATCTACCGGAGCTCCCACGCGCCTTTTGTCATCATGAACTACGAGGTCCTCATCAAGGACCTGCCGCTGGTTCGCGCGCTCGGCCCGCAGATGGTGATCGTCGACGAGGCCCAGCGCATCAAGAACTGGAACACCAAGACAGCCAAGGCGGTGAAGGGGCTGACCGCGCCGCGGGCCCTGGTGCTCACCGGCACGCCGATGGAGAACCGGCTCGCCGAGCTGCACTCGGTCGTCGAGTACCTCGAGCCGCGGCTGCTCGGCCCGATGTGGCGGCTGCTGCCGGAGTTCGCGCGCACCGAGACGGTGGAGAAGCGCACGCGCCTGCTCGGCTTTCGCGGGCTCGAGCTGATCCGCGCGCGCCTGGCGCCGCACTTTCTGCGGCGCGAACGCTCCCTGGTCCTCTCGCAGCTCCCCGAGCGCACCGATCAGAGCTTCGCCGTCCCCTTCACGCGCGAGCAGGCAGGGCCCTACCAAGACCACGCCGTCAACGCCGGGCGCATCGCGAACAAGAAGCACCTGACCGAGGCCGACATCCTGCGGCTGATGGCCGAGCTGGCGAGCATGCGGATGATCGCCAACGGCCTGCTGCTCTACGAGTGGGAGAAGGTCGAAAAGACGGTGCGCAAGGGCGAGCTGCCCGCTGCGTTGATGGCCAAGTACCCCTCGCCGAAGCTGCAGGAGTTCTCCGACGTGCTCGAGGGGCTGCTCGGCCAGCGTGGCACCAAGGTCGTCGTCTTCTCACAGTGGGAACGGATGCTGCGGCTCGCCGCCGCCGCCGCGCGCGGGGTGCTCGAGGAGCACGGAGCGCGAGCCGTCTTCTTCCACGGCCAGCTCTCCTCGAAGGCGCGCGCCGAGGCCATCGCCGACTTCCACGACGACCCGGCCGCGCGGGTCTTCTTCTCCACCGACGCCGGCGGAGTCGGGCTCAACCTGCAGGAGGCCGCCAGCGCCGTGGTCCACCTCGAGGTTCCGTGGAACCCGGCCATCCTCGAGCAGCGCGTCGGGCGGGTCCATCGCATGGGCCAGCGCCGGCCGATCCAGGTCGTCTCGCTGATCAGCGAGGGCTGCATCGAGTCGCGCATCGCGCAGCTCGTCGAGCGCAAGCGCGCGCTGTTCGACGGGCTGTTCAAGGCCGAGTCGGACGAGGTGCGCTTCGACGACGAGAGCCGCTCGACGCTGGTCGAGAAGGTCCGCCAGATCATCGGCGACGGCGAGGCGGCCCCGTCTCTGCCAGACGAAGGGCTGGTCGTTCGGCTGCGCGGCGTGGACGAGGAGACCCGTCAAGTGAAGGACGGGGTCGCCGAGATACAGCCAGCCGAGCCTCGGCTGCCGCCCGGCGACGATCGCGCAGCCGGCGCCGACAGCGCCGTCATTGAAGCGCTCGTTGCGGCGCCACCGGCGATGCCGCCGCACGCGCCGCCCATCGCGAAGGCAGAGAACACGGCTCCCGAGATCCAGGTCGACCTCGGCCGCGTGGCCCAGGGACTGCTCGGCCTGTTCGGCGTCACGACGCCGGTCGCGGCGCCCGCCTCGCTCCCGGTCACCGTGCGGCGCCAGTCCGGTCGCATCCAGCTCGAATTGCCGGAGGTCCCGGAGGCCGCTTGGAAGCATCTGGAAGCGTTCGTCACGGCGCTCGGGCCACGAACGAGCGATCCCGCGGATGGATGCGACCCGGCAAACCAGGCGTAGCATCACCTGCATGACCAAGGGGGCAGCCATGGAGAAGGCAGGGACGAAGGAATTCAATTACGGCGGGTGCCTCGAAGCGACGTGCCGGATAGTCACGCTGCGCTGGGAATGTGCGAGCGTCGGCGACGCCCCGAGCAAAGAGCTGCTCGAGCGCATCCCTGCCGCCGCAGGTGTCTACGCGATCGACGGCTGCCACGACGCGGCCCGGGGCGGGGCGCTGCTCTACATCGGCAAGACCGGCGCCGGCTCGTCGAGCAACGTGCTCGCGTCCCGGTTGCCCGAGTCGCTCGGGCGCGTCTGGTGGGACAACACGAACGGCGAGTTTCGCCTCTATTCCGATGTCTGGAACGTGCGGATGCGCTGGGCCACCGTCTGTGACAGAGAGCTGATCTCGGGGGTCGAGCGCGCGCTCATCTGCGCGCACTCTCCCCTGTTCAACAGCCAGCACGCCCGCTCGGAGATCCGCCCTGAGGACAGCGACCTGCTCGTCCTGAACGTCGGCAACAAAGGACCGCTGATGCCGGTCGTCTTCGGCGGGTACTTCAACGGCGAGCTCTTCGACTACTACTGACGCGTGCCGGCCGCTCTCGAATCCCGTCGACCGCGGTGCCCGGGGCAGCGCGATCGCCAAGCTCACGGTAACGACGGCGGCGCGACAGCCGGCCCGCAGCCCCTGCCGTCATAGCCGACGGCGTCGTTGTAGAGGTTGACCGCGTCGAGCGCGTGGCCGTTCGCCTTCGCCTTCTGCGACAGGCTCTGCCCGCCGAGGACGATGGCCAGCGCTTCGATCACCACGCCCGAGACGAGGAAGGCGGCGGTGACCCTGTCGTCTTCGAAGGCGAAGCCGCTCAGCCCGGCGAGCCCGCCGACCGCCAGGCCTATCGAGAAGCCCGAGAGCACGCCCGCGGCGCTTCCGGAACGCGACGCGGCCTCAGCGTGGCGCTTCGCCTCCGGGACGCAGCGAACCACCTCGTCGAGCCCTTGGTAACGCAGGCCTCGGGCGACCGGCGCGTCGGCCGCCCAGACCTCGAACTCGTCGCCGTAGCGAACGGTCAGCTCCGTCGGCGCCGCGTGAACCGGTCGGTAGGTCGTGGCCGGTGCGGCACAGCCGGCGCCGACGAGCAGCGCGGTGGCGACGAGGACCCTTCGCGAAAGAGCGGCCCGCTTCATGGCGTCACCTCCGCGGTCGCCGCGCAGGGACTCCCCGGCGCGCGCGTTAGGTCGTTGAGGGCGTTGACCAGGTCGGCGGCCGCCGCCACCTCGGCCGGTCGCTCGGGCTCGTCGAGGGCGAGCGCGATGGCGACGACCGGCGCCGAGACCAGCGCCACCGTCGCCGCGGCGATCAGGAGTCGGAAGTCGGTGCTCGACGACCGGACCGAGCTCGAGCCGCCGGAGGGCGCGCCGGCGGAGACCGCCTTGTGCGGACCGCTGGGCGATGCGCCCGAGTGCGCGATCGCCGCGTGATGCCCGTGGTCGTGCAGGTGATGATGCGGATGGTGCACGTGGACCCAGACCGGCAGGTGGACATAGCCGCCGTGCGACACCGAGGCGGCCGGCGCCGGGTCGACGACCAGCGGCTGAGTGGTCCCGCTCGCCTTCTGGACCGCGCGCCAACAGGCTTCGCTCTGCGCAGGCACGAGCGCGGCGGCCGAGCCGTCGCGCCAGACGACCCGGGCACGCCCGTCGTCCGGGGGAACGTAAGTCGAGGTGTATCCGCAGCCTGCCGCCCCCGCCAATCCGAGGGCGAGGAGCAGGCGCAAGAGGTGCCGGGAAAGCTCTTGCGGCGTCTCGCGCGAGGCGGGGACCGCCGCCGTCTCGGCGGCCTGCGTGCACGCATGAAGAAGAGGCGCACAAGCAGGGCTGAGAAGGATTCTTCGACGGGTCTGCTGCAACTGTCGGGGCATCCGCTGTCTCCGATTCCGGCCTGAAGAGGGAACCATACACCGGGGCACGGGGAGGCCAAGGCCACGACGGGCTGCCGGCCGCACTGGCGGCAAGCGCCGTTTCGAGGCTGCGCCCCCGGCCCCCTCGCTCGCCGCGGGACCGGCGCTCCTTCATCGCTTACGCAGCCTTCCCCGGCAGCTTCACCTCGAACACGGCCCCGCCCTCGCCGGGCCTCAAGCCCGCGCTGCCGCCGTGTGCCTCGGCGATGCGGCGCACGAAGGCGAGGCCGAGCCCCAGCCCCTTTTGCTTCGTCGTGAAGAAGGGCGTGAAGAGCTTGGCGCGCTCGGCCTGCGGCACCCCCGGCCCGTCGTCCTCGACGGCGAGGACCACGCTCTCGCCCACGGTGCGCGCCCGAAGCCAGACGTGCCCGCCCTGCGGCGCCGCCTGGATGGCGTTGCGCGCGAGGTTGAGCAGCGCGCGCCGCAGTGTCGCGCGGTCGCCCTCCAGCCGCACCGACTCGGCGTCGATGACCAGGATGACGTCCTTGGCGTCGGCGTCGCCGCGCACAAGATCGCTCAGCTCGTCGAGCAGCTCGCGCGCGTCCATCGACTCCTTCGCCAGCCGCGGATCGCGCGCGAAGCCGAGGAACTCCTCGACCACGCGCTTCAGGTGCCCGAGCTCGCGCTGGACCTTGCGCACGTGCGACAGCTTCTCCTCGTCGCCCTCGAGCTCCTCGGCGAGCAGGCCCGCGAACAGCTCGATGCCGCCGAGCGGGTTGCGCACCTCGTGGGCGATGCCCGCGAGCATCATCTGCAGCTCGCGCTCGCGGCTCTGCAGCCTGCCGCGCATCCGCTCCATCCCTTCGGCGAGCACGCCGAGCTCGTCGTCGCCCGAGAGGGGAACGGGCGACTCGAGATCTCCCCTTCCGATCCGCTCGGCCGCGCCGCGCAGCCGCCGGATGGGCCCGAGCAGCCAGTGATAGCCGACCGCATAGAAGACGCCGAGCCCGAGCAAGCCGAAGGCGACGGCCAGGCCGACCATCGAGGCGCCGAATTCGCGCAGCACCTCGAAGAACTCGGCCGAGGCGTCGGCGCCGACGACGGCGACCACCTTGCCCTCCGAGTCGGAAACCGGCGCGTAACCCGACTTGTAGGTGCGCCCGTCGAGCCCCTTGAAGGTCACGCTCGAAGAGACCGATCCGCCGGAGAACGCCCGCTCGATCTCCACGCGGTCGCGCTCGAGCTCGGGCAGTGGCTCGCCGACCGGCGGCACTTCACCGGTGCCGGCGAGCATCTTCCGGTCGCGGTCGACGACGTAGAGCCTTCGCACGTTGCCCGCCGCGCGCATCGCCTCGAGCTTGGCGAGCACGTTGCGGTGGGTGCGGTTGCCGTCGTCGCCCGGCTGCAGGGTGAGCAGCAGATCGCCGTTGAGCGTCGCCGCGGCGGCGCCCGCGCTGCCGACCAGCCGCTTGCCCACCTCCTCCTCCAGGCTTCGGCGGGCTATCGCCCAGCCGAGCAGCGGCGCGAAGACGAGCAGCGCGAGCGTGGGGACGAGATAGGCGGCGACGAGCTTGGTCAGGAGAGAGGCGCGCACGCCCGCATCCTACTTCGGGCCGGGCGGGGCTTTGGCGACGCGGTCCGCCATCGGAAAGGCATGCCTCGCCGCGCCTCGGCGGTTATCCTGCGCCGCCCCATGCTCAGGAGACCCTACAGACGCGAGCTCGTCGAGCTCGCCCGCCTCGCCGGCCCGCTGGCCGCCGTGCAGCTCGGCAACCAGCTCATGGGCTTTGTCGACACCGCCATCGTCGGCCGGCTGGGGGCGGTGGAGCTCGGCGCGGTCGGCCTGGCCAACGCGGTCTTCTTCGCCTTCGCCGTCTTCGGGATGGGGCTGATGATGGGGCTCGACCCGCTCGTCGCCCAGGCGCTCGGCGCAGGGGACCGGGTGCGCGCGCGGACGCTGCTCTGGCAGGCGGTCTGGCTGGCGCTGCTCATCGGCGGGCTGCTGATGGTGCCGCTGCTGGCGATGGGCCCGGTCTTCGAGCTCGCCGGCATCGACGCGCAGACCGCGGCCCGCGCGCGAGGCTACCTCGTCGTGCGCGCCCCCGGGCTGATCCCGCTGCTGCTGTTCACCGGCGCGCGCAGCTATCTGCAGGCGCTCGGCCGCACCCGCTCTCTGGTCATCGGGGTGGTCGCCCCCAACCTCATCAACCTG
>DHSB01000194.1 GCA_002408385.1 Myxococcales bacterium UBA5297
GGGGCGCATAGCAATGCGCCCGGGCTGACGAGGCTGGAATTCCAGCTCCAACTCTTCCGCGCGACGACAAAGCTGGAGCTTCATCCTCCCTCCCCGCCGCCGAGCTTGTGTCCAGTATCGGAACGAGCTATAGCAGTCCCGACTCGTCATCGGGGTGGTCGCCAGGCGCCGAATAGGCACCGTCCGCGGCCTGAGAACAGACCCGCAAACCTGAACCGGATAATGCCGGCGTAGGGAACGGACGAGTTGCCGCACGGCCCGAACGCGCCGTGCGACTCCCTCGCCGCGAACAGCCCATCATGCGCGCGGCGAAGCCCCTCCTCCCTCTCCTGCTTCTCGTCCTCCTGCTCGTGCCCGCGCGTGCCCGGGCCTCCTTCGACGAGTTCAGCGACGACCGCGCGCCCGCGCACTTGGAGCTCCAGTCCGACCGCCTCTCGCTGCAGCTCAAGGGCGAGCTCAAGCTCGGACTGCACGACATCGAAGGCAGCGGTGGCCCCGGCCGCGACAGCCCCACCGACACGCGCACCCTCGGCACCCGGAGCCCCATCGTCGAGATCGACGCCTTCTGGCTCGCGCTGCGCTTCGGCCTCGGCTCGGGCCTCGGCGTCTTCTCCCTGCTCGACTTCACCAGCGGCGGCGAGGTCGACTCGGCCTGGCTCGACTATCGCTTCGGCTCCCCTTCCCTCTCGCACCATCTGCAGCTCGGCTATCAGCCGCCCATCGTCGCCATCGACCGGCGCACCGAGCGCTATCCGCTCACCGCCACCAGCTATTGGCGCGAGTCCGAGCTGCACCTTGCCTACGAGCTTGCCTTCGCGCCCTCCGATCGCGTCGTGCTCGAGGCCGGCGCCTCCCTCGCGATGATGCGCCCGCTCGGCTTCGCTGGGCTCCAGCAGTCGCACTCCCAGGCCGGCACCATCAACCTGCTCGCCTCGGGCAGCGCCCAGCCCTTCTCGGGCAACGGCCCGGTCGGCGGCGGCCGGCTGAAGCTGACCGCCTTCGGCGTCTGGCTCGAGGCCTTCGGCTTCCTCGGCAAGCTCGCCGCGCAAGGCGGCACCGACGTGCTGCGCAGCGGGTTTCCCGGCTACCGCGAGCTGCCCGGCTACTCCGAGGAGGACTCGGGCTCGGCCTCCTTCGGCTGGGCGGGCGGGCGGATCGGCTACACCGGCCACGGCCTCTACGCCCTCGCCGAGGTCATCGCCTCGCGCGAAGGCCTGCTGCGGCGGGTCGGCGGCTACGCCCAGCTCTCCTACCGCATCGAGCTCTCCGAGACGCGCGACTGGCTGCGCACCCTCGAGCCGCTGGTGCGCTACGAGGTCTATCGGCTGCTCGGCAGCACCGAGCCGCACGCCGGTCGCGCCCTGCGCTCGCCGGCGGTCATCAACGCGGTGAGCTGGGACTGGGACGTGCTCACCCTCGCCGTCGCCCTCGAGGCCTGGCGCGACCTGTTCTTCGTGCGGCTTGAGTACTTCCGCATCGACGAGAGCAATGGGGTCCCCGCGCTCGACATCCCGGACGAGCCCCTTCGCAACAACGAATTGCTGCTGCTGGCAGCTTTCCGCTTCTGAAGCTTCCGAGGAGAAACCATGAAAGGTCGAAGCCTGATCCTGCCGTTCCTCGCCCTGGCGCTCCTCGCCTGCCCGAGCGAGCCCGCCGAGCCTGTCGATCCTCCGGCCCCCGGGCCGTACCTCGGGCGCCATGCCCACACCTTGCTGCGCGGCTCGAGCGACAACGCCGAGGCCATCAAGGTCGTCCCCGGCCAGAAGCGCGCCGTGCTGCTCTCCTCGAAGGCGCGCAAGCTGACGCTGCTCGACGTGCTCGACGACAAGCTCCAGGTCGCGCGCGAGAAGTCGCTCTTCGAGTCCGATTCGACCGAGAGCGAGCTGACCAACCTCGAGGTGAGCGCGAGCGGCACCTGGGCGGTGCTCACCCGCACCCTCATCGAGACCGACAACGCCGGGGCGCAGACCGCCTGCGGCGGCGAGCTCGTCTTCGTCGACGTCACCGACAGCGACGCCTTCGGCACCGTCCTCAAGCAGCTCGAGGTCGGCCCGATGCCCGACTCGGTCGACATCTCCGACGACGATACCTTGGTCGCGAGCGCCAACGAGCGCGACGGCCCTGACGCCTGGGGCAAGTGCGAGGTGCCCGGTGCCGAGGCCTCGGTGAGCATCGTCAAGCTCGAGGACGGCCCCGCGAGCGCGGTCGAGCTGCACCGGGTCAAGATGATCGACTCGACGACCGGCCCGCGCGAGCCCGAGGCGGTCGTCTTCTCCAAGGACGGAGACCTCGTCGCCGTCACCCTGCAGGACAGCCACGAGGTGGCGCTGCTGAGCGTCTCGGCGCTCGCGTTGAAGGCAAACCCGACCTCCGACGACGTGAAGATCGTCGAGCTGCCGCCCAACGCGCTCGGCGCCAAGCCCTGGCCCGACGGCATCGCGCGCTTCGAGGACGCCCAGGGCGCCGAGCACTTCGCCATCGCCGGAGAGTGGAACGACGCCCTCCTCGTCATCAGCCGCGAGGGCGAGGTCGTCGCCAACACCGAGCTCTCCCCGAACGACCTGCCGGACTCGCTCCCGCGGGTCGTCGACCCCGGTTCCCCGCTGTTCAGCCCCGATACCATCGCGCCTTTCGTCTACGGCGGGCGCAGCTACCTCGCCGTCAGCCTGCGGCACTCGGGCGCGGTCGCCGTTTACGACGTGAGCAACGCAAAGGGCCCGAGCTACCGCACCGCGATCGCGGTCGGTGAGAAGGAGACCGGCAAGTCAGACAAGGACGGCAGCACCATCCGCCCGGAAGGCATCTGCGCGGCCGCCGATGGCAGCTTCGTCCTCACCGCCAACGAACAGGAGTCCTCGGTGAGCCTCGTGCTCCCCGTGGAATGAAGATGCGTCGAAGAAACCTCCGGTCACCCCGAAGTCGAGGGGCCCTTCGACTCCGCTCAGGCGAACCGGTGCGGGCGCCTCCGATTATCCCGAGCTTCGCACCGGGGCCTTGCCCCGCTGTGCCCCATGAACGAACAGCAGCTTGCCGTAGAGCCAGCCGTGCGCGCGAGCAAGTGAAAGTCCCCTCTCCCGCGCTTGCGCGGGAAGAGGGGATTTAGGGGAGAGGGAAGGTTGGTCGCCACCGCCGAGGAGACGCCCCCTATCGACTCGACGCTCGTGCCCAACCTCGAGGAACGTCGCCGGCTGTTAGTCAGGAGCGAAGCCGAGGGGCCCTTCGACTCCGCTCAGGGTGAACCGGTGCGGGCTCCGCCGCTTGCTCCCGAGCGCAGTCGAGGAGGTGTCGACTACCTCCCTCATCTCTCGGGAAGCTGTGCCCGGCCGTCTCGACTTCGCGCGAGGTGACCGGGGCGAGCGGGCCGAGCTCAGAGACAATCCGCGAATACGCATGAGCCGAACGTGAGCCTTTTCGACCAAATCCTCGTCGTCGCCTTCATCGCGCTGACCGCCTGGCTCGGCATGCGTCGGCCCGCCGAGCGCCAGACCACCGCCGGATACCTGCTCGACGGCCGGCGCCTGACGCTGCCGGCCTTCGTCGCCACCACCGTTTCGACCTGGTACGGCGGCATCCTCGGGGTCGGCGAGTACAGCTTCCGCTATGGGCTGTCGAATTGGCTCGTCTTCGGCGTGCCCTACTACCTCGGCGCGCTCGTCTTTGCGCTGCTGTTGGCCGAGCGGGCACGCCGCAGCGAGGCGCTCACCCTGCCCGAGCAGATAGGCAAGGCGTACGGCCGCGGCCCCGCGGCGATCACCGCAGGGATCGTGGCGTTGACGACCCTGCCGGCGGCTTATGTGCTCACCCTTGGAATCCTCGCCCGCGCCGTCTTCGGCCTGCCGCTCTGGCTGGGCATCGCGGCAGCGACCGGCCTCTCGGTCGCCTACGTCTGGCGCGGCGGATTTCGATCGGTGGTGAATACCCACGCCCTGCAGTTCGCGCTGATGTTCGGCGGCTTCGCGCTGCTGCTCGGCCTGCTGGTTGCGCAGCACGGGCTCGAGCCGCTCCAGACCCGAGTGCCCGAGACGCACTGGAGTTGGGATGGCGGGCGCTCGGCACAGGCGATCATCGTCTGGTACTTCATCGCGCTCTCGACCTTGGTCGAGCCGACCTTCTACCAGCGCTGCTTTGCCGCCGTCTCGCCCAAGGTCGCGAGGCGCGGGCTGCTCGTGTCGATAGCCTGCTGGATCTGCTTCGACGCCCTGACCACCTTCTCCGGACTCTACGCGCGGGCGCTGCTGACAGACCTGCCCGCGTCGCGCGCGGTCGAGGCTTTCCCGCAACTTGCCCTACAAGTGCTCCCCGCGGGCGTGTGCGGCCTGTTCTTCATCTCGCTGCTCGCGACTGTGATGTCCACGGTCGACGGCTACCTCTTCGTCGCCGCGAGCACCTTCGGCCAGGACCTGCTCGGACGCACCGCGCGCTTCAACGGGCGCATCGTGCAGACGACTCGCTGGGGGCTTATCGGGTGCGGGGCGCTCACCTTGCTCGTCGCCTGGTTGTCCGAGTCGGTCGTCGGCATCTGGCACGGGTTTGGTTCGGTGACCACCGCCGCGCTGCTGATTCCGGTGGTCGGGGCTTTCGTTCCGCGCTTGCGGCTTTCGCGCGCCGGCGCGCTCGTCCACATGGTCGCCGTGTTCCTCTTCACCGCAGTCTGGCTGTCGAGCCGAGGGTGGAGCGAAGGCGGCGGGTACCTGTTGGGCGTCGAGCCCATCTACGCCGGGCTCGCGCTCGGGGTCGCGATCTGGAGCGGCGATCGCCTGATCGCGAGGAGCCGCGGCGCCGAGGTCGTGCCCATGCCGGTGCGGGCGCGCGAGGCGGTGCCGGCGAGCACGCAGGAGATCAGGAAGACCGGGAGCTGAGCGGAAGGACGGCCCTTGTGCCGGCGGTGTGGGTGCCGACCGGACCGCCGGCCTTTGTGCCAGGACTTGGGTTTCCGATGGGGCAAGCGTACAAATAATCCGAAGTGGCCAATAGCGCAGTCGCCCTGCCGCCGATCGGCCGGAGCCTCGAGCGGCACCTTCGGCCCCACCTATCCTCCCTTCGCCTTAGCGGGCCGCACTAAACGGGCGCGGCCGACTTCGCCGTGCGCGCTGTCCTCGAGCGTCCCAACGAGTTCGGCCGGTGGACGCGGCCTTCGCGCCTCGCGGGCCTCGGTCGAAAGCTGCGTGAGGTCGAGTCGCTTGGCGGCACCGGGCTGCTGGAGCGCGAGACCCTTGTCGGACTTGCCCGAGGCAACCAACCTGATCTCGAGGTGAGTACCGAGTGCCTTGGCGACCTTCTCGAGCGTCTCGATGGTCGGGTTCGAGTCCGGGTGCTCGAGCTTGGCTATCTGCTGCTGGCTCACGTTGGCGCGCCTTGCGAGCTGCGCTTGTGTCAGGCCCGCCTCCTGGCGCTGCCAGCGAAGCGACAGCTTGACCGCGAGCTTGGCAGGAACAGGAATCCAGAGGACTCGAGCGCCCTTCGGGGCCTTGATTCGTACCGAGGGCTTTGGGGGTACTTCGCCTGCCGCGAGGGTCGCCTCCAGCCATCCATGGAGCGCGTCCTGCGCCTGCTCAACGATGTCCTCGCCAGGCTCGGCGAACGTCTGGCAGCCCGGGCAGTTTGGAAACTCTGCAAGAGTCGCACGCCCTTCTTCCGTCACGATCGCCGGGTACTGCATGCCTGTTCTCCTACCTGAGCTTCAACCCGCTCTGGCGCTCGATGCTCTTCAGGGTGCCCACAGGGATGTCCTTCTTCGGATGCGGAACCGTCACTGTGCCCGGTTTCGTAGGGTGCCGAAGCTGGTGGTGCGAGCCGCTCGCCCGCACCAAGAACCAGCCATCCGCCTCCAGAGCGTCGATGATCCCGAGAGCCCACGCCTTCATTTAACAACTCTGCGGTTGTTCCCGGAAGCCGCGTCGCGCAGCGTCCTGGCTGCCGAGCGGATGGATACGGCGTACGACCAAGGCCTCGGACGAGTGCAGAGACAAACCCGACTGGAGAGGAACAAGGGCTGCGGCGTCCGGGCAGCAGCAGACCGACCGCCGACCTTCGTGCCGGCGCCCGACCCTGCGCAGGGCAATCGATCGGAGTGCTGCCCTTCGTGCCAAATCCCGCTGCCACGCGAGGTCAGACGAAGGTCAGCCGACCAGTCAACCGAACCAAGCCATATTGGCTACCGGGCTCTCCGCGACAAGTGCTCGAGAGCTTCCCATCTATCGCGGAGAGACCCTGCGACCGCTCCTCACTGCATCGGGTGGGAGGCGAAGAACTGCCAGATCGCCTCGTTGCCGTTCACATCGCGGCAGACGACGCCGACGCGGTCGGAGGAGAAGTAGGGCTTGCCGTCGGGCCAGGTGTGGCCACCGCCGACGATGCGGAGGAGCACCACGTCGGCGCGGCAGCCCGGATAGCTCTCGCGCTGGACCCGCGTGCCGTCGTCGGCGAGGTCGGGCAGGTGTTCCACCGTCGGTGAGGGTCCACAGCCGTTGCGCTGGGCCCAGTCGGCGACGGTCGCCGGGATCGATGCCTTCGACTTGCCGTCGTCCTGCAGGCAGGCGGCAGGGCCGCCCTCGAAGCTCCAGCAGGGATCCGCGGTGCCGTGGATTTGCAGCACTGGGACCGGGCGTTCGGGCAGGCAGCCCTGCGCCTCGGCGAGCTGGTTGCCCCCGGCCACCGGCGCGATGGCCGCGATGCGAGCCGACAACTCGCACGCGAGCCGGTGGCTCATGGCCGCGCCGTTGGAGAGGCCGGTCGCGAAGATCCGCTTCGGGTCCGGACGCATCCAGCGCTCGAGGTCGTCGAGCAGGGCGACGACGAACGCCACGTCGTCGACGCCCTCCCCGCACGCCCGGCCGCTGACGCATTGCCATTCGCCCGAGCCGCCGCCCGCGTTCCAGGTACGGAGCCTCCTGCCGGTCCGCGCGCTCGTGCCGTCGGGGTAGACCACGGCAAAGCCCTCGCGGTCGGCGAGCGCGTCGAGGCAGCCGGAACCGTCTGCCGGCTCGCTTGGACAGGTCAGGCTGGCAGCCGACTCGCGGCTGCCCCCGCCACCGTGAAAGACGAGGACGACCGGCACAGGCGAATCGGGAGACCAGCCCGGAGGCAGATGGATGTCGTAGGCCCGGTCGCTCCACCCGGCGAGAGCGCAGGACGTCGTCGTGCCCGGGGTTGCCAATGAATCGCAACGCTCGGGGGCAAGCTGCCGGTGGCAACCGGAGGCTGTCATCACGGTCAGGAGCAGCGCGAGTCGTTGGGAGCGCATGGAGACCTCGAGGTCAGGGCGGTTGAAGGAGGAGCACCGGGCTTCTGGGCCTCCGGGCTCGCCGCATCGTACTCGGCCGCCGTGACGGTAATCGCGCCCACCTCGTTCCGGAGGCCCTGGTGAACGGCGCCAGAGATCCTGAGTTCATTCCACCCTGTCCAAGCACCTTGGGCGAAAAGCGGTCAGCCCGAGCGTAGAGGCGACCAGCGGGAGCCTCGAAGTCGGGCCGTCGCGAATCTGCCCCCCCAACCTCAATCTGGACGGAGACCTCCGGCGCCTCGCGAGTGATTTCGGCCCCCTGGAGGTCCGACTTACTGCGTGGAATGAACTCTGGAGCTCCTATGGATCCCAGCAAACGACTTCGCCGTAATTCGCCTCGCATTTCCCATGCGGCGTCTTCGCGCACTTGACCTCGCCATAGTTGGCCACGCAGTCATAGCCACACGCGATGGTGCCGTAATTCGCGAGGCATTCGGCTTGCCGCTGCCTCCCTCGCCGCCTTTGACGGGGCGGATCCCAGCAAACGACTTCTCCGTAGTTGGCCAGACAGGCGCCCGCCGGGGTCTGCGCGCACTTGACCATTCCGTAGTTCGCGACGCAGTCGTAGCCGCAAGCGGTCTCGCCATAGTTCGTGATGCACTCCGGCTCGCTGGCAAAGGAGACTGCAGGCGCCGCGCAAACGAGCAATGCAATCGCAATCCGCTTCATTTCTCTCTCCCGAGTCCGGTTTTTCGTTTCTACGAGCGTGCTTCTTCCGTCTGGCGCTACTGACAGCCGAAGCCACTGCATTCGCCCCTGTCGCTGCATCCGGCCCTCTCCCACCAGCCGAAGCCGGGGCAGGCCCCGGGCTTCCGCGATTCGCGCTTCGATTTCGCCCTTGGCGAGCCCGGGCGCGGCGACGATTGCCAGGAGCGAGAGCAGCTTGCTGAAGGTCGTCGGCATCGCGTCTTTCCGTTTCGAGCTTTCGCCCGAAGGAACCCCGCCAAAGGGCAGGCGGTTAACCTCGCGCGCGCAAATCGCGCGGAATCGCGGCGAGGACCGCATGACAGGCGATGGCGCTTCGACGGCATGGCAACGGGCTTTGCTCTCGCCTGTTCTGGCGCGGCGCACACCGGCGCGCTCGTCCTCGCCGAAGAGGGCGCGAGGGCGCCTTCGGCGGCGTAATCCCCAGCCGGTCCCAGCGCGCATCTGCACTGCGGGGTCCACCACGGCCTCGCGCGCTCGGGACGAGCAGCCGCGACCTCTCTGGACCGAATCAGCCGCTCAAGAAGCGCGGTGGCTTCGGCCTCGCCGCTGCGATCGGCGAGCGGTCGGCTTCCTCGAGCAAGGCTCGGCAGCAGCCTCTTCGCCCTGTCCGCTCGTGTACCGACCTCCCTCGAGGAAGACGACCGGCTCGAGCTGACGGCGCGCCTCGACGTCGCGCAGGGCCGTGGCGATCTTCGCCTGCATCCTGCGGGCGAGGTCGCCGCGCAGCGGCCGCTGCGCCTGAGCGATCTGCATCAACTCGCCGAGAATCGCGCAGCGGTCCGGCCCGGTGAGCCATGGGCGCTCGATGCGCAACACCTCGTCGAGCCGCAACAGGAGCGCGTGGGCCCTTTGCTTGGTCTCGGCCTCGCGCACGAGCCGCGCGACGTTCCCAATCGCCTGACCGAGCCGGGCGAGCGCTGCCCCTTTCTCGCGCTCGGGGACGCTGCGCAGGCGCATCGTCCAGTCGGCCACCGAGGTGGCGCTCGCGCCCCATCGCCCCAACCCGCGGCTGTCCAACAGGCCCGGCGCGTAGGCCGCCGAGAGGTGACCGCAGCAGACGTGCACGTAAGGCAGGTCCACCTGCGCCTTCTTGCCCCACGGATAGAGCCACCTCATGAGCTGCTGGGCGCTCTCGCCAAAGTCGTTCGCGCCAATGCGCGCGTCCCATTCGATGTCGAAGAAGCGGCGCGACGAGGGGCGGCCAAAGAACTTGCCCAAGGCGCGTCCGCGGCGCGGCAGGCTCTGAACGCTCCCATCGGCCGACCAACGGAAGAGCGCCAGGTAGAGCCCGAGCGCGTGAACCAAGCCAATCTCGGGGCGGTCGGGCCAGTCCCGGGTTCCCAGCGGGTGCACGATGCGGCGTCCGCGCCGCACGCGGACCGGCGTGGCGATGACCTCGCTCGCGCGAATGGCGCGGGAGCAGGCCAGCCAGATGCCGTAGAAGCGGTTTCGCTCCCGGTCGAAGGCATCGACGAAAGCGAGCGCGCTCTCCAGCGTCTTCTGTGGAGAGCTCTCCCCGAACACCGAGGCCCACACCTTGCGCGTCGCGCTCGACCTGCGCTTCGGCTTTGCGGCGGGGACCGCCTTCGCGGCGGGCTTCGCCTTCGCGGATTGGGGCTTTCGCGATTGCGACCGCTCACGCGTCTTCTCGCTCTTTCGCGCCGTCGACTTCGACACGGGCTTGCTGCCCACGGCTTTCGAGGCCCGCTTGCGCCTTCCGTCACTTGCCTTCGCCCGCTTCTTCATCACGCCTCCTTGGAAACCGCGGCGCGGTCGGTCTCCTCGCCCCGCGAACCGATCAAATAGCTCACCCCGCGGACGCACCGGAATCTGCGTCGATCGCCCGCGCCTCATCGCCCACTCTCGGCCGCAGTCGGAGGCGACGAATGGGAATCAATCAGACAGCGAGCGGACGAAACCAAGCGCTCGAGTCAGCCGCCGACGCGGCCAACGGGGCGCTGCTGCTTCATGGCGCGGCAGACGCCTCGCATACCTCGGCAAGTGCCGGGGGGCTGGCCGCTCGACATCAACCAGCAACCGACCGCCGAGGCGGCCGGAGGGAGTCGGCAAATGAAGCGATTGTTCCTGGTGGGATTCGCAGCGGCGCTCGCTGCTGCCAGCGCGAGCTGCGGCGGCGACGACGACGGCGAGCCGATCATCGATTGCGTCAACCACTGCGAAGAGGAGTGGCAGATGCAATGCGCGGGCGACCTCGTGCAGGTCTGCATGGCCGACGAGCACGGGTGCCTCTTCTGGGCGACGCCGGAGCCCTGCTCTAACGGTGGCTCCTGTCGCGACGGCGCCTGCCCGGAGCAGCCAGCTTGCGGCCCAGGGAGCTGCGCCGGCTGCTGCTACCACGGCCAGTGCGCCACCGGCACCGCACCCGGCGCCTGTGGCCGAGGCGGCGCCCAGTGCGTCACCTGCGCGGCCGGCGAGGGTTGCTCGGCGACCGGTTTCTGCGAGCCGCTGGCAGCCGCCTGCGGTCCTTCGACCTGCACCGGCTGCTGCTTCAACGGCCAGTGCCAGGCCGGCATCTCGTCCTCGGCTTGCGGCAAGGGCGGCGGCGCCTGCGTCGCGTGCGCTTCGGGCCAAGCCTGCTCGAGCGCGCAGGTGTGCGAGGCCGCCGCCCCCACCTGCGGTCCGGGCAACTGCACCGGGTGCTGTCTCAACGGCCAGTGCCAGACCGGGACCGCGAACATCGCCTGCGGCGCGGGCGGAGCGCAGTGCGTCTCCTGCGGCACGGGACAAGTCTGCAAGCCGAACCGGGCCTGCGGGGTCGACCCCAACTCGAGATGGAGGGTGCAGCCCGTCTCGGCGGAGATCGCCCGGACCAACAACGGCAGCTATTGGGACGGCGACGGCTCGGGGCCGGACGTGAAGGTCACGATGAGCTGCCCGCCCGCGAGCGCGCCGATCGCCGGGGCGACGCCCATCGCGTACGACACCTGGGAGCCGACCTGGTCGAGCGGCGGGTGCGTCACCACGGCGAGCGCCCTGCTCGCCGCTCCCTGGCGCTTCCAGGTGTGGGACTCGGACCTGACCGTAGACGACACCATCACCCCGGAGCTGACCCTGCAGCTCACCGAGGCGCACTTCGCCGCCGGCCGCTGGAGCGGCGGGTACGGCGCCCTCACCTCGCTCACCGTGCAGTTGCAGCGGCAGTAGTCGCCGGCGGGCCGCAGTTGCCGGGCAGGCGGGCTCAACGCGCCCGCCCGTCCGGCTTGATCGCTGGCCCTCGAGCGGACGCGCCTGAGCCGGTCCCGGTCGCCGGCTCGTGCGTCGCGCAGGACCGAAAAGCCGATTTGAGCCGGCAAGTGTTCCGGCTCGCGCTTCAGGCGAGGAATCGTCCCGAATTCGTCGCGGGTTTGAGGTCGAGCGCACAAAAGCCGACCGCCCTACTCGACCTCGGCTACCGGCGAGGAGCTCGCAACCGTCTCCTTTGCGCCGCGCTCTTCCTCTGGAAAGAGCGGATGCCCGTCGGCAACCACGGTGAGCACCCGCTTTCCAATCTGCTTCCAGGGTCCACCGGGCTTGTTCGCCCTTTCGACCCTCACCAGGTAACGGCCCAGCCGCTCGAGCCGCATTCCCCACAAAGCGTTGATGGAGCGGTGCGTGTGCTCGGTGGCGGCGATCTGACTGCAGGAGCTCACCACGACCTTGTCGTCCGGATCGAAAACCGTGATCCGCTCGTGGAAGTGCTCGGGCGCTCCCTCGGTCTCGTAGATCGTCACCACGAAGAGCTTCGGCAAAAGCGCCGGAAGCTTCCTCGTGAAGACGACCTCGAGCATGTTGAATGCGGTCAGCCGGCCAGTCATCGAGTCGGCGGAAACACCCTCGGCGACGACGCAAGCGACGAGCTCAGTAGCCATAGCTAGCCGCCTGTTCGTCCTGACCAATCCGTGCGGATGCAGTGCTCGTCGTCACCAGCCGAGGACCGACAGAGCCCGTGCTCCAGAACCTTCGCACCTCGTCGAGCCGGCGCTCGGGGTTCCTCGCAAGCAGCGCCAAGAGCGCGGCAAGCAGAGCGCTCGGCTTTTCCTTTCCATGTTTCACCTTCGACAGGTAGCCCCGAGACAAGTCCAACAACACTTCGAGGTCCCGCTGAGGGCAGTGTTCCGAGAGCACTTGGATCGCTTCCTCGCTGAGCTTCGTCAGAGCCTTGGTTGCAGCGTCCGCCAAGGCCCGTTCCAGAGCCTCGGTTGTGCCGGCGTCAATCCATTCTTCTCCGCAGTAGTTGCAGGTCGGGATAGCCAGTGACGCTGGCAGCTCGAGCGCCTCGAAGTTGCGGAACCTCATCCGCCGCCCCGGCTTCTGCACTGGCTCGACCGTTCCCTTGCCACAGCTCGAGCAAATCGCTTGGCTCATGGTTCCCTCAATTCGAATTCGACCCTTAAAGGCCCACCGGCCCTGCGCTCGTCGAAGTCCCGCTCAGCCCCGTGCAAGGAAGCCAGCAAGACAGTCTTGCCTCCGCGCCGCTGCTCCAATCGGAGCTTGACGTACCAGGTAACCAGGCCACGGATCCGGAAGGCGTCCTGCAGGTCCGTGGAAATGGCGATTCCGTACTCGTCACAGGCCACGTCGCCGTAGGTGACCGACTTGAAGTAGTCGCCGGGCGACAGCTCCAAAAGCACGCTCCTGGCAAAACTCCGGGCCGCAAGCGGGGTTCTGAGCCACGGCAGCAGCCGATCGTTGAAGTTCTTGCCACCAAGTTCCACCCGGTCGTCCCCGGCGGCCGTCTTCACATCCTCGAGCGAATAGTACGGCGCCACTCCCCCACCTCCGGAAAATTAGTTTGGAGCTACTCCATTTTCAAGCGGATCGCCAGCGACAAGTGAAGCGACCTTGACCAAGGTCGAAGCCCCCCCACGCCCGCCCGGCTCACTGCGAACACCCCGGCGGAGACCTTTCGCGCGTGGGCACCCTGCCCGCCTGGGCCCCCTTCGACCTGGCATGCGCCGCCCCAATTGCTGAAGCGCCAGGCGCAGCGCCTCCCGGTGTGTGCGCGCAAGTCTGCAAAGCGACGAACCATTCCCTCGTTCGCCCGGTGCCCGTCTCCCCGTTCTCGATTTGGCGCACAAGTCGTAGCTTGTATGCTGGAGACCATGACCTCGCGGGACGTCATCGCGATCCTCGTGGCCACCGGATGGTTCCTCGAGCGAATCAAGGGCTCGCACCACCACTTTCGACACGCCACGAGGCCGGGAATCGTCACCGTCCCGCACCCGAAGAAGGACCTGAAGCGAGGGCTGGTGAAGAACATCGAGCATCAATCAGGGCTGGAAATCTGGCCGTCGTGAAAGAGGCTGCCATGCGCTACCCCGCTATCGTGACCCCTGAGGACGGCGCTTTCGTGGTCGTCTTCCCCGCCTGCTCGGGATGCCAGACGCAAGCTGACACGAAGGACGAGGTTCTTCCGATGGCGCAGGAGGCGTTGGAAGGCTGGCTGGAGGCGACGATGGCGGTCGGCGACGCCCCGCCGGTCCCACCGAAGTCCGTCCGCGCTCCCAAGGGCAGCCGAGTGCTCTGGGTCGAGGTTCCACCGAAGCTCGCCGTGAAGATCGAGCTTCGGTGGGCGCGACACCAAGCGCGCCTCACACAGGCGCAGCTCGCCAAGCGCGCCCAGGTCACTCAGCAGCAGATCGCCCAGCTCGAGAGCCCGGATTCCAACCCGACGCTCGACACCTTGGAGAAGGTCGCGCGCGCCCTCGGAGCCCGGCTCCAGGTCAGCCTTCGGCCCGAATCCCGGTGAAGCGCTTGGTCCACCAGGACCGGTGGACCGTAAGCAGTGCATGGACGGGCACCTGACCTCCCGACAGGCGCGCCGTAGGGTGCCCCCCGACAATCGGACGGGCGGTCCATCGCATGAGCAGGGCGCAGGAATCGGCTGGG
>DHSB01000167.1:0-14454 GCA_002408385.1 Myxococcales bacterium UBA5297
GCGACCAGCGGGTTGGTGCCGCGGGCGACCTCGTCGCCGTCGCTCAGCCCGTCGCCATCGGTGTCGGCGACCAGCGGGTTGGTGCCGCGGGCGACCTCGTCGCCGTCGTTCAGCCCGTCGCCATCGGTGTCGGCGACCAGCGGGTTGGTGCCGCGAGCCACCTCGTCGCCGTCGCTCAGGCCGTCGTTGTCAGTGTCGGGCCGGCGGGGGTTGGTGCCGTATTCAGCCTCCTCGCGGTCGTTCAGGCCGTCGGCGTCGCCGTCGGCGGCGAGCGGATCCGTCCCGTTGGCGATCTCCGCGCCGTCGAAGACGCCGTCGCCATCGGTGTCCGGGTTCATCGGGTCGGTGCCGCGCACCTGTTCGTCGCGATCGTTGAGCCCGTCGCCGTCGGTGTCCGGGTTGCGCGGGTTGGTGCCGTTGGCGACCTCCTCGCCGTCCTCGACGCCGTCGTCGTCGGTGTCGGGGTCGGTCGGGTCGGTGCGGTTTGCGACCTCGTCGCCGTCATTGAGGCCGTCGCTGTCGGTGTCCACGAGGTTCGGGTTGCTGCCGCGCGCCTCCTCCTCGGCGTCGGTCAGCCCGTCGCCGTCGCTGTCGACGCCGTCCTTGAGCTCCTGCCAGTCGGTCAGCCCGTCGCCGTCGCTGTCCTGGCGCAAGGGGTTGGTGCCAAGGTCGCGCTCCTCGCCGTCGGTCAGGCCGTCGCCGTCGGTGTCGCGGTTGAGCGGATCGGTCCCGGCGGCGACCTCGTCGGCGTCGCTGACCCCGTCGCTGTCGCTGTCGGCCTTGAGCGGATCCGTCCCCAGCGCGACCTCCTGGCCGTCGGTGAGGCCATCGGCGTCGGTGTCCGGATTCAAGGGGTCGGTGCCGTGCGAGGGCTCCGCGCCGTCGCTCAGGCCGTCGGCGTCGGTGTCGGCGCTGAGGGGATCGGTCCCGTCACGCTGCTCGTCGCCGTCGCGCACGCCGTCGCCGTCCGAGTCCGGCTCGAGCGGATTCGTGCCCGCCTCGAGCTCGTCCGCATCCGAAACGCCGTCGTTGTCGGTGTCGGGCTTGAGCGGATCGAGCCCCTGGGCGACCTCCTGGCCGTCTTTGAGCCCGTCGCCGTCGGTGTCGGGGTTGGCTGGATCGGTGCCGAGTTTGGCCTCGTCCGGATCGAGAAGGCCGTCCCCGTCCGAGTCGGTCGGTTCGTTGGTGCCCGAATCGAGCACCGTCCCTGCGTCGGGATTCTTGTCGACGGCGACCTCGTCGTTCGAGCATGCCGCCATCAACAGCACTAATCCGAGCAATGCTGCGCGACTACTTCCCATGACTACCCTCGCTTGCTGGCTTTTGCGCGTGTTGACAGCGTTTACGCGCCCTTCGCCAACTCGTCAACGGAGCCGTCCGACGCCCCATCTGCCCTGAAGCTACCCTCGGTATTTCCTCCGCATTGACAGGCGCTTGGAGCAACCCCAAGCCTGGTCGGCCGTCCTCCTGGCGGGCGAGCGCAGTTCCGGCGGCATCGAAGTGTTCCAGGAACACTGAACCGAGCTGGTCGCACAGTTGGCACGAGGCTGCGCAGCACGATTGGTGCGGATGGCAGCGCGCGCCGCGTTCGGCGAGCTTCATCGGCCGACTTCGTGCGCGCGCGCGCGTGCCAACGGAGGCTGGACCTCAGCTCCAACATGCCTGCGGCACCGCGCGCTGCGCTCGCTTGTCGCAGATGCTCACCGACTCCGATTGACGAATGGCCGACCTCGGTACCGCCGGAACCCCGGCGATCTCGTAGAGCGTCTGGCCGCCGCGCTGCACGAGAGCGAGCAGCAGGTGCAGGGGGTCCACGAGGTGCTCTCGCGGTCCTAGGGCGCGGAGGCCCGGCCGTAAGCCCGACCCGATACACCATCGAGAATCCAAGCCGTCAGCCCGCTGGATCTGCGAGGTGCCCTCGCCCTCGACCGCCCGGCTCGATCGCGACCGCAAGCTGCCCATCTACGCCCGCACCGGGGTCGGCTACGCCTGGCTGCTCGACCCCGAGACGCGAACGCTCGAGGTGTTTCGCCGCGCAGGCGCCGGGGGGGATCGAGCCGATCCGCACGCCTCGGCTGCGCGGGTGCGAGCCGAGCCCTTCGAGACGGTCGAGCTCGACCTGGCGCGGCTCTGGCCCTGATGGAACCTGCGTGCGATGCGCGCGGCCCGCGCCGGGTCTGTTGCCACGCGGCAACGGATCGGATTCAGACCGCCGGAGGTCTCGGCAGGTCCGCGGTGAGGGCGGGCTGAAGGCGAAAGGTGCGGCTGCGATGACCCCGAAGCGCTTCCGCTTGGTTTGCGCGGCCTACTTCGACGCCGGCGCCATCTTCTCGACCTTCTCGGCGAGGTGGCGCGCGCGGCGCTTGAGGGCGGCGATCTTCTTGCCGACCTCCTTGTAGTCGCTCTTGCTGGCGAAGCCCATCGCGCGCATCAGGTCCTCCTGCGCCTTGTCGATGGCCTCGCGGCTCTTTTGGACCGCGCCGACCGCCTTGGCCACCGTGGCGGCGCGCTTCTCGTCAGCGAGGACGCGCTCGACGGCCTTGCCCACCGCCTCCAGCGCTCGCCCTCTCATTCCCTTGGCCATGGCCTCTCCCTGTGCTGAGCCCGCGGAAGGTCGCGTGTCTAGATGAACTTCGTCGGCACCTTGCCCAGCAGGCGCCAGAAGAGATCCTTGAACTGGGCGCGCTCGATGATCGGCTGCAGGTCGCCCGCGAACTGGATCTTGCGCTGCAGCAGCGCCTCGATGGGGTCGAGCTCGCTGCTCACCAGCTTCTTCCAGGTCTGGTACCCGGCCCTGGCGACGTAGGCCGGCTCGATCTCCTCAATCTCGTCGAGGTCCTCGAGCATCCGAAACTCGAGCACCTTCCCATCCCGCGTTCGCGCGTAGACCACGAACGGCTCGTCCAGCGGCGGCTCGGGCAGGATCGCCGCGGCGAGGTCGCCCTGCAAGCCTCGGCCGGCGACCGCGCTCTGCGGATCCGCGTGGATCGCCGCGATCAGGGCCTCGCACCACTCCTTGGAGGGGAAGACATGCATGTGAGGACCAACCTGTGGTTAGGTGCCGCCCCAGAAGCGCTTGATCGAGGAGAAGAGGCCGCCTCGCGACTGCTCCGCGGCTCCGCCGCGCGCGGCCTGCTCGGCCTCGCGCTTGCGCGCCTCTTCCTGCAGCGCCTGCCTGAGCATCGCCGGCGTGTCGCGCGTCGCCAGCTCTATCTTCTTGGGGCCATTCGGCAGATCGACGACCACCTGCAGCAGGCACTCCTCGTCGAGCCGGAAGTCGATCTTGCGGCCCGCCGCCGCGGCCGGAACGCGCAGGCTGCCCAGATACTCGTTGTCGACGATCTGCTCGGCGTCGCCCTGGAAGATGTCCATCTCGATGCGCTCGGCCCCCGGCTCCTTGGGTTGCGGAAGCCGGAAGCTCTTGACCATCGGGATGCTCGAGTTCTTGTCGATGATCTTGCGAAAGCGCCCGTTGGCCAGGCCGATGCCTATCGGCATCGAGAGCACGTCGATGAGGGTGACCGAGTCGATCTGCCCGAGCGAGTCGCCCAGCAGCGAGGCGCCCAGCGCCACGCACTCGTCGGCGTGTACGCCCTTGCGTGGCGCCTTGCCGAAGTGGGCCTGGATCTGCTGCTGCACCAGCGGCATGCGGCTCTGGCCGCCGACGAGGATCACCTCGTTGATGTCCTGCGGCCCCAGGTCCCTTTGCGCGAGGACCTCGTCGCAGATCTGGAAGGTGCGCGCGACGAGGTCGGCGGTCAGCTCGTTGAGCTTCTCGCGGGTGAGCGGGATGCGCAGATCGACCGGCTTGCCCTTGCGCTCGTCGATGTACGGCAGCTCGATGAGGACGTTGGGGATGAGCGTCAGGTCGATCTTGGCGGCCTCGGCGGCGCCCTTGATGCGCTGCATCGCCACCGGCTTCTCGGTCAGGTCGATCTTGTGCTCGCGCTGGAACTCGGCGAGCACGTAGTCGATGACCCGGTTGTCGAAGTCCACGCCGCCGAGGAAGGTGTCGCCGCCGGTGGCGATGACCTCGAAGACGTTGGAGTTGACCTGCAGGACGCTGACGTCGAAGGTGCCGCCGCCCAGGTCGAAGACGAGGATCTTCTGGTCGAACGAGCGGTTGAAGCCGTAGGCGAGCGCCGCGGCGGTCGGCTCGTTGACGATGCGCCGCACGTTGAACCCGGCGAGCGTGCCGGCCTGTTTGACCGCCTGGCGCTGGTTGTCGTTGTAGTGGGCCGGGACGCTGATGACCGCGTCGGTGACCGGGCCGCCCAAGAACTGCTCGGCGATGGTCTTGATGTGGGCGAGCACGAAGCTGGAGACCTGCGGCAGCGAGTAGAGCTTGCCGCCGAGCATCACCGCGGCCTCGCCCTCGGTCCCCTCGACGATCTCGTAGGAGTAGTAGTTGCGCAGCGCCTGGACGACCTTCGACTCGAACTTGCGACCGATGAGCCGCTTGGCGCCGTAGATGGTGTCCTTGGGGCTGGTGACCATCTGGTCCTTGGCCACCGCGCCGACCACCAGCTCGCCCTTGGTCGACAGGCCCACCACCGAAGGCAGGATGAGGTTGCCTCGATCGGTAGGCACGACCTTGGGGATGCGGTTGCGCACGTGCGCGACGCAGGTGTTGGTCGTTCCCAGGTCGATGCCGATGACTCGCGGCTTGTCTGCCATGCCTAACCGTGTGTGGTGACGGACGTTTCCTAGCATGGAAACGGAGGTGCGCCAAGGAATGCCGCACACTGTAGGACACTTGGGGCCGGCGGGCCGAGCCGGGAGCTCGAGGCGACTGCTCCGCCGCCCTCGCGCGGGGGCTCGGGGCCTCGAATGGCAGGTTGGCGACAGGCCGGGCGGCCGGAAACGTCGTGGAGGAGGCTGGGGTGCGGCGTTCGATCGTGCGGATCTCGGGGGCTCTGTTTTGTGTATGAGTGCCGCTCGCGTGGTTTGAGGTATCCGCTCGCGTGCTTGAGGCATCCGCGCGTGCGGTTGAGCCATTCGCTCGCGCGGTTGACGCGCCCGCTCGCGCGGTTGAGCCATCCGCTCGCGTGGTTGAGGCGCCCGCTCGCGTGGTTGAGGCGCCCGCTCGCGCGGTTGAGCCATCCGCTCGCGCGGTTGAGCCATCCGCTCGCGCGGTTGAGCCGTCCGCTCGCGTGGTTGAGCCGTCCGCTCGCGTGGTTGAGCCGTCCGCGCGCGTGCGCGTGCGTCTCGCGCCGAACAGTTGCAGACTGCGACCTCTTCCCTGATTAGGGGCGGCCTATGCCATCGAACCAAGAGGCTTTCTTCAAGCTCGCACTTGCCGGCGTGCTCGCGCTCACTGCCTGCCGCTCGGCACCGCAGCCCGCGCCGCAGCGGCCGCTCGCCGACGACCCGGCCTCGGCCGTCGCCGCCGACCCCTGGGAGCTGCTCTTGAGCGGTCGGCTCGATGACGCGCGACAGACCTTCCACGACGCCGGGCCCGAGGGGATCGAGGGGCGGCTGGCTCTCGCGCGAATCAGGCGCGATCTCGGGGAGGCGGAAGCGCTCCTCGCGGGGGTTGCGGCCCACGCCTCCGACACGCTCGTGCTCGAGGCCGGGACCACCGCGATGGAGCTGGGGCTGCGTACGGCTCCCGCCCTGGCCGTGGCGCGGCGCGCGTGCGCCCTCGCCTCTAAGCCGGCGCTCGCGGCGCGCGCCGGGACAGTCTGCGCCAAGCTCGCGCTCACCGAGCACGCCGCGGGGACCAACCTCTGCGCGGCCGGCTGCCAGGACGAGCACCGCTTGCCCCTGCTCTTCGCTGCAAACAGCCCGGTCGTCGAGATCTCGGTGAACGAACACGATCCCTTGCTCTTCATCGTCGACACCGGCGCCTCGACGTCGCTGCTGACCAGGAGCGCGGCGGCCGCGCTCGGAGTCGAAGCGGTGGCGGGCACCCGCCACGAGGTCCACGGCTCCACCGGCACCTTTCCGACCGAGCATGCGCTCGTCGAGATGGCGCTCGGCGGCCTGCGTCTGTCGAACGTCGACGTGGTGCTCCTCGAGCTGCCGTACGGCTCGATCGCGGGGATCTTGAGCCCGCACACGAGCCTGCCGGGGCTCGCTGTGACCTTCGACTTCCCGGCCGCCGGGCTGCGTGTGGCGCCGAAGGCACCCTCCGCCGGAGACGATGTCGCCTTGCCGCTCGCCTTCTGCGACGGCAATCCGCTCGTCTTCGTCGAGGCCGAAGGCCGGCCCACGCGGCCGTTCCTCGTGGACACCGGCGCCTCGGCGACGCGCTTTCATGAGCGCTACGACGAGCTCGGCGCGCCGCTGCCCCGCAAGGCGGAGACGCTCTCGATGGGCGCGGGCGGCGGGAAGCGCACCTCCTGGCGCACTGACGCGCGGTTCGCTGCACGGCTAGGCGACCTCTCCTTCACCCTGACCAACCCCACCATCGTCGCGTCCGGCGGCGAAGCCGAGCGCTTCGATCGCTTCGGGCTGCTCGGAATGGACTTCATGTTCGGCCGGCGAATCACGATCGATCCGATGGCCGGCAGGCTGCTCATCTCCCGGGAAGCGACCCTCTCGCCCTGGAAGCCCGGCGCAAGCGCCCGGTTCGCCATCCGCGGCAGCGCCCTGCCGTCGCCTTTCACGTACGAGGAGACCGTCAGCGAGCAACGCGACGGGTGGGTGCAGATCGCCGCCCGGCTTGCCTCTGCGCAAGCGGACACCCGGTTCGAATTCCTGATGCCCGACGGCTGGGCGAGCCGCGGCACCTGGCTCGTCACCCGGCCCGTGGCCTCGGCCTGGCGCGAGGAGCAGGGCCGGCGCGAAGAGCTCGATCGCAAAGCGGCCATCGGGCTGCTCGCCAAGGCGTTCGTCCCCTTCAAGTCCCTGCCCGGAGAAGCGCGCCTCGAAGTCCTCCGCGCCAGGCTCGACGGCCGGAGCCTGTCCTGCACCGAGACCACCCTGCCGGCTCAAGGCCCGGCCGGCGAGGCCGCCCTCTCGCTGGTCGAGTGCCCCAGCGAGCCTTGGCGCACCGCACGCCTACGTTTGACCTCGGGCGGCACCCAGGTCTGGGAGCTGGTGCGCGAAGGCTTCGACGACGGACGCGAAGCTCGCTGAAGCCAAGAGCCCGAGCCGGCGAGCCGCGCGCTCGCGCTGGCCTCCTTCGATCGTAGCTACCTCACGCTTGGCAGGTTCCCGATGGCAAGACCAATTCCCCAGATCCAATCGCGCTCCCGCCGCCACCAGCTCCCCTTCACCCGGATGCTCGTCACGCTCGCCACTGCGATCGCCGTGGCTCTTCCCTCCACTCGCGCGAGCGCCACCGAGTCGGTCGCAGAACGGGTTCTCGACTGCGAGCTGTGCCCGCCGTCGCAAAAGCGCGAACAACAAAACGGGCAGCGACCTCAGGCTCCGGCGCTGGGCGCGACCCTGAATCGGCAGGGCTTCCCGCTCGAATGCGAGACAAACGTCGGGTTCGCCAAAAGCGTCGGCCAGATCTATGTCGACGCGGCCTTGGTGGCCCTGATGCTCGTTCCTCATCCAGGCTTTCAGTGGCGCCCGGACTCGCGGAGGCCGTTTCGGGCAACGCTCTCCTGGCCCTGGTCCCTACCCGTTGGGCCAGTGACCTCGAGCGCTCGGCACCTGTGCCGCATCGATGAATACAGGAGCCACCGCATCGTGCTCGAGCCCGGCCTGGTCCTCGGCACTCCTCCCGTGCTCTTCGTCAGGCCCGGGTATCGCTTCTTGTGGCACCCCGCCGATTCGTTGATCGGAATCGGCGCGGGAATCGGGTCGACGTGGGAGCTGACCGGTGGCCTTGGCGTCCGCGGATCGGCGAGCCCCGAGTTCCTCCTCCAACTTGGAAAGTGCTGCGGTTTCGGGTTCGCCCTTCTCTCCGTTCGGCTCGATTACTTCTTCGCCGCCACGGAACGAACGGTCGTGACGACCAACCTCGGCATCACGCTCTGGTGAGCTCGCCTGGCGCCACGCCGCCGCCGCGCATTGCGCGGGGTTGGGCCGTGGCCATCCTGGTCGATCCGGGAGCCGAAGAGCTGAGTGGCCGCAGGCCCCGATTCGGGCCGTCTGGCCCGATACGCTTCCCACCCAGGTTCCCGGGCCTGAGCGACGGCCCGCGCCTACCTTCGCTCCGCGCGTGGGACCGGCGCCTGCGCCAGCGTCGCCTCCCCGCGCGCGCCGAGCCCCAGGCGCTTGCCGTTCCGTGGCTCGAGGTAGCCCTTCGCCCACATCGCCAACACGTCGGCGACGAGCTCGTCGTACTCCGCGCTCGAGCAGGCGCCCCAATGCTTCAGCCGGGGCAGCTCCTCGGGCGTGTCGTCGCGAGCCGTGCCTCCGCGCAGGATGTTGGCGAGGGTCGAAGGAGCAAAGCGCCCGGGGTGCTCGCCGACGAGCACGAGGATCGCGAGCCCGCGAGCGCGGGCGACCGGGCGGCCCTCGAGCTCTTCCCGCGAATAGCGCCGCTTCGGCGAGCTCCAAAAGCTCCCCTCTTCGACTGCCTCCGTTGAAAGCGGCTCGGGTCGGCGGACCTCGGTCTGCGGCGCCTTCTCGATGAGTCCCGCGCACGCCCGCCGTATCTCGCGGATCGGCAGGTGCGAGAGCGCGCCGTACGCGGGAAGGCTGCGCCACGCCTCCGGCACTCGCAGCGAGTCGCTGCCGCCAAGAAAGCGGGCGAGCGCGGTCCGGGTGAGCGGGCCATGGCGCAGCAGCTCCGGACGGTTCGCCTCGAAGAGCCGCGCGACCTCGGCCCGGATGAAGTCTCCGACGTCCGGCGCGGCGCGCGCCGCTGTGTCCCGGGCGCGGCCTGCCCGCCCGTGTTCCTCTTGGCCCGCGAGCGGAGAGCGGCACCAGGAGCAGCTTCCGCAGCGGTGCCCGGGCGCGAGCACCTCGCCGAAGTAGCGCAGGATGACGGCCCGCCGGCATCCAGCGCCCTCGGCGTAGTCGGTCATCGCCTTCAGGCGCCGGTAGTCCTCGCCACGGCGGGCGAACAACCGGTCGAGATTGATCCACGGCTGCGCCACATCGCCGGAGCAGCGGTGGTAATCGCCGCGCTCGCCCCGGCGCACGAGCCCCTGCTCTTCGAGCGCCAGGAGAGCGACGTTCTGCTGCACCGCGGAGAGCCCGGCGAGGCTCGCCGACAGGCGCAGCGCCTCCTCGGCGACGCCCTCGGGCCGGATGAGCTCGAACAGCTCGGCGACCTGGTCGCGCGTCGGGTAGCGGTTGCGGATGAAGTACTTGCCGAGCGCGCTGTCGCGCTTGCCGTAGAGCAGCACACAGCGCGAGGCCAGCCCGTCGCGCCCGGCACGGCCTATCTCCTGGTAATAGGCCTCGAGCGACGAGGGCATCTGGTAGTGGACCACCGCGCGCACGTCGGGCTTGTCGATGCCCATCCCGAAGGCGACGGTGGCGACCGCTATCGGCCGGCGGCCCGCGAGCCAGGCCTCCTGGGCCTGCCGGCGCTGCTCCGGGGTCATCCCCGCGTGATAGGCGGCAGCGCCGAAGCCCTGCGCACAGAGAAAGCCGGCGACCTCCTCGGCATCCTTGCGCCGCCCGACGTAGACGATGCGCGAGCCCTCGTCCGGAAGCTCGCGCAGCACGCGGACGAGTCGCTCGAGCTTCTCGCGGCCGCCGCTCGGCTCGACCTCAAGGAAGAGGTTCGGCCGGTCGAACGGCGCGACGTGGACGAGCGGGTCGCGCAGGCCGAGCCGCGCGACGACGTCGCGGCGGGTGCGCGGGGTGGCGGTCGCCGTCAGCGCGAGCACCGGGCTGGGGCGCAGCGAAGCGGCGACCTCGGCGAGCCCGAGGAACGAGGGCCGGAAGTCGTGGCCCCACTGGCTGATGCAGTGCGCCTCGTCGATGACGAGCAGCCGCGGCGCGAGCTCCTGCATCAGCGCGCGAAACGCCGGCTGCTCGAGCCTCTCGGGCGCGACGTAGAGCAGCGCCGCCTCGCCGCGCCGCAGGCGCCCGAGCGCCCAGGAGGCCTCGGCCGGGGTCTGGTTCGAGTTGAGGGCGACGGCGCGCGCGCCGCTGCGGCGGTTGAAGGCGTCGACTTGATCCTTCATCAAGGCGATGAGCGGCGAGACGACCAGGGTGAGCCCGCCGAGCGCGAGCGCGGGCAACTGGTAGACCAGCGACTTGCCGCCGCCGGTGGGCAGGACACCGAGGACATCACGGCCGGCGAGCACCGCCTCGATGAGCGTGCGCTGCCCGGGCCGGAAGGTCGGGAAACCGAAGCGCTCCAAGAGGAGGCGCTCGAGACTGTCGCTCTCTATCCGCATCGCCAGGCCCTGTAACACGGGAAGCGCGGGAGCCTATCGAGAAGGTTCGGCCCGGAGGCGCGGCGGTCGAGCTCGCGCTTTTCGGCTCGGCCCGCCGCCTCAGCCGGATGGCGAGGGGCTTCTCGAGCGGAGCTGGCGAGTCATCGAGGGCGCCCCGCCGGTCGCCCGCATCCCGGTCGGGGCTCTTCATCGCCGGGCTCGCGGCGCAGCATCCCCCGGATTCGTTGGTGAGACGGGCAAAACCCGCTCCAAGCCGTTTGAAAAGTGCCTTCAGACAACCGCCGTAGATGTGAAACGCGTCCCGCGGACTTACGGCGGTACCGCCGTAGATGTGAAACGCGTCCCGCGGACTTACGGCGGTCGCTTGAACGCACATTCTGACCGGCAAGGCCCGCACAGAGCGACGCTGCCGACAGGCCGCACGGCCGGGCGAGCTGCTGTTCGCCCCGACCGTCTCCCCTACCCTTTTGCCCTACCGCTTGCCGGAGGTGAGCGCCGGCACCGGGACCGCCGCCGGCAGCGCCTGGGCGGGCGGCGCGACCTCTATCTGCACCCGGTCGTAGCTCGCGTCGTCGCCGCTGGCGAGCTCCTCGACGAAGCGCGAGACCCGAAGCAGCGTCCGCTCGTCGTCTCGCGAGGAGTGCGTCATCGGGTAGGTGAGCCACAGCTCGTCGCGGGCGCGGGTCGCCGCGACGTAGAAGAGCCGGCGCTCCTCCTCCTCTTCGTCCGGGTGGCGCAGCGCCGCGGCGAGCGGGAAGCGCCCGTCGGCGAGCCAGGCGACGAAGATCGCCCGCCACTCGAGCCCCTTTGACTGATGGACCGAGGAGAGCGTGACGTACTCGTCGGGCTCGGCGCCCTCGACCACGTCCTCGGCCTGGAACTCGGCGAGCAGCGTCACCTCCGACAGGAACTCGTGCACCGTCTGGAAGCCGCCCGCGTACTCGGCCATCTGGCGGATGTCGTCGGCGCGCACCTCGCCGTTGAGGTACTCGGCCCGCAGGTAGTCCTCGTAGCCGCCCTCGAGCACCTTCAGGATCATCTCGCCCGGCGCGCCCTGGTACTTCGGCTGCGCGATCTCGAGCAGGGTCTCGGCGGCCCGCCCGTAGCCCGCGTGCGCCTTCTTCGGCAGCTCGAGCAGCACCTCGGGCCGCTCGAGCGCCTGCAGCGGGCTCGTCGTCTCGCCGAGGCGCACCAGCGCGGTCCAGACGTCGTCGGCGATGCCGCCGCCGATGCCCGGGTAGAGCTTGAGCACGCGCTTGAGCGCCAGCTCGTCCATGGGGTTGTGGACGAACTTGAGGTAGGCGAGCACGTCCTTGATGTGCGCCTGCTCGAGGAAGCGCACGCCGCTGCGCACGATGAACGGGATGCCGCGGCGCGACAGCTCGAGCTGGATCTCCATCGAGTGGTGGTGGGCGCGATAGAGCACCGCCTGCTCCTTGAGCGGGATGCCCTCGTCGCGCAGCTCGAGGATGCGTTGCGCGATGAACTCGGCCTGCTGGAAGACGTCGCGCAGCGGCACCAGCGCCGGGCGCGGGCCGCTCGGCCGGCGCGAGAAGAGCTCCTTCTGGAACTGACGGCGGTTGTTGGCGATCGACTCGTTGGCGAGCGCGAGGATCTCCGGGGTCGAGCGGTAGTTCTCGGTCAGCCGGTAGACCCCGCAGCCCGGGTAGCGCGCGGGGAACTCGATGATGTTGGTGAAGTCGGCGCCGCGGAAGCTGTAGATCGACTGGGCGTCGTCGCCGACGACGGTCAGGTTGCGGTGCCCGGCGGCGAGCAGGTCCACGATGTCGCCCTGCAGGCGGTTGGTGTCCTGGTACTCGTCGACGAGGATGGCCCGGAAGCGCTCCTGCAGCCGGGTGCGCACCTCGGGCCGCTCGCTGAGCAGCAGCTTCCAGCACAAGAGCAGGTCGTCGAAGTCCATCACCTGCATCTGCTGTTTGCGCTCGGCGTAGCGGTTGGCGACCTTGGCGATCTTCTCGCTCAGGGCGACGAACTGCGGGCGCTTGTCGGCGACCACCTCCTCGAAGCTGCGCTCGGTGTTCACCGCGGTCGAGACGATGTCGACCATCACCTCGGCCTTCGGGAAGCGGCGCGGGCCGGCCGACAGGCCGAGATCGGCGACGCAGGCGCTCATCAAGTCGCGCGCGTCCTCGCGGTCGATGAGGGTGAAGCTCTCGCCGTAGCCGAGCGCCGAGGCGTGCTCGCGCAGGATGGCGAAAGCGACGTGGTGGAAGGTGCCACCGGCGATGCGCCGCACGTCGGCGAGGGTGCCGCACAGCTCGGCCACCCGCTTGAGCATCTCGCGGGCGGCCTTGTTGGTGAAGGTGAGCAGCAGGATCGCCTCGGGCGGCGTGCCGGTCTCGAGCAGGCGCGCGACCCGATAGGTGAGGGTCCGGGTCTTGCCGCTGCCGGCGCCGGCGATGACGAGCGCGGGCCCAGCCGGCGCCTCGACGACCGCGAGCTGCTCGGCGTTCAGGTGCGAGGGGTAGTCGATGCGCAGCACCGGGGCGGGGCTGCTGCTCTGGAGCGTGTACTTGCGGATGGCCACGACGGGGATCGCCTCCGATTGCCGGGCGAATGGGACGGGCGACTGTACCGATCAGATGTTCAGGTAGCAAGGCGGACCAAGGCCCGCTCGATCGTCCTGCTGCCGACCGTGTTAGCCTTCGGGCCTCTGTCGGATCTCGGAGGGAACATGCGCGCATTGTTCGGAGCGTTGGCGTTTGCGGTTGCGGCAGCCGGATGCAGCGGGGCCGACCTGCCGAAGGGCTGGGAGGACGCCGAGCGGGTTTCGCTCAACCAGGGCGAGTGCGAGGGCAACCCGTACGAAGGCGAGCAGAGCTCGGTGCAGGTGAGCGCGTTCTCCAAGGGGATAGACGTCGCCTGCCGCAAGGCCCACTTCCGCTGCGAGCAGGAGGTCGAGGCGTTCGTGCGCGAGTCCGACGGCAGGATCGACCTGCTCTTCCAGCCGGTCGACATGGACCCCGGCACGGTCGCCAAGTGCGACTGCCTCTACGACCTGACGGTCGCCCTGGAGAAAGACCCGGGCAGCTACGAGGTCAGGGTGTTCAGGCGCTGGGACAACCTGAATGAGCCGAATGAGCCGGTGAAGATCGGCTCGGGCTCGGTGGCGGTACCGTAGACAGTTGTGAGTTTTGAGTTGGGAGTCGAGGCTCATGCTCCGAGCGCGAGCATTGGCCGCTGCTTGGTAGGGGCGCACAGCAGTGCGCCCGGCCAAAAACTGCCTCCGAGCCCGGCATCACCTCGGCCGACACGAAGGTCGGCCCTCCGATGCGCTCTGGTGCAGGCCGCCGAGACGGCCGGGGTTCCTTCCTCATTCGCTGCACCGCCCCGCAGGCCGCCGGGACGGCCGCGGTCCCTTCCTCTCCGCTGCGCCGCGGCGACGACATGCGAGCCGGAGCGAGCGCGGCATCGACTCACGACTCACGACTCACGACTCAGAACTCACAACTCCCAACTCCCAACTCCTTCACCCGTCCAACTCCCTCGGCAGCCCGACCGGCTACCAGCCGCCGACGCCTCACTCAGGGCACTTCAGCCCGATGTAGTCGAGCATCTCGACGGCGTCGTTGACGAGCACCTCGGGCTCCTCGGCATGCAGGGGGTTGGCCCAGTAGACGCGCCCGTAGCGATCGCTGACGACGATGGCCGCCCGCGGCTCCGCGAGGCCCGCCGACGCGGCCAGCCTGGCGGCGATGCGCCCGTCCTCGTCGCGCAGCACCGGGAATGGAGGCTCGAGCCCCTCCAGCGCCCTCTCGCCTGCCTCGGTGACGACGACCAATGCCGCGGCGCCCGAGAGGTTGTCGGTGTCATGCCGGTGCGCCAAGACCTCGAGCACCCGCCGACAGCTCGTGCAGTCGGCGTGGTCGATGACGACCAGCAGCATCTCCCTGCGCTGCAGCAGGTCCTTGGTCCCCCACTGCCCGCCGTGTCTGTCGGGCAGGCTGAACTCGGGAACGGTGCCTTCCATCGCGCGCACCTCCGCCGAGAAGATGGCGACCGTCGGCGCGCGGCGCGAGGCGAGCCGCGACCTCGCGGGCGCTCGGCGAAAAGCCCGCTCCGCGAGTCGCGCGGCCCGGTCCATTCGCCCGCCTGCCCACTCAAGAGGTATCGGGAAATCTCGCTGAGCTCGCCCCGCCTTCCGTTCGCCCCGAGCGTAGGCCGAGCCTGCGAG
>DHSB01000167.1:14579-17311 GCA_002408385.1 Myxococcales bacterium UBA5297
GGCCGAGCCTGCGAGGCCGAAGTCGAAGGGGCCCTTCGACTCCGCTCCCGCCGCTCGCGCGCCGGGAGCTACGCCCAGGGTGCGCGGAATCGGACCGAGTCGAAGAAGGATTCCTGCGACACCGCTTCAGTCCCCGCGGTCGGGCCCGAGCAACGCGTCGGCCTGCGCCTCGAGCTCGGGGAAGGTGCGCTCGGCGCGTACCGACAGGGCCTTGCCCTCCAGCTCGCGCTCCTCCCAGACGCCGCGGAAACGCATTTCGCGCCCCGAGTCGAGGTACTCGAGGAGGACGAGATCGAGCGCGTCGAGCGCCAGGAAGCGAGCCGCCTCCGCGTCGAGGCCGGCCTTCTCCAGCTCGACCTTGGCCTCGATCACCACCCGGGCCCCGCTCGCGCCGCCGCTCAGGACCAGCTTCGCCTCGACGGCCTCGGCCCGCGTCTCGCCCTCGACGCTGACGCGCTCGCTCGGCGCGAGCTGCTCCTCGAGCCGCTCGGCAAAGACCTGCTCGAACGACCAGCGCTCTTCCTCGGTCCAGACGCCCATCGCTACTCTCCCTTCGCGCCCGCGCCGACGGCCGCTCGGGCGGCCTCGCGCACCTTGGGCGACGGATCGCGGCTCGCCACCCGCTCGAGCGCGGGCCTCAGCCTCGGGTCATTCGCCTTCGCCATCTCCTGCACGGCCGCGAGGCGATCGGCCTCGCCCTCCTCGAGGCGGGCTCCCATCTGCCCGTCGTCGTCACAGCCCTTGAAGCCGCGATCGTTCCACCGCGCCTTCACCTCGGCGTCGGTCAGCCGCGCGCTCGCGACCCGATGCGCCTCGTCGGCCCGGCGCACGAAGAGCGCGTGATCCTCGGTGAAGTCGCGCGCGACCTCCGCCGGCACGCTCTGCAGCACGGCGAGCGCCTCGCGGGCCTCGTCGCGCGAGCCGCACAGCGTCCGCGACAGCAGCAGGGGGCTCAGCCCCTCGTCCTGCGTGCGCTGCTCGGTCACTTGGAGGACCCGCGTCGCCAGCTCGCGAGCCGCGACGCCGGCGCTGAAGGCCTCACCCTCGCCCGCGCGCACCTTCGCCAGGCGCCACAGCGCAAAGGCGTCGCCCACCTCCGCGCGCAGCGCCCGCTCGTAGTCGGTGGCCGCAGCGCGCGGGGCGCCGACGAGCTCGTTGAGGACCCCGAGCTTGATGTGCAGGTCCGCCCCCTGCGCCATCTTCCGCAGCGACTCGATGCGCCCGCGGACCTCGAGGTCGAGGGTGTCGGCGGGCAGCAGGGTGAAGATGCGCGTGAGCGCCTCGAAGGCTCGGGTGCGCACTCTCGAGAAACGCGAGGTCGCCACCGCATCGAGCAGCGGGTCGATGGCCGCGAGGGAGCCGGTTCGGCCCAGCTCCTCGGCGGCCAGCCAGCGGTCGCGCGCGTCGGGGGCGCGCAGCACCCGGATCAGCTCCTCCTCGGGCCGCGCGTAGCGGGCGGGGTCGAGCCGACGGGCGAACCCCTCGAGTGCCTTCCCCGGACCTCGGGCGCCGCCGAGCGCCTGGGCGCGCTGCCTCGCCTCGGCGGCGAGCTCTCCGTCGTGCTTGAGCGCGAAGCCGAGCAGCCCGCGCGGCTCGAGGTCTGCCGCCGTCCACTCGAGCTCGAGGCGGGCGATGCGGGCCTCGACCTCGGCGCGGACCGCGGCGTCGAGGATGAGCTCGGCGCGTCGCCGGGAACCCTTGAAGTCGCCGATCTGCGCGCGGGCGAGCGCGTCGCGGGCCGACAGCCGCGCCCTGGCCGCGTCGCGGTGCCGGCCCGCGGTGTACCTCTCCAGATACTCGGCCAGGCCGCGCGGGCCCGCCTGGCTCGCCTCGGCGTAGAGCCGGTCGTCGAGCGCGCGCTCGGCCTCCTCGCGGTGCGGGCTGCTCGGGTGACGGGCGAGAAAGTCGCTCATCGACTTCGAGTCCGCAGCCTCGGCCGCGACCTTGAAGTCCGCCTCCTGAAGCGCGAGCCGCGCCTCTTGCGCGTGGGCGCCCGAGGGGTGCTCGCGCAAGAACTCCAGCCAGCCGCTCGAGCTGCCCTCGTGGCGGGCGGCCTCGAAGCGCAGCCCCTCGAGCAAGACCTTGGCGTCGCTCGCCCGCGAGGTGTCGCCAAAGGCGGCGAGGAAGCGCTTATAGCCGAGCACGGTGTGCTGGCGGCGCGCGTGCTGGAACTCGAGCTCGGCGAGCCGGCCACGCGCCATCGTCGACGCCGGGTCCCCGGGGTTCTCGCGCAGGAAGGTGCGGTAGGCCTCGGCGGTGTCCTGGCCCCGCGCCTTCTCGTAGGCGCTCGTGCAGCCGCACAGGGCGAGCACGACAGGCAGGACCCGCGTGAATCGGACGCTCATGGTCCCCGGAACCTAGCACGCGCACTGTGCGCCGCAGAACTTCGCGGCGCGCCCGACACTCGCAGGCCGCCTCCCCGCCCGGCGGCCGGTTTCTTGCCCGGGGGGTGGCCGGGCCTACGATGGGGCGTAAGCACGGAGAGGAGCCATGCGCCCGCGAGTTGCCGTCGTCCTGTTGCTGTTGAGCGCCTGCGCCGCCCCGGAGCGACTGACGCACCACCGGTCCCCGCTGCTCGCGGTGCCGGTCGACCCGCTGACGCCCGAGGGGCGCCCGAACGCCGTCCCCTTCGGCGGGCGCGCGCGGGCCGGCGCGCTGCCGCGTCTGGAGGGCGAGGCCATCGCCGCCAGCGCGGCGCGGCTGCTGGGGCGCCGCCACGTGTCGGCCAACGG
>DHSB01000251.1:0-1672 GCA_002408385.1 Myxococcales bacterium UBA5297
TTCGATTTCGGGTGGTTGCCAACGAACTCTGGAGCTCGGCTGCCTGCCTTCCCATCAGCAGAGGGCGCCTCGGGCTGGCCGCACAAAGCTGCTTTCCGCGCGGCAGGCCGGTCCAAGAGCGCGGCCGAGCCTGCCGGACGAGGGCTCGGTTCAGGGTGCGTCAGAGCTTGCAGTTTCGCGGCGCTCTCGCTCTGCTGCTCGCTGCCCCAGGTCCATGGGACCCGGGCCGATGCGCCTGAGCGCCCGCCGGGCACGTGGCAGGCTGCTCGAGCGCCGACCGCGCCCGACCCCGCGCAGCTTCGGTTGGCGGGCGGATGCCTCGCTGCGGCATGATGGCCCTCAGATTCGGAGGCCAAGTGATCCCGCCAGCAGCACCGCGCGTCCTCGTCGTCGACGACGACACGCTCGTCCAGAAGCTGATTCAGGAGTTCGCGCGCTCGCAGTCGCTCGCAGTCGTCGCCGCCGGCAGCGCCGAGCAGGCCTATTCCATCCTCGAGCACGAGCGCCCGCTCGTCGCCTTTGTGGACGTGAATCTTCCCGGAATGCAGGGCGACGCGCTCTGCCGTGACATCCGCCTGTCGGATGCGACCTGGGACCTGCCGGTCGTCGCGATGACCGGATGCGAACGCCAGGAGACCATGCGCCGCTGCTTCGTCGCCGGCGCAGACGACTACCTGCTCAAGCCGCTCGACCAACGCGAGGTGGTCGAGCGCCTGCGCGCGGTGAGCGAGTCGGCCGGAGCGCTCCCGCCGCGCGCCCCGGTGTCACGCCGGGTCTTGGTGGTGACGCCCAAAAAGATGTTCGGCCTGACCGTCGCGCGGCTGCTGCGCGCGGCGGGATACCAAGCAGACTTGGCTCAAGACTGCCCGGGCGCCCAAGCCGCCGTCGCTGCGTCTGACTCGGCGATCAACCTCGTGCTGCTCGATCTGGACACCGGCAAAGAAGACCTGCGCGTGCTGCTCGGCCTGGTGCGCGAGCGCAACCCCCACGTCCCCCTGGTCACTGTGGCAGGCCGGCCCGACCTGCAGGACTTTGCCCCCGACCTCGCCGACCCGCCGCCGTTCGACACCGCGACCGAGCTCGAGCACGTCGTGCGTCAGATCCACCGCTTGCTGCTGCGGCCCGGGCTCGGACTGGAGCGCCGGACGAAGAGCCGCGTTCCCTTCCACTCGGTGGTGCGCTTTCGCATCTTCGGCGAATCCGAATGGCTCGCCGGCTACGGCTACGACCTGAGCGAGACGGGCATCTTCGTGCGCACTCTGGTGCCGCTGCCGGTCAACAAGCCGGTCGAGGTGAGCTTCAAGCTGAACGAGGAGGACGAGACGCTCTCGGCCAAAGGGCTGGTCATCTGGAGCAACGCGGTCCACCGGCGCAGCGTCATCACCTATCCCTTCGGGATGGGCATCGCGTTTGCCGAGTTCCCGGTCGCCGAGTGGGCCGCGGTCCGCGAGTTCGTCCTCGCCCGGTCGCGCAAGTAGGTGCGCAGCAGCACGATTCCCGGCGATACCAGCGAAAACAACCCCGGTTATCCAGCCCTCTACACAACCGGCGTTCCCCGGCTCTTGTTGGCTCTTGCCGGCTGCGACCTCCGAGCCGTGGGCGGCGTGCCAGGGACCGCTCGCTACCTGCGCCCCGCGCTCTTGAGCGCCGCGAGCCAGAGCCTGGCCTCCCG
>DHSB01000251.1:1807-4167 GCA_002408385.1 Myxococcales bacterium UBA5297
CTGCGCCCCGCGCTCTTGAGCGCGGCGAGCCAGAGCCTGGCCTCCCGCCGCGACAGCCTCGCGCGCCGCAAGGTCGCGAACAGGTCCTTCACCGCGTGCCGCTCACCTTCGCCGACGAGGAACCCCGCGGCCCGGAGCAGCGCGCGCAGCGCCCCCTCGACCCGCTCGAGCTCGGCGTCGGCGGCGAGCTGCGGCCCGGGCGCCGGGGCGCGCTCGACGCTCGCCAGCGCCGCCTTTCGCACCTCGTAGGCGTAGAGCAGCACCGACTGCGCCAGGTTGACCGACGGCTGCTCGGGCGAGGTCGGAATAGCCGACAGGTCGTGGCAGCGGTCGACCTCCTGGTTGGTCAGCCCGCTGCGCTCGTCGCCGAAGACGACCGCCGTCGAGCCCTGCGCGGCGCGCTCGACCGCCTCCCGCGCGAGCTCTTCGGGCGCGAGCCGGCGCTTGCCGCGCACCTTGCGCGAGCTCGTCCCGACCACCCAGGCGCAGTCGGCGACCGCCTCGTCGAGGCTCGAAACGATCTTCGGCTTGTCGAGCAGCTCCTCGGCGTGCACCGCCACCCGGCGCGCCGAGCCGAAGTCCAGGGTGCGCGGGTCGACGATGGCCCAGTCGCCGAGGCCGAAGTTCTTCAGCGCCCTCGCCGCCGCCCCGAGGTTCTCGGGGTTGCGCGGGCGCAGCAGCACGAATCGAACGGGGACGGCGAGCATTTTCAGGCGCGCATCCTAGCCTCGAGGATGCGCGCCCGTCTTTTTTCCCGTCTCGCGGCCTGGCTGCCGCGCGCCCTTGGCTACTCGCCGTTGTAGACCGAGACGCCCTGCAGCGTGCCGATGTAGACCGTGCGCGGAGTGGTGCGCGTGTCGATCTGCACGCTCATGATCTCGTCGGTCGGCAGCCTCGCCTCGGTCAGGTGCCGCATGATGGTCCAGCCGCCAGTCTCCGGGTCCAGACGCCCGAGGCCGGTGTGCGTGCCCACCCAGATAGAGCCGTCGGGGTCGGCGGCGACCGAGGTGATCGCCGTGCCAGGCAGCCCGTCGGCCTCGGTGTAGAAGGCGCAGGTCCCGGCCGCCGGGTCGTAGCTGGCCAGCCCGTTGGTCAGACTGCCTATCCACACCTTGCCCGAGGTGTCGACGGCCAGCGCGCGCACGTGGTCGTCGGTGCGGTTGACGTCGTCGGCGTCGGGCCAGACGTCGAGCACCGGGTCGATGGGGGCGAAGAAGTCGCCTCCGTTGGTCGCGTACTGCAGCTTGCCGACCCGGTGGGCGCCGCCGATCCACACGTCGCCGACCGCGTCGAAGGCGATGCCGAAGTGGTCGCCCGCCATGAAGGTCGGGCCCTCGATGGCCACGTAGCGGTACTCGATGATGGCCCCCTCGGCCGCGTTCCACATCCCCACCCCGTGGTTGCCGCCGAACCAGATGTCGCCCGCGTACGGCCCGTCGTAAACCGCGCGGATGGTGAAGACCGAGCGGATCTTGTAGCGGCCGTTCGGGAAGCCGGTCCCCGGGGGCGTGCCGATGACGTAGTGCGTGGCGCTCAGGGTGCCGCCGCTGACGCTCACCCGGTCGGCGCCTCCGCTCTTGAGCATCTCCTCGGGGTCGTTGTCTTCCATGCCCCCGAAGACGCCCTGGTAGCCGACCATCGCCTCGTCGGGCCCCAGACCGGCAACCGAGAGGATGGTGTAGTCCTGCAGCCCGTCCTCGGCGGTGAACTTCTCGAAGCCGTTCTCGCCCTTGCGCAGCAGATAGAGCCCGTCGCCGCCGGCGACCCAGATGTTGCCGGCCTCGTCCCCCGAGACATCGAGGATGCCCGAGACGATGCCGCCCTCGTCCTTCGTGTAGGCGGGCAGTCCGTTCGCCAGCAGGTAGTGCGTGAAGGCGCCGGCCTGGACCGGCGGCGGCGCGGGCGGCTTTTCCCCGGCATCGGTTTTGTCGCCCGGGTTGATCGGATCGGTGTTGGTCTTGGTGCCTTTGCTTCCGCACGCTGCCAGCAGCGTTCCCAATAGAAGAATTCCTGGTACCCCCCAAGCCCTGCGCATTTCTCCTTTCCTTTCGCGGCGCCCAAGAAACCCGCCAGCCGCGCTTCAGAAGGGCAAGGAGCAGGCCAACCCCGTGGTCTTCGAGACGCTGCCGGCAGGCGCGCGACTGAAGTTGAAGCGGGCGCGCGCGCTCCGTAACTCAAACCCGGTGGAGCACGCGCACAAGGCGCAGGTCGCCTTCTACCTCGAGAGGGCGAAATCTTCCGGAGACGCGGCGCTCGAGCTCGGCTGCGGGACCGGCGTCCTCGCCGTCGCGCTCGCGCTGGCGGGCGTGCAGGTGAGCGCCTTCGACCTCTCGCAGGCGCACGTCGACCGGGCGCGCGCG
>DHSB01000251.1:4298-6539 GCA_002408385.1 Myxococcales bacterium UBA5297
CCGGGGCGCGCGCGCGCCGCCGCGCCCTGGGGCTCGAGCCGGTGCGCTGCGCCATCGAGCGGGCCGACCTGCGCGGGCTGCGGCTCGGCCGGCGGTTTCCGTTCGTCTACCTGGCGGCCAACTCCCTGCTCGTGCAGGGCGGGTTCGACGACGTGCTCGCTATCCTCTCGACCGCGCGCGAGCACCTCGAGCCACGAGGCCTGTTCGCCTTCGACGTCACGCCCGCAAAGCGCCTGCCCAGCGACGGCCGAACCCGCACGCCCGCCGAGCTGCGCGTCTTCCTCTCGCGCCGGCCGCATCTGGCGGCCCGCTCGAGCCGCGGCCGCCCCGCGAGCGTGCATCGGCTCGTGCTGCTCGACCTCTCGCCGCTCGAAATCGAAGAAGCGCTGGCTCAAAGCGGGCTTACCGTCCTCGAGCGCTGGGGCGGCTTCGCGGAACAACCCTTCGACCCGGGCTCCGCGCGCCTGGTGGTGGTCGCCGCGCGGGCCGAGAGGTCGGCCGCACCTGCCCCCGAGCGCGCGTAGGGGCCCTTCCACGCGACCCGCCCTGGCGACCTCATTGGGCGCGATCTGCCGAGAGCTTCACCGTCGCCTCCGACCACGTCGGCTCGACAAGCGACGCCACGCAGCGCCGGCAGCACGCCATCTACGATGTCTCCGAGGCGATGCGCGCGCTCGATGGGGCTGCGAGCGAGCTGACGCCCGCGGCCTCGGAGCTCGCCGACGGCGTGCGCAAGCTCGTCCGTGCCCACGGCGAGCCAAGCGCGAGCCTCGACGCTTTGTCAGCCGAAGGGCCGAAGGCGTCCGCCGCACGAGCGCCCTCGGCCCTCACTCGGCGAGCGCCGACGCTGTCGCCTCGCCGCGCTCGACGAAGGCTCGCACCCGCGCGAGCGCCGGCGCGTTGGCCTCGGGCGAGGCCTCCGGGTCGAAGCCCAGCCTCTCGCCAAGCAGCTCCTCGATCGCCGAAGCCGCCTCCTCCTTCTCGAACGGCGCGGCGTCGGATTCGAGGACCGACAACAGCCGCGCCGCGCCTCGGACCGGCCGCAGCTTGCCCAGCCGGCTCGCCAGCGCCACCTGCAGCGCCGGGTCTTCGGCGAGCGCGAAGGCCGCGTCGAGCTCCTCCAAGCTCCGGGCCGCGGCGAGCACCTCGTCCTGCCCCTCGAACCCCGCCTGCTCGAGGCGCGCGAGCAGCTCGGCGCCGGGCGAGGCCCGCTTCGCCGTCTCGGGCGCATGGCCGTGCTCTTCGCCGACGTGCTCGTGATCGCGCTCGCCTCCCGCGCGCGCCAGCGCGGTGCCCGACATCGCGCGGCCGGCGACGAAGAAGAGCAGCGCCACCGCCACGGTCGCGCCGAGGCCGACCCCGATTCTCGCAAAGGCCCGGCGCCGGCAGGCCGCGGCGCGCACGAAGCCGAAGAGCCCCACCGGCACGAGCAGCAGGCCGTAGAGCGCGACGACCGTCGGGCCGCTGCTCAAATCGGCCGCGTAGGAGAGCGCCAGGCCGGCCGCGGTCGTCAGGGTCCCGAAGCTCCAGCCGACGAAGAGCTGGCCCCGCAACGTGCGCGCGAAGCTGAGCGCGACGATCGCCGGCACGACGAGGAAGACGAAGACGAGCAGCACGCCCGCGGTGCGCACCGAGAGCGAGATGGCGATGCCGAAGGAGACGTAGAAGAGAAAGTCCCACAGCCGCACGCGCAGGCCCCGGCGGAAGGCCTCCTCGGGATCCTCGGAGATGAGCAGGAAGGGGCGCCGCAGGACGAAGTGCATCACGCCGAGCGCGCCGTAGACCGCAGCGGTCACCGCCACGGTGTCCCAGCCGACCCAGAGCAGGCGCCCGGTCATGATGTCCTTCACCTGCTTGGCGCCGTTGGGCGCCTGGGCGACGAGCAGGATCGCCAGCGCCGCGGCCACCGCGTAGACTAGGCCGATGATCGCCTCCTGCGGCACGCGCGAGGAGCGGGTGCGGGTCAGCGCGAAGAGCGCCGCGCCGGCGAAGGTGAAGGCGAGCGAGAGGACGTAGGCGCCGGGCGAGGCGGAGCTGAGCCCGAAGAGCACGCCGACGGTGGTGCCCAGCGCGGCGATCTGCGCGAGCGTCAGGTCGACGAAGACCACCTTGCGCCGCAGCACGTGCAGGCCGAGGTAGGCGTGCAACCCGGTGAGCACCAGGCACTCGGCGAAGGCGGGCAGCATGATCTCCCAGACCGAGGCGCTCACCGCCCCCCCCCTTCGCCCGCCGGCCGCGACC
>DHSB01000251.1:6670-19305 GCA_002408385.1 Myxococcales bacterium UBA5297
GGCCGCGCGGCGCTCGCCGGCAGGTCGGGGTCGAAATACGGCGAGCGCGCGAGCCAGCGACCGCCCACGACGACCGCGCCGACGAACAGCGCGCAGACGGCCGCGCCCGCGGCGAGCTGCCCGAACGCCTTGGCGCGCGCCGGGGCCCGCGCGACGTGCAGCCCCAGGGCGACGAGCAGCAGGCCGCCGCCGTGGAAGGCGACGATCGCCGGTCCGGCCGGCAGGTCGGCGTAGTAGGCCGCCACCAGCGCGGCCACGCCGAGGACGGCCGAGGAGAGCGCGGCGATGGCGAGCTGGCGGGCGAACGATTTCGCCAGCAGCGCGCCGGTGATGGCCGGGGCGACGAGCATCGCGAAGGTGGGCAGCACCCCCGCGGTGCGCACCGTCGCCGAGATGACCAGGCCGAAGGCGGCGAAGAAGAGGAAGTCGAGCCCGAGCGTGGCGCGGGTCGGGCCACCCGCCTCTCCCGAGAGCGCGACCAGCCTGCGGTGGGCGGCGAAGAGCGCGGCGGCGGCGGGGGCGACGACCAGCGCCGCGCGCCCGACCTGGCCCCAGGTCGTCCAGAGGATGGCGCCGGTGAGGATGTCGGTGACGTGCTCGGCGCCGTGCGAGGAGTGGTCGACCACGATGAAGGTGAGCGCGCTCGCCACGGCGAAGACGACCCCGATGATCGCCTCCTGTGGGATGCGCTCGTCCTCGCGGCGCGTCAGCGAGAAGAGCGCCGCGGCGACCAGCGCGAACCCGACCGCGAAGAGCTGCGCGCCGGGCGACTCGGGGGCGAGCCCGAAGTTGACGCCCACCAGCACGCCGAGCGCGGCGACCTGGCCGAGCGCGAGGTCGACGAAGATGACCTGGCGCCGCACGATGTGGACGCCGAGGTAGGCGAGGATGCCCGCGAACAAGAGCACCGCGCCCAGCGGCGCGCCGAGCACGTCGAAGAAGCCGAGCGTCTTCATGGCTCCTTGGCCGCCGTGGCGGCGTCGGTCTCGGCGAAGGCCTGGTTGAAGGTGTCGATGAGGTGGTCGATCAGCGCGGGGAAGCTCGTCGCCTCGGGCACGCCCTCTGGATAGAGCGGGACGATGACCGCGCGGGCGCCGACGCGCTCGGCGATTTCGCGCACGTTGCCCTCGTCGTAGTAGTTGGCCGCGATGAGGACCTTGATGTTCTCCTTGCGCATCTGCTCGACGACCGCCGCCACGTGCTCGGCGCGCGGAGGCACGCCGGGGCGCGGCTCGATGAAGTTGACGACCTGCAGGCCGAACAGGTCGCTGAAGTAGGTCCAGTTGCGGTGGTAGGCGACCACCTTGCGGCCGCGCAGCGGCATCGCCTTCTTCATCCAGCCGCCGAGCCGGTCGATGAGCGGCTTGCCCTTGTAGGTCTTCGTCTCGAGGAACTCGACGAAGCTCTCGGGCCGGGCGAGCAGCCGCTGGGTCGTCGCCGCGCCGAGCGTGGCGATCAGCTCCTTGCCGACGAGCCGCTCGTCGAGCTCCTCGCCGAAGGCCTTGGCGTTGGCCGCGTACTCGGCGGCGTGCTCGGGGTCGATCTTCGACAGGCCGGCGGCGAGGTTGCGCGCGACCTGCTTCATCGCCAGCGGCGAGAGCATGAAGTGCGGGTTTCCGTAGATGTGGACATGCCCTTCGCTCTGGCTGAGGACCTTGGGGACTTCGAGCAGATGGACCCCCTGGGCCGCGGAGACGAAGCGGCGTTGGCCGCTGCGCAGCTCGGGGTTCTGCGAGAGGTCGAGCAGCCCGTCGACCCACAGCTCGAGATCGAGGCCGCTGCTGACGAACAGGTCGGCCTTGGCCAGCTTCTCGGCGAGGCTGGGGCGCGGGCGGACGTAGTGCGGGTCCTGATCTCCTTGGACGATCGCCTCGGCGACGACGCGCTCGCCCCCGACCCGGCGGGCGACGTCAGCGTAGGTGGTGAGGGTGGTGACGACTCGAAGCTTGCCCTCGGCCGCAGCGGCAGGCGCGGCGAGCAGCAGGCCCAACAGACAGACTGCAAGAGATCGCGATTTCATTTTGGCTCCACGAGGGGCGCGCAATGGGCGCCCCGGCGGCGAATGGTTGGTAGGGGCGCATGGCAATGCGCCCGGCTTGGAATCGAGCACCAGCTCGGCCGACACGAGGGCCGGCCGCCGATGGGCGAAGGCCGACACCAAGGTCGGCGCTCCGACGGCGCTGGTCGGCGCTCCGGCGGCACTCCTAGTACTGGGCATGCTTGTGCGGCCCCACCGACATCACCGCCTGCAGGACGAGCCGGTTGTCTATCTGGCCGCCGTCACGCCGCAGGTGCGTGCCCTGGAGCCGCAGCTTGACCCAGGCGCTCTGCCACCAGGTCACGTAGGGCGAGACCGCCCAGTCGAGCTTGCCGCCGTTGTCGGCCTCGAACGGCTGGGTCACGTCGCCGCGCACGCCGATGACCCAAGTCTGCGAAAGGCGCGCGTCGAGGTAGGAGTAGGCGCCCAACGCCTGCACGCGATCGCCGGGGATCTCCTTGCGCACCGCGAACAGCTCCGAGCGCCAGGTCAGTCCGCGGTAGCGCTCGAGGCGCAGCGGGGCCCAGGAGACCGTCAAGTCGAGGCCGCCGACCCAGGTGTCGCGCCAGTCGTTGGCCCCGGCGACGAAGAGCGGATCGTCCTCGGAAAGGTGCTCGGGCCGGTGGTTGACGCCCCACATCCCCGACAGGCCCAGCTCGAGGTAGGTGCTGGAGGTCAGGTCCCAGTAGTTGCGCAGGTGCGCGAGCGCGGTCGGCACGCCGACCATCGAGCCTTCGAAGAGGTGGTCGTTCATCGGGTTGGTCACCTGCAGCGTGAGCGTATGGCTGCTCGCGAGCAGCGCGGGCATGCGCCACTCGAGCCCGAAGCCGAGCTGGCACAGCCCGTCGTCGCCGAGCAGGGTCGTCAGCGCGAGCGGGAAGTCCCACTGGTCGAGCGCCGGGGTGTGCCAGCGGTTGACCACGCCGAACTGCTGGCGAAAGCGCCCGACGGTCAGCGAGAGGTCGGGGAGGAGGCCGACCCAGGTCGCGTAGGCCTCCTCGAGCTCGACGCCGTCGAGCTTCACCGGCACCGCGATCTTGAGGAAGGAGTACGGATCGAGGTTGGCCTCGAAGTGCAGGCCGACGGCGCGGAAGATCATCCCCGAGCCGTCGCCGAGGGTGTCGGGCTGGGCGCCGGACATCGCGAGCTGCAGCCCGGCGTCGGCGGTGATGCTCAGCTCGGGGTTGAGCGCCTGCAGCGCGCGCGAGCCGCTGGTGAAGACCGCCTCGGCGGCGGGCGCGGGAGCGGCCGCCTGTGCGGCGGCCGCCTCGGCCTCGGCGATGCGTCGCAGGTCCTCGAGCTCGCGCTCGCCCTGCGCCTGCTCGAGCGCCTCGATGCGCTCGAGCAGCTCGGAGTACGCCGAGTCGGCAGCCTGCGCGACAGAGTCGGGCGCTGCGGGCGGACCGGCCAGCTCGGGTTGAGCCGCCGCAGGTGCGGCGGCAAGGGCAACGACCGCGGCGAGGAGCACGACACCCCTCTCCGCGAAGACACGACGTCTCCAAAAACAGGTATGCGACTGCATGAGCGGACCTCGAGCGACGCGGGTCGCAGACCGACCGCGCGCGCGCAACGCATCCACCGCCACGTACGGGCGGCATGGATTGACGGGGCTGTATCGGCTGCCGGATTCCGACTCGAGACAGCGCAAGCGCACGCCAAGCGCAGCGCGCACCGCGGGCGAGTCGGGGATCTCCGGCTGGTGATCAGGCTCGAGCCGCGGAGGGCGGCGAGCTCTTCGGGGCGAGGTGCAGCAGCGGGATTGCCGAGGGATGGCCTTGGAAGGCTTCCCAGCGTCGGCTCAGTGGCGCGGGAGGCGCGAGCCCGTCGAGGTCGACAGCGGCTGGCGCGGTGGCGGCGCGCACGAAGAGCGCCGCCAGGCAGTGGTCGTGGTCGTGGTGGTGGCTGACCCTCGGACCAGCGTCCAGCCGCGGCCCCTGGTCTTCGGACGCGACGAGCGCCGCTGCCCCGAGCTCGAGGTCGACGACCTCGCCGTGCTCCGGACAGAAGGCGTGGGTCGTCTTCAGGCTGTGGGCGGCGGTCTCGAGCTGGGCGGCGACCAACCCGAGCGACACGACGAGCGTCAGGACCGCTCGGACAGGCTTTCGGGCTGTGGCCACGCGCATCGGTCTTCCCATCGACACCACGACTGGCTTTGGCTAACCCCCGGGAGCGCACCTGTCAAGCAAGGCACCTTCGCCAGAGCAGGACACTTGCCGGCGGCGGCCCCGAGGCGAAGGGCTGCCGCGTTGGCCGGTGGGCGCGGGGGCACGGCAGCCGCGACGCCTACTTGCGCTCGTAGGCGGACTCGTCGATCAGCAATGACCGCGGATTGTCGTAGCCCTGCTCGCTGCGGACGAAGTGAAACTCGCGCTTGCCGTCGGACCACTTCACCTGCAGCTCACATCCCTGCAGGCGATAGGTGCCGCGCTTGCCGTTGGTTTTCCCCTCTCCGCTCGTAACTTCGCCGCCAGGCGTGACTCCGGTGAGCTTGTCCGCGCTGTCGAAGGCGACAGCTCCGTTTCGTCGGAAGCGCCATGTCGACAGGTTCGCGTCGATGTACGCAGTCCTACTGGTGACCGACGAGGTGTTCCCGAGGGAGTCCTCATACACGAAGCCCGGGGGCGCCAAGGCGAAGCCGCCGCTGACACTGCGCGACTCGCGCTGCCAGGTGCCGTCGAGGGTCCAGCTCTCCGGACAGAAATCGAGCCGCTGATAGCACTTGCGGTAGTTCGAGAGGGGCGAACCGAGACACAGCCGCGCCTTCGGCGACCGATGGAGCCGCACGAACGTCTTGTGGGAATAGCGCAGAGCCTTGCCCTTGGGATGCTCGAGCAGCACCAAGCGATGGGTTACCGATCCTGTGCTGAATTGCTCGGTCACCATGTCGCCCTTGATCGAGTAGCGCCTCAACCCCAGTTTGTGCTCGCCGCCCGGGACGACGAGGTTCAGCCCCTCCTCTGGCACATCGATGTAGTGGTAGCCGTTCAAGAAGAAGGTGAGGTATTCGAATTTGCCGTCATGGTCGCGAGCACCCCAGACCCCCGCCAACGAGCCCGGCGGGGCGCCGGGAGGCAAGTCCCCGGTTCGCCAACGCCGGGAGCCATCCTTGTACTTGAAGCTGCCCGTCGCGTAGGGGCCGCGGCTGTGGGGTTGGGACCAATCCGCGTCCGCCTTCGGCTCCGGCGCGGCGGCAGAGGGTTGGTCAGCCGCCGGGTCGCTCTCCTCGTTCACGGTCTTCCCGGAAGAGCCGGTGCGTTCGTAGGTGACGGCCAGGACGCCGCGAGTCCCCACCATCTTGGCGTCGACCTGAACAGTCCAACCCTTCATCGCGAAGGTGCAGCGCTCGGGCTTGCAGCTCTTCTTCTCTCCCTCACGTCCAAAGACCGAAAGCAAGGTCTTGCGAAATGATTCGACCTGCGTCTCGGAGAGCTCGAAGACGGCCGCGGACCCGGCAACCATTCCGTCTGAGCCCGCGGCGAACCCCGCCTTCACGGTTTCGGGAGGACAGGCGAAGGTCCAAGCCTCGCCCTCCTTTTTCAGCGCGATGCCTCGCTTCTCGAGCGTGCTGCGGACCGTCGACGCTTTCTTGTCCGGCCGCAGCAGATCGACGAGCGTCGGGGGCGCGAAGTACCCCCGATACTGCTCCTCGTCCTCCGCGGCCTGAGCGAACGACCCGAAGAGAATTACGACGACCAACGACATGCCAACGCGCAACGCGGACATGAGCCCCTCCCTGGCAAAATTCCCGCAACCCTCCTAGCTCGCGCAGAGCGCAGAATCAAGCCGGACGCTCCGTGCCTCGCAGTCCTGCTCCACTCCTCCCCATGCCCGCGCGGTGCCCATCCCTCGAGCAGGATGCCGCTTGGTGACCGCAACTGAGCGTCTTGCCCAGCGCAGGCAGGCTCTCAGCGCATCGTCACCGCCCCGGCTCGTCGGTCTTGCCAGTCGCGGGCGCCGGGCAGCCCCGCAGCAACCCCGCGGCCTCTGCAGCCTCGACCGCCTTCGCCGCGTCGCGAAACGCCTTCATCCCCTCGAAGCGCGGAGAGTCGGCGGCCTCGTCGGTGACCAGCCGGATGAAGACGCCGGCCGCGCGCGCCCCGGCCCTCTTCGCCGCTTCGCGATAGACCTCCGGGTCCTTCTCGCCGCTGTCGCCGACGAAGACGAACCGGTTTTCGGGGAAATCGGCGAGCAGCCCCTCGAGCCACGGCGTCTTGAAGCCGCCGCTGTCGAGGTTGCCCGGGCCGAGCTTGCGCAGCAGCGTCTGGCCGGGCGGGAAGCCGTTCTTCTCGAGGAAGGCCTTGATGCGCGGCTGGAACTGCACCGGCGAGCCGGAGAGATAGACGAAGGTCGGCTGCGCGCAGGCGGCGAGCCGCCCGTAGAAGGCCGCCATCCCCGGCGCGGCGGCCTGCGTCTCCTCGGTCTCGGTCAGCGCGGTCTTGAGCATCGCTGCCTTGCCGGTGACGTTGGAGACGACGACCGTGTCGTCGTAGTCGCTGACCACGATGAGCTCGCCCTTGCCGACGATCCTGAGCTGGCCGTCGTGCGACAGCTCGCCCGGCACCTCGACTTTCACCGAGTGCGTCCCGGGGTCGAGCGCCTTCTTCGGCTCGAAGACGACCTCGTACATCCCCTCCTCGTCGGTCTTGCTGTCTTGCGCGTGTCCCGCCGCGGTGACGCGGATGCCGACGTGCTTCCACTCGGCGTTGCGCAGCAGGCGCCGCAGGTTCTTCGAGACCGCGCTGCCCGCCTGATCGAGCTCGCCGCTCTTCTCGAGGACGCGCCCGCGGACCGTGAAGCGGGTCGGCGTGCCGAAGGCCGAGTAGAGGTGGATCTCGGGGCCGTGATTCTGCGCCGGTGCGGCGGCCGGCGACGCGAGCGCCAGGCCGGCGGCGGCGGCAACGGGAAGGGTTCTCTTCGCGCGAGTCATCGGGGCTCCTCGCCCTCGCGCGGATTGGGAAGCCGGCCGAGAGCAACGCCATCCTGCCCTCGCACGCCCGTCCATTCCAAGACGGCCTTCGGTCGTGCGCGGGGATCGAGCTCGCCCGCGCCCTCGCAGGCCAGCGGCATCCACGCCGACGAGGACGCACCGCGATGCCGGCGGCGGCAGTCGATTCGCCTACGGCGCGGCGCCCTCGACGATCGCCCTCACGAACCCGTCGTAGGCGTCCTTCATCGGTAGCTCGAGGTCCACGAACACCGAGCGGCGCACCGAGACGCAGGGCGCGCCGGTGCGCGGGTCAACCCCGTGATGCGGCTCTTGCTTCCAATAGGCCCCGATGCCGCGCTTCTGCCAGGCGGGCACGTCGTTGAAGTTGATCCCGTTGCGGAACAAGAGCTCGTTGCGGGCGGCCGCCGACACACCCTGCAGCTCCAGGGTCGCCGCGTGCTCGTCGAGCCCCTGGCGGCGCAAGAGCCAGTACGAGTGGCCGTTGAGCGCGTTGCGGTGGGCGTCCTCGCTGCGCCAGCGGAAGTAGTCGACGACGTCGGCGACGGTGGGGAACTGCGAGATGCGGCAGTCGAAGGCCGCCGGCGCCCCGAGCGCGACCGAGAAGCTGGCGCTGGCCTCGCCCGCCAGCACGGAGAGGAACTTGCGCAGCTTGCGTCCGAAGGCCGCCTCGTCGCGGCGGAACAGCAGCGAGATCTCGTCGCTCTGGGTATAGCCGTAGAGCACCGAGAAACCGCAGCTCATCAGGTGCCGCAGCGCGGCGACCATGCAGTCGCGAAAGCGCTCGTCATAGGGCGCGTCGAACGCCTGTGTGCCGTGGGTCAGGCTGGAGAAGGAGCGGCCGTCGATACGCGCCACCATGTACAGGCCCGGCAGCACGCAGTGATCGTGGGCGGTCTCGAAGACCCGCATCTTTCGGTCGAGCTGTTCGAACTTCATGGCGGCGCGGAGCCTAGCACGGCGCCCGCGGGGCACAGCCCGGCCGCTTGCTTCGCGCCCCTCGCCCTGCCACCCTCGGGCGCCGTGCGCATCGTCGTCGATACCAACGTGATCGTCTCCGCCTTGCTGAACCCCGGCCGTCAGGCGGACCGCGTGCTCGAGGCCATCCAGTCGCGTGGCGACCGCGTGCTCTACGACCGGCGCATCGAACAGGAGTACCGGGAGGTGCTCGCCCGGCCGAAGTTCAAGGCGATCGATCCCGAGCGCGCCGAGCGGCTTTTGCGGCGGGTGCTCGGGCAGGGCGACCTCGTGACCGTCGGCGAGCCGTTCGCCTCGCCGATGGGCGATCCGGACGACCGCTGCTTCGTGGAGGTCGCGCTCGCCGGCGGGGCCGAGGTGCTGCTCACCGGAAACGCGCGCGACTTCCCGACCGGGCTGGGCTTCGAGGTGCTCGGCCCGACGGCGTTGATGGCGGTGCTCGCACCGGGGGCCTGACGGGGGACGTTGCGACTCGAGCGCGCGGGCCGTCGGGGCTCCTCGCCCTCGCGGATTGAGAAGCCGGCCGAGAACAACGCCGTCCTGCCCTCGCGCGCCCCTCCATTCCAAGGCAGCCTTCGGTCGTGCCTCTTCGCTCGCGGCGCTGCGAGCCGCGCTCGCGGCGCCGCGAGGAGGCGACCTATCGGCGCATCGCGGTGAGCGTGGGGTGGTTCGCGGCCAAGCCGCAGAAGGGCGCGCCCGAGCCGCTCTTCTTCACGGCGCCCAGGCGCCTTTTCACGCGCTCTACGACTGCCGCGACGCGCACGCCGCGCTCGGTTGTCCATCGCGAAGCGCTCCCTTGCCCATCCTCGACCGGTCGATACCCGCGCGTGGGAGCCGATGCTCGAATTGCCGCAGTTCGAGCGCGAGCGCGCGCAGTTCGAGATCGACTCGCGGCATACAGAGTGATTTCCGGCGCAGCGTCTCTGTTCGACAGAGCAGCCCGACTGCCCTGCGACGCACACGGTCTGCTCGAACGAGCACCGCGACTGTTCCCAGGAGCAGACTCGCTGCTCCGACGAGCGCTCGGACTGCTCGCCGATGCGCTATTCTTCTCGGCCGAGCTCGTAGATCCACCGCAAAGCCAGCCGAACTGTCGGATGAGTCAGTCGCGGTTCGAGCTCGCACAGTCCGATTGGCCACAGCCGAGGCCCGGGTGGTCGGCCGCGTAGTGGGACGACCTGCCGTTGGTGCTATCGTCGCCGGCAGTGCTGTCCAGTGCCCGGGGGCGGGAAAGCAGGCCGCCGGGTCGAAGGGGGACGCCATGGGATCGAGGCGTGTCGACCAAGAGAAGCTGAAGGAGGCCGTCGCGGCTGCGGCCGACCACATCGACCAAGCCGAAGCTCTGCTCACGCCCTACCTGTCGGTCCTGCACGACAAGGATCGTCGCCGGCTGCCGAAGGCGCGAACCGGCTTCGACCGCGCCGGTCGCCAGCTCGCGCGCGCGCTGGCGCAATTCCCGGGAATCGGCGCCGCTTCGGAGGTCGAGCCGGAGGCGCTCGTCGAGCACCTCGATAACGTCGACACGATCACGCCCTTGGCGCAGAGGCTCGCCGTCCTCTCGCAACGCTTCTCGGACAGCCGCCTGTCATGGCTCGCCGAGGCCTGGACCGCGGCGCTGCGCGCCCATCGGGTCGCCAAAGTCGTCGCGCGCAACGACCCACGGATGCGAATCGTCGCCGAGCCGCTGATGAAAGTGTTCCCGACCCGAAGGGCGAAGAGGCCGAAGAAGGCGAAGAAAGTCGAGGAGGCGGCGTAGGCCAAACCAGGCAGGACCAGCAGTCCCTGGCGTCCGCTGGTGTGGCGCGGCGCCCGAGGAAGCCCGGCCGGAGAAGCGGCGCGGGTTTCGGCACGCGCGATCGCCCCTCCCAGGCGCGCCCTCGGTGATCGAGGCGAGCATGGTCGTCGTGCGCGCCGTTTGGGAGGGGAGGGGGCGGGCCAGCGGTCTGCGCGGCGTCTCCGTTGCACCGTTCCCACAGGGACTCGGCGAATGGCGCGAGCGAATCGGCTCGAGCGCGGATCGGTCGCCTGAAGTCGTGTGCGCAATTCGAGAGAGCGAGGTGACTCGAGCGCCGTTTGGGAGGGGAAGGGACGGGCCAGCGCGGCAGGGACCGCCTCCCCTTTCCCATCTCTTGCTCACCGTCTCTTGCTCGTCGCTTCTGGCCTGGTGCTCGAGCGGCGACTCGTACCGGCAGGCGGGCATCAAGGCAGTGCGAGGTCCGAGGCGCTGCGCCCACCCCTAAGCCGGCCAAGCCGGAACCAAAAGGGTCCAGCGGTTGTGCTGGCCGGCAGGCTTCAGTCCATAGACCACAGCCCCAAGGTCAGCGAGCCCGACGAAGCGAGCGAATGAGCCCGTTGAGCACCTTGGCCGTCTCCGCCGCCAAGGCGCAGACCTTCTCGTCGGAGGTGAAGCCCAGCCGTCGGCCGAGGGAGAGCCGGTGGCCAACCTCGCACACCGAGCCATAGGCGATGTCGAGGAAGTGCAGATAGTCAGCCTCCGAGTGGCGCGCGCATCCCTCGACGATGCATGAGGAGGCCGAAACCGACGCTCTGCGGATTTGCATGGTCAGGCCGAATTGTTCCTGGCGAGGCCACGAAGCTGTCAGCCGGTTGATGGCGATGCAGAGCTCATCGGCGAGTTGAAAGGCCTTGAGCTTGGTGTGATCGCGCATCGCCAAACCGAGAGAAGCAGAGAGAGATAGTGGGCTTCGGCCGTTCGGAAACCGGCGCGATGACTTGCGCCGGGGATGTGCCGGCCTCTTGGACCGGCAGGCCCGCCTGAGGCGAGCAAACCGTCGCGAGGACGGGTCGACGGCCGAAGCCCGCCCGCACGGTAGCCAAGCGAAGCGATAATCGCCACTGGGCCTTGCTCTTGCGAAGGAAGTGGCGATGAAGACCATCCTCGAGCGCTACGCAAAGCAGATTCGCGGCGTGATCCGCTGCTTCGACCGAGTGTTGCTGCAAGGGTCTCTTCCTGGGGTTGGCTTCCCCTCGGGGATGCAGGGGTTCCTTACTCGCCAAGGCACCCGCGTCTTTGACTTCGCCGAGTTCTCCAAGCCGCTCACTGAGCAACTGCGCGCTATCGCCCGCACGCTCGCCGACGATCACGGTCTCAAGATTGAGCACGCCAACAGGCGCACCTTCGACAAGGAGGCCTACGTCGCCAAGGTCCCGGCCGAGCGAGGTGATCATCCCGGCTTGGTCAGCATCATCTCAGCGATGGAGGTCTGTTCGACCTACGAGGCCCGCATCGATCCGAAGACGAAGAAGCCGGTGCTGCGCCGCGACAACGGCAAGTTGCATTCATTACTACTACTATTTCATCGCTCCCGACCTCGGCCTCTGCCACCTGCGCGTCAGCACCTGGGCGCCGTTTCGCCTCCAGTTCTATTTCAACGCCCACAACTGGCTAGCTCGCCAGCTCGAAGCGAAAGGCATCGGGTTCAAGCAGGTCGATAACCCCTTCGTCGATATCGATGATTTCGACGCTGCCCAGAAGATTGCCGACGCCTTTGATGTTCGGCGACTCCACCAGATCCTCGACTTCGACGTCGCGCATTTCTGCCCCATCGCCTCGGTCTTCAACTGCACCTATCACTGGGGCTTGATGCAGATCGAGTACGCGACCGACATCGTCTTCAAGAGCCGCAACGCGCTTCAGGACCTCTATCAGCCCCTCATCCGTGTCGCGGTCCAAGCGGTCAAGGCCGACGACGTCATGTTGTTCTTCGGCCGCAAGCGCCTTGCCGCTTTCCAGGGCGAGTTGGAGACCAGCCTCCGCACTCGCGAGATGGGCACCCGAATCAAGCACCGGCTCGGAAGATCATCGATAACGGCCTACGACAAATTCGGCGTCGTTCTGCGCATCGAGACAACCACCAACGACGTCTCCGAGTTCAAACAGTATCGCCGCGTCGTCCAACGCGACGGACAGGTCCGGTTCAAGAACGCGCCGGTCCCGACAAACATCTACAGCCTCAACCCGATCATGAAAGACCTGCTGGGTGCCGCCAACCAACGGTACCTGTTGTTCCTGTCCACGCTGCATACCCCGACAGCAGGCATCAAGGCGCTCCGGAAGATCTCCGAGCCCGTTCGCAACCAACATCGGCCCTACAAGGGCTTCAACCTCTTCCTTGGCTCCGACCAGCTTGTCTTCGAGAGCTTGGCGCGCGGCGAGTTCGCGATCAGCGGCTTTCGCAATCGCCACCTTGGCGCATTGCTACCGGGCATCTCCACAAGCCAAGCTTCGCGCCTGCTCAAGCGCTTACGACTGCATGGCCTCATCAAACGAGTCCCCGGGTCGTTCAAGTACTACCCGACAACTCTCGGACGAGGAGCGACCGCGGCAGCGCTCGCCGTCAAGCAACTCGCCCTGCTCCCGGCTGTCGACTTGGCGATGCTCGCCAAGTAGGCGGCCGATTCTTTGCCAGTTTGGTCAGATTCTCGCCGGTAGGTCTCCAAACCCCCTCTCCCTCGGGCGCGCGAACGCGGCTTGTACTCGTCTCGGCCTCATCAGCGCGCCCGAGGGGAGGGGGCTTTCACAGAGCCCGCGCGTGATCCACAGCGAGGCTCACGACACGGGTGGAGCGGAGGGGGCTTCCACAGAGCCCGCGTGTGATCCACAGCGAGGCTCACGACACGGGTGGAGCGGAGGGGGCTTCCACAGAGCCCGCG
>DHSB01000251.1:19371-26599 GCA_002408385.1 Myxococcales bacterium UBA5297
GTGATCCACAGCGAGGCTCACGACACGGGTGGAGCGGAGGGGGCTTCCACAGAGCCCGCGCGTGATCCACAGCGAAGCTCAAGACACGGGTGGAGGGGAGGGGGCGGGCCAACGCGGCAGGGACCGCCTCCCCTTTCCCGTCTCTCCCTCGTCGCATGAAAAAAAGCGGGCGAGAGCAGCGCCCTGCTGCCCTCGCCCGCCTGTCAGTTCCTGCAGCCTTCGGTCGCGCGCCTACTTCGCCGGATCGAACGCGCCGGCGGCCTTCGCCAGCCGCAGCGCGGCGAGCTCGGCGTTGAGCGTCTCGGCGACCACGCCCATCTCGGCCCCGGCGAGCATCGCGCTCGCGTCGGAGACGTCGAGCTGGGTGGCCACGCCCGCGTTGAAGTTGACGCGCACGAGCTGGGTGTTCTCCTGCGCCAGCTTGAGCTGCTCCTCGGCCTTGACCCGGTTCGCCTGCGCGCTCTCGAGGTCGATGATCGACCGCAGCACCTCGTCGCGCGCCTTGAGCTCGGCCGAACGACGCGCGGCCTTGGCCTCGACGATTTTCGAGTCGTGCTCCTTGAGCTCCGCCTCGCGCAGGCCGCCGTCGAACAGGTTCCAGCTCAGCGCGAGCCCCACGTTCCAGCTCGTGCTCTCGCCGGTGAAGCCCTTGACGTTCGCCCACCGATAGGCGCCGGTCAGGAAGAGGTTCGGCAGGTACTTGGCCAGCGCCCCCTGCTTGCCCTTCTTGGCCAGCTCGATGCTCTTGTTGGCCGCGAGCACGTCGAGCCGCTCGCTGGCGGCCTTGGCCACCAGGTCCTCGGGGCTGCCCTCGGGCGGCGCCGGCGGCTCGGGCGCCTGCACCTCGAAGTTGGCGTCGTCGCGCGACAACAGGGTCGCCAGCGCCACCTTGGCCGAGGCGTAGGAGTTCTCGGCCCGCCGCACGTCCTGCTCGGCGCGGGCGGTGTCGATCTGCGCGCGCACGAGCTGGATCTTGGGGACCGTGCCCGCCTCGAAGCGCACCTTCGCGTCGCGCTCGTGGGCCTCGTTGTTGGCGAGCAGCCGCTTCTGCACCGCGACCGTCTCCTTGAGCGTCGCCGCGCCGTAGTAGAGCTGCGCCACCGCGAAGAGCAGCTCGCGCCGCGCGTTCTCGACGTTCAGGTCGACCACTTTCTCGGCGAGGTAGGTGCTCTGGATGGCCGGCCAGAGCGCGGGGACGATGAGCGCCTGCTGAAGCTGGATCTGGGCGCCGACCTGGTTCTTGCCCTGGATGGTCATGTCCGCGTAGCCGGACGGGAACATGATGTAGGGGCTGGCCGCGCCCGGCGGGTTCTCGGCCGAAGGCAGCTTGGTCGGGTCGAACGGCGGCCCGCCCGTCGAGTCGTCCGGCATCTGGCGGATGTAGTAGCCGGTCGGCATCTGGAGCTTGGCCTCGGCGTTGTTGCGCGTGTAGCTGCCGCCCGCGCTGATCTGCGGCAGGTAGTTCGCCCACGCCTTGCGCGAGAGGAGCTGGGCCTGCTCGAGCCGCGCGCGGGCGACCTGCAGGTCGGGGTTGTTCGCCTGCGCCTCCTGGAGCACCTGCTCCAGGGTGAGCACCTGCGTCAAGGTTGGAGCCGGGGCCTGGGCTGGGGTCTGGGCGAGGGCAGCCATCAGAATCAGAGCGGGGGCGTTCATGCGTCCCCCCTGGCCATCGGCTCGCGGTTCGTAGAAACGTTTTGGACTGCGGTCACGCTTTCCTCCTCGAGTCGCGGATTGGCCGCCACGATGGCCCCCACCGGCATCCGCATCCTGCTCTTCAGACTGAAACGATCCATCCAGGTGTAGACCACGGGTACGACGAGCAGCGTCAGGAACGTCGAGGTGATCACGCCGCCGATCACCGCGATGGCCATCCCCACCCGAATCTCCGAGCCTTCGCCGCGCAGCAGCGCGGCCGGCAGCATGCCCAAGACCATCGCCGCCGAGGTCATCAAGATCGGCCGCAGCCGCGTCGGCCCCGCCTCGAGCAAGGCCTCGGTGATCGAGCGCCCCTGCTCGCGCAGCGCGTTGGTCAGGTCGACCAGCAGAATCGAGTTCTTGGTCACCAGCCCCATCAGCAGCACGACGCCGATCATGGTGACGATGCTGTTGGGGTGCCCGGACAAGAAGAGCGCGAGCATCGCGCCGACGAGCGCCAACGGCAGGGCGATCATGATGGTGAACGGGTGGATGAACGACTCGAACTGCGAGGCGAGCACGAAGTAGATGAAGAGGACCGCGACCAGCAGCGCGAGCAGCATGTCGCCGAGAATCTCGCGCATCGTCTGCGTCTCTCCCAGAAAGTCGAACCGGTAGCCGGCCGGCGTGTCGATCTTGGCGAGCCCCTGCTCTATCTCCGCCACCGCCTCGCCGAGCGAACGGCCGGCGAGGTTGGCCGAGATGGTGATCTGGCGCTGGCGGTCGTAGCGCTCGATGGTCGCCGGCCCGCTGCTGCGCTCGATGTCGGCGATCTCCCCGAGGCGCACCAGGCGCGGGCCGCTCAGCATCGAGGCGAGGGACGCCAGGGTCTGCGTCAGGTCGCCCCCGGCCGCGCCGCCGCCCCGCCGGCCGAGGGTGGCAGGAACGGTCAGCTCGGCGAGCATCGACGAGGCGCTGCGGTCCTCGGGGGCGAGCTGCAGGCGCACGTCCCAGTCGCGGCCTTGGTGTCGATACTTGGCGACCACCTCGCCCTCGACCGCCAAGCGCACCGTCTGGGCGACCACCCCCACCGAGACCCCGAGGTCGGCGGCCCGCGAGCGCTGGACATGGATGCTCGTCTCGGGCTTGCCGGGCCGGTAGCTCGTGTCGGCGTCCTTGACCCCGGGGGTAGCACGCACCAGCTCGAGCGCCTGGTTGGAGAGCCGCTGCAGCGTCGCGTATTCCTCGCCGCGGATCGACAGGGTGATCGGGTTGTCCATCCCCGCCTGCTCGAGGAAGGGGATGTCGTTCACCCGCGAGACGAGCGAGGGGATGGTCGCCAGCCTCTGGCGCACGTCCTCCTGGATCTCCGACTGGCCCACCGCCCGCTCGTCCTTCTTCGAGGTGTAGACCCGCAGCCGCGCCTCGTTGGCGACCTCGCCCACCCCGGCCACCGAGTAGATGCGGCGCACCTCGGGGTTCTGGCGGATCAGCGCCTCGGCTTGGCGGACGAGCCCCTCCATCGCGTCGATGGAGGTCTCCGCGGGCGCCTCGAGGTCGACCATGAACTCGCCGCGGTCGCCCGAGGGGATGAACTCCAGACCCATCAACGGCACGAGCGCGAGCGAGCCGACCAGGATGAGCACAGCGCCGCCGACCACCTTCTTCTTGTGGTCGAGCGTCCAGGCGAGCAGGCCGCGGTAGTAGGCGTTCATCGCGTCGAAGCCGCGCACCAAGGGGCCAAAGAAGCGGTGGCGCGCCAGCCTGTCGTGGTGGCCCGGCTCGATCGGCTTGAAGACCCGGGCCGACAGCATCGGGTCGAGCGTGAAGGAGATGAAGAGCGAGACGAGCACCGCGGCGGCGACGGTCAGGCCAAAGGGCCGGAAGAAGGCCCCGGCCATCCCGCCGATGAAGGCCACCGGCACGAAGACGGCGACGATGGTGAAGGTGGTGGCCATCACCGCCAGGCCGATCTCGTTGGTGCCGTTGCGCGCCGCGGTGACCCGGTCCTCGCCCCGCTCCATGTGGCGGAAGATGCTCTCGCGCACCACCACCGCGTCGTCGATGAGCAGGCCAATGGCCAGCGACAGCGCCATCAGCGTCAGCATGTTGAAGGTGAAGCCGAACCACCACATCGCGAAGAAGGTGGTGACCACCGAGGTCGGCAGCGCCAGCGAGGAGATGAGCGTCGAGCGCCAGTCGAGCATGAAGACGAAGATGACCAGCACCGCCATCAGGCCGCCGAAGACGATGGCCTCGGTGACGTCGGCGACGTTGCGGCGCACGAAGAGCGAGCCGTCGACGACGCTGGTCACCTCCACGTCGCCGGGCAACTGCGCCTTCAGCTCGTCGATGACCCCGTAGACCCCGTCGGCGACCGCGACGGCGTTCGCGCCGCCCGCCTTCTGGATCTCGAAGGTGACCGCGGGCCTGCCGTCGAGCAGCGGGCGCACGCGCACCTCCTTGAACCCGTCCTCGACCCGGGCCACCTCGCCCAGCCGCACCTGCGAGCCGTTGGCGAGCGAGGCGACGACGACGTTGGAGAGCTCCTCGATCGACCGGAAGCGCCCCAGGGTGCGCACGTTGAGCTCGGCGCCGCCCTCGGTGATGCGCCCGCCCGGCACGTCCCAGCTATCCTGGCCGAGCTGCTGGCCTATCTGCGCCAGGCTCAGCCCCAGCGCCTCGAGCCGGGCGCGGTCGACGTAGACGTGCACCTCGCGCTCGAGCCCTCCGAGCACCTCGACGGTGGCGACCCCCTCGACCGCCTCGAGGCGCGGCTTCATCACCTCGTCGACCAGCCGGCGGGTCTCGGCCGGGCCGCGGTCGGAGGAGACCGCGTAGGTGAGCACCGGGACGACTGTCGGGTCGTGGCGCTGGACGACCGAATCCTCGACCTCCTTGGGCAGCTTCAGCCGCACCCCGGCGACCTTCTCGCGCACCTCGGTGAGCGCCTTGTCGGCGTCGGTGTCGTGCTCGAAGAGGACGATGAGGGTCGAGACCGAGTCGCGCGAGTAGGAGTGCATCTCCTTGACGCCGTTGATCGCGGAGATGGCCTCCTCGAGCTCCTTGGTGACGAGCTGTTCGACCTCCTCGGGGCCGGCGCCCGGGTAGACGGTGACCACGGTGGCGATGGGCAGGTCGACGTCCGGGAAGAAGTCGACCCCGAGCGAGGTGGCGCCGATGAGCCCGAGGACCATCAGCGCCACGATGACCATCACCGTGAAGACCGGCCTGCGGATGGCGATGTCGGAGATGAGCATCTCGGCTTCCCGCCTAGTTTGAGGTCCGCGCGGCCGGGCCGGCCGCCTCTCGGGCGACCTTGACCGAGGCGCCGTCGGCGAGGCCGGCCAGGCCGCTGACCGCGACCTCGTCGCCCTCGGCAAGGCCGGCGAGCACGGCGACCTGGCCGTCGTCCTCCGGCCCGAGCTTGGGCCTGAGGAGCTGCGCGAGCCCGTCGCGCACCCGGTAGACCACCGCGCCGCCGGGGGCCCGATAGACGGCCGCTGCCGGAACCGCCAGGGTCCCCTCCAGCTTCCCGACCGTCACCTGCGCGCGGGCGAACATGTTGGGCAGCAGGCGGCCGCTGGCGTTGTCGATCTCGATCTCGATGCTCGCGCGGCGGCTGAGCGAGTCGAGCGAGGGGGCGAGGATGCTCACCGTGCCCGGGAAGCTCTCGCCGGGCAGGGCGTCGACGGCGATCGAAGCGGGGGCGCCCTTCTGCAGCCGGGCGAAGGAGGCGGCGTCGACCGCGGCCTCGAGCTTGAGCCGCGCGGTGTCCTGGAGGGTGACGACGACCGACTGCTGGCCGATCATCGCCCCCGGGCTGACCGGGCGGCGCACGACCGTGCCGGCGATGGGGGCGGTGAGGGTCGCGTTGGAGACCGCCTGCTGGGCGAGCCCGGCGGCGGCCTCGGCCTGGGCGAGCTGCGCCTGGGCGAGGGCGAGCCTGATCTCGACCCCGTCGAGCATCGCCTTGGTGGCCGAGCCGCCCTTGAACAGCTCGGCGACCCGGTCGTGCTCGAGCTGCGCGCCGGCGACCCCGGCCTTGCCGACCTCGACCGCGGCGAGCGCGGCCTTGGCCTGCCAGGCGATCTCCTTGTGCTCGACCACCGCGAGCAGTTGCCCGGCCTTCACCTTGTCGCCGACCTGGACCTCGAGCCGCTCGATACGCCCGCCGAGCTTCGGGTAGACGTCGACCTCGTTGAGCGGGCGGATGCTGCCGTTGAAGGCGAGCTTCTCGGCCAGGTCGGCCCGGTGCACCTTGCCAGTGCGCACGAGCACCACCTCGTCGCTGCCCTCGTGCGGCTTGCGGCGCGCTTCGAGGACCTGAGCCACGCGCCAGCCGACCAGGCCGAGCAGCGCCAGGCCGATGAGGCCCCAGACGACCCCGCCTTTCATGAAGGCTCCTTGCCGCTCGCGCGGCTCTCGAATGCGCCCTTGGCCAGCTTGGCGTGGACCTTCTCGAGGATGCGAAAGACCGCCTCGTGCTCCTCCTCGTCGAGCAGCTCGAAGAAGTGCTCGAGGCGCACCGAGAGATGCTGGTGGAACTCGCGGAAGATCTTGGTGCCCTTGCGGCTGATACGCGCCCGGATGATTCGCCGGTCCTTCTCGTCGCGCTCGCGCTGGCAGAGCGCGGCGCGCTCGAGCCTGTCGACCAGCCCGGTGATGGTCTTCTCGCTGATGCAGAGCCGGCGGGCGAGCTGGCCCATGGTGAGCGGCCCGTCATGGCCGATCCACATCAGCGCGTGGAGCTGGGACGGGGTCATGCCCATGGTCTCGAAGTCGCCGACCAGCGGATCGCGCGCGCCGTAGTGGCGGGCGATGCCGAGCAGGAGCTGCTCGAGCCGTACGACCGGGCTTGCACTTCCTCGGGAGGAGATATTCCGCATCGCGGAAGGTCGTATATTCCGAGGATCAGTGCCTGTCAACCGAGTCTCCCGGTCGAGGGGTCAGCGTCGCCGCCGCCGTGCCCAGCTTTCCCATTGGGAGGCGACGACGATGGCCAATCAGAACCTGCCCGGCGAGCAACCGGGACTCGACTTTCGTGCCCTCCGGCACGAATCGCGCGCCGCCAACACCTACAAGGCCTTCCTCAAGGACCTCTCGGCGATGGGCAACTTCGACGAGGCGTTCGCCGAGAGGGCCGCGGTCGCGGTGTTGGCGGCGCTCGAGCAGCGCATCTACGGAGAGGAGGTCAAGGACCTGGAGGCGCAGCTTCCGTCCAAGCTTCGCGAGCTGCTCGCCGAGGTGCCGCACCACGAGGGCAAACCGCAGGTGAAGTTCGGCCGCCAGCAGTTCTTCGAGATGGTCGCCAACGACCTGAACAAGAACCTCGATGAGATCGAGCCGATCATCCGCTCGGTCTTCATGGCGGTCCGCTCGCAGATCACCGAGGGAGAGGCCGAGGACGTGGCCGACCAGCTCCCCTCCGACCTCGCGGACCTGTGGCGCCTGCCGGCGTAGAGGCCGCCGGGGCTTCGGGGTGACCGGGCCGACGGAGCGGTCATCCCGGAGCGCCGCTGGTCCGGGGGCGCGGCGTCCCGAGCTCCCGTTCCCGCGAGTGAAGGATGGAGGGTGCAACTCTGAAACTGAT
>DHSB01000199.1:0-3654 GCA_002408385.1 Myxococcales bacterium UBA5297
CGCACTTCGCGCACCCTGCCGACTCCGAGCCCGACCCCTTCTTCTCTCCCGTCGAGCCGAAGAGGGTCGCGCCCGTCGCGCCGAGACCGCGACCGCTCCCGTCGAGCGGGCTCGAGCTCGCCTACGATCCCTACGCGGACCGCGGCCCTCCGCCCGACGAGTCGAGTCCGCTGTTCGTGCCTGCCGAGCCCCGCTACGCGCCTCCAGTTGCCCTGGACAAGCAACCCCACGGCGCGCGGTTCGCACCGCGCCCGCGCGATCCACCGATAGGAACGCTCCTCCTCGTCGTGCTGGCCGGCCTGCTCGCCGCCTGGTGGTTCTGGCCGGTCAAGCTCGCCGACGTGGGCCTCAAGCCCGCCTCGTCGAGCACGATAGGCGATCCCTGCACGGGCAAGGAGCGCTGCGTCGTCGTCGTCCTCGCCCCCTGGTGCCGGGCATGCAAGGTGGCGGTGCCCATCGTCAACGACATGGAAAAGCGCTTCCAGGGCTCGAAGGTCGGCATCAAGCCGGTCATCGCCTACGACGTCGAGGACAAGCTGCTTCAGATGGCCAAGGGGGTCGCGGGGAAGGTCTTCCTCGATCCGTCCGGCCGCCTGATGAAGGAGATGGGCGACAAGGGCGTGCCGCACTGGTACGTCGTCGACGGCTCCGGAACCGTGGTCAAGTCGACGAGCGGCGTGATCCCGCAGCTCCAGCCCCAGATCGAGCAGCTCGGGCTCGACGACTATTGATGTAGTGGGAGTCCCGCCCTTCTCGACTCTGCGAAGCGCGGGCTTCGGGACGCGAGTCCCAAGCGCTCGGCCCCGGGCTTGTCGTTACGCACCCTGCCGCGCCGGTCACGGATTCGAGCGCCCGCGCGGCCACGAAGGTCGGCCCGCCACACGGCAACCAATTCGAGCGCGCCGCGACCGTCCGCCGGCCTGTGCCGTGGCACCTCCCCGGCGCGGGCAGTCGGCGGGCGGTTGAACCCAACCTGGTCCCTGCGCGCTCGAACAGAGCGCCGGGCGCTGGCGACGCCGGCCCGGACCGTGGCACGACAGGAGGCTCAGATGAGCGAGGTGAAGTCGACTCTCAAGGTGGCGGGCTGGGGTTGCGAGGGCTGCTCGGGCGCCACCGCCGATGCGCTGAAGAAGCTTGCGGGGGTGCGCTCGGTGACCACCGACCTCGAGAAGGGCGTCGCCGAGGTCGTCCACGACGACTCCAAGGCCTCGCGCGCCGACCTCGAGAAGGCGGTTACCGAGGCCGGCTATCAGGTGGTCGGCTGAGCCGGACTTCCGGATTCGCAAAGGCCCCTCGCGAGTGTGGAACAGCGAGGGGCCGGCCTTCGAGATCGCCCGTGGCGGCGCGCGGCGCTACCGGCGCGCCCTCAACTTTTGCAGCATCGACCGGCGCCCGCGCGGGCGCCGGTGGACGATGCGGCCTGTCGCTACTCGGCCTTGATGGCGATGGTGCGGGCTTTGGCCTGCTCGAGCTTGGGGATGCTCACGGTGAGCACGCCGTTGCGGGCGAGGGCCTCGACGCGCGAGGTGTCCGCGTCCTCGGGCAGGTGGAAGATGCGCTCGAACTGGCCGAAGGAGCGTTCCCGGCGCGTGTAGTTGCCGTCCTCGACGGGCTTGCGCTCGCCGCGCAGCGTCAGGTGGCGGCTCTCGAGCGTCACCTCGATCTCCTTCTCGGTCAGGCCAGGGATGTCGAGCTCGATGACATAGCCGTCCTGGTTCTCGCGCACGTCGGTAGACGGCGAGAAGCATTGCCAGCGCCAGCCGCGGGGCTCGTTCCTCAAGGCGTTTTCGAACGGGGTCATCAGGTCGAACGGCAGGGTTCTCAGGGCCAACATAGAGTCCTCCTAGCGTGGGCCGCGGTGGGTGGCCGCGGCGTTTCCCTGTCTTGCGCTAGGAACCTAAAACCGGCGATCGACTTGTCAAGCGCGCCCGGACACAGGGCTCGCACACTTCTCGTTCCTGAGAGAATCCTCACAATCGACGGCTCGTTCAGTGCCGCGGGCGCACCGGCGGCCTCGGGGCGTCCATCCCTGAAGAGGCGTCGCAGAATCCTTCGAGCGAAGACCGCTGGGCCGGCTTGCCAGCCTTCGTGCTGGCGGCCTGGCGTCTCGGGCGAATACGACGACCCCTCGACTCCGCCTCCCTCGTTCCTCAGGAGGCTACGCTCCTAACCAACAGCCCCGCCTTCGAAAGGTCACAGCCGGTAGGGGGCCGAGGAAGGGAGCGGGCGGCCGCGGCGGGCCCTCGACTTCGGCCTCGCAAGCTCGGCCTATGCTCGGGCTGACCGGGGGGCGCCCCTCGGCAGTCCGGTTGGCTCGAGGCCACAGCCGGCCAAGGCTCCGGTGCAGAGCTCGGGGTGAGCGGGGGGCGAGCCGGAGGTTAGGGGGATTCTCCGACACCTCTCGAGCGTTCAGCCCCTCGAGCTGCGCGCACGCCTGGAGACTTCCCCGACTCTCGCGGCCGCTCGCCCCACCCTCGCCGACATCCGCAGCAGGGCGCGCGCCCCGCGGCGCATCAGGTCGACGCGCCGCTGCACTGCGACCGGAACCTGGATGCTTGCCGCCTCGGTCCAGTCCAGCGCGGCGAGGCGCGAGAGCATCCCCTGCGCGACGCAGCCCTCGAGGCTAAAGACGTAGAGCGCCTCGCTCCACTTTCGCGCGAGAAGCAGGTCGCGCCGCAGCTCATCCCAGCCGAGCTTCGGCAGCGGATCGATCCCGCCGCCGGTGCTCCCCACTGCGATGGCCTGGGCCTGCGGTCCATAGCTGCAGAGCCACCCGGGCCCGCGCGGTGGCAGGAGGCTCGAGTAGAGCATCCAGACCTCGCGCTCGACGGCCAGGTCCATCATGCCGAGCGACCGCTGCAGCAGCGCCGAGCCGGTCGCGCGGTCGTCGGCGACGGCCGGGAACTGGTACGTCTCGACCGCCCAGCCCTCTGCCCGCATCCGCGCGATCAAGGCGCGATACCCGTCGAGCCCCCGGCGCAGCCGGTCGAGATCGAAGGCCCGCTCGATGATGACCGGAGCCGCGCGCCAAGGCTGCGCACTGAAGAGCTCGATCTCGCGCCGGTCCAGCTCGAGATCGAGCCCGAGGCCGGCCCACGAGAGCCGCTCGCGGCGCGTCCACTCGACGAGCTGGTCGAAGCGCTCGGTCGCCTCGGCCACGTTCTCGACGTGCTGGAAGTAGCCCTGCTCGCGCGGCAGCAGGAGCCACGCGGTCACCGGGATCCCCGCCTCGTCGAGGCGGCGAACGATGCTGGCGCGCGCCTCCGACAAGTCGAGCAGGCCCAGGCTGACACCGGCGCCCAACGCGCGAAGCCCGTCGATCACCTCGGGGTTCTCGAACAGCTTGACGAGCGGCGCGGGCTCGAGCTCGCAGAAGAAGGTGAGGTGGGGCGGCGAGAAGCTCGGGGCCGTGGGGTGAGGTGCGGTCATGGCGCCGGGATTACCTTGGCGCCGACGCGGGTGGCAACTCTGGGGCATCGCGCCCGGTCGCCTGCACTGCCCGCCCCTGTCCGCGTCGCTCGTTCGTCATCCTTGGCTCGGTGCGAAACGGCGACTCGCGTCAACTGCGAGCCCGGCATGAAGTTCGAGGTCGCTGCTCCCCTCCCCAAGCCGGCCGAGCCGGAACCAAGAGGAATCCGGGAGATCGGGGCGGCC
>DHSB01000199.1:3828-46612 GCA_002408385.1 Myxococcales bacterium UBA5297
TGCCGAGTAGGTCCCCAAACCCCACTCTCCCTCGGGCGCGCGAGCGCGGCTTCTGCTCGTCGCGACCTCATCAGCGCGCCCGAGGGGAGGGGGCTTTCACAGAGTGGCGCGCGGCAAGCGAAGAGCGGACCGAAGAGGCAGCCGAGGGAATGGGGCTTTCGCCGAGGTGGCCGGCTACAGCACGCGCACCACCAAGCACTTCAGGTAGCGCGTCTCGCGCACCCCGAGCGCCACCGGATGGTCGCGTCCGGCGCCGCGCCGCTCGACTATCTGCACCTGCCTGCGCGCATCGACCGCGGCGCTCAGCAGGATCTCCTCGAAGTGCTCCTCGGAGATGTGGAAGGAGCAGCTCGACGAGATGAGGAAGCCGCCGGGCCGCAGGAGCTGGAAGGCCCGCAGGTTGATCTCCTTGTACCCGCGCTCGGCCGCGGCAATTGCCGCCTTGTTCTTGGCGAAGGCCGGCGGGTCGAGGACCACGATGTCGTAGCGGTCGGGCGTCTCGGTCTTCGCCTTGAGGAAGTCGAAGGCGTTGGCGACTTCGACCTCGAGGTTGGAGAGGCCGTTGAGCGCGGCGTTCGCGCGGATCTGCTCGGCCGCCTGCCCGCTGATCTCGACGGCGGTCACCCGGTCGCAACCGCGCGCCATCTGCAGCGCGAAGCCGCCGGTGTACGAGAAGCAGTCGAGCCCTGCGCCTCTGGCGTATTGGCCGGCGACCAGATGGTTCTCGCGCTGGTCGAGGAAGCTGCCGGTCTTCTGGCCGCCCATCGGATCGACCCGCAGGCGCACCTCGCCCTCGCGGTACTCGAGGTAGTCGGGCACGGTGCCGGCGAGCACGCCCTTGCGCTGCTCGAGCCCCTCGAGCAGGCGCACCTTCGCGTCGCTGCGCTCGACGATGCAGCGTGGCCGCAACAGCTCCTGCACTATCGACGTGAAGAGCTCGCGCCGCGCGTCGGTGGCCTGGGCGAGGAGCTGCAGGACGACGCAGTCGCCGTAGCGGTCGGCGACGATTCCGGGCAGGAAGTCCGCCTCGCCGTGCACCAGACGCCAGGCGTCGGCCCCGGGGAAGGCGCGCTCGCGCAGCTCGAGCGCCGCGCGGAAGCGCGCGAGGAAGAAGTCGCGATCGCAGGGCACTTCCTCGAGCGTCAGCATGCGCAGCGCTATCTGGCTCTTCGACGAATAGAGCGCGCGCCCCTTGAACCAGCCCCGCTGATCGACCACGCGGACTATCTCGCCGCCGGAGAGCGGCGCGGCCTCGCGGACGAGATCGGAGCGGTAGATCCAGGGGTGGCCGGCGTTGAGCCGGTCTACGCCCCGGCGCGAGATGGTGACGGAGGGCTCGGTCATGGGGCGCTGGTTTAGGGGGTCGCGCTTCAGAAGGCAACCGTGTCGCCAGCGACGATCAGACCGTCCACCTCGCGCACCCGCAGCGCGGCGACCTTCGGGTCATGCTGCAGGAAGAGGATCGCCTCGTCCTCGAGCGCCTGGGCGAGCAGCATCCGCTTCTCCTCGAGCATCGTCAGCGGGTGCAGGTCGAAGGCCATCTGGAAGCTCGGCGCCAGGTGCGCGCGGGTCGGCACGAGGTCGCCGCAGAAGATCACCTGCACGCCCTCGGATTCGACACGCACGAGCTGCCCGCCGACGGTGTGACCTTCGGAGACGAGGAGATGGACGCCCTCGCACAGCTCGCACTCGCCCTCCACCAGATGCAGGCGCCCGCTCTGCTCGAGCAACAGGAAGTTCTCGTCGATGAAGAAGGACCGGTCGCGGTCGGTGGGATGGTGCGCCCACTTCCAGTGGCGCCGCTGCAGGTGGTAGCTCGCGTTGGGGAAGGCGAGCTCCATCCGGCCGTCCGGGCGCCTAATCGTCGTGCCGCCCGCGTGGTCGAAGTGCAGGTGAGTGAGCACGACGTCGGTGATCTGCTCGCGCGAGACCCCGGCGCGGGCGAGCTCGGCGTCCAGGTTGTAGCGGCTGCGGTCGACCGCGAAGAGCACCTGCTCGGCCTTGGCCAGCTTGTCGCCGATGCCGGTGTCGACGAGCACCTTGCGCTCGCCGGTGTCGACGAGCAGGCAGCGCAACGCCAGCTCTATCCGGTTCTGCTCGTCGGGCGGATGCTCGCCCGCCCACACGGCGCGCGGGACGATGCCGAACATCGAGCCGCCGTCGAGGCGATAGAAGCCGTCGAGCACGGAGTGGAGCGTGAACCGGCCCGCTCGAAAAGCCATGGCACCTTCCGGTTCGTCGAGAGGCCGCGAGTATAATGGCCGAATTCCAACACCGGCAAGCAGGCCACCGCCGGTCCTCTTCGCACAGGTGCACCTTGGGCTACGAGCTCGTCATCCGCCCCCGCACGCCCGACCAGAACCTCGATGGCCCTGCCCTCCTCGCACGGCTGGAGGTGCTGGCGCGCGAGGGAGTGAGCGCGGAGGTCGACGCGACAGCCGAGAGTCGAGAGTCGGGAGTCGAGAGCTCAGCCGAGAGTCGAGAGCCGGTGTCTGCGAGCCCACCGGTTCATGGCGATGCGCCTGTCGAGGAATCGGTCGACGCCACGGTCGAGAGTCGAGAGCCGGTGTCTGCGACCCCACCGGCCCCTGGCCCTTCGCCTGGCGAGGAATCGGGCACGAGCTCGCCCGACGCGAAGGCTGGGGGCGCTCCGGCCGCCGATGCTCAGCCGCTTGGCGACTCTGCCCCGCCGCCGGCCCCCGCCGCCGAATCGTGGACGATTCGCAACGGCGAGGCCCGCCTGAGCGCCCGGCTCTTCCGCGTCAAGGCGGCGATCCGCGGCGCCGACTTCGAGGTGCCCTTCGGCGGCACCGAAGAGGAGTTTCGCCGGGTGGTCGCCTGTCTGCTCGACGCCGCCAAGAGCGTCGAGGGCATCGTCTTCGATCCGCAGCTCGGCAAGGAGCTGCTCGCGGCGAGCACCGACGAGGTCGTGGCGCGCTGGCGCCAGGCGCAGGTCTGGGCCGCGGACATCGCCGGCACCGCGGAGGACCACCGCGGGGTCCTCGAGTTCGCTCCTCCGCCTCCGCTCCTCACGCGCAAGGGGAAGGCCGCCCTGCTCGTCGCTGGCGGCTTCCTCGCGGTCTATTGGGTCCTGAGCGCTGTCGTCGAGCTTTTGACCGATGTGAAGTAGTCCAACCACCGCAGGGAGGGATGCGATGAACCGGATTTTCGCCCTTTGCAGCGCCTTCGCCGCTTGCAGCCTGCTCGCCTTTTCGCCCCCGTCCCGGGCCCAACCGACGATCGTGCTCAAGGTCGGCGAGTCGCACCCACTCGAGGTCGGCTCCCTCTCGCGGATCTTCGTCGACGACTCGGCGGTCATCGACGTACGCCCGCAGTCCGGCTCGACCCTGCTCATCAAGGCGCTCGCCGATGGGCGCTCGCAGCTTTGGGTCTGGAATGCCCAGGAGCGGCGCAGCAGCTACCTGGTCGTGGTCAAGGGCTCGCCGCCCGTTCCGAAAGCTCCGGACTCGGGCACGCCCGCCCCGGTCAAGATTGACGTCCTGCCCGATGGCGCCCACTGCGGCCTACCGAAGCTCCCGGAGGCCGCCCAGGCCTTCGACCAGGCGAAGCGTCTGGTCGACGAGAAGCGCATGAAGCAGGCGCGCGCGGCCCTCGAAGAGGTGCGCCAGCTCGAACCCCAGGCCTCCATCGCGCTGCTTCACCTCGGCGTCGTGCACGCCTATCTCGGCAACATCAAAATAGCCGCGACTGCCTATCAGGCCTTCGTCGATATCTGTCCCGACCACTCCGCGGCGCCGACGGTCCGCGGAGTGCTCGCCGACTACTACAGGGAGCACGGCCGCCCGCGCTGAGCCGGTTGACCGTTCTTCCACTTCGCTCGCCGGAGAAACCATGCGCACCACGATCCTCACCAGTTGCCTGGCCCTCGCTTTCGCCTCCTGCTCGAGCTCGCGGGAGGCCATCAAGGAGCCTGCGAAAGTGACCCCTGTCGAAGTGAAGGCTGAGCCCCGGCGCGCCTTCCCCGAGACCCGGCGCGACGCCATCCTCGAGGCGCTCTTCGACCAGCAAGTCGCCGATCCGTATCGCTGGCTCGAGGACGAGAAGGCGCCCGAGGTGCAGGAGTGGATGCGCCTTCAAGACAAGGCGGCGCGCGATTGGCTCGCGGCGCGCTCGGGGCGCGAGACGCTCGAGAAGCGCTTCCGCGAGCTGTTCTACGTCGACTCGATCTCCGTGCCGCACAAGCGCGGGGGCCGGCTCTTCTACTCGCGCACGCACGCCGACAAGGAGAAGGCCATCATCTACTGGCGCGAGGGCGCCGGCGGCGAGGAGAAGGTGCTGCTCGACCCGAACCAGTGGAGCGAGGACGGCACGGTCTCCCTGGGCATCTGGACGCCGTCCTGGGACGGCAAGAAGGTCGCCTACGCGGTGCGGCCCAACGCCGCCGACGAGGCGACCCTCCACGTGCTCGACGTCGACTCGGGCGAGGTCTCCAAGCTCGACGTCATCGAGGGCGCCAAGTACGCCAGCCCGAGCTGGACGCCGGACGCCAAGGGCTTCTACTACGAGTACCTGCCGACCGACCCGTCGATCCCGGCCTCCGAGCGGCCTGGCTACACCGAGCTGCGCTTCCACGCGCTCGGCACCGACCCGAAGCAGGACCCGGTGATCCACCCGAAGACCGGCAACCCGTCCTCGTTCCTCGGCGGCGGGGTCTCGCGCGACGGCCGCTGGCTGTTCGTCTACATCCAGCGCGGCTGGAACGAGAACGACGTCTACCTGCGCGACCTGAAGAAGAAGGGCGACACCTTCCGCCCGCTCGTCCTCGGCAAGGACGCGACCTATGAGGTGAGCGCCTGGAAGAACCAGCTCTACGTCGTCACCAACGAAGGCGCTTCGAACAAGCGCGTCTTCAAGGTCGCCGCGACCAAGCCCGAGCGCGCGAATTGGAAGGAGATCGTCCCCGAGGACCCCGAGGCCGCGCTCGAGGGGATGACCATCGTCTTCGGGCAGCTCGCCCTGCTCTACATGAAGAACGCGGCCAACGAGCTGCGCGTCACCACGCTCGACGGCAAGCCGGTGCGGACAATCGCGCTGCCGGGCATCGGCTCGACCAGCCCGATCTACGGCCTGCAGGACGACGAGGAGGCCTACTACTCCTTCAGCTCCTTCACCGTGCCGCGGCAGGTCTACAAGCTGTCGATGAAGACGGGCGCGACCGAGCTGTGGTCGGAGGTCAAGCTGCCGATCGATCCGAGCCCCTACGAGGCCGAGCAGGTCTGGTTCCCGTCGAAGGACGGCACCAAGGTCTCGATGTTCGTGGTGCGCCGCAAGGACCTGCCGTGCGACGGCTCGAACCCGACGCTGCTCTACGGCTACGGCGGCTTCAACGTCTCGATGACCCCGTGGTTCAGCTCGAGCATCTATCCGTGGCTCGAGGCGGGCGGCGTCTACGCGGTGCCCAACCTGCGCGGCGGCGGTGAGTACGGCAAGCGTTGGCACGACGCGGGCAAAGGCGCCAACAAGCAGAACGTCTTCGACGACTACGTCGCCGCCGCCGAGTGGCTGGTCGCCAACGGCTACACGAGCCCGAAGAAGCTCGCCATCTACGGCGGCAGCAACGGCGGCCTGCTCGTCGGCGCGGCGATGACCCAGCGGCCCGAGCTCTACGGCGCGGTCGTCTGCGCGGTGCCGCTGCTCGACATGGTGCGCTACCACCTCTTCGGCAGCGGCCGCACCTGGATCCCCGAGTACGGCACCGCGGAGAAGGAGGACGAGTTCAAGCTGCTCGTCGCCTACTCGCCCTACCACCGCACGAAGCAGGGCACGAAGTACCCCGCGCTACTGATGCTCTCGGCCGACCACGACGACCGCGTCGACCCGATGCACGCGCGCAAGTTCGTCGCCGCCATCCAGCACGACACCGCCGGCGAGGCGCCGGTGCTGCTGCGCATCGAGGCCAACGCCGGGCACTCGGGTGCCGACCAGGTGAAGAAGTCGATAGCGAAGTCGGCCGACATGTACTCGTTCCTCTTCGAGCAGCTCGGGATGACGGCGAAGACGGAGTAGCTGGAGGTTGGAGCTCCAGCTTCGACGCAGCTCGCGATTCTGAGCGGGGTCCCGTCCTGCTCTGGCGGAGAGTGTTCCGGTTGCCCCGCGCGTCGGGGCGCCCAGCGGGGGTAGAGCCACCACCGCGCGAGCAAGTGAAAATCCCCTCTCCCGCGCTTGCGCGGGAAGAGGGGATTTCGGGGAGAGGGCCGGCCGGAACCATCCGCGGAGGATCCGACGCAGGGTTGGAGGTTGGAGCTCCAGCTCCGACACAGCTGGAGGTCGGAGCTCCAGCTCCTGCCTATGTCCCATTGATCGGCCGTAGAGCCCCCGCGCGCGAGCAAGTGTAAGTCCCCTCTCCCGCGCTTGCGCGGGAAGAGGGGATTTAGGGGAGAGGGCCGGCCGCAACCATCCGAGCAGAACCTCCGGCCGACTCGATGCTTGGAGCACCGAGGAACATCGCGTGCTGTCCCTTGGCAGCGTAGAGGCGACCACCGGGAACTCGAGTCGTAAATTCGCCCTCCCACCTCGATCTGGACAGAGAACCGGGGGTTTCGAGCCCGCCAAAGCCAGGACGACCCGCCGCCCCATTTGTATTGTTGTCAACACTGGCGGTCGTAGTACTTGCAGTCGATCGCGCACCTGTGGTCTCTTCCCCTCGTTCCGCGCGCTTCCTCCGGCCATCCAGGCCTTCGCGACCGGAACGGGGAGGTCCACACCATGCCGTCCAAGCTGGTCAACGCTCGCCACAAGTCCGGAGTCCTGGTCCTCGCGTCCATCTTCGAGAACAAGCCGCTCCTCGCCCGGAAGCTCTTCGAATGGCCGGGCGTCCCGCCCGAAGTGACCACTGCGTTCCTCGAGGTCCTCGGCGGCAAGCTGGAAGCCGCCGACGGCGCGATGATCGCGGCCGACTACGCCCACCTCGCCGAGCTCGACGACGACGCGCCCTTCCGCAAGCAGCGCGACGAGTCGGAGCTGAAGGCTCGCCAGGTCCTCGGCGATCTGCGCGAGACGGTCGGCTTCATCTATGGCGACGGAGCGCAACGCGACCTCGGCCTCGAGGCGCGTCCGCCCGTCGACCCCACTGCGCTCCACTCCCTGGGCAAGATGGTCCTCGAGAGGATGTCCAACTGGACCCCGCCAGCGACTTCCCGGATCGAGGGCTACACGTTCGACAAGGCGGGCTGGACCACCAAGCTCACCGGGCAGCTCGAGCCGCTGGGCTCGGCGCTCACGTCCCTGGCGCGCGAGAAGCGCGAATCCGAAACCACCCAGCAGACGAAGAACCGCGCCATCGAGGAGAATGACCGCATCTTTTCGCTCACTGCGACGCTGCTCAGCACGCTGCTCGAGGCCGCCGGGGAGAAGACCCTCGCGCGTCGCGTCCGCCCCTCGACCCGGCACCCGGGGCAGACGATCGAGGCGGCTGCCGAAGCCGCGACGATCGCCCCCGAGAACCCGCCTGCCGACGGGTAGCGCGTCCGAGTCCTGGAGCCGCACAGCAGGAGCCCGGCGAAGCCCGCCGGGCTCCTCCTCTTTGCGGACCACTTGCTTGCTCCGCGCCTCGAGACGCGGCTTCCGGCGTGCAAGTCGCCTTCACAGGCGCAAAGCAGGCCCTTCGCTGGCGGAGAGTCGCCTTCTCTGGCCCTGAAACCGCGAGTTGCAGCGTGCAAGCCGGCTGTTCAGGGCCTTCAACCGCGAGTCGCCGCCGCGAAATCGCGTTCTCAGGCCTTCGGAACGCCTGTTGACGGGGGCGAGTCGCACTTATGGACAGTCAGGACCCGACTTGCAGCCGGGAAGCCGCGGTTTCTGGCAGTCGCGGTCGGTTGGTCTGCCGGGGTGAGGTCTCGGCGGGGTCCGAGATGTGCGATGCCGAGGACACCGGGCGGTTGGTGGCGGGTTGGGAGTGTTTGCTCGGGTCCAGGTGCGGGGGTGGTCTGCCGGCGCATGGCGGCGAGCGGGACCGAGCGGAGGTGGAACGGCGAGGCGTGGCGCGCAGAAAGCACTGAAGCGGGCTACAGGCCAAAGATCCATCCCTCTTCGGCAACAGTGCTCCACTCACCCGACGGCACACACGCGCGCGAGCGCGAATCGCTGAGAGCGTACCAGGCGATCAGCGCGTCGCCCTCGTCGCCGCTGTTCGGCTGGACATGAGCTACGTTGGCGTTGAAGCGGGTCCTTACCTTCGGCCAGCTTGCCGGCGCATCCCACGGACGTTTTCCGGGTGAGCCAGCCATCGCCCAGTGCAGAGATGGATATGTCTCGACGACAACGAGGCATCTCTCCGGGGCGCACTCGGACGGACTCAAGCGCGGCAGGGCCTGCACCTCTCCGGAGGCCGTCTGAAGAAAGAAGGGCCAGACGGCGAGCGGAATCTTCTGTTGTTTGCAGTGCAGCCGAAGAGCCTCGAGGAGGGCGATTCCGCAAAGCGACCCTTTCCCGACCTGGTTGCTACCAACAAGCTTGAACACTGTGTTCGCGTGCGCCCCGGCTTTCGCGGCAGCGAGATCGGCATCGCGACGAGCATCACGGTAGTCGCATCCCGTGTGCTGTCTGCCCGCGATCTGGTCGTACCAGAGGAAGTGCCCTCGGAAGGCATCAACGTACGCCTGGGCATCCTGCGACCACACGCTCGCGTGAACGACCTTCCAGAACTCTGCTCGAGAGGCGCTGCCGTCGGGGAACCGCCCGCCCTTCGCGCCAAACGGGAACGAGAAGGCGCAATCCATGCCAACGAGGATCCTGCCGGTAGTTGACGCCTCCGATGCCAAGGTGCAGAGGTTTTGGAATACCTGGTGGCGTGACCAACCGGACTTGATAGCAGGAACGGAACCAGGGCAGCCGTGGCACAAAACGATGCCTCGCTTCCGCTCCGAATGGCTGCCCGCTCCGGACCAGTCGTACGAGTGGACTTCAAGCGGTGTCATTCGAGATCTCCCGACGGATTACGCGACAACGCGACACAGCAGTGGAGTTAAACGAGCCTCTCCCGAGCGATGAGGACGTGTGGCAACAACCGGCACCGAGGTGACCGAACTCGTCCACGGCCGATCCAAGCCTTTCCTCGTCGCCCGCGGCGGAGCACGCATCCTGGTCGAGTAAACGCGGCGCTCGACCTACTTGGCCGGTTTGGTGAACTGCTTCCAGCGGTGTTTGAGAGCAGCCGAATCGAGAAGGCCGTCGGGATCGCTCTTTCGGCCGTCAATCTTCTTGAGCGGCGTGTCCAGGTACTCGTCGCGGACGACCACGACACGGTCGTCAGGTCGAATGCCCCACATCATCCGATCAAAGGCCCAATGATGCGTCCGGCAGAGCGGAAGCGCGTTCGCCGAGTCATCCAGGCCGGAGTCCTTGACCTCGCGAACATGTGCAATCTCGCATTCGAGCTGGCCTGCCCTCGTCGCCAATTTGAGATTGCACGCCGCGCACCTCGCACCCCAATTGGCGATCACAACCGGCCTGAGTCGTTGATCGCGGATTGCCCTGCGGACCTCGGCGAGCATCCGCTTGCGATTGCTGGCCGAGAGCTTCTTGATCTCCTTCTCAAGCACGTTGGCACTCGGCATCAAACCACCCGGGTTGCCTCCGGCTTCGCTCCTACGCGGATTCGTCTTGATGAGTAGGTCGAACAGCTTCGCCAGTCGTTCCCAGTCGTTGTTGCCGCCTCTCGCCCACCGGCGGTTGACGCGACCGATGGGCCAATCAACCTGCGGCCGATCGCCGACCTTGAACGTCCGGACATCGCTCGAGTACGCGGTGACCCATTCCCGTTCCTTCCCGCCCTTCTTTGCGCTAAGCCACTCGCTCTCCCAACCCGCGTCGCAGAAAAGCGCAACGACTTCATGCCTGCCGCTTTCCGGGTTTCGTGCAACGAACACAACATCGAGCGCCTCGACTGAAACCCTCCCGAAACCAATTCCACCGGCATGAACGCCTTGACCGTCGGGCTTGAACAACCAGCTCTCACCCACCCCGTTCTGCTCCGCCTGTTCGTGTTGAGAAAGCTGAAGCCCCCAATTATCGGGCTTTTTCCGTCATAGAGTGCCGACCAACCGACGTTCACGAACAGGACCGCGTTTTCGCTCACCGTGTCCCTCCTTTGATCTCCACACGAAGAAGTGCTGGCTACTTGTGGCCGCCACTACCCTCCCCCACCAATCAACCCCAGCACCGCCTCCGAAACCGCCCGCTTGAACGACGGGTTGTTCGCGAACTGCTTGTACAGGTCCACGTCGTCCTTGAGCATTCCGATCATCACCTGCGACAGCGCCCGTTCATGCTCAAGCCTTGCTGTCTGCGGCGTGTTCGCCCGCGCGTTCTGGTAGGCGGGGTCGGCGGCCACCTTGGGCGCGACGTCCTCGCGGATCCGGCGCACGATGCGCTCCGGGTCGTCGAACAGCCGGGCGCATTCGTCATTGAACCGCTCGAGGATCGTGGAGAGCCGCTCGAGCTCCGTCTCGGCGACCCGGCCTCCGCCGGCCACCGGTAGCGGCTCGATCTCCGCGTCGGCATCCGGCAAGGCCAGCGTCGCCGCCGCCTGCTTCTCTGCCCGATAGCTGTCCATGTCGATGGCCTCGAGGATGCCCTTCGACAGGTCGTCCTCCTTCGGCGCTGGCAGCTTGGGGATGAGCAGGTTGAGCAGAATCGAGAGCTTCTCCCATTCCCGGTTCGAGTACGGCAGCACCGAGGCGAGAAAGTCGTAGGTGCGGGCAAACGCCTTGGCGTCACCCTTGAACCGGACCTGGCCGTCCTCGTCGAGCCGCGTCAGGTAGACCTGAACACAGAGGTCGAGCAGCGGATCGAGCCGCTCGCGGCCCTCTCCGCCGAGGAAGACCGCGACCACCTCGTCGAGCTGCCCGGGGCTGTAGACCTGCCCCTCCTCGAGGCTGCGCTTCAGGTCGTGCAGCTTGTTCGGGTCGGTCTCCTCGCTGAGCACCGTGGTCCGGTAGTACTTCGCGAAGGCCGCCTTGATGGTCTCGGTGTCGTTCTGGAAGTCGAGCACGAATACGTCGTGCTTCTCCGGGTGCGCGCGGTTGAGCCGCGAGAGCGTCTGCACCGCCTTGACGTCCGAGAGCTGCTTGTCGACGTACATCGTGTGCAGCAGCGGCTCGTCATACCCGGTCTGGAACTTGTCCGCACAGACGAGGAATCGATACGGGTCCTCAATGAACCGGTCGGGGATGTCGTTGCTCGAAAACCCGTTGAGAGAGGACTCGGTGACCTTCTCCCCCTGGTCCTCGACCTCGCCAGAGAAGGCGACGATGGCGCGGTAAGGGCTCTTGCGCTCGAAGAGGTACCGCTGGATGGCGTGGAAGTACTCGATCGCGCGGTCGATGCCCCCGGTAATCACCATCGCCCGCGCCTTGCCGCCAATCAGCCGCGGCGCGAGCACGTGCTCGTGGAAGTGGTCGACCATGATCTCGGCCTTGAGCCGCACGGCCGTCTCGTGGCCCTCGACATAGCGGCGCAGCTTCTTGCGCGCCTTGCGCACGTCGAACTCCGGGTCGCCGGGCACGGTCTTGACCAGCCGATAGAAGCTGTGGACCGGGGTGTAGCTGCGAAGCACGTCGAGGATGAAGCGCTCCTCGATGGCCTGCTTCATCGTGTAGCGGTGAAAGGGCCGATGCTCGACCTTGCCCTCGGCATCCGGCGGCTGCGGCTCGCCGAACATCTCGAGGGTCTTGTTCTTGGGCGTCGCGGTGAAGGCGAAGTAGCTCGCGTTGGTGAGCATCTTGCGAGCGGCCATTCGCCGCTCGAGCTCGTCGTTGATGGTGTCCTCGGGCTCGGCGAGCGCCTCGCTCATCGCCGCCGCGGTCTTGCCACCCTGGCTCGAGTGGGCCTCGTCGATGACGATGGCGAAGCGCTTGCCCTTCTGGCTTCCAATCTCGTCGAGGATGAAGCGGAACTTCTGGACCGTGCTGACGATGATCTTCTTGCCGCTCTCGATCATTCGCCGCAGGTCGCCCGAGCGCGCCGCGTGGCCGACGGTCGCCGAGACCTGCAGGAAGCCCTTGATGGTCGCGTCGAGCTGCCGGTCGAGGATGCGCCGGTCGGTGACGACGATGACCGAGTCGAACACCGCCTGCCCGTCGCGCTCGACGGCGATGAGCTGGTGCACGAGCCAGGCGATGGAGTTCGACTTGCCGCTGCCGGCCGAGTGCTGAATCAGGTAGCGCCGGCCCACGCCGTGCGCGGTGACGTCGGCGAGCAGCCGGCGCACGACGTCGAGCTGGTGGTAGCGCGGGAAGATCTGCTTCGGCCGCTTCTTGCCGGTCTTCTCGTGCTTCTCGAAGACGGGCTGGGCGTAGCTTTCGAGAATGTTGGTTAGGCTCGCGGGGGTGAGGATGCGCTCCCAGAGATAGGCGGTCTTCAGTCCCTGGGGATTGGGCGGGTTGCCCGCGCCGTCGTTGTGGCCCTGGTTGAAGGGAAGGAACCAGGACTTCTTGCCCACGAGGTGGGTGCAGAAGCGCACCTCGCTGTCGTCGACGGCGAAGTGGGCGACGCAGCGGCCGAGGGCGAAGAGCGGCTCGCGCGGGTCGCGGTCGTGCCGGTACTGCTCGACGGCGTCCTCGACGGTCTGCTTGGTGAGGCTGTTCTTCAGCTCGAAGGTGGCGACCGGCAGGCCGTTGATGAAGAGCGCCAGGTCGAGGGCGCGGCGAGTCTGGTCGCTGCTGTAGGCGAGCTGGCGGGTGACGCTGAAGCGGTTGAGGGAGTGCAGCTCTGCCGCCCGCTCATTGCCGGGCGAGGGCGTCGCGTAGAAGAGGTCGATGTGGTGGGGCCCGTGGTCGATGCCCTTGCGCAGTACGTCGACCACGCCGCGCTTGCCGACCTCCTTCTCGAGCCGGGCGAGGAACTCGCGGCGCGTCGGTCCGTCGGAGGCGAGCGAGAGCGCCTCGGCGAGCTTGGGCTGGGTGGCCTCGAGGAAGCCGCGAAGCTGGACGAGGTCCACGCAGAAGGCGCGGTCGTAGTGCCTGGGATCGCCGATCAGCCAACCGGTGCCGCCGGCCACCGGGACCGCGGACTCGGTGTCGACGTGTGGCGGCCAGAGCAGGTCGGTGCGGCCGGTCATGGCTCGCACGATCAGCGACTCGAGGCCTTTCTCGGTGGTGTCGGTGGTCATGCCGCGGCGTCCTCGACGCGCCTCGGGAGGATCACGCGCAGGTAGTCCTCGGTCGCCTCGAAGCGCGCGTCCTTTCCGGACCATTCGCGAGCCAGAGGCACAATCTTCCGGCGCACCCCCATTCCGCGCGCATCGACACGCCCGTAGTCGCGCATGACGTCCACGAGGATGGGGTTTCGGGCGGCGCGCTGGCCCGCCAGCATCTTCTCCACGGTCATCGAGTTCTGGAGCGCTCCCGGGCTCGTGACCTCCAGCCGGTCGCTGTACGCGACGACATCCACCTCGACCGATCGGGTCCAGTCGCGATGGACGATGGCGTTCATCAGCGCCTCGCGCAGGGCCTCGGGCGGATAGTGGAAGCGACGCTCCCGCCGCAGGTCGGCCCCAAGCGTCGCGTCCTCGGTGGAGATGAAGGGCGTCATCCGCTCGAGGAGACGGCCAACGAGGTCCTGCTCCACCGTCTCGCGTGCCCCGCCGTCGGCGACCCGGGTGAGAGGCGCGAGCGCCCCGTCGAGAATGGTGTCGTCGAGCGCCTGGTATTCCTTGTCCTTGCCGGCAAACGCCATCCAACGAATCCCGGCCTGCGGCAGCACTCGGCGGGGGCTGCGGCCGAACAGCACGAGCCCGGCTATCGAGCAGGCTTTTCTGCCATCCGCCACCGGCGCCATCAGCCCGAGGCCGGTCAGCCGAGCCTCCCAGGCCACCGCCGAATTTGGCGCCTCCTCGTCCTTCATGTACTCGACGAGGTAGTCGACGAGGCGTTCGGTGCTGAGATCCGCGAGCCCGGTGCCCGAGACCGGCTGCGTCTCGGGGTGGATCATCGCCCCGGCGGCGAAGAGCCGGGCCTGCTGCTCGCGCGAGGCGAGCCGGGAGATGGAGCCGACGCGGATGTAGATGTCCTCGCGGTCCTTGTGCCGCAGCACGTAGGGCTTGGTGATGCCGGCCTGGATGGTGATCACCGCGACGCGGCGGCCGTCGTCGAGGGCGACCTCCTCGTAGAACGGCAGCAGTAGGGGATGAACATGGCGGCCGAACACCGTGTCCATGACCCATTCCTCGGTGTCAGGGCGCGTCAGCCCGCTGATGTTGCCGTCATCCTCGACGCCGAGCAGCACCTTGCCTCCCTGGAAGTTAGCCAGGGCGACGATCTCCTTGGCGAGCTGCTCGGCACGCACGTCGGCTCTCTTGAACTCCACGCCCGAGCTCTCGCCGTTGGCGATCAACTCGAGCAGCTCCGTTTTCAGCATGAGTCGCCCTCCCTAGGAGGCCCAACAAATCGATGACGCTGCAGTCTGGCTAAGTTCTTCGAGCCTAGCCTCGGGAACTACCGTGATGGGTGGAGAATCAAGAGCGCTCGGCTCGAAGGCTCCCAGGCTCGATGGGGCGCGCGGCGAGCCTCATCGGAGCCGGCGGCTAGAGCTCGTACATTTCCCTGCGCCGCGCGAACGCCTCACGGCCACCTTCGAGGATCTGTTCGGCCTGCTCGCGGATTTCGGGCACGTCGATGGATCCTTGGTATTCGAGCGCGCCGCGGTTCTCGCTCGCCGAGAGCACGCCGATCCATTCCGCGTCCCCAAATACGGGGATGTTCGCGTTGTGGGTCGAGAAGAGGAATTGCCGCCGGGTCTTGGCCTCGCGCAGCTCGCGCACGATTCGCTCGGCGATGAACGCGTTGTCCAGGTTGTCCTCGGGCTGGTCGACGACGAGCGGGTCCGGACTCTCCATGAGGAGCAGATGAAGGATGGCCGTGCACTGCTGCCCGGTCGAGAGGTGCTCGAGCTTCTTGAACTGCGGCTCGGCTCCGGCGTGCGCGACATTGAGCTCGATGCTCACCTCGTCATCTAGCTCGAGTGCCTCGAGCTCGAGCAGCTTGGAATAGGGAAGCTTCGCGAGAGCCTCGGCAACCAGGGACGTCAGCCCGAGCTCGGCTCTCAGCTTCTCACCGCCCTTGCGAATGGCCCGAGCGAGCGCGAGGGGCTTCACCTGCTTCTCCTCGACCCAGACAAGGCGCTTCTCGCCCACGCCTTCGAGCTTGCAATCGACGAGGTACTGCTTGAGTCGGCGGTAGTCGCCCTCGACGCGTAGCTCGATGCGCAGCTTCCCCTCGAGCCGCCGGTTGAGCGAGTCGATCGCTCGCTGCAAGCGCTGGGCGCGTTCGGTACGCAGATCGGACAGCCCAGCGATGAGGTTCGCGCGCTCCTGCTCGCTGGCGGCGACGAGCTGTTCGAGGGTCTTCTTCTTCGCCTCGAGCGGCTTGATGCGCTCGATCTCCTGCGTCAACTCACGAAAGGCGGTCCCGACCTCGCGCCCGCTCTTGCCCGCCATCGCGGGGAGCGCATTCAACGTCTCTCTCAGCTCACGCTCACCAGCCTCGACCGCGCCCTGCCACTCCGCCTTCTCCGGCTCGAGCGCCCTCTTGGCCGTCTCCACCGCGGCGAGCAGCGCCTGCCTGTGCTCCTCGGCCGCTTTGGCCAGAGTCTCGAGCGAGGCCCTCATACCCGCCAGCGTCGCCGCATTCGGCAGGCCTTCGAGCGCCTTGTCGGAGAGGAAAGCAAGGTCGGGCAAGCTGTCGCGCAGGGCCTCCAGCGCCTCCTCGAGTCCTTCGACCTCCTGTCCCACGCGCTCGACTATCTGCTTCTCGCGCTCAAAGAGCGGCAGGCTGGCCAGCTTCGCCTCGACGCCCAAGGCCTGATAGCCCTTGAGCTCCTCGCCGAGTCGCGGAAGCCGTGCGACTCGCTCCTCGACCTCGTCAAGATTGCCGCGAGCTTTCTCGAGCTGCTGCTTGTTCTCGCCGAGCTTCCTGCGCAGCTCGTCCATCTTCTCGGTGCCATCGCGGTCGACGGGAAGGAACCGCTCGAGCAAGCGCATGCGGCTCGGGACATCCTGGGCGAGCTCGTAGATCTCGTTCTGACCGTAGACCTCGAGCTTGGGCAGCAGGTCGAGTGGGCGCAATTGCGAAACGCTGCCCGAATCGTCCCGAACGATGGGCGGCTCCCCGAACCGGCGCGAAATCGTGAATCGTCGACCGTGGTGGACCGCCGAGCTGACCGCAAGCTCAATGGCGCCGTTCTGCTTGCCGAGGTTTTCCTTGACGATCTCCAAGTGCAGCCGAGCCGCCTGCTTGCCCTTCGGCGACAACTCGAGCGCGTAGCGCAGGCATTCGAGCAGGGTTGACTTGCCGGTGCCGCGCCCGCCGATGAGCGCATTCAGGTTCTCGGAGAATCGCGCCTCGAGCCCGTCGAGATAGCCGCCTTGGATTAGTATCGACTCGATGAAACCGTGATGCGCCGGCTCTATGTCCAAGCGGATGCGCGACTCGGGGTCCCGAAAAGCGATTTGAAAGGCCTCGAAGCCGGGCTGCGTCATCTTGACCCAACATGAGGCGGCCGGTTTCTCCAGGTCCTCCGACGTTCCGACATCCGCGGCGCGGATCACGACGATGGGTCGCTCGCGCAGGTAGTCGGGGTTACGGTTCTCGATGATGGCGCGATAGTTTTCCGGCAGGTCGTCAACTCGCCCGGGAATCTGGGCGACTCGGACCAGCTCCGAGTTCCGCCAGACATGCACCAGCCCGCCGCCATCCTTGCTGTTGAGTCGTAAGAGGCCGTTGTTGTTGGTCGTATGAGCCGCGTACCAGAAGCCGCCCAGTTCCCGAATCGTTGTTGCCAACTCAAGGCATCCGAGCCTCGACGGGAATTCCCCTCTCTCGACTTCCAACAAGTCGAGCTTGCCGAGGTAGCGGTTCAACGCGTCCTTCGTTGTCTCCTCGGGGAAGAGACAGACCATGTGGACCTTCTCGGTCGACGTGATCTCGAAGCCTGGAAACGCGACGATTCCGCCCTCGTTGAGCGCCTTGCGAAGCTTGTCGACGCTTTCGACGCTGCCGTGGTCGGCGATGCCCACGACTTTGATCCCGAGCGCTTGGCACTTCTCCACGAGCGCACGGTTATATGCGTCCTCGTCGAGCCCGTGATCCTGATTGCGATACTGCTTCAGGTAAGTCCACGGATTGACCTGGAGCGCGCACCGCCAGAACTTCGCAAAGGAGGGCTGTCCGCTCGTGCTCGACGGGGTTGTGCCATCCGACGAATCTGCTGGCATCGACTTCTTGCTCATTGCGTTTCCTCTCCCGTAGTCCCTACCTACGCCCTTCGAGCCAATCCTCCGAATGCAGGTCATACTCGCCGGCGTTCAGGCCGCTTCGCTCTCCGCAGGATCGAGATCGGCCTCTGCTTCGCTTTCCGTGGGCTCGGCTTCAAGCTCTTCGGGGTTGACGTCAGGGAGGTTGCGCGCGGCCTCTCGGACGTCGAGCTGGCCGGCGACCACGTCGGCGATTAGGCGGGTGCGGTATTCGCGCACAATGCCGATTTCCTTCTCGATCAATGCGGTTGCAGCCGCGAACCTAGATGCTACGACACTGACAGCCTCGACGATACGGAGTTGTTCCTCCAGAGGAGGTCGCGGGAGCCGCAATCGCGCAACCATTCCAGCATTCAGGTTTGCCATCGTTGAGCCGATTGATGCGGCGGCGAGCTCCGCACACACACCGGCAGAGGAGAAGACGGCCTGGAAATACTGAGGCACAAACGCTTCCAATCTACAGCGAAGCAGCAGACTGCCTGTCCCGCAGATCCAGCCAGTCCCGGACGAGGCGACGACCGCACACCGGCCAAGGTCGCCACGACGAGCGACGACAATATCGCCCTCATGGAATCGGTGACGACCAAGAACCCGAGCTTTCTCGCAACTCACCGTAACGTCGCTCGCAGGTACAACGCGCCCTTCCTTTATATGGATGGGATTGATCACCGGAACGCCACCATTCACATACTCATGGGAATGCAGTTGGCTTCCGAATGGCCCCGTCTGAATCAAGCGAAGTCCGCTAATGGCAGCCGGCGCTTCCCAGTGCGCTGGGATCTCGCCAATCCAAGGCACGCCCGAATCCTTCATGGGCGCCTTGGGTTCGAGCCCACCCGTGACCACACCTTGAATGATGGCCTGCTTCTGCTCGTTTAGTAGCGCGATGAGCTTCCGCTTGGCGCGGATGTAGCAATCAATGCGATGATTCGCATGGTCGAGGAAGCGCACGATGGCGGCTTGCTCATCGCGAGAAGGTATCGGTACAGCCAGGTTCGCCCATTTCTCGGTCCGAAGACACCGTGTGCCATGACCCGCCTCGCTCACAAGTTCCAACACTTCCGACTCAATCCCGGCGAGAAGCAGGGCGAGGAACGAGGACTCGATGCCCTCCTTGGGCACCAGCGCCTTCATATCCTGATTTACAGTGACCGGAACCCTTGTCTCGGCGACCGGAAATGTTCTCGCAAGAATCATCCCTCGGACCACAAAAAGGACGGCCGGCGCTGGCACCACAGAAATGCCAGTATTTCTGAGTGCCCGGTCGGAGATGTGATTGCGCGAATCCCTAATCACGCGCGTCTTCATGTCCTTCGGCGTCACCCACGGCATCATGCCGTTCCAATAGGCGGCCATTCTCTTGCTAGGCGTCAGCCCGCCCAAGGTCCTCGCTACGTACTTGAGCTTGAACGACTGCCAATGGCGGGGAATCGTAGACACCGAAAGGAGGTTAGAATCTTTGTAATCGGGATATGGCCTGAGCCCCTCAATCACGCCGCACCTCGCTTGATCAAGCCGTCGAGCAATCCCTCCGCCTCCTTCTGCACCGCTCGGATATCGGCCGCGATCTCCTCGAGCGACCGCAGCGGCTGCGGCTTGTAGAAGTGCCGGGTGAAGCTCACCTCGTACCCGATCTGCGTCTTGCTCTCGTCGAGCCAGGCGTCCGGCGCATACGGCAGCACCTCGCGCTTCAGGAAGGCCTCGATTCCGCCCTCCTCCAGCAACGGCACCTGCTCGGTGTCGCGCAGCTCGCTGTCGGGCTCGTATTCGACGACCTGCTTCTTGCCGCCGATGGTGACCTCGAAGAGCCCGCGCAACGGGTCGGCCTTCACCTTGCCCGGCTTGTGCACCTTGGCGATCACCGGCGCGGCCGTTTCCTCACGCCGGCTCACAGCGCGCAGCAGCACCTTCAGATCGGCGGCCCCGAGCCTGATCCCGAGCCGCTCGAGGGTGAGCGCCTCGGTCACCAGCCGGCGAAACTCGTTGTGGTCGTCGAAGACGCCTTCGCCGAGCTCCCGGCGCAGCGCCATCCCGGCGGCGACGAGCATCCCGTCGCGCTCCCAGCTCTTCGGGTCGAGCAGCTTCTTTCGCTTCTTCTCCGGAAGGCCCTTCTTCGGCGCGGCGTCCTCGCCATCCTCATCCCCGTCGGCGTCATCGCTTCCCCACTCGGCGAGCCGCTTCTCGAGCCTGGCGCGCACCGAGTCGAAGTCGTCGAAGAGCGCCTCGCCGAATTTGTCGTAGAGCGCGCTGCGGATCTCCTCGTCGCCCGAGGCGAAGCGCAGCGCCTCGACTGCCTGGAGCGTGAGCTGGCTGTGCAGCCGCAGCGGCCTCTCGACGGTCACCTTCCAGTAGCCGAACGCCTTGTTCGGAAAGACCTTCGACTGCTCGGTCTCGGCGAAGGCGTCGTACGCCTCCATCACCCGCTCGATGTCCTCTTCGGAGAGCTCGCAGTTTTTCTTGCCCAGGTTCTTGCGCAGCGGCTTGAACCAGCCGGTGGCGTCGATGAGCTGGACCTTGCCGCGGCGCTCCGGGCTCTTGCGGTTGCTCAGGACCCAGACATAGGTGGCGATGCCAGTGTTGTAGAAGAGGTTGAGAGGCAGGGCGATGATCGCCTCGAGCCAGTCGTTCTCGATGATCCAGCGCCGGATGTTGCTCTCGCCCTGGCCGGCGTCCCCGGTGAAGAGCGACGAGCCGTTGTGGACCTCAGCGATGCGGCTGCCGAGCTTCGAGCGGTGGTTCATCTTCGCGACCATGTTCGCGAGGAAGAGGAGCTGCCCGTCGCTCGACCGAGTCACCAGCGACAGGTCCTCGCCCTGGTGCATCACCCGGAAGCGCGGGTCGCGCATCCCTTCCTTGCCGCCCATCGACTCCAGGTCCTTCTTCCAGCTCTTCCCGTAGGGCGGGTTGGCGAGCATGAAGTCGAACTCCTGGGCCGGAAAGGCGTCGTTCGAGAGCGTCGACCACTCGGCGCCGCCGACGATGTGGCTCGCGTTGTCGCCCTCGCCCTTGAGCAGCATGTCCGCCTTGCAGATTCCGTAGGTCTCCGGGTTGATCTCCTGGCCGTAGAGGTGGGTGACGACCTTCTGGCGGTGCCCGGCGGCGAGCTTGCGCAGCGTCTCCTCGGCCACGGTCAGCATCCCGCCGGTGCCGCAGGCGCAGTCGTAGAGCAGGTAGGAGCCGGATTTGACGCTCGCCGCAATGGGGCGGAACACCAGGTTCGCCATCAGCCGGACTGCGTCGCGCGGGGTCCAGTGCTCGCCTGCCTCCTCGTTGTTCTCCTCGTTGAAGCGGCGCACCAGCTCCTCGAAGATCGTGCCCATCGAGTGGTTGTCCATCGCCGGGTGCTTGACCGAGCCGTCGCCGTTGAGGACCGGGTTCGGGCTGAGGTTGATCTCCGGGTCCAGGAACTTCTCGATGAGCGTGCCGAGCGCATCGTTGCGCGACAGCCGACCGAGGACGTGGCGAAACTCGAAGTTGGCGAGGATGTCCTGCACGTTCGGAGAGAAGCCGTCGAGCCAGGCCTCGAAGTCGGCCTTGAGCTGCTGCTGGTTGCCGCGCGCCTTGAAGTCGCGCAGGCGGAAGCCGGAGGTGTTGTAGAAGGCTTGCCCGGCGGCGGCGCAGAGCGCGCCGTGCTGCGCGGGTCGGCCCTGGTCGTCGAGGCCGACGATGCCCGCGTCGTCGAGTATCTTCTTCTGGTCGAGTACGGCCTGCTTGGTGGGCTCGAGCACCGCATCGAGCCGGCGCAGCACGCACATCGGCAGGATGACGTCGCGGTACTTGCCGCGCACGAAGACGTCGCGCAGCACGTCGTCGGCGATGTTCCAGATGAAAGAGACGATCTTGTTGTGCGTGGCCTGGTCCATGAGGTCGGGCTCCGGTGCGCCCCGCTGCCGCCTCGCTGAAAGGAGGGGGCGGGAATGGCGCCACGGCGAGGCAGGCAGGCGTCGGCCGGCCGGGCGCTTGATTGTCTTGTGTTGGACGGAAAGTACCACGCGGCACGGACGGCGGAGGCCGCGCCAAGCGCGGCTATAGCCGGCCGCTTCGCCCCCGTTCAGTCGAAGCTGAACGCTTGTGCGCGCTTGACGTGCTTTCTGGGCCGCCTCACCATCCGTCTTGTGACACTTTCTCTCGACATGACGCGCGACGATGCCCGGCCCTACTTCCTGTGGGACACCAGGATGACCGCCGGCGAGTTGCGCCAGCGCCTACGGGAAGCAGAGGAGACCGAACGCATCCTTTGGATGGCCCGCATCCTGCGCGAGGCTCGCTACCAGGACGTATGGGCCTTTCTTTCCCTGGAGGACGTCCTGTCGCACTGGGAGCAACTGCGCGGTCAGCTCGGCCGCATGACCGGCTTCTGGGAATTTCTCCTGCGCGAATGGCGAGAGAATGGCCTCATTCCCGCTTCCCGATAGCAAGCTGAGCGCGCTGCAACGTGACGTCTTGCTGGCCTTCTTCGAGCGCGAGCAACGGTTCTTCCTTACGGGCGGCTCGGCACTTGGCGGCTTCTATCTCCTCCACCGGTACAGCGACGACCTTGATCTCTTCACCACCGATCAAGAGGCGAGCGGCGATGCCGAGCGGGCGCTCGATGCCGCCGCGACCGCTTGCGGCGCGACCGTGCGATCGCTTCGTCGCTTCCCCGAATTTCGCCGCTACCTCGTTACGCGAGGCGAAGAGGAGACAGTCATCGATCTCGTGCTCGAACGCGTTCCTCAGACTGCTGGCGAGAAGCGTCGGTTCGGAACAGTCAGGGTGGACCCGCTCGAGGAGATAGCCGCGAACAAGCTCTGTGCCCTACTCGGTCGCTGCGAAGCGAAGGACCTCGTCGACCTCGAGGCCATCCTGGGTGCAGGAATCCGGCTTGAGGACGCCTTGCACGCCGCCGAGAGGAAGGACGCCGGCGTGAGCGCAGCAAGTCTGGCCTATGTCCTTGACCAGTGGCGGATCGGGGAGCAAGCGCAGTTGCCTGGCGGCGCCGATCCTCGGCAGGTTGAGCAATTTCGACGCGCGCTCGTCTCCCGCTTGGCCGAGCTCGCGCTGCCAGGCGATCACGACTAACTCGATTGCTAGGCCGCCCCCTCCCGGCCGACTCAGCGCAAGAGCGCTCGGCCCGGTCATCGAGTGGGCGACGTACCGCCAGGACGAGCTCCGCCGGGTCTGGAAGCAGGCCGCCGCCCACCAACCGCTCATGACCATCGAGCCGCTGAAGTAGGAGGGCCGCCGTGCACCGCATCGTGGAAGTCAAACCCCTGGAGAACCTCCGCGTCTGGATTCGCTTCTCGAACGGGGTCGCTGGCGAGGTCGACCTCTCGGATCTTGCTGGCAAGGGTGTCTTCGCCGCCTGGAACGACCCCGACTTCTTTGTCCAGGTGACGGTCGATCCCGAAACCCACACGCTCGCATGGCCGGGGGGAATCGACCTTTGCCCCGACGCCCTTTACGAAGACATCACCACCGGCTCCGAGAGCGGACGAGCTTCCGAGCGATAGACGGCTTCGAGCCTTTCCTCTCGGACACCAGCGATCGGACGCCAGCACGAAGGCCGAGCTCGATCGGGGCGAACGGCGCTGGCACGATTGCCATGCTCGGTCGGGGCGATCGGACGCCGACGTGAAGGCCGATTGGATCGACAGCGTTCGGGCGCCAGCGCGAAGGCCGAACTGGCCAGGGCGATCGGACGCCGGCACGACGGCCGGCGCTCCGGATCATCGAGGAGTTTTCCGACCACGGTCAGTAACCGAGCCGCTGATGGCCGCTACCTTCCCACCGACGCCTGGCACGCCGCTTCGGTCCGATACCAGCGCCGCACCACCTCCGGCTTGTGCGGCGTGCCGCACGGCGCCTCCATCCACTCGATGCATTCCGCGTCGGCGGAGAGGACACAGAACCCCATCACGTATCCGAGTGCACCGCGCTGACCGGGAAACGAACGGGCGTCGGGTCCAGGCTCCTGAATCCAGCGGTATTCGTAGCCGGGCGCGTAGATCACGGTGTGGCCGAAGTCCCGCGCGATTGAGTAGAACGTCCGCACCTCGCGGCTCCAGCCCTCTTCGACTTCGATCTCGCGGCGTTCGAGGTGTACGCCGTCCGGCCCGTTGGGGACGAACGTCCACGCCAGACATCGCGGCCCGTCGCTCGGGCGATGCCACCAGACCGTACCGGTGAGCCGTTCGTCCGGCCCCGGGCAGGACTCGGCGGGCGGGACGACGCGTGGCGCGGCGCAGGCGCCGAGTACGGCGAACAGGGCGGATGTTCGGATCGGGGAACGCATCGGCGTGGATGGTAGCAGGGGCGCGCAGAGTGACCGCGGGCTGCTGCCCACCAACCTCGCGATCGAAACCTCGCGCTTGGTAGCCGATTGAGGAGCTGACGCACGAAAGCCGCGCGCTGCTCGAGGAGACGCGCGGCCTTCGATTCATGCCCGCTGGTGCCGAGTGCCTTCAGTGACGCCGAATGACCGGCCCGCCTCGAGCGCGGCCGGTCCGCAGCGAGCCTTCACCGTTCGCTGAGCTGGCTGAGCTCCTCCTTCAGATCGCTGGCGAACCGCACGAGCTGCGCCTGCCCGGTGCGGAACCGGAACAGCGCCAGGTCCTCGCCCGTCGCGCCGCGCTTGCCCGACAGGTCGGCGAGCTCGGTGCGCAGGTCGAACCCGACCTCGACCCGGTAGCCGCTCGCCTCGCGCTCGACCTGCAGCCCGATCTCGCCCGAGGCCTTGGAGCGGAACGCGAACCGCTCGCCGTCGCCGCGAATCACCGCCTCGAGCGACCCGAGCAGCTCGCGCCCCTCGCCGACGCCGAGCCACCACACCGGCAGCCGCACGAACGGAGCCCAGGCGCCCTCCTTCTGATCGAAGCTCTCCACCGCCACCCGCGCGAGCAGCTTGCGCGAGGCCGGCGGCCTGCCTTTGAGCGGCATCTCGATGTCCGCGAGCATCAACTCGAACCGCAAGCTGCCCAGCGTGTTCTCCAGGAGCGCCATCGTCCACCTCCGGTTGGAAACGAGCCTGCGCTCCAGATAGACGAAGCCCCGCGAAAGCGCTCGCTCTCGCAGGGCCTCAGTCCCTCGAATCGTCAACCGGGCATCAAGTCCCGGTCTTCTGCTCCGGCTCGCTCTGCGCCGCCGCGGCGACGGCCGGCTCGGCTTGCCCAGCCGCCTCGGCCGCTTCGGCCCGCTCGAGCTCGGCCGCTTCGGCCATGTCCCAGTCGGCGCCCTTGCGCGCGAGCAGATAGCAGGCGATGGCCAGGCCGACGAAGGCGACCAGGCTGATCATCTGGCCGCCGAAGCCCTTGTACCAATCGGCCGCGACCGACCCGAGCTTGATCACGCCCGAGGTGCTGGTCTCGTAGGCGTACTTGACGCCCACGCTCAGGAAGCGGATGGGCGCGCCGACCTCCGGCAAGCGGGCCACGGCGCTGAGGATGCCGATGAGCGCCGCGCCGGCGATGAGGCCCGAGGCGATGAGGTTGCCCTGCTCGGCGCGCGCCTTCTTGACCTCCTCGCGCTTGCCGCTGCGCGACACCAGCCAGGCGACGAAGCCGCCGGCGAGCACGGTCAGGTTGATCGAGATGGGCAGGTACATGCCCAGGGCGAAGGCGAGCATCGGCACGCCGGCCATGTAGAGCAGGATGGCGATCATCCCGCCGAGCACGTAGAGCAGCACCGGCTGCTCGGCGTTGGACATCAGGCCGTTGACGATGGCCGCGAGCATGTTGGCCTGCGGCGCGGGCAGCACCTCGGTGTTGGAGATGAGCTTGCCGCCGGGGCCTTCGACCAGGAAGTGGTAGCTGTGGTCCATCACCGGGATGATGAAGGCCACGGTGAGCGCGGCGACGCCGACGCCGACGAACTTCCAGATCTGCTGGTTCTTGGGGGTCGAGCCGATCCAGTAGCCGATCTTGAAGTCGGAGATGAGCGCGCCGGAGGTCGACAGCGCGGTGCAGACCGCCGTGCCGATGACCAGGGCGACGAACATGCCGGCCGGGCCCGACAGGCCGACGCTGGTCATCACCGCGGCGGCGATGACCAGGGTGATCAGGGTCATGCCCGAGACCGGGTTGGTGCCGACGATGGCGATGGCCTGCGCGGCCACCGGGGTGAAGAGGAACGAGAGCACGAAGCCGACGATCATCCCCACGAGCGCGAAGAGCGCCGCCTTGCCGGTGCCGTATTGGCCGACCGCGACGACGAAGAAGAGCACGCCCATCGCCAGCGCGGCGAGCATCTGGATCACGACCACGTGCTTGGGGTGCATGTCGCGCTGGGTGCGCTCGGCGTCGCTCTCGCCGCCAGACTTCTTGGCCAGGCCCTTGAAACCGAGCGAGACCGAGCCGGCGATGATCTTGCCCATGCGGAGCATGCCGATGATGCCGGAGACCGCGATGGCGCCGATGCCGATGGGCTTGATGAAGGCCGAGAAGATCTCGCCGGCGCTCATGTTGGCGATCTGGTAGGTCGCGCCCGCGTAGGTGAACGAGGGGACGTGCTGGCCGAAGAGGTAGACCATCGGCACCATCACCACGTAGGCGAGCACCGAGCCGGCGGCGATGATCGCCGCGTAGCGCAGGCCGATGATGTAGCCGAGGCCGAAGAGCGCGGCGAGGCCGTTGAAGCGCACGTCGACGCGGTGGGCGTCCATCGTCGCGCCCCATTTGCCGAGCAGCGTGCCGCTGGTCATCGTCGGGTTCCAGGCGTGGACGGTCTCGACCATGAAGTCGTAGAAGGCGCCCAGGCCGATGGAGGCGAGCAGCACGCGGCCGGCGCTCTTCCCCGACTTCTCGCCGGAGACGAGGATCTCGTTGACCGCGGTCGCCTCGGGGAAGGGCAGCTCGCCGTGGAGGTCCTTCACGAAGTACTTGCGCAGCGGAATGATGAGCACCGTGCCGAGCACCCCGCCTATCGCGCAGGCCAGGAAGATCTGCCACCACGAGGGCTTGAGCTGGTTGATGTAGAGCGCCGGGACGACGAAGGCGGCGCCGGCGGCGACCACGCCCGAGGCCTGGCCGATGCTCTGCACCATCACGTTCTCGAGGATGGTGCTCTTCGTCTTGCGCATCTTGCCGAAGAAGATGGCCATCACCGCGATGGGGATGGCCGCCTCGATGCCGTTGCCGGCCTTGAGCGCCATGTAGATGCAGGCCGCCGACCAGAGGACCACCATCCCGATGCCCAGGCCGACCGACCAGGCCGACACCTCGGCGCGCTTGTCGCCGGCACCGACGATAGGTTGGTACGACTCGCCCGGGTTGAGCTTGGTGTAGGCGTTCGCGGGCAGAAGCTTGCTGCGCTTGGTGGGTGCGTGTTCCATGCGTCGTCCTCGAGCAGGAGCCGGAATCGGCCGCTGGGTAGGGGATGGGGCCGCCTGGCGCCCGGCGACCGCACGCGGGCGCGTGGGGGTTTCGCCAGGAAATCCGGGTCAGTCGGCGATCATCCTCTGTCTGAAAAACCGCAACAGCCTAGACGGCTCACCCCGGCGAGACAAGGGGCGACAGCCCACGCCGGAGGGCCGGCCGTCGCGTCGCCCGCTCGGATAGCCGACCTTCGTGTCGGCCGCCCGGAGGTTCGGACTCGCTAGACTATCCGCCCATGAACGAGTCCCTGCCCGCGGTCTGCCCCAAGTGCTCGAGCCCACGGTCGCCCGGTGACCAGGAGTGCCCGAGGTGCGGCGTCATCTATTCCCGCGCGCAACCATCGAGGCCCGGAGCGCGCCCCGCCAGACCGGCGGCCCGCCCGGCGGTCGCCGAGCCCCCGGAGGTGGCAAGCCCCGCCGCCTGCTCACGGCCCGGCGGCTACGTCTCTCCCGCGCACCTCGAGACCGCCTTCACCCTGCTCTCCCAGGCGCTCGAGACCGGACTGCCGCTGACGACCTTCGTCCATGGCCCGGGCGCGGCCTGCCTGCCGCCCGCCTACCAGCGCCAACTTCAAAGGGACATTCAGCAGGGCCTGCCGCTCTCGGAGTCGCTCGCCTCGATGCACCTCGTCGACCCCGGCGCGCTCGCGCTCGTCCAGGCTGGCGAACGGCACGGCCGCCTGCCGGAGGCTTTGCACCAGGTCGCCGAGCGGCTGGGCGAGCGCCGCAAGGACCGCGACAAGCTCGTCCTCACCCTGCTTTATCCCTGCATCCTGTTGGCCGCCGCCGCGCTCGTGCTGCCGCTGCCGACCTTATTCTCCAAGGGGCTCGGCCCCTACCTCGCGAAGGCGCTGCCGCTGCTGCTCGCCATCGGAGGCCTCGGCGTCTTTGCGCTGGTCATCCTTCCGCGCTCCTCGCCCGACTCGCCGCTGCGCCGGACGCTCCGCAGGACAGGCTCCTCGCTGCCCCTGGTCTCGACCGTCGTCTGGTCGGGCGCGGTGGCGCGGTTCGCCGAGGTGCTCGGCACCTCGCTGCGCGCGGGCCTGCCCACGCGGGAATCGCTCCATCTCGCCGCGCGCGCCGCCGCCCATCCTCGCTTCGAACAGGCTCACCGGGAGCTGGTCGGCCGCCTGGACGCGGGCTCGACGCTCAGCGAGGCGGTCGCCGCCGTGCGGGGGCTCGAGCCGATGTTCCTCTCGCAGATAGGCGCCGGCGAGCGCTCCGGCACGCTCGACGCGCTGCTGCCCAAGGTCGCCGCCGACTACCGACGCAGGGCGCGCACCGCAGCGCTCGTCCTCGTCGGCGTCATCGGCGGCCTCGCGTTTGTCGGAGTGATGGCCCTCCTCGCGTTTTCGGTCATCCAGGGCTGGCAGGGCATCTTCCAGGGCCGCGGCCAGGCGGTCGACCGGCTCATCGGGCACTGAAGAGGTGTCGCAAAACCCTTCGAGCGAAGACCGGTCAGCCCGAGCCCCTCGACAGGCTCGGGACGGGCGAAGTCGAAGGGCCCCTCGAATCCGCTCGAGGTGACCGAGGCAAGCCGGGGATGCCGTCGTCCGCCTTCGAGTCGCGCTCGCCAAACCCCGCGCCGAGGAGCCTCAGCGCGCGGCGAGCAGGCGCCTCCGGGCGCGGCGGCTTCGGCGCGCGCGAACGAGGCGGCCGCCGCTCTTGCGACAGGCTGGCTCGGCGTGGCTGTCGCGGCTCGGCCGAAGGCGTGGAGTCCTCCTGCCTCACGAAACCCAAGAGCAGCGCGGCGTGGAGGACCACCGAGAGGACGAGCCTGCGTCCCCATCCGCTGACGCCGCGACTCATGTAGCCGATGTAACGGCCTCGCGCCGCGCTCGCTGCGCCGGCCGGCGAGAGGGCCGCGCCCTCCGCGAGCGGTTGCGGTCATCCGCCCACGCGCTCGCGTCCCGACGACCACGATTTCCCGCGGCTCTTGGACCTGCTCCCCGCGAGCGTCGTTTGGCACACCGCGCGCAATCGAGACTCTTCGCGCGTCGGGCGGTGGGCGCCCGGCAGCAACGCGGCGAAGCGGCGAGAGGAGGTTGCGGAGATGAAGCGGACGATCGTGACGATGGCGGTGGCGGGGCTGGCGCTCGCGGGCTGCGAGCGAGAGGTGAAGGAAGTGCGAACCCCGAAGAACGCGCGGGCGCCAGCGGTGATGGCATTGCCGGCGCTCGGGGTCGGGGCCGCGCCTGTTCTCGATGAGGCGAGCAAGCCGGCTTCAGCGTCACTCGAAGCGCAGCAGCCGGTGCAAGAGCCGCTCGCGCTCGCCCACGAGTGCGCGGGCCCGGTCGATCATTTGACCCGAGCGCGCACGCTGCGCGACGCGGGCGATCTGAAGAGCGCGCTGCTCGAGGCGCGGCGGGCGCTGCAGCACGAGCAGTCGATCGAAGCGCTGGAAGAAGCCGCGCTGCTCGCGCGCCGCGTTCGCGAGAGGGAGCTCGCGATGCGCCTCTACACGGCGCTCGCCGACAAGATCCCGGCCGAGGCGCTGCCGCTCATCAAGCTGGCGAGGCTTGGGGCCGAGGCAAAGGACTGGGAAGCCGTGCGCGCCGCCAGCGCCGAGGCCATCCTGCGCGACCCGGCGACCGCCGAGGGCCATCACCTGCGCGGCCGCGCCCACCTGAACCTGAAGCGGCTCTCGAACGCCATCCGCGACTTCCGCAAGGCGGCCGCGCTCGACCCGGCCCACGGCTGGGCCTTCAACAACCTCGGCTACGTCTACCTGCTGTCGAACGAGCCCGAGAAGGCCATCGAGCCGCTCGAGGAGGCCGCGCGGCTGCTGCCGCAGGTCGCCCGGGTCCACAACAACCTTGGCCTCGCCTACGAGAAGTCCGGCGACAAGGACTCGGCGCGCGAGGCCTTCGCCCGGGCCCTCGAGCTGGAGCCCGAATACGTCAAGGCGATGGTCAACAAGGCGCGGCTCACTCAGCTCGCCTCCGCCGGCGCGTCGATGCTCGACTACGTTCCCGAAGGCGTCGCAGTCGAGCTTGGCGAAGCAACTCCGGACGAGCAGATGCAGCAGCTTCATGTCGCGATGGAGGTGGTGTGGCCCGAGCAAGCCCGGGGCGTCTCCGAGGCGATGGACGAGCTGACCGAGGCGCTCACGCGAATGCTCGAGGAGGCCGGCAGCGCAGAGACCGCCAGCCCCGCGACGACCGATGCGGTCGGCAGCCGGACCGAAGCCCCCGCCGTCGAAGCGCTGCGGAGCCTGCTCGAGGAGACGACTCCGGAAGACGACCTCGAGGAGCTGCGGCTCGAGTTTGGCGAACATCCGCTCGAGTCGAAGCTGCTCGAGGGAGACGGGATTTGAGGGTTGGCAGTCTGGCGGCGGCGTGCGGCGGGTCCGGGAACGGGCCCGCCGCTCTGCTTGCGGGATGGGCGAGGATCGGCGAACGAACGCCGGTCTCGACATGCGCCTGCCGATGAAGGACCTCTCGCCCGAGCGGCCCGAGGCGTGCCGGAAGCCGATCGCGCTTCGACTGGGGCATCGACCCCATCCGCTCGGGCCAGCAGAATGCTCTCGAGCCACGACCGGAGCTGCCCATGGACAACCAGGTGCCGCCGCCCTCCCTGCCGCCAGCCGAGAGTCCGCCGACGAGGACGGACCCCTTCGCCGTTACCTCGCTGGTGCTCGGTGCTACCGGTGTCTTCTTCGCCGGCTGCTGCTTCCCGTTGACGCTCTTGCTCGGCCTGCTGGCGGTCGTCTTCGGCGTGGTCGCGCTCTCGCGCATCTCGTCCTCGCGCGCGCAGGGCAAAGGGCTGGCGATCGCGGGGATCATCACCGGCATCGCCGGGCCGGCGATTGGGCTGCTGGTCTTCCTGCTCGGATTGGTCGGGGGCACGGTCACTGAGGTGCTCGGCGGACGCGGTCCGTAGCCCGCGCAGCGTTCCGGTGGCGCCCGCGCGAGCAGGCGCGCTTCTCACTGCGTCGAATCGGGCCGCCTCCGCGGACGACCACGCCTGAAGGTGCTCCCCGAACCCTTCTTGGCCTCGGCTCGATTCTGCTCCGGCTCGATTCCCCGTTCACCTCGAAGCGCGGGCCGAGCTCGCGAGGCCGCCAATCGGGCCTTGGCTTCGCACGCGCTGACCGGCCCTCGCTCGAACACGTCTTGGCTGCGCCCGCCGGAGACCTCGGCCAGCCCGGAATGCAGCGGCCCGCGGGCGACACCGCTGTGGCCGATCGCCCGCATGCCTGCCTGACCGCTGGTGATAGCGCCTTCCTGACGCGGGGCTCGTTCGACGCCCGGCACAGCGGCTGCAGAAGTCGGCCGCATCCCAACACCGAGGTTTTCCCGATGCTGACCTTGTGCCTCCTGCTGCTCGCCGCCGCCCCTTCCCAGCCCGCAATCCAGTTGACGACGCGCGAGCTCCCGCTCCCCGCGCTCGCGGACGGAGGCGCGCGGATGCCGCCCGCTCGCTGGCAGGTGCTCGAGGTCGAGCGCGCGCCAGCCGTGGTCGGCCGTGCCCTGAACGACTGGCTCGAGCCCCTCGTGCTGACCGAAGAGCACCTCGACCAGGTCCGCCGCGATCCCTGCTTTTCGCAGGAGCTGAGCTGGCATGCCGACCGTGGTCTTGTGTCGGTCAGGCTCGAGCGCTCCTCCTGCGACGGCCCCTACCCCTGGGTCTCGACGCAGTACTTGGCGTTGAACCTCGCGACGGGGACCCGGGCCAGGCTCGAGGACCTCCTCTCGCCTGCCGGGCGCGAGCTCGTGAGGAAGGCGATCGCTTCCCACCTCGCCGACGCGCGCGCGCTGGCTCTCGACAACGCGGTCACCAACGAGGAGTACGACGCTGGGAGAGTCGGACGCGCGATGCGCGAGCGGGCTGATTTCGCCGCGGAGATCGCCGCGGTCTTCGACGCGGGGTGCTACTCGACCGAGAGACCGGCGCTCGATCCGTTCTTCGTCCTCGACGAGCGCGGGCTCGAGATTCCGCTCTGCTCGTTCCCGCACGTGGTGCCGGCCTGGGCCCCGCCGCCGCTTCGACTCTCCTGGGAGCAGCTCGATCCCTACCTGCTGGGCCGAGCGCGACCCTGAACTCCTAGCCTTGAGAATCGTTGCGCGTCAGCACGATCCCGGAGGGCCGGCCTCGGCCCGCCCCCCGCTCACCTCGAGCGTAGCCTCCCGAGGAACGAGGCAGGCGGAGTCGAGAGGCCCTCGAATCGGCCGCGTATCTGCCCGATTCCTCGAAGGGCGCATTGCCATGCGCCCCTACCAACCTGCGACCGATCGCTCGGGTTCCCGGCGTCAGCCCGAGCTGTGCGGAGTCGAAGGGGCCCGTCGCCTGCCTAGCTGCCGAACAGCCTCGCGGCCATCTTCTGCAGCCAGCCGACGAAGCGGTTGGGCGGCTCGGTGTAGCGCTCGGCCTTGGAGATGGTCTGGCTGACGCAGCGCCGCAGCTCCTCGACGACCCGGCGATCGTTGGTGAAGAGCAGACCCTCGGCGTTGCGCGCATCGGACTGCTTCGAGGCGTTGTAGCTGCCGTAGGCGCCGACCTGGCCGTCGACGAGGTACATCTTGCCGTGCTCGTGCTGACTGGTTTCGTAGATCTCGCAGCCCGCCGCGAGCAGGTCGCCATAGAGCAGCGAGTTGGCGAGGTGGAGCGCCGGGTTGAGCGCCTCGGGTCCGGAGGTCACCAGCTTGACGCGCACCCCGCGCCGGGCCGCCGCGACGAGCGCGCCGCGAAGTTGCTCGTCGGGGACCACCACGTTGCTGGTGAGGACAATCTCCGACTGCGCCCGCTCGACCGTGCGGATGAGCGCCTCGGTGATGGTGTTGGTCTTGTCTCCGCGGCCGTCGACGAGCGGGTCGAAGGTGAGCAGCCGGAACTCGACCGGCGGCCGCGTCGGCGCTGCGCCTCCAGCGGGCGGCGGCTTGGCGAGCAGCTCCGCGATCCGTCCCTGGACCTGCGCGGCGAGCCGATCGCCCGCCGCGTCGCGCCGGGGCGCCGGCGTCGGGTCGCAGGAGCGCAGCAGCTCCAGGGTCGCGCGGCCAATCTGCTGCACGATGGGACCTTCCAGGCGCGTATCGAAATCGTCCCACTCGCCGAAGTACTCCTCGGCGATGTTGCGCCCGCCGACGATGGCGACGCGGTTGTCTGAGACGAGCGACTTGAAGTGGATGCCCGCCCCTGGGTTCTTGAGCTGATCGTCGAGGGTGCCGGCCCAGCTCACCACACCGCCGGCGGCCTTGAGCTCTTCGAGCAGACCCGCCAGCTTCTTGCGGTCGGCGAGCTTGTCGCCAAAGGCCGTCGCCAGGTGGGCGAGCGAGTCGATGGCGACGCACACCTCGACGCCGCGCCGGCGCGCCGCGATGAGCTCCTCGAAGAGCTGGAAGCCGCGCTCGTCGGCGTCAACGATGTAGAACGACCCCCAGATCGCCGTGCGGCTCGCGCGGATCAGCTCGATGCGCTCGTTCCAAGCCGCGTCCGCCTCGCGCAGGAAGGTGATGTCGGTCGCGTTGGCCGGGGGGCGTCCGGCGAGGCTCTCGAGTTGCGACCAGTAGCTGGCGTCGAAGCCGGGCTGGAGCTTGGCGGGAGCGGGCTTCGCCGTCGCGCGCGCGGTGGAGTTGTCGGGCGTTCTCGAGGAGGCGGCGACGGTCGTTTGAGGCAGGGGGCTCGGTGAGTTGGAGATGCGCGTCATCGGTGTTCCGTCCAGTCGTGCGCCGGCCGGGCGAGGCCGGGTGCGTGTATCGGCGGCGCGATCGGGCGCCGGTGCTTTCGGCAGTCTGCCTCGGGTTGTCCGGAATGGGGAGGGGCAGAATCTCGGCGACCACCCGCCCGCGCTCGAGGGTGCGAGGCGGCCGGGCAGGCGGCTGTGTCCGGCCAAGGTCGGGGGCCGGGCCCTACATTCCGTGAAGCAGAGGGGGGGGGCAGAGCGATGGAGGGCGGAGCTCCAGCTCCGCCGACTCGAGGCGGGACGACGGGAAGCTGGAGCTTCATCCAACGGATGGAGGGCGGAGCTCCAACTCCGCCGATTCGAGGCGGGGGAGCGAAGCTGGGGCTCCATCCTTTAGATAGTGGGCGGCGCTCGGATCTCCGGCGACTTCCTGCGCGGCTGCGCCGGCGGTGAACGAGGGGAAGGGTTGGGCGTGGCGCGAACCCGACGGGCACTCCGGCAGGGCGAGGGCGACGGGACAAAGCCGCCGCGCGAGCCGCAGTCCCACCCGGCCACCTTCGGCCCGGAGACGCTGCGCGAGTACGCGCTGCTCGCCGACGGAGAGCGCGGCGCGATCATCGGCCCCCACGGCGACATCGTCTGGATGTGCTTCCCGAGCTGGTCCGACGAGGCGGCCTTCTGCAGTCTGGTCGGCGGCGCCGGCGGCTACTCGATCACCCCGGCAGAGCGCCATGTCTGGGGCGGCTACTACGAGCCGAACACGCTCGTCTGGACGAGCCGCTGGGTCACCACCCGCTCGATCATCGAGTGCCACGAGGCGCTCGCGTTCCCCGGCGAGGAAGAGCGAGCGGTCATTCTGCGCCAGCTCGAGGCGGTCTCCGGCGAGGCGCGGGTCGCGCTGCGGCTCGATGTCGCCCCGTTCTTCGGCACCCGCCGGGTGCGCGACTGGCGCAGGAGCGAGGACGGGGCCTGGACGGGGTCGGCCGGCTCGCTCTACCTGCGCTGGGCTGGGGCGCCGCAGGCGACCGTGACCGAGGACGGCGCGGCTCTGACTCTCGAGCTGACCCTGGCCCAGGGGCAGAAGCATGACTTGGTCCTCGAGCTCTCGACCCGGCCGTTCGAGCGACCGCTGGCTTCACCGGGCCTGCTGTGGGAGAGCACCGAGGCGGCCTGGCGCAAAGACATGCCTCGACTCGAGCGCTCGGTGGCGCGGCGAGACGCGGCACACGCCTACGCAGTCATCCGCGGGCTCACCTCCCGCTCCGGGGCGATGGTCGCCGCGGTCACCACCTCGCTGCCCGAGCGCGCCGAGTCCGGCCGCAACTACGACTATCGATACGCGTGGATTCGCGACGCCTGCTACGCCGGCATCGCCCTGAGCGCGGCGGGCGGGTGCAGTCTGCTCGACAGGATTCTGCAGTTCGTGTGCGAGCGCGTTCTCGCCGACGGCCCGCTGCTCGCGCCGCTCTACACGGTCTCCGGCGGCCAGGTTTCGCTCCAGACCAAGGTGGACCTGCCCGGCTTCCCGGGTGGCGATCTGGTGATCGTCGGCAACGACGCGGCGAAGACCTTCCAGCTCGACGTGTTCGGCGAGGCGCTGCTGCTCTTTGCGGCGGCCGCACAACGGGGGCGTCTGAACGCAGAGGGCTGGCGCGCGGCGCGGGTGGCCGGCGAGGCCATCGCGAAGAGGTGGAGCGAGCCGGACAGCGGCGTGTGGGAGATCGAGCCGCGCTGGTGGGCGCACAGCCGGCTTGTCTGCGCGGCGGGGCTCAGGCAGATGGCCGCCCGCGGCGCGCCTCCGGAGCTTGCAAACCGCTGGCTCGCGCTCGCCGATGCCATCGTCGCCGCCACCTCCGAGCGCTGCCTGCACCCCGGCGGTCGCTGGCAGCGCGCCCCCAACGACGCGCGCGTCGACGCCGCGCTGCTGACCGCGGGCTTCCGCGGCGCGCTGCCCAGGGGCGATCCGCGCACCGCCGCCACGCTCGCGGCGGTGCTCTCGGGCCTGACTGAAGACGGCTACGCCTATCGCTACCGCGTCGACGAGCGGCCCCTGGGCAAGGCCGAGGGCGCCTTCCTGCTGTGCGGCTTCTGGCTCTGCCTGGCGCTTCTCGACGAGGGCGACAGGCTCTCGGCCTTCCGCTGGTTCGAGCGCAATCGCGCGGCCTGCGGACCGCCCGGCATCTTCACCGAGGAGTTCGACGTCCAGCAGCGCCAGTCGCGCAGCAACTTCCCGCAGGCCTTCGTGCACGCGCTGCTGCTCGAGTGCGCATCCAGGTTGGGCGCCGACGGGCCAGAAGAGCGGTAGCCGAGGCGCCTCCCGCTCACCTCGAGCCCCTCGGCAGGCTCGGGGCAGCGAAGTCGAGAGGCCCTTGAGTCCGGCACTCCGATCCGCCGGCCGCCAGCACGAAGGCTGGCGCTCCGGCTGGCCGGTTGTCTCTCGAACCATCCTTCGACCGGTCGCCGGCGGGTCGTCCCACTTGGCGGGCCGACGCGCTGTCGGCGGATGCAAAGGCTTCCAGGCATGGGCGAGCCGATAGGTCGCAGGCGCTGGGCGATCGCCGAGGGCTACATCCCCTCCTCCAGCCACGGGCCGGCCCCGCGGATGGAGAGCCACGAGACGGTCTGCATCCTCAACGCCGCGGACTCCGACGCCCACGTCGAGCTCCGCGTCTTCTTCAAGGACCGCGAGCCGGCCGGCCCCTACCGCCTGACCGTCCCGGCGCGCCGCACGCTGCACCAGCGCTTCAACGCGCTCACAGACCCCGAGCCCATCCCCCGGGACACCGACTACTCGAGCCTCATCGAGTCGGACATGCCCGTCGTCGTCCAGCACACCCGCCTCGACTCGCGCGAGGCCGAGAACGCGCTGCTCACGACCATCGCCTTCCCCGGTGACCAGTAGAAGAAAGGCAGACAAGGCCATGGCGAAACTCGTCGGCGACTTCATCATCCAGCGGCTCCACGCCTGGGGCATCCGGCGCATCTACGGCTATCCGGGCGACGGCATCAACGGCCTGCTCGGCGCGCTCGACCGCAACCAGGAGCTCGTCGACTTCATCCAGGTGCGCCACGAGGAGCTCTCCGCCTTCGCCGCCTGCGCCCACGCGAAGTTCACCGGCGAGGTCGGAGTCTGCCTGGCGACCTCGGGGCCCGGGGCCATCCACCTGCTCAACGGCCTGTACGACGCCAGGATGGACCACGCGCCAGTCGTCGCCATCGTCGGCCAGCAGGCGAGCTTTGCGCTCGGGGGCGACTACCAGCAGGAGGTCGACCTCGTCTCGCTCTTCAAGGACGTGGCCTCCGACTACGTCCACATGGTCTCGCACCCCGCGGCGGTGCGTCACCACATCGACCGCGCGCTGCGCATCGCGCTCGCCGAGCGCACCGTCACCTGCGTCATCGTGCCCCACGACATCCAGGAGATGAACGCGATCGAGAGCCCGCCGCGCAAGCACGGCTCGCTCTTCTCGGGGGTGGGCTACTCCCCGCCGCGCGTCGTCCCCAAGGACGAGGACTTGAAGCGGGCCGCCGAGGTGCTCAACGCCGGCAAGAAGGTGGCGATGCTCGTCGGCGCCGGGGCGCTCGGCGCCGGCGACGAGGTGCTGCAGGTGAGCGAGCTGCTCGGCGCCGGCGTCTCCAAGGCGCTGCTCGGCAAGGCGGTCATCCCCGACGATGCGCCCGGGTGCCTGGGCTCCATCGGCCTGCTGGGGACCAAGCCGAGTTGGACGATGATGAGCGAGTGCGACACCTTGCTGATGGTCGGCTCGAGCTTTCCCTACAGCGAGTTTCTTCCCAAGGAGGGCCAGGCGCGCGGGGTGCAGATCGACCTCGCGCCGCGCTCGCTGAGCATCCGCTATCCGATGGAGGTGCCGCTGGTCGGCGACGCCCGCGAGACGCTGCGGGCGCTGCTGCCGCTGCTCGAGAACAAGGCCGACCGCTCCTGGCGCGACAAGCTCGACAAGGAGATGGCCGACTGGCGCAAGACCGCCGAGGGCTACGCCCGCTCGGCCGCCAAGCCCATCAACCCGCAACTCGTCTTCTGGGAGCTGTCGGCGCGGCTGCCCGAAGGCGCCATCCTCACGGCCGATTCGGGCTCGGCGGCCAACTGGTGGGCGCGCGACCTGAAGATCCGCAAGGGCATGATGGCCTCGCTCTCTGGCACCCTCGCGACCATGGGCCCGGCGGTGCCCTACGCGCTCGCGGCGAAGTTTGCCTATCCCGACCGGCCGGTCATCGCCTGCGCTGGCGACGGGGCGATGCAGATGAACGGGATCAACGCCCTCATCACCATCGCCAAGTACTGGAGGCGTTGGGCGAGCCCCAAGCTCATCGTCCTGGTGCTCAACAACCGCGACCTCAACCAGGTCACCTGGGAGCAGCGGGTGATGGCCGGCGACCCGAAGTTTCGCGGCAGCCAGGAGCTGCCGGACTTCCCCTACGCGCGCTACGCCGAGATGCTCGAGCTGCGCGGAATCAAGGTCGACCAGCCCGAGGAGCTCGGCCGGGCCTGGGACGAGGCGCTCGCGGCCGACAGGCCCTGCGTCCTCGAGGCGCGCACCGATCCGGAGGTGCCGCCGCTGCCCCCGCACATCACCGTCGAGCAGGCCCGCAACTACGCCTACGCGCTCTTCAAGGGCGACCCCAACCTGACCCGCGCGGTCCAGCAGACCGTGCGCGAGTGGGTCGGCGGCAAGCTCAAGCGATGAGGCGGGGCGGCTGGCAGGGGTGCGAGGGCCGACGCACGCCTTCTTCGACTCCAACCCGTTCCGCTCACCCTGAGCGTAGCTCCCGACGCGCAAAGCGGCGGGAGCGGAGTCGAAGGGCCGCTCGACTTGGCTCGAGGTGACCGGGGGGCGAGGCGGGCCCGAGGAGATTTCGCGACACCTCTGAAGGGGGCGCTTGATGCAGATCTGGACGCCGTTTTCCGCGACGAAACCGAAGGGCCACACCCTCGGCCCGACCCAGGGCGGCAAGGCTGTGGTCGACGCGCGGGCGCTGCGGGCCGAGCTTGCCCGGCGGGTCGAGGGCGAGGTGCGGTTCGAGCCGGGCAGCCGGGCGATGTACGCCACCGACGCCTCGAACTACCGCTACGTGCCCATCGGCGTCGTCGTCCCGCGCTCGATCGAGGACGTGGTGCAGACGGTCGCCGTCTGTCGCGAGCACGGCGCGCCGCTGCTCTCGCGCGGAGGGGGCACCACGCTGTCGGGCCAGTGCACCAACGTCGCGGTGGTCCTCGAGTGGTCGAAGTACCTCGGGGCGATCAAGGAGATTGACCCGGTGCGCAAGCTGGCGCGGGTGCAACCCGGCTGCATCCTCGACAAGCTGCGCGAGACCGCCGTCGCCCGCCACCAGCTTGTGCTCGGGCCCGACCCGGCGACCCATAGCCACTGCACCATCGGCGGGATGATCGGCAACAACTCCTGCGGCGTGCACGCGCAGATGGCCGGGCAGATGGCCGACAACGTGCTCGAGCTCGAGGTGCTCACCTACGACGGCCTGCGCATGAGGGTCGGCCCGACGAGCGAGCAGGAGCTGCAGCGCATCGTCCACGAGGGCGGGCGGCGCGCCGAGATCTACCGGCGCCTCGCCGAGCTGCGCGACCGCTACGCCGCGCTCGTGCGCGAGCGCTACCCGCGGATCCCCCGGCGCATCTCCGGCTACAACCTCGACGCGCTGCTGCCCGAGCGCGGCTTCAACCTCGCGCGGGCGCTGGTGGGCACCGAAGGCACCTGCGCGACGACGCTCGAAGCGACCGTGCGACTGGCCCACAGTCCTCCCTACCGCGCGCTCGCGCTCATCGGCTACCCGGACATCTTCCAGGCCGGCGACCGGGTGGCCGACCTCGACGCCCTCGGCCCCATCGGCCTCGAAGGGCTCGACGACCGGCTCATCGCGAACATCAAGAAGAAGGGGCTGCACTCCGAGTACCTGCCGCTGCTGCCCGCGGGGTGCGCCTTTCTCATGGCCGAGTTCGGAGGCGAGACGGCCAAGGAGGCGAGCGTCAAGGCTCAGCGGGCCGTCGACCTCGCGCTCAAGAAGCACCGCGCCCTCAGCGGCAAGGTGGTCGCCAAGCCCGAGGAGCAGGCCAAGGTCTGGGAGATCCGCGAGTCGGGGCTGGGCGCCACCGCGCGGGTGCCGGGCGAGCCGGACAACTGGCCGGGCTGGGAGGACTCGGCGGTCTCGCCCGACAAGGTCGGCCCCTACCTGCGCGAGCTGCGCGCGCTGCTCGACCGCTACGAGTACAGCGGCGCCCTCTACGGCCACTTCGGCCAGGGGTGTATCCACAGCCGTATCGGCTTCGACCTGGCGACCAGCGCGGGGGTCGCCAAGTACCGGCGCTTCATCGGCGAGGCGACCGACCTGGTCGTGCGCTACGGGGGCTCGCTGTCCGGCGAGCACGGCGACGGGCAGTCCCGCGCCGAGTTCTTGCCCAAGATGTTCGGCCCGGAGCTGGTGCAGGCGTTTCGCGAGTTCAAGGCGATCTGGGACCCGCTCAACAAGATGAACCCCGGGCGCATCGTCGACGCGCCGGCCATCGATCAGAACCTGCGCCTGGGCCCTGGGCATCGGCCCTGGAAGCCGAAGACCTTCTTCAAGTTCCCCGACGACGAGGGAGTCTTCGATCGCGCGACGCAGCGCTGTGTGGGCGTCGGCAAGTGCCGGCGCGAGGGCGGCGGCACCATGTGCCCGAGCTACATGGTGACCCGCGAGGAGTACGACACCACGCGCGGCCGGGCCCACATCCTCTTCGAGATGCTCAAGGGCGAGGTGATCAAGGGCGGCTGGCGCGACCGGGACGTCAAGCGCGCGCTCGACCTGTGCCTGTCGTGCAAGGGCTGCAAGGGCGACTGCCCGGTCAACGTGGACGTCGCCACCTACAAGGCCGAGTTCCTGGCGCACTACTACCGGGGCCGGCTGCGCCCGCGGGCGGCGTACTCGATGGGCCTGATCATGTGGTGGGCGAAGATCGCCTCGCTCGCCCCGGAGATCGCCAACCTGTTCGCGCACACCGAGCCCTTCGAGTCGCTGCTCAAGGGGCTCGGGGGCATCGAGCCGAAGCGGGCGATGCCGCGCTTTGCCAACGAGACCTTCCAGCACTGGGTCAAGCGCGCCCACCGCTCGAAGAACCCCAACGGCCCGCCACTGCTGCTCTTCCCCGACACCTTCAACAACGCCTTCTTCCCCGAGACCACCCGCTCGGCGCTCGAGGTGCTCGAGGGCGCCGGCTACCGGGTCATCGTCCCCACCGGGTTCATCTGCTGCGGCCGGCCGCTCTACGACTACGGGATGCTCAACCTCGCGCAGCTCTTCCTCAGGCGCGTCATGCGCGAGCTGCGCGACGAGATCGACGCGGGCGTGCCCATCGTCGGGCTCGAGCCGAGCTGCGTCTCGGTCTTCCGCGACGAGCTGAAGAGCCTGTTCCCCGAGGACCGGCGCGCGCGCCGGCTGGCGGGCCAGGTGCTGCTCTTCCCGGAGCTGCTCGAGCGCGAGCCCGAGCGCTTCGACTTGCCCGAGCTGCGCAAGAAGGCGCTCGTGCAGCTCCACTGCCACCACAAGTCGGTGCTCGACAAGACGGGCGAGGCGCACGTCCTGGGCAGGCTCGGGGTCGATCACGAGCCCCTCGACCCGGGCTGCTGCGGGATGGCCGGCGCCTTCGGCTACGAGAAGGGCGAGAAGTACCGGGTCGCGGTCGCCGCGGGCGAGCGGGTACTGCTGCCGAAGGTGCGCCAGGCGCCGAAGACCTCGCTGGTCATCGCCGACGGGTTTAGCTGCCGCGAGCAGATCGCGCAGGGCACCGGGCGCAAGCCTTTGCACCTCGCGCAGGTGGTCCGCATGGCCCAAATCCAGGGCCCCGAAGGGCCGAAGGGCCCTCTGCCCGAGCGCGGCTGGGTCACCAACGGCCTGGGCACCGGCCACCCGATGCTGCGCAAGACCGCGCTGCGCGCCGCGCTCGTCGGCGCCCTCGGCGTGGGCCTGTGGCTGGGAGGGCGCTGGTTGCGCAGGCGCGCGGCGTCTCGGCGCGGGTAGGCCCCGGGGCCGAGGCGCTCGTCGGACGGCTACCGACCCCGGAGGGCCGACCTTCGTGTCGGCCGACCGCCGCAGGCCTGACCGATCACCGAATCCGGAGGGCCGACCTTCGCGTCGGCCGACCGTCGCCCGATACTCGCGTGCCCACGCCGATCCGACCGATCGGGCGTGGGCACGGAGAAGACTTGGCCTCGTCGGCCGCCTATGCCGGCGCCGGTGCAGAGGGCGTGCTGCCACTACCGCCGCCGTACTGCGCGTCACCGAAGCCGAGAATCAGCATGAAGATGCCGTTCAACAGGATTAGGCCCACGGTGAAGCCCGTGCCCTTTCCAAAGGCCTTGGCGAGGTCCGACATGAGAAGGATGAGGAAAACGAGATTGACCAACGGCACCAGCAGCAGGACGAACCACCAGACCGGGCGCCGCACGACCTGCAGCAGCACGATGAGGTTGTAGAAGGGGATGATCGCCGCCCAACCCGGCTTGCCCGCCTTCGCAAAGACCTTCCACATCCCGATGATTCCCAGGATGCCCCCGATGGTCAGGGACCACTGGTAACTGCCGCCCGAAGTCCTCTGGATCTCCAGTTGCGACATCGCCTGCTGCAGCACCAAACCCGCTTGATCCAGCATTCAATACTCCCCTTGGCGCGCCGTGCCTGCGCCACGTCAGTCGCGGCCAGGCCGAGGCTCCGTTCAATTTGCCGGGATTCAAGCACGCTCTCGAACGAGCCGCCACCGGCCCGATTTCTCCCGGACGAAAGGAGCCTGCCGTTCGAGAAGCTCGCCGGCGAAAAGGGACGGCAAAACTCATGAACCGCGGAGCTCCATACGGCGGCACTCCATGGATCGGCACAGCTCCAGCTCGCGTCTCCTGTTGACGAAGGGTCACGCCACCGATGGAACGAAACCGCCTCGTACGGCCGGTGCAAACCTCGGCGCACGTAATGTCGCATCTCGAGGGGCGAGGGTATTGTTCCCTACCGTTCCTCTATGTATGGTGCGCGCGCGCCGGACGGGGGCCGGCCTCAACTAACGCTCATATTGCGAGGAACCATGAGAACCGTGAATTCGAAGATCTGGGCCGCGGCCTGGGGACTCGCCGTGCTCGTCGCCGCAGGCTGTTCCGAGCCGACTCGGTGTGAGGATCTGACCTGCGGCGAGAACGCCTTCTGCGACGAGGCGACCACCTCCTGCACCTGCGAGCCAGGCTTCACGGGTAATCCCGCTACGGGCTGCGTCCAAGAGGTCACCTGCGACGGGCAAAGCTGCGGCGACCACGGCACCTGCGTCGTCGTCGACGGGTCTGTCATCTGCGCCTGCGACGTGGGCTACGCGGGCGAGAGCTGCGATGCATGCGCCGAAGGGTACGGCCCCGAGGGCTCCGACTGCCTGACCAAGAAGACCGTCCCGTGTCGCGACGCGGCCCCGGCGAACGCGACCTCGGTCGCAGCCGCGGTGGAAATCGCCTTCGAAGCGGGTGCCTGGCAGCAGCCGACCGACTGCGACTGGACCTGCAAC
>DHSB01000073.1:0-3599 GCA_002408385.1 Myxococcales bacterium UBA5297
TCTCTCGCGTGGTTGAGGCGCTCTCTCGCGCGGTTGAGCCATCCCCTGGCTATCCTGCCGAGCGTTCGCACCGGGGAGGACGACGTGGGCGAGAGTGTCGACTTTGAGGTTGTGAGCTGAGCCTTCGGGACCGCAAGCCCGCGACCTACGCGGATATCGAGAACCTTCCCTAGAACGTCGTCGGCCAGCTTATCGGCGGGGAGCTGATTGCGTTTCCTCGGCCCACCGCCGAGCACGGACAGGCGACTTCGGCGCTCGTCGGACAGCTCGGAACGCCGTTCTCGCTCGGAGTCGGTGGACCGGGCGGTTGGTGGCTTTTGTTCGAACCGGAGGTTCACCTCGGTGGCGACGTCCTCGTCCCCGACCTCGCCGGTTGGAAGAGGAGCCGGCTCGCCGGCGCTCGTCGCGCGGATGCGCACCGGCGAACCGGAGCTGATGCCGGCCGAATTCGCCAGCGTCAAGCTGCGCAGGAGCCAGGCGGGCAGGCTCTTTCGCGTCCGGCTGCTAGGTGGTGAGGCGGCGTCCGTCTACTGCCACATCGAGCACACGAGCGCGCATCCGGAGGTCGGCCTGCAGCTCCTCGGCTTCCTCGCCGAACTCCTGCGGCGGCTGAGCGAGAAGCCCGAGCTCTGCACCGGGCCCTTCGCCGGCTGTGTCCCATGAACGAACAGCCGATTGCGGTAGAACCACCGCGCGAGAGCAAGTGAAAGTCCCCTCTCCCGCGCTTGCGCGGGAAGAGGAGATCTAGGGGTGGCCTGCTATCGATTTCGACGCTCGTGCTCAACCTCGAGGCACATCGCGGGCTGTCACTCGGGAGCGATGTCGAAGAGCGCGACGAGCTGCGCGCCGCGATGCCGGAGAAGGAGGCGCAGATGGTGACCAGGGCGGTGCAGGAGACGTTGGCTGAGCGAAGCCCGAGTCATTCTCCGGCTGATCGATCGCCGCTCAGCGAGTCTCGACCATCGCCGCCAGGGCGAAGCCGTCGATCCGCCCGTCGCGCCCGATCACCGGTTGCGTGGTGAGCCCCTTGAACTCGAGCGACGGCAGCGACGAGGCGCGTCGGACCTCGGATCTTTCGGCGCTCTCCCCGTCGGTCTTCGTGAAGCCCGAGAGCACCATCCCGCCGGCCAAGCCGGCGACTGTTCCGATGAGGGTCGCGGTCAGAACGGTGTCGCCGTCTCTGGTGACGAGCGAGGTGCCGAGCGTGCCGGCGAGCGCTCCGGCCAGGCCGCCGAGGGTGGCGATGCCGAGGCTCCTCGGAGCGACGCCCGCGGCGAGCAGGGCCGTGGTGCCGAGCAGGCCTAGGTCGCCCGCGGCGAGGATGATGAGCATGTCGTCCTGCTCGAGGCTTCGGAGCAGCAGCGCGTTGGTCGCCAACCAGGTGCCCCACACCCCGCCGGAGAAGGCGGCGAACACGGTGCCGGGCGACACGTCGATGGCCTGGGAGATCGCCATGCTGGCGAGCCCGAAACCGCCGACCCCGGCGAGGACGGCGCCGCCGAAGCGATCCCCGCCGGCATCGAGGCCCAGGCTCAGCCCGACCCCCTGCCAGGCGCCCCAGACCGGCGCGAGGGCGACGAGCAGGGCGTCGCCCCGGCGAAACTGCATCTTGTCTACGACCGCGGCCCCGACCCCCAAGCTCAGCGTCCCGCCGACGAGGTAGCCGAGGTTCGGCGCGGCAGAGGCACTGTTCTCGGCCGCGAGCAGGCCGAGGCCCAGGCCCGCGATGGAGCCGAACGCGTCAACGAACCCGAGGGTGGTCACGTCCCGCCCCGGCAGCTCGCTGAATTGCGCGACGCCCTCGGCGACGACGGTCCCGAGCGAGGCGCCGAGCAGCATGCCGGCGATGCGGTGGTGCCCTCGCGGGTTCGAGCTGGAGAGACCGGGCACGGCGAGGCCGGCGAAGAAGCCGTGGGCCGCGCCGAGGCCGGTGAGCATCCCATCGCCTCCACTGAACTGGAGCCGGGGCGCCAGCAACGAGCCGACGACGAGCCCGGCGGCCGAGGTCGCGGCCATCAGGCCGTAGGCGGCGCGAGGGTCGTTCTTGGGCTCGGGCAGGTTGCTGATGCCCGCCGCGAGCACGAGGCCGGTCGCGGCGGCGAGGTTGACGACCGGCACGTCGCGCCCGGTCAGCCGCGGCGACCAGGCGACCTCGGCCAGGGTCAGCCCGAGGGCGCCGCCGAGGAGCGTCAAGCCCTCGAGCGCGCGGGGATCGCTGCCGCGGGGCATCGCGGCCCGGGCGCCGAGCCCGCCGGCGATCAGGCCCCAGGCCGCGCCGGTCGACAGGTAACCGCCGTGTCCAGGCGTGATGCGCTTGCCAAGCAGGTTGCCCAACGACGCGCCGAGGACGAGCCCGCTGAGCGCGCCGAACTGCTGTGGTCCGCCCTCGCCCTGCAGGGTCGAGACGAGGTGGAGCGCGACACCGCCGAGCATCGCCGTCCCGACCGACAGCGCGTACTGGCCGCCCTGCTGCAGCGCGGGGTCGGGCTCGACGAGGGGCTTGAGCAGGTTCCAGCCTAGCGCGCCCGCCAGCATCCCCAGCGCCTCGCCGCCGATGGTGAGCAGGTAGATGCGGTCGTCGCCGAGCGGCAGGTTCATCAGGCCGTGCCCGACGCCCATCCCGAGCCAGAGCCCGAGGCCGGTGGTCGTCATCAAGGTGAGCGAGCGGGCGAAGGTCGAGTCCGAGCCGAGGAGAAAACCCGCAGTTCCTCCGAGGACCGCCCCGCCGAGCAGGCCGAGCATGGGCACTGCCTCGCTGTCGTTACGGCCGAGCTTGCCCACGCCGTAGAGCGTGTAGCCGCCGAAGACGGCGCCGGTTCCCATCAGCACGAGCCGCCCACCGACCGGGCGGCGCGCGGGCGCGGTGGCGAGCTCGGGCGCCCGCAGCTTCAGCTCGGCCGGATAGCGCTCGCGAAGCTCCTGCCCGGCCTGTTTGCTGAGCGCTCTCGACAGCTTCTTGTCGGAGGCGAGCGCCTCGAGCGCCGCGGGGGTGGTCTCGAGCTGTTGGGCCGCGAGCTGGCGCAGCGCCTCTTCGCGGGTCCGCCTGGCGAGCGCCATGTTGCGCACCGCGGCGAGGAGCGCAGCCTCCGAGGCCGCAGACCTGAGGGCGGCCAGGGCGGCCACGGTCGCGAGGCGCACCTCCGGATCGCGGTCGGCCAGGAGGTAGTTGAGGGTCACGATGGCGCGGTCCCCGCCTTCCGCGGCAAGGCTCGCGATGGCCTGCGCGCGGATCTGCGCCGGCTGGGTGGTGTCCATGACCGTCGCTATCAGCGCGAGCGGATTTTGGCCCGGCGGCGGCGGATAGGCCGGTGGCTGCGCGGCATCGATCGCGGAGGGGAGCGCCGCCGTCTCGGCGGCCGGCGGCTGCGCAGCATCGACCGAAGCGGGGAGCGCCGCCGTCGCGGCGGCCGGCGGTTGTGCGGCATCGGCCGAGGCGGGGAGCGCCGCGGTCTCGGCGGCCCGCGGGCGCGCGGGACCGGGCCGGGCGGGGGGGGGCCCCCGCGGGGGGGGGGGGGGGGGGATGGGGGGGGGGGGGGGGGGCAAAAAAAAAAGGGGGGGGGGGCGCGGGGGGGCCCCCCCCCGCCCGGAACTGCTGCTGG
>DHSB01000073.1:3613-4350 GCA_002408385.1 Myxococcales bacterium UBA5297
GGCGGGGAGCGCCGCCGTCTCGGTGGGCGATGCGCAGAGCGCGACTGCAAGGAGGAGGGCAGGCACCATGACGAACCCCTTGGGAAGAGGCCGTCATCTTAACGTGGCGTGGACGGCTCGATGGCCGCCGATGTCGTCGGGCGGACGATTCAGGCCCTGCCCGAGAGCCGCAGGAGCCGCTCGACCTCGGCGCGCGGCAGCGGGGAGGGTGCCCCGGCGAGGAGGACCGCGCGCAGGATCACCTGCGCGAGCCGCTCGACGGTCTCCATCCGATCGCAGGCCTCGAAGAGATCCCGGCCGACGGCGATGGCGCCGTGGCGCTCCATCAGGCAGGCGTCGCAGCGCAGCAGCGTGTCGGCGACCCCCTCGGCGAGCGCGTCGGTCGAGGGGCTCGCGTAGGGCGCGGTCGGGATGCCACCGCCGAGCGCGGTGACCGCCTCGGGGAGCACCGGCGCGCTCAGGTCGATTCCGGCGAGCGTCAGCGCGATGGCCGTCGGCGGGTGGGCGTGGACGATGGCTCCCACCTCGGCGCGGCGGCGGTAGACGGCCAGGTGCATGCGCAGCTCGGTCGAGGGCCCGCGCGCGCCGACGATCTTCGCGCCCGAGGGATCGGTGACGACGAGCTGGTGCGCCTCGAGCAGCGCCTTGTTCGTGCCCGAGGGCGTGGTGAGGACGCGGCGTGGCCCGAGGCGGATGGAGACGTTGCCCTCACCGGCGCCGATGAGCCCGAGCGCGGC
>DHSB01000073.1:4477-16208 GCA_002408385.1 Myxococcales bacterium UBA5297
ACGATGAGCCCGAGCGCGGCGAGCCGCTGGCAGACGGCGATGGCCTCCTTGCGGTGGTCGGCCTCGGTCTTGTCGCGGGTCGGCATGGTCGAGGGCTACAGGAACCGGGCGGACAGCAGGTCCTGGACGTCGAGCAGGCCGACGGGCCGGCCGGAGCCGTCGACCACGGGGAGCTGGTCGAGGTTGCCCTCGCGCATGGTGGCGGCGGCCTGCTGCACGCGGTCGTCCTGCGAGCAGCAGCGCGGCGAGCGGCCCATCACGGTGCTCACGGGGGCCGAGAAGTCCTGGTGCCCGCGCTCGATGAGCCGCCGCAGATCGCCGTCGGTGAAGATGCCGGTGAGCTTGCCGCGTTTGTCGACGACCGAGGCAGCGCCGGGCCTGCCGGGCGTGTTGGTCATGACGGCGACGGCCTTGGAGATGGGCTCGGTCTCGCCGATGACCGGGTTGGCGTCGCCCTGGCGCATCAGATCGGCGACCCGCATCACGCTGCGACCGAGGGAACCGGCCGGGTGATAGAGCGCGTATTCGTCGCTGGTGAAGGGCCGGTTGTTGAGCGCGGTCATCGCGAGCGCGTCGCAGACCGAGTGCAGCGCGGCGCTCGAGGTCGTGGGGACCAGACCCATCGGGCAGGCCTCGTCGTTGTGTCCGATGTCGACGACCACGTCGGCGGCGTGCGCCAGGGGCGAGGCCGCGTTGCCGGTGACCGCGATCAGCCGGGCGCCGATGCGCTTGAGCGAGGGCAGCAGGCGCAGCAGCTCCTCGGTGACCCCGCTGTTGGAGAGGGCGAGGATCACGTCGTGGCTCGTGACGCGCCCGAGGTCGCCGTGGACCGCTTCGGCCGGGTGCAGATAGAGCGACGGGATGCCGGTCGAGGCGAGCGTCGCCGAAAGCTTCTGGGCGATGAAGCCCGGCTTGCCGATGCCGGTGACGATGACGTGGCCTTTGCAGGCGAGTAGCAGCTCGATCGCTTTGACGAACCCGCTGCCGAGCCGGGCCGAGAGCGACTCGATGGCCCGCGCCTCGAGCTCAAGCACGTGCCGGCCGTAGGCAAGATACGGGTGCACAGCCTGAGGCGCCTGCTTGGCGTGGCTGCTCCTTGGCGGGGTTCGGACGGCGCGGCGTTGGGCTTCAGAGCGTCGAGCGGAGGCCTTGGTCGGCATGGCGGGTTGGGTCTTCAGGTGGCGGGGACGTGCGAGCGGAAGCCCGCGGGCCGTTCCAAGACGGCAAAAACGAAGCGCGCCGGCGGGAACCGGCGCGCTCGTCTTCAGGTGGATAGGAACGTCACTCGATGATGCCGGTGACCGGGACCAGCAGCGTCTCGTCGAGGACCTCTGAGGTGAGGTAGACGGTAGCGGTCGCGTTGGTCGGCTCCTCGAGCGGATCTTCGGGAATGGCGTCGCCCTCGAGGAGAGCGTGGCCGGCATAGCCGCCGCCCCATTCGTAGAAGAGCGACTTCCAGACGCAGATGGGCGTCGCCGGTGTGCAGGCTGCCCCGTCGGCCGCGCTGACGAGCATGCGCTCGTAGCCGAAGCCGTAGCCGTCTTGCAGGGAGGTTTCGGTCTCCCACTCGATCGCGCCGATGTCGCAGTAGCGGAGCTCGGCGTTGTAGGTCGCGCCTGCCCACGGGCGGTTCAGGTTCAAGTCCGGGAAGTACCCGTAGAGCCGAATCGAGCCGCCGCGCTGGACGGTGCCGAAGCTGGTGATTTTCACCGGAGGAGAGCCCGCGGCGACGTAGCTGTTCACGGGCGAGGAGCGGGAGGTGTAGAGGATCTTCGCCTCGCTCCAAATCGTCGTGTCGGCGTCGTACTTGCCGTTCGGCCCGTCCCAGCGGCCGTTGGGCACCTTCTCGTGGTCGGCGCAGGCGGGGTTGCTGTCCGGGCAGCTCGGGATGTCGACGAAGAACTCGTTGCGGTCGCGCACGCCGTTGTCGTTGATGTCGAGGAACGGCTCGCCCTGGTCGATGAAGGTCTCGCCCAGGTCGTACCGGCCGTTCTGGTTGTCGTCGTTGTAGTACTCCGCGCCGCGGACGTAGGCGAGGACCGTCACCAGGCCGTCGCGCGGGTTGCGCGTGCGCGAGCCGTCGGCGACCGAAGGCTCGGCTGCACGGGCGTTGGGCCACTGGTTGGGCAAGGCGGGCAGCGGCGAGACGTCCTCGGGAGGCCAGAAGCCGATGGTGCTGAAGACGCCGGCGGCGGTGCCCTCGGTGGTGTTGTTGCTGCCGGGCGAGTAGGCGACGGTCGTCACGTCGATGGGGATGGCGCCCGCTTCGACCTTGAAGTTGACCGTCGTCGGCACGCCGACCGGGTTATTCAGGCGGTCGATCAGCTTCACGCTGCAGGTCGCGGTGTAGTCGGCCGGCGGCATTACGGAGACATAGGCCGGGATGTTGAAGGGGGTGCAGTTCAGAACGAATGCGTGGTTGGCCGGGATGGTGCCGCGGATGCCGATGCTTGGGCTGGAGGCGTAGACCTCTTCTTCGACGACCACGGCTTTGACGGCGAAGACGCCGATCATCGAGCCGGCCGAGACGTTGGTGGTGACCTTGCCCTCGGCGTCGGTGATGCCGGTCTCGGCGACGGTGGTGCCGCCCGGCGCGTCGGGGATGGAGAAGGTGACGGTCATTCCGTCGACCGCGCCGCCGGAGGCGTCGATGACCTGGAAGGTGACCTGCGCCTGCTCGTTGAAGCCCGAGCCGCGCGTTCCCATGATGGTGCAGTCCGAGCCGTTGCAGGAGGTCGAAACCCAACTGATCTGGCGCACCCCGACGATGTCGATCGTGAGGATCTGCTCGAGATCGATCTCCTCTTCCTCGTCGATGTGCCGCGCAGTGACGAAGGCGCGCCCGATGGCGCCGGTCTCGTAGAGGAAGGCCTTGGCGACGCCGTAGCGATTGGTCTTCAAGGTGAGCGAGGCCGCGGCAGCATCCACGGTCGTCTTCGAGAGCCCGCCGAGCGTCGTGGTCAGCTCGACGTCCATGTTGGCGACGGGGTTGCCGTCTCCGTCGGTCAGGGTGGCGACGATCTCGACCGAGTCGCCGACCTCGAAGAAGATGCGGTCGCGCGAGGCCTCGAGGGTGAGGTTCCTCTCGAGCAGCTCGACGGGAATGCCCGCGTCGACCTCTCCGGCGTCGACCTCGCCCGCGTCGGGCTCGAGGCCGGCGTCCGGCTCGACGCCTCCGTCTGCCCCCTGGTTCTCGGTGATGAGCTCGATCATCTTGCCGCCGACAGCGCCCTTCCACTCGGCGTTGATGCGCTGCGGGCCCTTGCACTTCGAGTCCTCTTCGAGGTTGCAGGAGTAGTAGGCGGTGGCCCGACCGTTCGCGAGCGTCACGGTCGCCGGCTCGACGACGCCGACGGTGGCGTTGAAGGTGACCGTGCCCTCTCCGAGCTTGCCGTCGGCCTCGGTGGCGATCACCGTGATGTCGGCGGTCCTGCCGTCGGTGACGATGCGCTGCGGGGACACCTCGACGGTGATGAACGCCGAGTTCGAGGGCGGCGGGTCTTCGTTTTCTGAACACGCCATCGGACCGACGACCGCAACTGCGGCGACCAGGGTCGCGATGATTACGCGGGGATTCGCCCTGCGAAGCATTCGGGCCTCCTTAGGCAAGATCGGGCGGTTGATTCTCACTCTGCACTGTCGGGCAGGTCAAGATTGCGACCCGGAGCACGGGCGCCTGAAAATGGCGCGGACTCAAGGACGTGTCGGGAGGAAGCTCCTCGAGCTCGGCCCGCGCCCCGGATCACCTCCGAGCGAAGTCAAGGGGCCCGGCGAAGTCGACTTTGCCTTCCTCGTCCCTCGGGAGGCACGCCGGGCTTGGCTGGCGGCGAGGCTGGGGTCAGGCGATTTCGCGACCTTTCGAGCGTCGCGCAGGCGGTTTCCTCCAGATGCTGCTCTCCCCGGGGTGTTGGCGGGACGGCGAGGCGCGTCCCGCTCCGCGTAAGCGCCGACTCAAGTGTGCCGCCTGGCCGATGGCCGGGTTGGCAGCCGAGGGCCTGCCGCTGGTAGGCTAGCTGCTCCCTCCAGGCATCAGCGCGAACAGTGGGGTGGCCGGCCTGGACGATTCCCCGGAGCGAGGTCCCATGTCCCGGTATGCACTTCACCTGATAGCGGGTGCAGTTCTCTCTACTTTCGGTGGCTGCTCCTGCGACGAGTCGCCGCGCACGCGGCAGGCCGGGCCGCAGATAGAGGTTCGGCTGCTCGAGCCTGGCGGTCCGGTCGACGAGGGCACCTCGCTCGCCCACGAGGCGGTGCTCGACTTCGGGGTCGTCAAGCTCGGCGGGGCGACGAGCCGGTCGCTGGCGATTCGTAACTTCGGCGACGCCGACCTGACACCCGAGCCGCCGTTCCTCGAAAAGGGAGCGGCCTTCCAGCTCACGACCGTGCTCGAGAACTGCGGCGAGGCGACCGAGGACTCGAGCCGCGTGCCTTTCGGCGGCTGTCGGCTGCTGGTCGTCGAGTTTCACCCCGAGGCGCTCGGGGAGGCGACCGACGTGCTCGTGCTGCGCAGCGACGACAAGGAGCGCCCGGAGCTGAAGCTGCGGCTGACTGGCCGCGCCGCGGTCGGCGCGCTCGAGGTCTGTGTGGCGAGCGTGGTCGGCTCGGATCAGGACGAGCCGCTCGATCAGTGCTCGAGCGCCGACAACAAGGAGCTGACGGTCAACTTCGGGTCTCTGCCCTTCGACGGCGGCAGCCTCGAGCGCGCGGTCAGGCTGCGCAACCTCGGCGACGTCGATCTCGTCGTCGACGGCGTCGCCGCGGCGGCCGGCGACCCGGTCGATTTCGCGCTCGAGCCGGCCGGCTACCAGTCCGTGCTCGCCCCCGACGAGTCGGTCTTCCTCACCCTGGTCTTCAAGCCCTCCGACGTCGGCGAGCGCAGCGGCACCATCACCGTCTCGGCCGACGACCCGGCGAGCGCGCCGGTGCGGATCCACCTGACCGCCCGCGGCGACGCGACCCGGCTGTGCATGGTGCCGAAGAGCCTGGACTTCGGCACCATCGACATGGGCACCGTCTCGCCCGCCAAGCAGGTGCTGTTGCGCAACTGCGGCACCCGCGAGATCGAGATCACCGAGGCCGTGCTCGAGCGCGATCCCGATTTCCGCATCGTCCAGCCGCTGGTGGCCAACAGGCTGCGGCCGGGCGAGGGCGCGCCGGTCGGCATCGTGCTCGAGCCGACGAGCATCGGCGCCAAGATTGGCCGCCTGAAGGTCAGCTCGACCGACCCGGTCGCCCCGGTCCAGCTCGCCGTGCTCACCGGCAACGCGGTGCCGCCGCAGGTCTGCAGGCTCGAGGCCTCGAGCGCGATCCTCGACTTCGGCTCGCAGGTCCAGGGCACGCAAACCCTCAAGCCGGTCACCCTGCACAACGCGGGCAGCTCGCCCTGCACGCTGGGGACCGCGTCCATCGACGCGGCCGGCCAGGCGGTGCGCTTCCTCATCGCCACGATGTCGCCGGTCACCACGCTTGCGCCCAACGGGCTGCTCGACGTGACCATCGCCTACAACCCGCAGGACGCGACCGGGCCGGACCAGGGCAGCTTCGAGCTGCCCGCCGACGACCCGACGCTGCCCGGTGGGCGGCTTCGGGTCGCGCTGCGGGGCACGCCGACCGCGCAGCCGCAGTGCACCCTGGTCGTCACCCCACCGCGAAGCGCGAGCGGCCGGATGATGAACTTCGGGGTCGTGGGCCTCGGCGAGCGCAAGACCCTGCTGATGACCCTGGAGAACGTCGGCAGCAAGTACTGCGACCTCGGCGCCCCGCGCAAAGGGATGCTCACCGAGTCGGCCTTCAGCTTCGGCACGCACAGCCCGCCGCTGCCCGGGCGCATCGACCCCGGCCAGACCGCCGTCGTCGAGGTGGTCTTCCAGCCGCGCACCGAGAGCGACTTCCTGTCGATGGTCAACAACTTCTCGATCAGCACCACCGACGGCACGCCGAGCGAGTGCAGCGGGCTGAGCGGCGCGGGGCCGGGGTGCAAGCAGGTCTCGATGCGGGGCACGGGCGTCACCCTCGCCATCGACGCGGTCCCGCGCGCGGTTGACTTCGGCGTGGTGACGGTCGGCTGCAACAGCGCCGACAAGACGGTCACCATCTACAACATCGGCGGCGCCGCGGTGACCATCAGCGGCTTCGAGCTCGACCCGGCGGCCTCGTCCTTCTCCATCGTGAGCCACGCGGTCACGCCCATCACGCTGCAGCCGGGCCGCTCGACTCCGGTGGTGCTGCGCTATCGCCCGCGGGGCCCGGGGCTCGAGAGCGCCAACCTGGTCATCGCCCACAGCTTCTCGGGCGGCACGACGACCGTGCCGTTGAAGGGCACCGGCTCGACCGCGACGCACCAGCGCGACGCCTTCTCGCAGAACAGCGTGCCCAAGACCGACGTGCTCTGGGTGATCGACAACAGCGGCTCGATGTACGACAAGCAGCGGTTCCTCGCGGACAACGCCACCGAGTTCATCAACCAGGCGAACGCGATGAACACCGACTACCAGGTGGCGGTGATCGCCACCGAGTGGGCCGGCACCAACCCGCCGCACCAGGCCGACAGCGCCTCGGCCTTCCCGGGCACGCCCATCAACGCGGGCGAGTTCTTCGGCAACCCGAAGATCATCAAGCGCACCGACACCGACCCGGCGGCCGAGCTGTCGCGCAACATCCGGGTCGGCGAGTGCTGCTCGGACACCGCCGAGTCGGGTCTGGAGGCGGCCAAGGCGGCGCTGTCCGACCCGCTCATCTCCGACCTGGCCAAGCCCAACAGCCAGTTCGTGCGCGAGGACGCCAAGCTCGCGGTCATCGTGCTCTCGGACGAGAACGACCAGGGCGCGTCGCAGAACGTCGAGTACTACGTGGACTTCTTCCAGACCTTGAAGGGCGCCAAGAACACCACGCTCTTCGCCTGGCACTCGATCGTCGGCGACGCGCAGGGCGGCTGCTCGTCGACGGTCAACGGCCAGAGCGTCCAGGCGGCGTCGGGCGGGCGCTACATCGAGGCGAGCACGCGCACCAACGGCATCTTCCGCTCGGTCTGCACCTCGGACTGGGGGCGCATCGCCAACGACATCGGCTTGGACGCCTTCGCCGCGAAGACCCAGTTCTTCCTCACGCGCACGGCCGACCCCGCGACCCTGATAGTCACGGTCAATGGCACGACCCAGACCGCGGGGGTCGACTTCGACTTCGACGCCTCGGCCAACTCCATCGACTTCAAGCCGGGACACGTGCCGCCGGCCGGCGCGGCGATCACCGCGGAGTACGAGACGTTGTGTCTGTAGGGAGTTGTGAGTTCTGAGTTTTGAGTTTTGAGCTGACGGCCCAGGCCTCGCCCGGGACCTGGGCAAGCGGTCGAGGCTCGGCGCCGATGCGCCCGCGAGGCCCGGAGCGCCAGCCTTCGTGCTGGCGTCTCCCTGCGGCCCCGCTGCTTCCGCGCGTCTCGAGCTCTGCACCGGGCTCCTGCCCGGCTGTGACCCGTGACGAACAGCCGGTTGCCGTAGGACCACCGCGCGCGACCAAGTGAGAGTCACCTCTCCCGCGCTTGCGCGGGAAGAGGGGATCCAGGGGTCCGACGGCCCAGGCTTCGCCCGGAGCTTGGCTTTTCAACTCACAACTCAATAATCCCTCCGCGAGGCACCTCGAGGGTTACGCCCCGCGGGGACCGGCGGCGCTGCGCCGTCGGCTCCCAACTCACGACTCACGACTCACAACTCAGCTTGCGAGGAGAGCCCCATGGGCACGGTCATCGTCAACGGCACCCTGGTCACCGCTTCGGAAACCTTCCCCGCCGAGTTGCGGATGGAGGACGGGCGCATCGCCGCCGTCGGCTGCAATCTGGCGCGGCCGGGTGACGAGGTCGTAGACGCCGGCGGACTGCTCGTCATGCCGGGCGGCGTAGACGTCCACACGCATCTGGACCTGCCGTCGATGGGCACGGTGGCCAGCGACGACTTCGAGTCCGGCACCCTCGCCGCGGTCTTCGGCGGCACGACGTCGATCGTCGACTTCGTCACTCCGGCCAAGGGCAAGACGCTCACCGAATCGCTCGAGCTCTGGCGCCAGAAGGCCGAGGGCCGGGCGGTCATCGACTATGGCCTGCACATGAGCGTCACCGAGATGGCCGCGGACACTCTCGAGCAGATGGAGGCGGTCTTCGAGCAGGGCGTCACCTCGTTCAAGGTCTTCACCGCCTACCCGGGCGTCCTGATGCTCGATGACGCGGCGATCCTGCGGGCGCTGCGCTGGTCGGCCAAGCGCGGTGCTCTGATTCAGGTCCACGCCGAGAACGGCCTGGCCATCGCCGAGCTGGTCGCCTCGCTCGCTGCTGAAGGCAAGCTCGAGCCCCGACACCACGCCGCGAGCCGGCCCTCGGTGCTCGAGGGCGAGGCGAGCGCCCGCGTCTTGGCGCTCGCCGAGGTCGCTGGGGCTCCGGTCTACCTCGTCCATCTCACCTGCCGCGAGGCGCTCGAGGCGGTGCGCTCGGCGCGGGTGCGCGGTGTGCGGGCCTTCGCCGAGACCTGTCCTCAGTACCTTTACCTCTCCGACGACAAGCTCGCCCTGCCGGACTTCGAGGGCGCGAAGTTCGTCTGCAGCCCGCCGCTTCGCGACAACTCGCACGCTCCCGCGCTCTGGCAGGGCCTCTGCCTTGGCGACCTTCAGGTGGTCGCGACCGATCACTGTCCGTTCAACTTCAAAGGACAGAAGGAGGCGGGGCGGGGCGACTTCCGGAAGATCCCCAATGGCCTCCCCGGCATCGAGACCCGCCTCACGCTCGTGCATCAGGGCGTCGTCGAGGGCAGGCTTTCGATAAACCGCTTCGTCGACGTCGTCGCCACCGCCCCGGCAAAGATGTTCGGGCTCCATCCGCGCAAGGGCGTGCTTGCGCCCGGCGCCGACGCCGACGTCGTCATCTGGGACCCGCAGAAGCGCGTCGATCTGTCGGCGGCGCGGTTGCACATGCGGGTCGACTACAGCCTCTACGAGGGCCAGGTCTTCACCGGAGGCCCGGCCAAGGTCTTCGTCGGCGGCAGGCTCACGGTCGACGGCGACCGCTTCCTCGGAAAGGCAGGCGACGGACGATTCCTGCGTCGTCGCGCGTTTGTCGACCCCTGAGGGTCTGTCGAAGAATCCTTCGAGCGAAGACCGCTCAGCCCGAGCTTGCGAGGCCGAAGTCGAGCCCCTCGACTCCGCCTCCCTCGTTCCTCGGGAGGCTACGCTCAGGGTGAGCGGGTGGCGAGCCGAGGTTCGGGTGATTTCCCGACAGACCTTGAGGGTTTAAGGCGCCGCATCGGCGACCTTCGCGAGCCCTTCGGCGAGCGCAGACCCTTCGCCGGGCGAACGGCTCTCGGCGACGCCGCCTGGCCTACCTGCGAGCGGTGGCCGCCTCGCGCACGAACTGCTCGATGAACCCGCGGTCCTCCTTCGCCAGGTTCTTGAAGCGCACGCCGAAGCCGCGCACCTGCTTGGCGTCGCCCGCGTTCCACCAGACGACCGAGCCGCTCGCCTTCACCTCGCGCGAGGGCTTGTCGAACTTGAAGACCAGGTCGAGCTCGGTGCCGAGGTCGAGCGCCTGCTTGCAAGGGATGAACGCGCCGCTGCTCGAGATGTTGAGCAGCTTGTTCTCGGTGAAGATGCTGCAAGTGGCCACCGTGACCTTCACCGTCACCTCGATCCGGTCGTCGGCGCGCCGCTCGAGGCCGACGAACTCGTGCGGCTCGTAGGTCGGCTCGGCCGCCGCTGCGCGAAGCCGCGCGCGCGGCGTCGCGGGGACCGGCCGCGGCTCGTCGGGCGCCGGCCCGTGGGGCGAGCGGCGGTACTCGAGGATCGCGGCGATGCTCACCTCCTTCGACTTTGAAGGGGCAAGCGCCGGCGGGGGCCTCGGCACGCTGGCCGGCGCCGCCGGAGCCGAGACCGGTGGCCGGGGCTTGCCCGCGGGGGCCGCGGCTCGCTTCTCGATCGAGGCCATCAGGCCCGAGAGGAAGAGGAAGATCTCGCCGCTGATGGCCCGCAGCTCCGGGGCCGAGTCCGCCGACAGCCGGTCCGGGTAGAACTGCTTGACCAAGCGGAAGAACGCCGCTCGGTGGGCCTCCACGGTCGCGTCCTGGGCGAGGCCGAAGATCTCGTGGGAGGGGCGCCCCTTCATCGTCGCGAGCTGCTCGCGAAGCCGCTGCGCCTCCTTGCGTTCGTAGGCGCGTAGCGCCTCTCCCGCGTGCTCGGCCTGCAGCCGGGCAATCTCGGGATATTGCTCGATCGGCGCCCAGTTGGTCCCGTCGGTCGAGACCTTGACGATGCCGTGGATGCGGCCCGAGCCGACGAGCTGGCTGAGCGCCTCCATCGTAATGGGGCCGAGAACCCGGGATTTCGCGTCGCCGATCCAGTAGTTGGCCATGCGCTCGTCCGCCCTAGTTCAGCGCCTCGCCGATGGCGGCGAGGATCTCTATCGGGTGGAAGGGTTTGGCGATGAAGCCGACCGCGCCTTGCTCGAGCGCCGACTCGACTATCGCCTCGGTGTCGAGGCTGCTGATGACGAGCACGCGGGTGGTCGGGCTGAGCTGCTGGATCTCGGCGAGAATCTCCAGCCCGCTCTTTCGCGGCATGAAGAGGTCGAGCAGGACGAGGTCGGGTTGATCCTTCTGGATCGACTCGAGCGCCTCCTCCCCGTCGCGGGCCTCCGAGAGCTCGAGCTCGGCCTCGGCGAGCAAGTCGCGCAGGGTCGTTCGGACGAAGGTGTCGTCGTCGACGATGAGGACTGATTTCTTCTCGGCCATGCAGGCGCCCTCAAGTCTCCAAATGGTGTCACCGCCAATGAACACCCGAAGAATACGGGCAGGCACTCCAAAGGCCAAGTCGCTCGGAGTGCGGAGGCAACAGCGACGCAGCTCGATGCTCCTTCCGGCCCGCTTGGCCCGGAAGACGGGCCGTCGGTGACCGCCGCGCGCCGCCGGCCGCTGCGCAGGCGGAGCGCGTCAGCGGCGCTCGGACGCGGCGCGGAAGGGCATTCCCTCGTCGCTTCCGAGCTGCCAGCCGAGACTCGAGCTCTTGACCAGCATGGTTCCGGAGAAGCTTCCGCTCGAGTATCGGTACTGGAGGCACGGCTCCGAGCTGCCCGCTCGGCAGGGGGCTTCGCCAAGGAGCTCGAACTCCACCTGGCCGGCCCCGGGCGCGAGCTCGCCGCGTGGCCCGTGTGCGCCGGTGAAGCCGTACGGATAGAGGAGCCTCAGCTCTGCAACGTCGGGCTCGTCGCCGACCGAGGTGGCGACCTGGTAGACGATGCCAGCGGCCAAGGTGGCCCCAAGCACCATGACTACCGCGACAACCCGGCGGCCGTTGTCCGAGTCGGAGACAAGGGGCGCGTTCGCTGCGAGGGGGCGGCTCTCCACCTCAGCGTCCTCGGCGCTCGCGCCAGCTCGAGGGTCCGACACTCCGAAGCGATCCGATCCTTTCCGTGCTTCGCCGCGCGCTTCGTGGGCCGCGGCGGGGCCGCCGTTGTCCGAGCCTGGCAGCAGGCGGGTCGAAGCCTCGCCTGGCAAGCCCGGATCCTGCGGCATGGCAGCGGGCGCAACCGGGATGGCCTCGCGGCTCAGGCGACGGGCCGGCCTGCCGGGCGGGGTGCCGCTCGGGGCCGGCATCGGGCGGGTCGCGTCGGGGAAGGCGGGGCTGCGCGGCCTGAGATCAGCCGTCGGGATGGCTTCGCGGCTCGGGCGACGGGCGGGCTGGCCGGGCGGGGTGCCGCTCGGGG
>DHSB01000200.1:0-200 GCA_002408385.1 Myxococcales bacterium UBA5297
GTGCGGTCGGCCGGCGCGGTGATCGACGGCGCCTGCGTATCCGGAGGCGGCGGGGCCTCGGTGACCGCAACCCGCTGCGTGTCGGTCGCGGAGTTGCCGGCGGCATCGGTCGCCCGCCAGGTGACGGTGGTGACGCCGACCGGGAAGCCGGCGGCCGGGGCGTCGTTGGTGACCCGGGGGTTCGGATCGCGGTCGTCGCT
>DHSB01000200.1:345-1602 GCA_002408385.1 Myxococcales bacterium UBA5297
ACCGGGGTGCCGAGCGAGACCTGGGTCAGCGTTCCGGTCGCCTGTACCGTGCGGTCGGCCGGCGCGGCGATCGACGGCGCCTCGGTATCGGCCTCGGCCGGCGGCGGCTCCTCCTGACCCTCGCAGGGCTCGAGACCGACAACCTGCAGCTCGGTCACACTCGCCCACTGGTTCTGGTCATTGCCGTTGACGGTCAGCCGCACGAAGCGCGCTTCGGTCGGAGTGAACGGGTAGCCCTCGAGCTCGAGGCTCTCGCCCGTGCTGCTTCCCGCGAGCACCTCGGCGAAGTCGTCGCCGTCGGTCGAGAGCGAGACGGCAAAGCCGCTGCTCCGTTCGTCGCCGCGATACCACGCGACCCGAAGCTCCTCGACGGTCCTCGTCTCTCCGAGGTCGCCGGTGATCCAGCAGCCCGCTCCTTTGCAGGACCAGCGCGTCTGAAGGTCTCCGTCGACCGCGTTGGCGGCCGGATTGCCCCACTCGGCGTCGCTCGCCGCAGTCTCCACGAACGCCAGCGTGCCCGATTCAACCGGGCAGGAATCCGGGCCGTCCGTGGGCTGCTTGTCGTCGTCTGGCGCTTCTTCGTCGGGAGGCGGGCGGTTTACGTCGCCGGATACCCCTCCGTCCGTCTCCATCGCCGGCGCGGGGTCCGTCATCTCGGTCCCGCAGGCAAGCGCGGCGACGAGACCGAGCGCGATCAATGCGTGGGCGCGTGCTGATGCTCTCAAAGCTGTCTCTCCCAACGCCGCTCCCCACACGTGCTCCCGGCGCGGCGACGACCACTGTTCGAGGGCTCATCAACCACGCCGGGGCGACGGTGGCGAGAGACGGCGGACGCAGCGCAGGCTCGAGCGGGCTGCGAGCCGAGAGGTCAGCGCTCGCTCTCTCGGGCAGCGCGGGTTCGGGGCGCCTCCATGCTGGCCTCCTCTTGGCTGCCAGCGGGGCACCCGGACGGGGGGAGAATGCCGCCCTGGTGCCTCACGAACGGGGGCCTTCTCGCCTTGCCCATGGAAGTGCCTGAATTCAGGGGCAATTCCCGAGCCGCGGCGCGCCGCCGGACGACGACTGATCCAAAATGGGTAAGTCGATGACTATGACGGCGAAGTCTCCGACTACGACGTCGAGCCCTTCGACTATGACGCCGACGTCGATGACTCCGAGCTCGAAGTCGAGAGCTATGGCAGGGGTAGTTGGCGACTACGACGTCGAAGTCCGCGGCTTCCCGTTCGACGCCCGAAGCTATGGCAGGGGTAGTCGGCG
>DHSB01000200.1:1647-7969 GCA_002408385.1 Myxococcales bacterium UBA5297
GGCAGGGATAGTTCCGGACTACGGGGTCTAAGTCGGCGAATTCCCGGTGGATGCCGTGAGCTATGGCAGGGGTAGTCGGCGACTACGACGTCGAAGTGCGCGGCTTCCCGTTCGCCGTCGAAAGCAACGGCAGGGGTAGTCGGCGACTGCGACCTCGAAGCCCCCTCATCCTACGGCGCGCCTTCGAGCTCGAGACGCCCCGGGCTTGCTCAGCCGCTGAGCCGCAGAACCTCGAAGGCCTCCGCGTACGGCGAGCCGAGCGCACGGCCATGCGTGCGAGCGACCTCGCGGAAGACCGACGTGTCCTTGCCGCGAGCGCCAAACTGGCTCTCGTGCGCCGCGATGGCCTCCAGCTTGACCCCTATCGTCGAGGTGATGTCGACCCACAGGTTCGGCCGCCAGGCCTGGCAGGGGTTGCGATAGGCCGTGTTGTTGAAGAGGAAGACGTCGCAGGGCCCGAGCCTCATCGAGCCGAGCACCGCGCGCGACAGCAGGAAGTGGTCCCAGTGCGTCTCGTCGCGCGCGTGCGTGAAGAGCGCCGCGGGACGGTACTCGCACACCAAGGCGTCGAGCTGCGCGACCAGCTCGCTCGCCTTCAGGTCCTCGAGCCGGCACGGCCGATCGTTGACGAGCAGCAGGGGCTCGGCCCGCAGCACCTCGGCCGCTGCCCTCGCCTCGGCGGCGCGCTTCTCCAGGTCCTTGGGCGCGCTGACTGCGGTCAACAGCACCCTCGCCCCTGCCCGCGTCAGCCGAGCGATCGTCCCTCCGGCGCCGACCTCACCGTCGTCCGGATGGGCCCCCAGCACGAGCACCGTCCTGCCCGAGTACCGCTCGATAAGCCCTTCCATCGCCCCGTCCCTCGCCAGCCCCTCAAACCTCAGACCGCCCCGGCACTCGCGCGCCCCTCGGCCCGGCGCTCAGCCCGAAGCCCGGCCTCTGCCACGGCGCCTCGGAGCGGCTGCGCCCCGCCGCGCAGGAGGCTCGGGCTCGCCGGACCGCAGTTGAACAGCAGGTCGATCGCCGCGAGCCCGGCGACGAACCCCGCGGGCGCGCCGAGCTGCGGATAGACCGGGTGCTCGAACTGCTGCCAGACGACCTGCAGGCCCTCGCGCTCGAACAGCTCGAGATCGAGGTAGCGCCGCGAGCCCCCGTTGCCCGACAGGTAGCTCTGCGCGCCCACCGCCTTGCACATGCTGACGATCATCTCGGACTTGGCGCCCTCGGGCCTGAGCGAGGAGCTGAGGACGACGGGGGTCTCGATCTCGAAGGCCTCCAGGTGCCAGCGCAGCAGCGCGAGATCGAGGTCGACGAGCCGCGTCCAGGGGCGGGTGAGGATCTCCTCGAGCCCCGGGGCGTAGCGGTCGAAGAAGGCGGCCTTGCCATAGGCGCACTCGAGCGTGCGGAACGCCTTCTGGCCCCAGGTCGTGCGGCCGTCCTTCTGGTTGTTGATGCGCTTCTCGGCGATGAGCTCGGCGCGCGAGACCTGGTGCACCGGAGCGACGATCCACTGCGGCCCCGAGCGCGTCAGGACCCGGTTGCGGTTCTGGTAGTTCTGGCGCTCGTACTGGACGTGGTCGACCACGACGAAGACGTCCGCCGCCATCACCTTGTGCAGGTAGCCGAGCCACGGCAGGAGGTGCGGCTGGTGCGCGGCCATCACCCTGCCGAGCTTGAGCTCGTTGATCGCGTGAATCCGCTCGTTCGCCACCAACTCTCCCCTCCCCGCTCGCCCGCCGCGGCGGGCCCCTTCCCGAACCCCTCGCGCGCCCTTCAGCGCGGCACCTTCAGCTCGATGTCGAACCGGCCGTTGTCCGTGCGCAGCCCCACCGGTCCTTCCAGCTCGAGCGCCTCCGCGCCGAGCCGCCCGCTCCAGGCGAGCGCGCCGTCGACCTCGACGAGCAGGCTCTCTCCGTCGATGCGCGCCGAGAGCCGATGCTCCTCTCCCGGAACGAGCTCCGGCAACGCTCCGCGCCGCTCGGGCTTGAGGTTGCGATAGCCGCCGGCCCCGCACTCGGCCGAACTGTGCATCCCGGGATTGCGCTTGAGCGAGACGACGAGCTCCGGTCGAGGCGCGATGCGCCACATCACGTAGACGAGGTTGCAGCCGTCCTGCTCGCGCAGCTTCAGGCCGATCTGGCGCCGCAGCTCACCCGAGGCGAGCGGCGCGCTCTGGCGGGTCGGCCCGAAGTAGCGAAAGCGTAGCTGCGCCTCCTGCGGCCGGCTGTCGGCGAGCGCCGCGCGCAGCTTGGGCGCCTCGACCCGCAGCATCCCCTCGGGTCCGGGCACGAGCTCTCCGAGCGTGACCCGCAGGTCGCCGCGCGCGACCGACCTCAGCGATCCCTCGCCGGCGCGTGCCCGCGCGCCGAGCGCGAGTGCCAGCGCGGCTGTCGCAACGACGGCAAGGAGCATCCGGGCGATCACAGCGCCTCCTTTGCCTCGCCCAGGAAACGGGCGATGGCCGCGGTGTGCGCCTCCAGCCAGACGTGCTCGGCCTTGACCTTCACCAGCTCGAGCCAGAGGAACTCGCGGAAGGCGCGCGCCTTCTCCGACGAGAGCCCGTCGAGCTCGCGCAGCCGGGCCTCGAGGTCGGCGAGCAGCATCCGCGTCTGCCCCAACCGCGCCCGCTCGGCCGCGTGCACCGCGCGCAGCTCGGCGAGTCGAGTCTCGACGTCCGCGTCCTCGCCCCGGGCCCAGAGCCGCCTGCCCTGCTCGGCCCGCGCGTTCGCCTCGGGCTGCAGCAGGCCTCCCAGGTTGTAGGAGAGGTTGAGCGTCGCGAAGAAGGGCGCGCCACTCTCGAGCCCGAAGACCCGGTCGTAGCCCGCGCGCACGTGGAACCCCCAAGCCGACGACTCGCGCAGATTGGCCGCGAGCCGCTGCGACTCGAGGTCGGCGCCGCGGCGCGCCTCGAGCAGGGGCGTCAGGTCGGCCGCCTCCGCGGGCTCGGCCGCCGCCAGCGCGGCCTGCTCGCGGGCGGTCTGCGCGAAGAGCGCCCTCAGCCCATCGACCCTCAGCTCGGTCGCGTTCAATTCATCGAGCGTGGCGCTGCGCGCCTCGGTCAGCTCCACCCGGAGCCGCGAGAGCATCGCCTCGGCCTTCGGCAGCGCCTCGGCGAGCACCTCGGCCCGGGCCGCGAGCGCCTCGGCGAGCCCTATCTGCTCCTGGCCGCCGACCAGCGCCTCGAGCCTCTGCGAAGCGCGAAACCCCCGGCACTCGGCCGCGGCCCGGCGCCGCAGGGTCATGCCCTGGTAGAGCCGCACGAAGTCGTACTGCAGGCCGAGCATCAGGCGCGGCTTGACGCCCAGCGCATCGGACGGATCGCCGAGGGGCGAGTTGACCAGCCCGCCGGTGGCGAAGAGGCTCGGGGCCATCATCAGACTGCTCTCTGCGTCCGCGACCCCTTCGAGCCAGCGGCAGTATCCGTCCGCCGCCTCCTCGCTCGCCGGGGCGGCGCCCAGCGCGAGAACCGAAACCAGAAGCCAGGCCGCAGCGCTCATCTCGTCTCCCCTCCCCTCCTCAGCCCGCCTTCGCTCCCCGGCCCTAGAAGAAGAGCGGGGGCCTGCCGACGTAGAGGACCGTCTCCTCGGCAAAGCGCAGCTCGTCCAACGCAAGCTCGGCCATCACTCCGCGCAAGTCGCGGCTGCGCACCGGGTGGGGCGCGGTGGTCTCGCCCTCGAGCACCCGCGAGACGCTGCCGGCCGGCGAGCACCAGAGCAGCCCGAGGGCGCAGCGATAGAGCGGCATGCCTTCGGCCACGTTCGCCAGGTTCTCGTAGGGCACGAACCCGAGGGCAAGCCCGCGCTCGGCGGCCTTGGCGTAGGGCGAGGCCTTGAGCGCGGCGAGGATCTCCTCCTGGCGCGCGAGGTTGACCTCGAAGACCTCGAGCGCGGCCTCGGCCACCGAACGCTCGGCCTGCAGCCCCTCGAGCTCGAGCGCGCCGCGGGCGAGCTCGCGCTCGATCATCAGCGCGTCCCACCCGACGTTGCCCGCGGCCCGCCCGCTGCCCTCCCCCAACGCCTCGCGCTCGGCGATCTCGCGCCGCAGGACCCGGATTCGCGTCTCGAGGGCCGCGTCGCGCTCGCTGAGCGAGAGGTTGCCCAGCTCGAGCTGCGAGAGGTGGTAGTCGGCCCGGATGCGCCCCTCGCGGTCGAGCAGCTTGGCGTCGAACAGCTCGCGGGTCTCGGCGCGGGTCACGGTCGCGAAGTCGCCGCTCGAGCGCAGCAGCTCCTCCCGCGCGGCGCCCAGCTCGCGGCGCAGGCTCGAGAGCTGCGCGAGCTCGACGCGCCGGGCCAGCACGTCGGCCTGCAGGGCCGCGCCGAAGCGCCGCTGGAGCACCTCGAGCACCTCGGTCGAGCGCCCGGTGAGCGTCAGGCGCGAGAGCAGCTCGCGCCGCTCGGCGACCAGCCTGTCGCGCGTCGCCTCCTGGGCGGCGAGCTGGGTGCGCGCGGCGAGCACGCGCGGATCGTTCGGCTGGACGATGACCGGGGCGACCCAGGAGCGCGCGAGGAGGAAGAAGCCCTGGACGCTCAGGTAGGAGCCGATGGCGAGCAGAATCAGCGTCAGGATGACGAAGCCGAGTCCCTTGTAGGCCGAGACGACCGCCTTGTTGGCGGCCATCACCAACGCCTTGGAGTCCGTGATCCTCACCGTGTCCCCCCACTCTCTTGCGCGGCGCGCATCGGCTCGACCGCCACCTCGCTGCCCGCGCGCGCCCCGACCAAAGCCTGCCCGCCCGGCACGGCCGGCGCGCTCCCTGAACCGGATGCCTCTCTTGCTACCGGGGCTGCGGCGCTGCCGGCGCGCGTCTCCCAGCTCCCCGAGTCGAGGGTGAAGAGCGCCAGCGGCGTGAAGACGAAGTAGGAGACCGGCAACAGCAGCGCCATCGAGACGAAGGCCAGCGGGCCGACCCGCTGCGAGGCGGGCATGTGGCGCGCGGCGAACAGGTAGAGCCCGGCGAGCAGGCCGAGCAGGCCCACGTGCAGGGCGATGAGCTCGGTGAAGTTGCCGTTGGCGATCTTCTCGATGATGAGCAGCGGGTAGACGAGCATCAGCGCGAAGAGCGACAGGTAGTTGACCGCCACCGGCGCCGGCAACTTCCAGACGTGCTTGACCCCGCCGAACCAGTCGATGAAGTTCGAGCGCCGCCAGCGGATCTGCTGCGAGAAGTAGCCTCCGAGCGAGCGGGGGGCGACCGTGTAGCAGCGCGCCGCGGTGGTGAAGACCGTCTGGTAGCCCGCCTTGACGATGGTGCGGGTCAGGAAGCGGTCCTCGCCGTACTTGATGGGCACCCCGAGCACGTTGCGGGTCTCGAGGACCGGCTGCAGCTCCTCGAGCACCTCACGCCGGTAGGCCGTCAAGCAGCCGGACAGGCAGAGCACGGTCTTGAAGGTGCGCTCGATGTTCTTGAGCCACTCCTGGGCGAAGTAGAACTTCACCGTCTGCATGCGGGTGAGCCAGTTGTCGTCGGGGTTGGAGACCATCACCCGGCCGCCGACCGCGGCGATGTCCGGGCGGGTAAAGCGCCTGAGCAGCTCCTTCAAGGCGTTGGGGTCGACGATCACGTCGGAGTCGACCGAGACGATGATCTGCGCGCCGGTCTCGCGGTGGCCGCGGTTGATAGCCCGGCGCTTGCCGAGGTTGACCGGGTTGCGCACCACCTTGACGTTCGGATGGCCCTCGGCGGCTCGCTGCGCCCAGGCGAGGCTGTCGTCGGTGGAGCAGTCGTCGACGACGATGATCTCGAGCTTGTCCTTCGGGTAATCGAGCGCGAGCAGGCTCTCGACGGTGCGGACGATGTGCTCGCCCTCGTTGTAGAGCGGCGTGATGGTCGCGACGGTGGGCTCGAACCCCTCGGCCGTCTCGTCGAAGCGGACCCCAGCGAGCCGCTTGAGCACCTGCCCCAGAACATAGCGGTTGGTAAAGACCACCAGCACGAGCAGGTACACCAGAAAGTCGTCCAAGCATCTCCCCCCGCCGCGACCGAGCGTGGCGGGCGCAAGTGCTCCTTTCCTTGCCCGCCGGCCAGCCGCCGAGGAGCAACCACAGAAGGTGCGTTCTTGCCGCCGTCTGCAGCGCCCTGTCGGCGTCCCGGTCTTTCAACCGCTGTCCGGCCAAACATGCGGTCGGCCGAAACGGATGCCAGCCTCTTCCACGAACTTCCCGCGAGAAAATTCCTCCTAATCACGCAAGCTTGGCCGTCCGGCAAGCAGGCAACCGAGTGCTTTGCGCCAGGGTCTTCCGGCGCCTGGGGAGGCGCCCGGCGACGGCCACCTCGGCACGCTCGCCGGCTCGCGCCGCCGGTTGGGGCGCATCGCAATGCGCCCGT
>DHSB01000200.1:8111-8243 GCA_002408385.1 Myxococcales bacterium UBA5297
GCATCGCAATGCGCCCGTCGCCGGACCCGCCGCGGTCGCCGTTTCCGCGCCGTCGTCGGGGGCGCGCGCGACGCGCCCCTCGAGGAATCGAGGCGGTGCGCCGGGAACACGAACCTCGGCGCGCCCGGGGGG
>DHSB01000200.1:8384-12624 GCA_002408385.1 Myxococcales bacterium UBA5297
GGCGCGCCGGGTCGCCAGCACGAAGGCTGGCGACCCGGCACTCCAGACAGTCCCGTCAGCTCGAGGTCGCAGCCGGGCTACAGAAGAAGGCGACCTCGCCGCCTCCTCAGAGGTTCGGCGCGCCCGGCGACAGCTCGCAGAACGACCAGTCCCTGCTCGCGTCGTCGGTGTCCCGGCCGTTGGACGCGCGGCGGCAGAGCGAGCCGGCGAAGCTGCCGTGGTCGGCCACCTCGGTCCGGGTGCCCTCGACGAGGCTCACCGGGTCGGCGATCCCCGGGAGCATCACCGCGGTGAGCTCGCCCTCGTAGGAGAGCGCGTCGAGCAGCGTCCCCGAAGCGGCGTCGACGAGCGCGATGCCGTCGGCGGCGCCGTTCTGGATGAAATCGCTCCCGCTCACGGTGAGCACGACGGCGCCCGCGGCGGCGGCGACGGTCGATGGGGCGACGACGAGATACCCGCCGTCGGGCAGGATCCCTGCGGCCCCGAGCTCTATCTGCCGGTAGACCACGGGCGGAGACGAGCCCCCGTTGACGAAGACCAGGCTGAGGCTCGCGAGGTCCACCGGCGCGCCGGTGCGGTTGAAGAGCTCTACGAACTCCGCCGAGTCGGCGCCGACGTTGTCGTAGTCCACCTCGTTGATGACCAGCCTTGGCACCAGCGCCTCGCACGGCTGCCCGGGCGCCTCGCAGACGAAGCCCTCTTCGATGACGCAGGCGGCCGAGCAGCCGTCCCCGTCCGAGCCATCACCGTCGTCGCACTGCTCGCCTTCGCCCACCAAGCCGTCGCCGCAGAACGGATGCTGGGTGAGGACCTCGATGGAATAGGCGCCTATCGCCCTCAGGCTGCCGTACGTCGAGGCGACGATGACCAGGACCTCGTCCGGCATGATGGCGACGTTGGTCAGCTCGCTCTCGTTCCAGTTCCCGTAACCGATGTCGTCGTCGCCGCGGATGCACCCGTCGAGCGAGGCGGGGTCGAACGGGGCCCTGAAAACGTGCAGGAATCCGTCGCCGCCAAACGAACCGTGAATGGTGAGAGCTTGAGGGGTGCCGGTCGCGTTGACTATCGACAGCGCGTCGTAGAAGGCGGTGGTGCTCGTGGCCGCGCAGCCCTCGCTCACGCGCAGCCACGTCGGATCGGTCGCGTCGAGGGAGCCGGTGAGCTGAACCGCCGAGCCCTGCGGCGCGATCTCGACCTCGCAGAACGCCGAGCAGCCGTCGCCACTGAACGTGTTCGTGTCGTCACAGGTCTCCGGCGGATCGACGAAGCCGTCGCCGCAGACGATCTGCCGGCAGGCCTGGCCGATGGTCGGGCACACGAACCCCGGCTCGACGACACAGCCTGCCGAGCAGCCGTCGCCGCCCGCGCTGTTGCCGTCCTCGCAGCTCTCGGGCTCGTCCACGAAGCCGTCGCCGCAGTGGATGGGGCGGCAGAGCACGCCCGCCGCCTCGCAGACGAAGCCGGGCTCGAGCGCCAGGCAGTCCGCCGAGCAACCGTCGCCCGAGACGGAGTTGCCGTCGTCGCACACTTCCGAGCCGTCGATGAAGCCGTCGCCGCAGCGGATGGCCCGGCAGAGCGAGCCCGGCGTCTCGCAGACGTAGCCGGGCTCGGTCGCCATGCAGTTGGCCGCGCAACCGTCGCCGCCCTCGGCGTTTCCGTCGTCACAGACCTCGGGCGCCACCTGCGCGCCGTCGCCGCAGGTGACGTCGTAGGTGTGCACCTCTATCGAGTAGGCGCCGAGGGGCGCGGACGGGTAGTAGGAGGAGGCGACGACCGTCAGCGTCTGGCCCGCCTCGATGGCGACGCTGGGGATCTGGCTGGCGCGGATTCCTTCGAAGTCGTCGTCGCCCGCGAGGCAACCGGCGAGCTGCGGCTCGAACGGCGCGCCGAAGACGTGCAGGAAGCCGTCGCCGAGCCAGCTCGCGGTGATCCGGAGGACCTGCGCCGCTCCGGTCAGGTTGACGATGGACCAGGTGTCGCGGTGGCACTCCGAACCGCTGAGGTAGCTGCAGCTCCCGTTCGGCCGGTTCCACGTCGGATCGTCGGCGTCGAGAGAGCCGGAGATGAGGAGGGCGCTCCCCTTCCCCGCGATTTCGAGCACGCAGTCCGCCGAGCAGCCGTCGCCGCTGACGCTGTTGCCGTCCTCGCAGGACTCCGGAGGATCGACGAAGCCGTCGTTGCAGCGGATGGCGCGGCACGCCTCTGCCGGCGTCTGGCAGGCGAAGCCGGGCTCGACGGCCGAGCAGTCGGCCGCGCAGCCGTCGCCTCCGTCCTGATTCAGGTCATCGCAAACCTCGGGAGCGTCGACGAAGCCGTCGCCGCAGCGAATCTCACGGCACGGCGCTCCCGGCGTCTCGCAGACAAAACCAGGCTCGAGCGACAGGCAGTCCGCAGCACAGCCGTCCGCGCCGTGCGCGTCTCCGTCATCGCAGACCTCGGGAGCGTCGACGAGGCCGTCGCCGCAGCGAATCTCGCGGCACGCGGCGCCCTCGGCCTCGCAGACGAAGCCCGGCTCGACCTCGAGGCAGGTCTCGGCGCAGCCGTCGCCGCCTTCCGCGTTGCCGTCGTCACAGGCCTCGGGAGGTTCGCGGGTGCCGTTGCCGCACTCGAAGTCCGCGGTGTCTACCGTGATCTCGTAGGGGCCTATCGCCCTCTGCGCCCAGTAGGTAGACGCGACGACGACGAGGCGCTGTCCGGGGGCGAGCCGCACACCCTCGATCTGGCTCTTGCTCTGGTCGTAGCCCAGGTCGTCGTCCCCGCCGAGGCAGCCGGTCAGGTCGGTGGGAGCGAACGGCTCCCTGAAGACGTGGAGGAAGCCATCGCCCGCGGACCAGCTCGCGGTCAGGTCCACCACACGCAGCACGCCGAACGGGTTCTCGATGGTGAAGAGGTCGTAGAACATCCCCTCCGAGCTCCGCGGGTAGCAGTCGGCCGCGGGGCGCTCCCACAGCGGGTCAGTGGCGTCGAGCGAGCCTGAGAGCAGGACCGCGCCGCCGGGCGGCGCGATCTCCACAGCGCAGGCCGAAGTGCAACCGTCGTCGTCCAGGCCGTTGCCGTCGTCGCAGGTCTCGCCCGCGTCGAGCACGCCGTCGCCGCAGAAGGCCGGGCGGCACATCGTGCGGCAGGCGTTGGGCGCGTCGTTGCTGTTGGCAGCGCCCTCGTCACACACCTCGCCGCTGTCCAGGATGCCGTCGCCGCAGAACGGGACGACGCAGTCGGTGCGGCACGCGTCGGCCGCCGTGTCGCTGTTCGAGCTGCCGTCGTCGCACTCCTCGCCGGTGTCCACGGCGTCGTCGCCGCAGCGCGCCGGCACGCAGGAAGTGCGGCAGGCATCGGCGAGCGTGTCGCTGTTGGACGAGCCGTTGTCGCAGGTCTCGCCGGTGTCGATGACCCCGTCGCCGCAGCCCGCGGGCTGGCAAGAGGTGCGGCACGCGTCAGCCGCCGTGTCGCTGTTCGAGCCGCCCTCGTCGCAGCTCTCGCTTGAGTCGACGATCGCGTCTCCGCAGAACGCAGCCTTGCAGTCCCTGCGACAGGCGTCGGCCAGCGTGTCGCTGTTCGACTCGCCGTCGTCGCACTGCTCGCCCGAATCGACGGTCGCGTCTCCACAGCTCGCCGGCTCGCAGTTGGGGCGGCAGGCATCTGCAGCCGTGTCGCTGTTGAGGATGCCGTCGTCGCAGGACTCGCCCGAATCGAGAGTGCCGTCGCCGCAACGGGCAGGCTCGCAGCTCGTCCGGCAGGCATCGGCGAGCGAGTCGCTATTCTCCGATCCCTCGTCACAGAGCTCGCCGCCGTCGAGCACGCCGTCGCCGCAGAACGCCGGCTGGCAGCTCGTGCGGCAGGCATCGGGCAGCGCGTCGTCGTTCGCCTCGCCGTCATCACAGCCCTCGGCCGAGTCGACGATCCCGTCGCCGCAGCGCGGGGAGATGCAACTCGTGCGGCAGGCGTCGGCAACGGTGTCGCTGTTCGCCTCGCCCCTGTCGCACTGCTCGCCCGTATCGACCACGCCGTCGCCACAGCTCGCGGCCACGCAGGTCCTGCGGCAGGAGTTCGGCTCGGTGTCGCTGTTCTGCTCGCCGTTGTCGCAGGCCTCGCCGGAGTCGACCGCGCCGTCGCCACAGCTCGCGGCCACGCAACTCGTACGGCAGGCGTTCGGCTCGGTGTCGCTGTTCGCCTCGCCGCTGTCGCACTGCTCGCCCGAATCGACCGCGCCATCGCCACAGCTCGCGGCCACGCACGTCAA
>DHSB01000200.1:12813-13065 GCA_002408385.1 Myxococcales bacterium UBA5297
CGCCGCTGTCACAGGCCTCGCCCGAGTCGGCCACGCCATCGCCACAGCTCGCGGCGACGCAGGCTGTCCGGCAGGCGTTCGGCTCGGTGTCGCTGTTCTGCTCGCCGTTGTCGCAGGCCTCGCCGGTGTCGATCACGCCGTCGCCGCAGCTCGCGGCCACGCACGTCAAGCGGCAAGCGTTCGGCTCGGTGTCGCTGTTCTGCTCGCCGCTGTCACAGGCCTCGCCGGTGTCGATCACGCCGTCGCCACACG
>DHSB01000116.1:0-2093 GCA_002408385.1 Myxococcales bacterium UBA5297
ACCGCACCGCGGCGCGCAGCTCGTCCTCGTGGTCAAGGATTCCGCAGCAGAGCTCGATGCATTCGTTGCAAATCATCGCGACGGGCCCTGCGACGAGCTTCTTGATGCTCTTCCTGCTCTTGCCGCAGAACGAACAGCAGAGCTCGTCGAGGTCCTCCGTACTGTCCACCTTTCCCGTCGACGCTCCCAACGCCCCCTTGACCTTCCTGCTGAGCTGCTCGGTCAATCGCGCGTAGTCCTTCACGCCGCGGCTGCGCAACTCGGCCTTGAGCCATTTGTGGATCTCGAGCGGGAAGCCCGGTCGTGCGGAAGGCTTGGCCATCCATCACCCCATGGGTTCGCGCCGGAGGCGACCGCCGTGCTGCAAGCGGCGGCACTTGCCAAGGTCGCGGTGCTCAAGAAGGAGTACGCCGACACGCTCGGAAACGCTTCGCCACCGGCGCGGTCTGTCGTCGCGCGATCGATGCTTGAGGAGGCGCTTGGGCGCCCAGATTAGTCCTCGGGGCTATGCCTGATGGTCCACCGCCGGTGCAGAGCACGAGGGTGTCGCGACTTCTAGACCGTCCGCCTTCGGCCGATGCTCCTCGACGGTCTGAGCGAAGGCCAGGTGGACAAGTCGGTCGAGCGCGCGCAGGTCGCCCGGCCCGGAGACAGCCACCCGGAACTCGGCGAAGGCGCTCGGCTCAAGCACCTTGAACTCGGCCGGCACGAGCGGCAGCCCGACCTCTCGCTTGAGGTTGAAGCCGACCCACGGCGTTCGCCCCTCCGACAGGACGCGCAGAGCCCAGAACGCAGGCTTGTTCAAGTAGATCGCGAAGTACCCGGTCGTGTCCTTGTAGCCGACCTCGGCAGGAACCTCGCGCCTCGTCGATGTGTCCCAGATTGTCGCGCTGGCAAGCGGCGAGCCGGCGAACTGCTCCCGAGCGATTGCGAAGAACTCGAGCTCGCGCTCGGTGGTCACGACCTTTCGCCCCGTCTCCGAGGGATCCGGATCGACCCTCCCAGCCGTCTCGGCCGCCTGCCTCACGGCGACAGCGGACGCCGCGTCTTGAATCGCTGCGGCATCGGGCTTCGACACCTCGTTGTCGATCGCAGCGACCGACCTGCGCACGATCTCGACGATCACCCTCTGGAGCCCGTTCTTGACGATTGGCCTGAACCTGTCGACTACGTTCGCGGTGACCCGGCCCTCGTACATCCCCACCGAGCCGAGGATCCACCGAACGAGGTTCTCGCTGGCGTCCCGGTCGCGAAGATCGAGCTCGCTGCGGAGAAACGCCGCGATCTTCGCCGTGTAGGTCAGCTCGGTCGCGAAGTCGCGAATGGGCTCGGCTGCGAAGACGGCGCGCCCGAACCTGGCCATCACCTCTAGATCGGTGTCGGGAGCGTCGAGCTTGACGACGTGGAAAGGCGCCGAATCCATCACGTTGGGATCGCCGGTGTCGGTGAAGAAGCGGTACTCGAGCCCGTTGGTCAGGATGGCGAGCGCAACCGAGGGCACGGCGTTGAAGTAGCGGGCAAGTTGGCCTTCGTGCCCGTCGAGCGACGAGTCGACGGCCTTCGCCTCGACGAAGATCCGCGGCGTGCCGTCAATCAGGATGGCGAAGTCGACCTTTTCGGCTTGCCCCTTCTTCTTGAGGGCGAAGTCGGCCTCGAACTCGGGGCACACCTCGCTCGGGTTCCAGATGTCGTAGCCGAGCGCGTCGAGCATCGGGAGGATAAGCGCTTGCTTCGTCGCCTCCTCTCCCTTCCCTCGAACCGCGGGGAGCCGTTCTTGGATCTTCTCCGACACCGCCCTGATCTTCTCGACGCTCATCCTTGCCTCCCATTGGTGTGAGACGTAGTGCCGGCAATCCTAGCCCCGACTCGAACATGGGGTGAAACGCCTTGGGCGCGAAAGCGGACGCAAGCGACACGGTCACCAGGGTTGAGCGGTGCGCGTTGGCGATTACCGTAGCGCTGCCGTCAGCCCCCGATGCCTCAGAGCCGGCTCCCAAGATGCCGACGCGTCGCCCTACCGCAGTACCGCGAGAGGCTCACGAGCGGCTCCCCTCGAGTAATCCACGTCTCCGCCTCCACCGCCGCCAGCCGCT
>DHSB01000116.1:2199-3963 GCA_002408385.1 Myxococcales bacterium UBA5297
CGCCTCCACCGCCGCCAGCCGCTTACCCCCGCGTGCCGGTGAGCGCCGAGGCGAGCAACCCCGGGACCTTGACGCAGCGCGGGTCGCGGACGCGCTCGGTCTCGGCCGCCCAGAGATAGAGACAGGTGTTGTAGGCGCTGTAGGCGAAGGAGTTGAGGATGTTGAGCGGCGCCCCCAGCAGCATCCCGATGACGAGGATGTTGGTGATGCTCGAGGGCGAGGGCGGCATCGTGCCCCAGAAGGCGAGGCCCATGATCGCCGCTATCGCCAGCCCGGGCAGCGCGGCGACCGACCGCAGGCCTATCTCGCCCACCGCTATCTGCAGCAGGTTCCCGGAGTGGATGGCGCGCGCCCGCGCGAGCGCGCCACTGAAGCCCAGGTCCTCGATGATGATGACCGGCACCAGCAGCGCGGCGACGACCTCCCAGGCCTTCCTCGCGGCGCGCTTGGCGGCGTTGGCCACCCCGCTGCCCTTGCGGTTCTCCGCGGTGAGCAAGGCCACCACCACGGTCACCACCGCCATCACGACGAGCGCCCCGAGGTTCTTGAGCACGTCCTTGGCCGCCACCGACAGCTTCGGCTCGCGCCCCTTGAGCCACGCGTCGACCAGGTTCACGGTCATCCCCGTAATCACCCCGTTGCCGAGGATGACGAGGAAAAACCCCAGCAGCACCACCCCGATCACCATCGGCCCGTGGGTCTGGAACCAGGCCTCGGCGACCTGCGACTGCGCCTTGAACGGCAGCGTGAAGTCGACGCCGCTCGTGATCATCTGCGTGCGCAGCGCGCGCAACGCCGCCATCCCGGCGGCGAGCTGCACGACCGCGGCGACGGCCATGGGGACGAGCAGCTTGGGGCACTCGAGCGCCAGGCCATAGGCGGCCTTCGCGAAGGCCCAGCCCCTCGAGAAGCTGCCGCCCAAACCGCTCGACGGGTCGACCTCGCCGAGGGCGATGCCGCGCACCACCGGCAGCCCGAAGGTCGAGGTCTCGTCGGCTGGGTCTGCCTTTGGAGCCGCGAAGGGGCTCGGGTCAGGGGAGTACTGCGCCCCGCCGTCCGGCAGCAGGTGCGGCGCTATCCCCACCGCGTAGGCCGCGGGCGCGGCGCTCGGCGCCGAGGGCGGCGGCGCGCTCGGCGCGATGCGTTCGGCGAACTGTTCGGCCTCCCCATGGTCCATCCAGACTCCGCCACACTGGCGGCAGCGGTCCAGGCGGATGCCACGGAAGGTGTCGAACTCGAACTGCGCGAGAGGGGCCTCGCAGCGCGGGCACCTGCCGCTTCGCTCAGGAGCGACCGAGGGCTGCATGCCGGGCTTGTAGTTGGCCGCGGCTGCCCGGAGCTGCTCGGGCTGCTTCGCCAGGGTCTGCAGCTCGCCCTGGTCGAGCCACAGCCCGCCACAGCCGGGACAGCCGTCGTACTCGACGTTCGCGACCCTTCGACGGGACATCCAGGTGCTGCACGCAGGGCATCGCGCTGCCATCGCTCCTCCGCGTCTTTCTCCAATCGTCTTTCTCTAGTCGGCGCGGGCGCCGCCTGGCTTGGGGCGGCCGCTCGAGTGGGCCGATCTGGCCCCGGCGCCGTGGGCATTTGCAAGGCCTGGCCGCGCGGCGGGCCGAAAGGGACGAGCGGCCCGAGTGTTGCGCCTCGAGCGTCGCCGAGGGCGGTGGTGACAGCGACGAGCGCACGAGCCGCGGCTGGAGCGCCAGGCTGACGAGCGCCGCGGGGGCTGCTGCTCGGTGCGCCGGCGCGCGCTCCTCGAGCAGG
>DHSB01000116.1:4123-4973 GCA_002408385.1 Myxococcales bacterium UBA5297
GATCGAGAGGCAGCCTGCTGGTGGCAAGCGAGCGGGGTCCGATTCACTCCGGCACTCTTCAACTACACGAGGGGCACTCCAGCCTGGCTACTTCTCCCTGTGTCAAGGCGCACGCCTGCGCGCCCAGCAACAGCGCTTGGGCGCAGCCTCGTGGCTACCCATCCTCACACCGATGCGCGTGGGAGCATTCGCCGAGCGCCGCTCGCCTCTGCAGGAAATGGCCTTCGCGCCAGGCACCGGGGAGCGAAGCTTTGGGCCGGAGTCCTGGGAAGATTCCGCGACACCTCGAGCATTCTTGTCCCCTCGACCTCGCTCAGGTCGGCCGGCCGCCCGCCTGCCGATCGACCCAGCCTCAGGTCGGACGTCTGCCTTCAGACGATGAGAGCGCGCGCCGTGGGCCCGAGCCGCCCTCGATTCGGCGGGGATGGCCCCGCTCGCGGCGTCGTACCAGTTGAACCGCGCGCGGAACCGGGCTAGGACCGTGTGCGGCTTTTGTCGAACCCTCACCGAACCGAGGAGAACACCCCATGGCTAAGAAAGTGCTGTTGGCTACTGAGAAGCCCTTCGCCGCGAGCGCGCGCGATCAGGTTGTCAGCATCATCAAGGAAGCGGGTTACGAGGCCGTGGTCCTCGAGTCCTACACGTCGAAGGCGGACCCCATCCGCTCGGTCGCCGACGTGGACGCGATGATCGTCCGCAGCGACATCGTCGACGCGGAGATCCTCGCGGCCGCCAAGAACCTCAAGCTCGTCGTTCGCGCGGGCGCCGGCTTCGACAACGTCGACGTCGCCAACGCCAAGGAGCGCGGCATCGCCGTGATGAACACCCCGGGCCAGAACGCCAACGCGGT
>DHSB01000116.1:5167-5396 GCA_002408385.1 Myxococcales bacterium UBA5297
CCGGCATCGAGCTGCGCGGCAAGCGCCTGGGCCTGCAGGCCTTCGGCGCCGTCGCCCGCGCCGTTCCCCCTATCGCCAAGGGCTTCGGCATGAGCGTGCGCGTCTACGCCCCGACCGCCGACCCGGCGCGGATCCACGACGCGGGCTGCGAGCAGGTCAAGACGCTCGAGGAGCTCTACAGCTCCAGCGACTTCCTCTCGCTGCACATCCCGAAGCGCAAGGCGAACCT
>DHSB01000116.1:5635-6006 GCA_002408385.1 Myxococcales bacterium UBA5297
ACCTCAAGTACGCCACCGACGTGCAGCCGTCCGCCGAGACGCACGCTGTGCTCACCGAGAAGTTCGCCTCCCGCTACTTCTGCCCGCCCAAGAAGCTGGGCGCCCAGACCAGCGAGGCCAACGTCAACGCGGGCAAGGCCGCCGCGCAGCAGATCGTCGGCTTCTTCGAGCGCAACGAGCGCGACTTCATCGTCAATCCGTAGTCGGCCCCAAGCGGCCTGAGAGCAAGAACGCCCGCGCGCCCCTTGCGCGCGGGCGTTTCTTCGTCTTTGCCCCCGTCGGCGGCGACGCCGCCGCGGCGATTCGTCCGGCTCGCCCCAGCCCCGCTCAACCAGCTTCACGCAAGGCGAGCCCCAGACTTCCTGCGAGTC
>DHSB01000116.1:6243-48149 GCA_002408385.1 Myxococcales bacterium UBA5297
CTCGGTGAGTTGCCGCAGATCCCGGACCGGCCGCGAAATCGAGTTTTGGCTGCAAACGCTTCGATTTCGCGTGGTTGCCAACTCCTGACCTGGACCTTGCACGAACTCTGGAGCCCCCGTCCGCGGAAGCGAGCGGCTGGCCGGCATGGCGGGCCGGTTCGCTCGGGGATGGGCCCAAGCTCCCCAGGAAGACGACCCCTCGCATGCGGCCGAGCTGCTTGCCGCTGCGGTCTCGCGCTCTTGCGGCCGCCGGCAAGGCGCCCGCGAACCCGCCTCGGCGCCGGGGCGCGGGGAGGTGTCGTCGACTGCGCACCGATCGCCGCCGAGCACGCTCGTTCGCCCGATGGGCACCCGGCCGGCCGTGCCGATGCTGCGCGCAGGGCAGGCTTCTGGAACTCACGGGCGCATGCGGCTCCTCCATGGCAGGACGCCTGTCAACACGCCTGGCCAACCTGAGTCCCCTTCCCGAACCGCCCGGCCCCACCGATGCCGTTTGCCGAGCCCGTGCTGAGTTTTTGGCCAAGGTGCACCTGCTCGCTGGCTACACGAGAAGAGAGACCTGTCCACAGGAGGCCCGGTTGGCGAAGCGCAAACTGCCCGAGGAGCCAGCCATCCGGTGGGGCGCCGCGGGGCCTGCGCCGGCCAAGGCGCCCATCCCCGGCATAGAGGCGACCAGCGCCGAGCCTCGGAGTCGAGGGATGCGCGGATTCGCCTCCCAAACCGGATTTGGACGAAGACCTCCGGCGCTCCGCCCGTGGGTTCGGCCACTTGCGGTTCCGGCCTTTCGCCCGGAACGAGCTCAGGCGCGCTGTCGCGCCGCCGCGCGCCTTGGCCGGAGGGGCGGTTGTGCCGCGAAAGGCTGCCCCCGGGGCCCGAGCTCGACCGCTGAGCTCGCAACCGCGATGCGTGCCCCGCTCGCGTGCCCCAGGGCCGAACACCGCAGGCGACATACGTCGGGCCTCACCGAATGAGGAGAACACCCATGGCTAAGAGAGTGCTGTTGGCGACGGAGAAGCCCTTCTCCGCGAGCGCGCGCGATCAGGTGGTCGGCATCATCAAGGAGGCGGGGTACGAGGCCGTCGTGCTCGAAGCGTACACCTCGAAGGCAGAGCTGCTCGATGCGGTCGGCGTCGCGGACGCGATGATCATCCGCAGCGACGTCGTCGACGCCGAGGTCCTGGGCGCGGGCAAGAGCCTCAAGCTCGTCGTGCGCGCCGGCTCGGGCTACGACAACGTCGACATCGCCCATGCCAAGGAGCGCGGCATCGCGGTGATGAACACGCCGGGCCAGAACGCCAACGCGGTGGCCGAGCTGGCCATCGGTCTGATGATCTTCATGGCCCGCGGCAAGTTCGACGGAAAGACCGGCATCGAGCTGCGCGGCAAGAACCTGGGCCTGCTGGCCTTCGGCAACGCCGGGCGTGCGGTCGCCGTCGCCGCCAAGGGCTTTGGCATGACCCTGCGCGCCTACGACCCGTACATCGACGCGGCGGTGATTCGCGAGGAGGGAGTTGAACCGGTCGGCACCCCCGACGAGCTCTACCGCACCAGCAACTACCTCTCGCTGCACATCCCGAAGACCAAGGAGACCACCGGCTCCATCGGCAAGGCCCTGCTCTCGCAGCTTCCCAAGGGCGCGACCATCATCAACACCGCCCGCGCCGAGGTCATCAACGAGCCCGAGCTGCTCGCGATCATGGAGGAGCGGGCCGACCTCAAGTACGCCACCGACGTGGCGCCGACCGCCCAGACGCACGCTGTGCTCAACGAGAAGTTCGCGGTCCGCTACTTCTGCTCGCCCAAGAAGATGGGCGCCCAGACCAACGAGGCAAACGTCAACGCGGGCCTGGCGGCCGCACGCCAGACCGTCGACTTCTTCGAGCGCAACGAGCACAAGTTCATCGTCAATCCCTAGCCCGCTGCTCGCTGGTTCCAAGAAGAAACGCCCGGGCGCCTCGCGCGCTCGGGCGTTTTCCTGTCTTGGCGGCGCGCGCCGTCCGTCGCGCCCCCGGCGGCTCGCTCGGCTCGACCTTGCGCGTTCGAGCCCCGGGCGCGGGCCACCGTTGGGGATGAGGATGGCCGCGCGCCAGATCCTCGCGGCCAGCGGTGGACTGCGAGGGTCATCGCCTCGGTCGAGGCGATGAGCGGCCTCCGCCGCCGAGAGGCAGGCCCAGGCCCGCGCGTTCGCCGGTCGAGCCCCGCGCCGCGAGCGAGGGGTGTGAAGAGGGCGCCTAGGTTCGTTGCGCCTTTTCCAAGCACCTTGGCTGCAACCGGGTCATCCCGAGCTTGTCACCGATCCCTTGGCCGGCTGTGACCTTGAGCTGGCAGGGCCGTTGGTTAGGAGCGTAGAGGCGACCAGCGGGAGCCTCTGAAGTCGAGGGATTCGCGGACTCGCCGCCCAAACTTGATGTGGACAAAAACCTCCGGCGGCCCACCCGTGAATTCGGCCGCTTGCGGTTCCGGCCTTTCACGCGCAAACGAACTCTGGGGCGCGACCTCCAGTGGCGGGGCGGCGCACCGCGAGCCCACCAAAGCCACAAGCCCAGCAGCCGCGAGGCGCCTACGCCCGGGCCTGAAAGAGCCGGCGCCGTCAGGCGGCAGGCGCGGGGTCTGCGACCTGATTTGACCCTTGGTAAGGCAGCAAGAAGCAGAAGGCCGAGCCCTTCCCCTCTTCGGTCTCGAACCAGATCCGCCCGCCGTGGCGCTCGACGATGTCCCGCGCGATGGTCAGGCCGATGCCCATGCCGGCGCGGCTCGAGAGGACGCAGCCGGGCTGCGCCTGGTAGAAGCGCTCGAAGACGTGGCAGCGCTCGTGCTCGGAGATGCCGAGCCCCTGGTCCTCGACGCGCACCACGCAGCCGTCGGCCTGCCTCAAGACCGAGACGCGCACCAGGCCGCCCTCTGGCGAGAACTTGACCGCGTTGTCGAGCAGGTTCGCCAGCACCTGTTCGATCCGCTCGCGATCGGCCTCGACACTTGCGCCCACCTCGCAGTCGAGCAGCAAGCGGTGGCGGGCCGTCAACGGCTGGACGTGGGCGATCGCCTCGGCGGCCAGCTCGCGCAGCTCGCAGCGCTGCAGGCGCAGGCACAGGCGCCCCAGGTCGACCCTCGAGAGGTCGAGCAGGTCCTCGATGAGCTGGTTCATGCGGTCACACTGCCGGTTGATGACCTCGAGCCCGCGGTCGGCCTGCGCGCCCTCGAGCCCGCGCCGGCGCAGGAGCTGCGCGTAGCCCTTGACCGAGGTGAGCGGGGTCTTCAGCTCGTGCGCGGCGATGGAGAGGAACTCGTCGCGCAGGCGCTCGAGGCGCTTCACCTCGCCGATGTCCTCGAGGCTGACGACCACGAGCGAGACCGGCAGCGGCCGCTCGCTGTGGACCGGCGCCGCGCTCATCACGACGAAGCGCTCGCTGCCGTCGCCCGCGCGCAGCATCGCCTCCTCGCGGCGCACCATCGCCCCGCCGAGCGCGCGTCCGATGGGCGAGTCCCCGGCCTGCAGGGGCGCGCCGGCCGAGTCGCGCAGCTCGAAGCGACGGCGGAAGTCCTCGACGTGGACGAGCAGCTCGGCCGCATCGCGGACCGCGAGCAGCTCGACGGCCGCGCGGTTGGCCTCGAGGATGCGCCCCTCGCCGTCGACGACGAGCACCGCGTCGACCATGCTCTCGATGGTGTCGGCGAGCGCCCGCTGCGACTGGCGCAAGGGACGGGTCGCCACGCGCAACAGCCACAGCAGGCCCAAGGCCGAGGCGGCGACGAAGAGCCAACTGAAGAGGTCGCGGGCGTGCCCCCGCCCTATCTCGCTGGCGAACAGGCGCACGGCGAGCTCCTGGGCGAAGAGCAGCCAGATCGCTCCGAGGACCGCGTAGCCCACCGCGGCCAGCAGAGGCGCCCAGCGCCACGAGAGTCGTCTCGAGGGAGAGAAGGGATTCAAGTGCCGCCCCGGTCCCGGCCCGCCTGCGCGCCGACCGCACAAGCTGTCCTGCACTGGGGCAACACGCGTGGTGGCCGGCTTTGTTCCCGAAGAGACGACGGCCGCTGCTTCGCGTTACAGACCCCGGGGCGGCCCGCGAGCAGTCGAGGAGCTGGAGGCTGGAGCTCGTCGTGGCTCGGGGGAGAAGGCGACGCGCGCGCGCGGGGGCAGGCGCCCGGGACGAAAAGAAGGCCGGGCGTCGCAGGACGTCCGGCCTTCTTGCTGGGGCACTAGGATTCGAACCTAGATAGGAGGATTCAAAGTCCTCAGTCCTGCCTTTAGACGATGCCCCAAGAAACGGCGGCGCGCAGTCTAGGAGCCTCGCCGATTAGATGTCCAGGTTTTGAACCTCGAGCGCGTTCTTCTCGATGAACTCACGCCGCGGCTCGACCTGGTCGCCCATGAGCACGGTGAAGATGCCGTCGGCCTCGACCGTGTCGTCGACCTTGACCTTGAGCAGGGTGCGGGTCTCCGGGTTCATCGTGGTCTCCCAGAGCTGCTCAGGGTTCATCTCGCCCAGCCCCTTGTAGCGCTGGATGCTCTGGCCGCGCGAGGCCTCCTTCTTCGTGGCCTCGAGCAGGGCCTGGACCGTGCCGAAGGTCTGCTTGCCGCTGGAGGTGACCAGGGTGTAGGGCGCGCTGCCGACCTCGCGGAAGGCGCGGCTGAGCGCGCGCATCTCGGTGAACTCCGGGCCCTCGAGAAAGGCCCGATCGATGACCGTTTCGCGCGGGTTGCCGTTGATCTCGGTCTTGAAGACCAGCACCTTGGCCGCCGGGTTCTCGGGGTCGGGCTTGCGCAGCACCGTCGCGAAGGCATGCTCGACGCCCGGGAGGTGCTCTTCGGCGAACCCGAGCGCCTTGGCGAGCTGCTCGGTGAGCGCGTCCATGTCCGAGAGGGTCTGCGACTCGAGATCGCTCGCCTGCACGAGTGCGTCGACGATGCGCGCGTCGCGGCGCCGGGCGACCCGGTCGAGCAGGAAGTTGTAGCGGAGGATCCGGTCGAGGAGGCTGCGGAACGCCTCGCCTTCGACCGGCGGCTTGCCCTCGACCTCGAGGCGGCAGGCCGCCACGCTCGCCTGGATCAGGTACTCGACGAAGGTCTGCTCGTCCTTGAGGTAGGCGTCCTTCTTGCCGCGGGTCACTTTGTAGAGCGGCGGCTGGGCGATGTAGAGGTAGCCGCGTTCGATGAGCTCGGGCATCTGCCGGTAGAAGAAGGTGAGCAACAAGGTGCGGATGTGCGAGCCGTCGACGTCGGCGTCGGTCATCAGGATGATGCGGTGGTAGCGCGCCTTGTTCGAGTCGTAGTCCTCCTTGCCGATGCCGGTGCCCAGCGCGGTGATGAGCATGGCGATGGTGTCGGAGCTGAGCATCTTGTCGAAGCGGGCCTTCTCGACGTTCAGGATCTTGCCGCGCAGCGGCAGGATCGCCTGGTACTTGCGATCGCGGCCCTGCTTGGCCGAGCCGCCTGCGGAGTCGCCCTCGACGATGTAGAGCTCGCACAGCGACGGGTCGCGCTCCTGGCAGTCGGCGAGCTTGCCGGGCAGTGAGGCCGAGTCGAGGGCGCCCTTGCGCCGCACGGTCTCCTTGGCCTTGCGCGCGGCGATGCGCGCGCGGGCCGCGTCGCCCACCTTGGCGGCGAGCTTCTTGGCGACGTTGGGGTTCTCCTCGAGGAAGGTGGCCAGCTTGTCGGAGACGATCCCCTCGACCGCGCCCTTGACCTCGGGGTTGATGAGCTTGTGCTTGGGCTGGCTGTCGAAGGCGGGGTTGGGCAGCTTGACCGAGATGATGGCGACCAGGCCCTCGCGCGCGTCGTCGCCGCTGGGGGTCTCCTTCAGGTCCTTCCAGAGGTTGTTCTTGGTCGCATAAGCGTTCAGCGTCCGGGTCAGCGCCGCCTTGAAGCCCGCCAGGTGCGTCCCACCTTCGTCGTTGAAGGTGTTGTTGCCGAAGCAGTAGAGCTTCTCGTCGTAGGAGTCGTTGTACTGCATCGCCACCTCGACCTGGATGCGCTCGGTCTCGGCCGCGAAGTAGATGGGCTTGTCGTTGAGCACCGCCTTGTTCTTGTTCAAGTGCTCGATGAACTCGCGGATGCCCCCGTCGTACTTGAACTCGTGCTCCTTGTCGCTGCGCTCGTCGACGATGGCGATGAGCAGGCCCGCGTTGAGGAAGGCGAGCTGGCGCAGCCGCTGGCTGAGCACGTCGAAGTTGAAGAAGCGCTCGCCGAAGATGAGCGGGTCGGGCTTGAAGCGGATGGTGGTGCCGCGCTTGTCGGTCGGGCCGGTCGCCTTCAGCTCGGTGACCGGCACGCCGCGCTCATAGCGCTGGTGGTAGTGCTGGCCGTTGCGGAAGATTTCGAGCTCGAGGAACTCGGCGAGCGCGTTGACGCACGAGACCCCGACCCCGTGCAGGCCGGCGGAGACCGCGTAGGAGTTGTTGTCGAACTTGCCGCCCGCGTGCAGCACGGTGAGCACGACCTCGGGGGTGGGGCGCCCTTCGGACGGATGCATCTCGGTGGGGATGCCGCGCCCGTTGTCGATGATCGAGATCGACTCGTCGACGTGGATGACCACGCGGATGGCGGTGCAGTGGCCGGCCAGGGCCTCGTCGACCGAGTTGTCGACGACCTCCCAGACGATCTGGTGCAGGCCCGTGTCGTCGGGCGGACCGATGTACATGCCGGGCCGCTTGCGCACGGCCTCGAGTCCCTCGAGGACGGTGATGCTCGAGGCGCTGTACTCGGGCGCAGCCGCGGCCGGCGGGGTCTGGTTCTGGTTCAAGTTTTCCAAGGATTCTCCCTGAGCGGGCGAGCCTGCCCTCGACACCCTCGCGACCCCCCTGCGAACCTCTCGCGCAGCGGCGCAAAGAGTGTTCAACAGTAGCACATCGCGGCTTCGCCCTCAAGACTGAAAAAACAAGCTAACCCCTTTGATTTATTCCAAGATCGCCTGCCCGCCCGGCTCCTCGGGACAGGGCGTTCGGCGACCGCCCGCGCCGGCCCGAAACACCGGGGGGCGACGCGGCTCCGGCGACCCCGTGCTAACGTGCCGCGAGCTCATCGGGCCGGATTCCAAGCAAGGGCATTTTCGGCTCGTTGCTCGCACGAGCAGACGACCATCGCCCCGCGGCTCGAGGGGCGCTGCAGCCGGCAATCACGAGGCACGCCGAGCGGCCGCCTGCGTGCCTGCGGCTCGGGCAGCCTGCCTTTTCGGAAGAGAGAAGTCCGGAGCACGAAGGAGCAGTCATGAAGCGCCCGTTGTTCGCATTGGTTGCCTGCTCGCTCGCCGCCTGCGTCCACAGCCGCCCAGCGCCGAGCGTCGTCAAGGCCCCACCGCGGCCCGAGGGGTGCGCCGCGGCCTCGCTCGTCGTCCTGCGCAACGTGGCGACGGCCTCCGCGGTCGATCCGGTAGAGACCGAGCGGGCGATCCTCCTCAGCGAGTCGTTCCGCGCCTCGGTCGCGGGCACCTCGCCGGCGGTCGATCTGCGCGCGGCGATGAACGTCCAGCGGGTCGGCCGCAGCGCGGTGCTCGTGGTGCGCACCACCGCGGCCCAGCGCGCCGAAGCGCTCGCGGTGTGCAACGCGGTGCTCGACGCGGCCTTCCTCTTCGGCAACGAGGGGCTCGACTTCCTAGAGGAGCAGGCACGCGCCTTGGAGGCGGAGCTGGGCCCCAAGGAAAAGGAGCTGCGCGAATTCAACGAGAAGAACGACCTGCACGTGCTGCCACTCGCCGAGCGCCTGGCCATCGTGCAGGCGAGGATCCGCGACCTCTCCCTCGCGCAGCGGCCCGCCCGCGGCGCCCAGGCCCCCAGCCCCGCCGAGAGCGCCGCGCTCCAGGCGGCTCTCCACGAGTCGCGCGGCGAGGCGCTGCGCCTCAACGCCGTCAAGCTCGAGGCGCTGCGGCTCGAGCGCGAGCTTGAGACGGTGCGGATGCGCTATAGCCTGGTGCGCAGGAAGCTTGCCGAGGAGGCGCTGGCCAAGGTCCTCGAGCAGAACCTCCGGGTGCTCGACCGCTGCACGCCCTGCGCTGATCGGTAGACCACAGGTCGGTAGGGGCGCACAGCAATGCGCCCGTCGAGGAATCGGGCAGGTGCGCCGGCGATCCCGGCGGCCAGCCCTTCGGAATCGTGCTGCCGCGCAGAGGGGCCGACGGAGAGATGGCGCGGTCGCATGCCAGGCGATTCGGAGGCCGCGGAAATCCAGGCTACCCGGGGAGCGGGCCGAACACTCCGCGCTCGACGCCCAGGAGCCGGGCGTCTTCTCCGGCCGCCTGCCGGACGAGCCGCTCGTCGGTCGTCGTCAGGAACACCTGCAGGTTCGAGGCTCGCAAATACTCCATCAGATGAGCGTTGCGCGCGGGGTCGAGCTCACTCGAGACGTCGTCGAGCAATAGCAACGGCGGCCGGCCCAGGCTCGCCCGCAGGTTCTCGATCTCGGCGATCTTGAGGGCGAGGACGACGGCGCGCTGCTGGCCCTGTGAGGCGAAGGAGCGCGCCGGCCTGCCGCCGAGCAACAGCTCGAGGTCGTCGGCATGCGGCCCGACGGAGGTGAAGCCGCGCTCTTGATCGCGCGGGGCCCGACGGCGCAAGGCTGCCAGCAGCTCGCCGGCGATCTGCGGCTCGCCCCCGAGCGCCTCGGGGCCGACGCCCGAAGGCGCATAGCGCGTTTGCAGGCCGCCGTCGCCCACGGCGATGGCCTCGAAGCTCCCTTCGGCCCGCGGGCCCATCTCGGCGACCAAGGCGAGCCGCCGGGCCACGACGCGCGCCCCGGCGCGCGCGAGCGCCTCGTCGAAGGCCTCGAACAGCGCGGGGGCCGCCCGCTCCTTGAGCAGGCGGTTGCGCTGCTTGAGCGCGCGCTGATAGTCGCGGCAGGCCTCGAGGTGACCCGGGAAGCGATTGAAGACCGCACGGTCGAGCAGGCGCCGCCGACCCTCGGGGCCTCCTTTGGCTACCGAGAGGTCGTCCGGCGTGAAGGCGACCACCGAGACGCCGCCGAAGTAGTCCGTCAGGCTCTTGGCGGGCTTGCCATCGACGAACGCCTCGCGCCCGCCGGTGTGGACTTCGACCGAGATCTCCCGCTCGGCCCCGCCCAGCGCGAAGCGCCCCCTCACCCGGCCGCGCCTCTCGCCAAAGCGCACCAGCTCGGCGTAGCGCGCAGCGCGCAGCGGCCTCAACGTGGCGAGCAGATAGAGCGCCTCGAGCAGGTTGGTCTTGCCCTGGCCATTCGGGCCGACGACCACGGTCGCCCGCTCGGCGGGCAGCAGGTCGGCCGTCTCGATGTTGCGAAAATTGCGGACTTCCAGCGCGAGCAGGCGCATGCGGCTCCTCTTGACAGGGCGCCTGTCAAAACGCAAGGCCGAGCTGAATGCCTCCCGCCGCCGCCCGGCCCCGCCCGGTGCCATTTGCCGAGCCCGTGCCGAATTTGAGCCAAGGTACATCCGCTCGCTCTCGCGCGAGCAAAGGGACCTGTCCCCAGGAGGCCAGGTTGGCGAAGCGCGAACCGCCCGAGAGGCCGGCCATCCCGTTGGACACCGCGTGGCCTCCGCCTGCCAAGGGAGGTGCGCGGCCCGCCCTCACCAGAAAAGGCCGCCCCAAGACCGTCCGGCTACCCTGGGCCCGCGCTGGCCGCTCGCAAGCCAAGAGCGCTGCCGACAGCGACTCGGCCTCGCAGGTCGCCGCCCGGCGCGCCGCGCTCGTCGCGCTCAACGAGGACCGCGTCCCGTTCGTGGTCGCCGGCGCCTACGCGCTGCGCGAGTACACCGGCATCCGGCGCGACACCAAGGATCTCGACATCTTCTGCCAGCGCAAGGACGCCGGCCGTGCGCTGACGAGCCTTTCGCGCGTCGGGTTCCGGGTGGAGATGACCGACTCGCTCTGGCTCGCCAAGGGCTTTGCCCAGGACGGCGAGTTCGTCGACGTCATCTTCTCCTCGGGCAACGGCGTGGCCGAGGTGGACAAGCTGTGGCTGCGGCGCGCCCGGAAGGCACGGGTGCTCGGGGTCGACTCGCTCATCGCTCCTCCCGAGGAGGTGATCTGGTCCAAGAGCTATGTCCAGGAGCGCGAACGCTACGACGGCGCGGACATCCAGCACCTGCTGCTCTGGTGTGCCGAGGGCCTTGACTGGAAGCACCTGCTCGACCGGATGCGCCCTCACCCCGAGGTCCTGCTCGCGCACCTGCTCCTGTTCCGGTTCAGCTACCCGGGCGATCGCGACAAGGTCCCGGGCTGGGTCCTCGACGAGCTGCTCGCGCTCTCGCGGCGCCCGGCCCTCGCGTCGGAGAAGCGGCTGTGCCGCGGGACGCTGCTGTCGGGGCAGCAGTACCAAGTCGACCTCGCCGAGGGATACCGCGACGCCCGCCCGCTCGAGGTGCCCGCGTGGCGCGAACACCGCGGGCCGCCGTGAAGAGGCCCAAGGCCTTCGTCGCCACCAATGCGCCGCTGGCCCTGGCGCCGCAGCGCGCGACCAGGCCGGTGGCCCCCGTCTCGCGAAGGGAGTCGAAGCCGATGCGATTGGACGAGGGCCAGGGTTTCGGCACCGAGGAACGCGAGGAGTCGGAGCGGCCTCCCTCCCGGCCGATTCGCGTCGCCGCCTCGGGCGACCTGCACGCGCGACTCGATCGCCCCAACCGGCTGCAGCGCATCTTCCGCGAGGTGAACGACCAGGCGGACATCCTGCTGCTCGCCGGTGATCTGACCGACCACGGCGACCCCGACGAGGCCGAGCAGCTCGCCGAGGAGATGTCGGCCGTGCGCGTGCCTATCGTCGCGGTGCTCGGCAATCACGACTACGAGATGGGCAAGGCGGACGAAGTGGTGCGCATCCTGTCGCGCGGCGGCATTCGCATCCTCGACGGCGGCTTCTTCATTTTTGAGAAGCGCCTGGCCATCGCCGGTACCAAGGGCTTTGCCGGAGGCTTCGGGCGCGCGACCCTCGAGCCCTGGGGCGAGGAGCCGATCAAGCGGTTCGTGTTCGAGGCGGTCAACGAGTCTCTCAAGCTCGAGAGCGCGCTCGCGCGCATCAAGGATTACCCCAAGCGCATCGCGCTGATGCACTACGCCCCGGTCCACGGCACCGTCGAGGGCGAGAACCCGGAGCTCATCCCGTTCCTTGGCTGCTCACGCCTTGCCGAGCCCATCGACAACTTCGGGGCCGATTTCGCAGTCCACGGCCACGCGCACAAGGGGCGCACGCAGGCGAACACGCCGGGCGGGATCCCGGTCTACAACGTGGCCATGAAGCTGCTGAACCATGCGACCGGGCGGCGCTTCGTCGTCGTCGGGGTTTGAAGAGCCGTCGAGAAATCCTGCTTCGACTTTTTCCGCTTCACCCCCAGCGCATGCTCCCCGACGCGCGGGCGGCGGTCGAAGGGCGCCTCGACTTGCTGCCTCGCACCCGAGACGCCGGGCCGCCAGCACGAAGGCTGGCGCTCCTGCCCTCCTAACAGCCCTGTCGGTTCAAGGTCACACCCGGCCAAGGGACCGGTAACGAGCTCGGGGAGAACGGAAGGGCCGGGCCAAATTCAAGAAGCTTCTCCGACAGCTCTCGAGCGGCCGTCGGGCGTTCTCGGTTCGAGCGTTCCTCGGGCCCCCCCCTTGCTTTGCCTCAGACCAGCGCCCGGCCAAGTCCGCGCGCGACGGGCCGGTCTGGCGGGATTCCGGAAAAGCAAAGCCGGGATCGAGGCTCGATCCCGGCTTCGCGGTTGTGCAAGACCCGAGGAGGCTCTACAGGCCGCAGGACATGGCGACCGTACTCGCTTGGTTGTTTGAAGCCGGCCCGCACTCGCTGTGGAGGCCCTGGCCCGTCCCGTCGTCATCGACGACCACGCGCACGGAGGCGTTGCGGGGCGGGTTGGCCCAATCGAAACGCACGCGTTGAGCCTCGCCCGGCTGAAGCCCGAGGGTCGTCGGGACCACGCCGAGCAGGTTTCCGTTGAGCGCGTTGTAGAAGGCGACGGGCAGGCCAGCCGCCACGTTGACGGCACCGCGATTCTCCACCCAGACCCGCAGGGTGAGCCGCGCCGGGCACATCCCCGGGTCGACCACGATGCCGCTGGCCTGCAGGTCCGGGGCGACGGTGGCTCCGCCCTGGCCGGCCGGCTGCGCGTTGAGTCGATAGCTGTTGTAGAGCTTCCACGAGTGGCTCTCGGTCAGCGGCAGGCCGCCGTCCTCTTCGACGTTGGTGATGTGGTAGCTGTGCTGGTTCCAAATGCGGCGGGTGCGCACCCAGTGGTCGCGGGCGTCGCCGTAGACGAAGATTCCGTGGACGGGGGCGCGCCCGTAGTCGTTCGCCCCGACGATGATCTCGGCGTTGCCGTCGTTGTCCACGTCGGCGATGACCGGGTATTCGTAGGCGGTCGCGGTCGAGTTCGGCTGCTCCCAGAGGATGGCGCCGGTCTGGCCGTCATAGATGCGCAGCGTCGTCTCGTCGTTGTAGACGACCTCCGCGTACCCGTCGCCCTCGAAGTCGAAGACCGAGCTGCCGGTCGTGTTCGACGAGTGATCCTGCGTGGCCTGCTGCCACTTGATCGTGCCGTCGGTCTCGAAGACGACGTAGTTGTTCCAGCCAGCCACGCCGATCTCCGGTCGGCCATCGTTGTCGAAGTCGGCGACGGTCGGAGGCCCGCCGCGCCCGCCTCCCGGAAGGTCGACCGGGCCCCAGAGCAAGGCGCCGGTGCTGCCTCGGCGCACCATCACCTGCGCCCTGCGAGAGACGCTCCCCGCGTCGGCGCCGTCGGCGACCACCACGACATCCGGGCGGCCGTCGCCGTCGAAGTCGCCGATAGCCGGGAATCCGTCGCGGCGCAGGGTGTCGTTCCAGAGGATTGTGCCGTCGTGGCGGTAGGCGGTGCGACCGGTCACCACGTCGAGGAAGCCGTCCCCGTCGAGATCGGCAACCACCGAGAGCGGACCGACCCCGTTGTCCCCGATGCCTCCGCTGCCTTGCCAGAGAAGCTGGCCGTCGTGACTGAAGACCGCGTTGCCAAAGACGATCTCGCCCCTGCCGTCCTTGTCGAGATCGGCGATAGCGGGCCCGCCCCAGTTCATCCCGTGGTGCAACGAGGTGTAGTCGATGCAGTTGCCGTGCTGCTCGCAGCTCCACTTCAGCCGGCCGGTATTGGAAAAGGCGATGAGGCCGCCGGAGTAGCGCATAGCGACGATTTCCACGAGGCCGTCGCCGTCGAGATCGGCCGCAGCGATGGAACCGGCGCCGTTGAGCTTGAGGTTGATGGTGCTCGACGGATTGTGCGGATTGGGGATGGACGCGGGGGTCGTGAAGAGCTCGGCGCCGGTGTCGCCGCGGATGGCCCGGAGGACGCCGTAGCCGATGAGGGTTCCGCCGCTCGGGTTGGGGTCGAAAGAGAAGGTGGTGAAGACGATCTCGGGGATGTCGTTTTCGTCGATGCGCCCGTCGCCGTTGTCGTCGTTGAGGTTGACCACGAGCGGGGTGCTCATCACCTGGTTCTTCGTCGGTGCCGTCGCCGAGCCCGTCCAGGAAATCTCAGCCTGCTGCTCGAACTGGGCGCGGGGCGGGGCGAAGGAGCAGCTCGGGTCGAAGATCAGTCCCGTCTTGAAGGTCGTGTCATCGTCGCAGGCATCGCCGAGACCATCGGCGTCGAGATCGCTCTGGTCGGGGTTGACGACGTCGGGACAGTTGTCGTTGGCGTTGGGAACCCCGTCGCCGTCGCGGTCCGCGTCGCAGGCATCCCCGATGCCGTCTTGGTCGATGTCGCTCTGGTCGGGATTGGCAACTCCGGGGCAGTTGTCGCTCGCGTTGGGGATCCCGTCGTTGTCGGTGTCGCCCTCGCAGGCATCTCCGATGCCGTCGCGGTCGGTGTCCTTCTGGTCGGGGTTGAAGACGCCGGGACAATTGTCGTTGGCGTTGGGAATCCCGTCGCCGTCGAGGTCGCGATCGCAGAGGTCGCCGAGGTTGTCGCCGTCGAGGTCCTCCTGGCCGGGGTTGAAGATGTCCGGGCAGTTGTCGGCCTCGTTGGGCATGCCGTCACCGTCGCGATCGGGATCGCACACATCGCCGAGGCCGTCGACGTCGCTGTCGCGCTGGTCGGCGTTGTAGACATCCGGGCAGTTGTCGGAATCGTTGGGGACCTGGTCGTTGTCGCGATCGTCGTCGCAGGCGTCGCCGAGCGCGTCCCCGTCGATGTTCTCCTGCTCGGGATTGGCAACCAGCGGGCAGTTGTCGGTCTCGTTGGGCACCCCGTCGCCGTCCCAGTCCGAATCGCAGCTATCGCCCAGGCCGTCGCCGTCGAGATCCTTCTGATCCGGGTTGTAGACGCCCGGGCAGTTGTCCTCGGAGTCGGGGACCCCGTCCCCGTCGGCGTCGGGCTCGACGTCGAGGTCGCAAGCATCGCCGGTGCCGTCGGAATCCGAATCGAGTTGGTCGGGATTGGCTATCCCCGGGCAATTGTCCTCGGAGTCAGGGACCCCGTCGCCGTCGCCGTCGCCGACGCAGGTCCCGTGGCGGCACATCTGGCCGCCAGGGCAATCCTCGCTCGCCGTACAGCCATTGGGCCGCTCGCTATCGCACGCGAGCAGACCGCACGAAAAAACGAGGACGAGGACGAGGTACCGAAGTGCGCTATACATGGGCCGTTCTCCGACATTTGACCACACACAGAGGGCGCCTTTTACCGCATAGTCGCAGCGGCTGTAAAGCCGCCTGGCGAGCGTGGCTGGGCTGGCCGAACCAAAGGAGCCTGCTCGGCCGCCGGAAGCATGAGCGGAAGACGACAAGAGGCGGCTCCACAGGACAGTGGAGCCGCCTCGATGAAATGAGATCGCTTGATGAGTGCGGTTAGCGCTTGCTGAACTGGAAGCGCTTGCGGGCGCCAGGGCGGCCGTACTTCTTGCGCTCGACCGCGCGCTGGTCGCGGGTGAGGAAGCCGGCCTTCTTCAGCACGGGCCGAAACTCGGGGTTGTACTCGCAAAGCGCGCGACTTATCCCGTGGCGAATCGCACCGGCCTGTCCGGAGAGCCCGCCGCCGGCGACGTTCACGAGGACATCGAGTTTGTCCCTCTGCTCGACCAGATCGAGCGGCTGCATCAGGATCATCTTCGCCGTCTCGCGGCCGAAGTAGGTATCGAGCGGCCGGTCATTGATGGTGATCGTGCCCGACCCGGGCTTGAGGTGCACGCGCGCCACCGATTCCTTGCGCCGCCCGGTTCCGTAGCTCTTCTGCTGCTCTGCCATCGTCTTCCTCGTGCTCGCCTCGCAAAGGGGCGAAAGAATTCTTGCGGGTCGGCTTACGCCTCGACCTTGAACTCGACAGGCTGCTGCGCCTGATGCTTGTGCTCGGCGTCCGGGTAGACGCGCAGCTTGGTCATCATCTGGCGCCCAAGAACGTTGCGCGGGAGCATCCGCCGCACCGCATTGATGACCAGGTCCTCAGCACGGTGCGCGCGCAGCTCGCCGGCGGTCATCGACTTGATGCCACCCGGGTGCCCGGTGTGGTGCCAGTACTGCTTCTTCTGTTCCTTGCCGCCGGTCAGCTTAACCTTGGCGGCATTGATCACGACCACGTGATCGCCGGTGTCGAAGGAGGGCGTGTAGCGGGGGTTGAGCTTGCCTTTCAAGATGCTGGCAATCTGGCTGGCCGCCCGGCCCAAGACCTTGCCTTCCACGTCGACGACGAACCAGCGGCGGTTGATGTCGGCTGGCTTTGCGCTGTAGGTGCCCATCTTCTTCGACTCCCGAGTTACGGCTTTGCCGCCTCAAACCCGCGGCGCGCGCCCGCCTGTTTCTAAACAGATCCGGACCTGCGCGGAAAGGGCGCCCTTTTAGAGGAAGGGCTTGCGGCTGTCAAGCTCTTTGCCGGGCGCACGTTCGGCAAGCGCCCGGGGCTTTGCGGTCGCCAGTGGTTCGAGAGCAAACGCCTGGGCCGGCCAAGCCGGAATCAACGAGGGAGCGGGGCTGCAGGCTCCAAACCCCAGGCTCCAGGTCAAGCCTTCCGCAGCGCCCGGATAAGGCCGTTGAGCGTCTTGCAGGTCGGAACGGCGAGATCGGCGACCGGGCGGCCAAGGAAGGCGAGACGGAATGCCAGCGAGAGCTGGGACTCGAGTTCGCACGCAGAACCGAGCGTCATGTCCGGGAAGCGCAAGTAGTCGGACTCGGAGTTGCGTGAGCAGCCTTCGACGATGGTTCGAGACGATCGAGACGGCAGCCCGCCGGATCTGCATGGTGAGGCCGAAGCATTCGTCGGACGGCATGCCTGCGATGTGCTTGTAGACGGCGACGGCGAGCTGGTCGGCGAGTTGAATGCGCCGAGAGCTTGTGTGGGTCGCGCATGGCCTGCCTCTTTGAAAATGGGCCTGGCCCGAGGACCGAGGACCGAGGGCCGGCGAGCCGTGGCTGCGCCGGTTGCACCGGCTCATGGCCGGTAGCGGTCGCCCGAAGGTGTTGGTCGTCTGCAAGCGACGACACGATCCGTTCCAAAGAATGGGGAACCTCGATCCAGGCCGGTGGACGACAACGCGTCTGTGAGCGCCGCCTCCAGTAGCCCGAGCAGCGGGTGTATGGCTGTGGCAGGTGGCGGCCATGACCACGTTCGTCGAGCGCCACGCCAGGAAGTTTGTCGGAAGCCTGAGCTGCTACGACCGCGTCATCATCCAGGGCACGTTACCCGGAGTCGGCTACGCCGCGGGATGACCGAATATCTCAGAGCACGGGGGCTCCGCATCTTCGACTTCGCCGAGTTCTCCGAGCCGCTCACCCAAAGCCATCCGCGAGAACGCCCAACGCATCGCCGACGAGCACGGCCTAAAGAACCGAGTACACGACACCTCGCCTTCGTCCCAGCGCTCGACCTGCCAATTGCAGCAACCAAAGACTCAACAAGATCTCCGCGCCCGTCAGAGAGAACAACCGGCCGTACCGAGGCTTCAACCTCTTCCACGGAGAGGACCATCTGCTATTTGAAATCTCGCCCGCGGCGAATTCGCGGCTAGCGGGCTTCGAAACCGCGACCTGCGTGCCCTTCTCCCGGGAGCAACCACGCCAAGGGTCTCACGCGCCCTCAAGCGGCTGCGGCTTCATGGGGTCGTCAAGCAGGTAGCCGGAACCTTCAAGTACTACCTGACCGACCTCGGACGTCGCATCGTCGTCGGCCCGCTCGCCATCGAATAAGAAGGTCGTCCCGGCAATCGCCTCTGCGGCTGCTGCTCGAGCCCCACTTCTTTTCCAACTGGCAAAGACTGTGCTCCGAAGCGACTCAAGCCTTGGCGCCCCCGCGGCACAGGGAGGCCAGCCGGCGCGCGGCGAACAACCCGGAGGGCTGCCTCGTTGCCGCCGCGGCGCGGGACATCGTTCCCGCGCCCTCGCCTGGCGGGCTACCCTTTGGCGCCACCCGCCGGCCAACATCAAGGAGCCTGAAGATGCCCGCGAAGGTCCGCTACCACGTCGAGGCGAGCCGCCTGCACGAGCACCTGTTCGACGTGCAGACATGGTTTCCGGCCGGCTGCCCGGAGCTGCGGCTGTGGATGCCCGCGTGGACTCCGGGCAGCTACCTGCTGCGCGAATACGCCCGGCACGTGCAGGACTTCGCCGCCTTCGCCCCCGAGGGCACCCCACTCTCCGGTCATCGGCTCGACAAAGGCTCGTGGCAGGTCTCGAATCCTCGAGGTGGCGAGGTCTCGGTCCGCTATCGCGTCTACGCGAACGAGCTGACGGTGCGAACCAGCCACCTCGACGGCTCGCATGGCTACTTCAACGGCGCCTCGATCTTCATGACGACCGACGCGCACCGCGCGCTGCCGTGCGAGTTGTCGCTCGCGGCGCCGGAAGGCTGGTGCGCGTTCTGTGCGCTGCCCGAACGCGATGGCTCCTTTCACGCGGCCGATTTCGACGAGCTCGTCGACTCGCCGGTCGAGCTGGGCCCTCACGCGACGATCCGCTTCGACGCCGCGGGCAAGCCTCACGAAATCGTCGCGGTGGGCGCGGCAGACCTCGACCGCGAGCGGCTCACGGGCGACTTGGCGGCCATCTGCGAAACCGCCGCGGCGCTCTTTGGCGGGCTGCCATGCGAGCGCTACTTGTTCATCGTTCATCTCACCGAGAAGGCGCGCGGCGGACTCGAACACCGCGCGAGCTGCACGTTGCACTTCCCGCGCTTCGGCCTGCGGCCGGGCAAAGGCTATGAGGACTTCCTCGCGCTGGCCGCCCACGAGTACTTCCACCTCTGGAACGTCAAGCGCATCCTCCCGCGGGCATTCGTCCCCTTCGACTACCGCAAAGAGAACTACTCGCGAATGCTCTGGGCGTTCGAGGGCATCACCAGCTACTACGACATGCTGCTGACACGGCGCGCCGGGCGGTGTGACGCGCGCCTGTACCTTCAGAAGATGGGCGAGACCATCACCTCGGTCGAGTCGATGCCCGGCCGCCGTGCGATGAGCCTCGAGGAGTCGTCGCTGCTCGCCTGGACCAAGCTCTACCGCCCCGACGAGAACACGCCCAACTCGACCATCTCCTATTACTCAAAGGGCGAGGTGGTCGCGATGCTGCTCGACCTGCAGCTCAGGGCCGCGACCGAGGGGCGGCGCTCGCTCGACGACGCGATGCGCCTGCTCTTCGAGCGCCACGGCGACGGCAGCGGAGTCCCCGAGGACGGGGTCGAGGCGGTCTGTCGGGAGCTCGGAGGCGAAGGGCTCGCGGGCTTCTTCGAGGGCGCGGTGCGCGGCACCGGTGAGCTCGACTACTCGGTCCTTGCGTCGGCAGGCCTGGTCCTCAAGCGCCGGCCCAAGCGCGGGGTCGGCGACAAAGGCGGCACCCCGGGCGACCAGACCGACGTGGCGTGGCTCGGGGTGGAGCTGAAGCCCGGTGATCGCGCCCTCGTCGCCACAGCGCTCGCCGACTCGCCGGCGACCGAGCTCGGGCTCTACGCCGGAGACGAGATCGTCGCGCTCGACGGCTTTCGCGTAAGTGCCGCCACCCTGCTCGAGCGCCTGGACGGGCGAAACCCTGGCGACCGAGCGAGGTTGGCGGTCTTTCGAGGCGACCAGCTCCTCGAGCTCGAGGTCAGGCTCGCGGCCAGGCCGCACGACGCCTGCTTTTTCGAGAAGCTCGCGAGCCCAACCCCGCAGCAGCGAGCGCTCTTTCAGGCCTGGCTCGGCGAACCGTTCGACTGACCCGCGCCTCGGCCCCAGGCCTCCTACAAGGCCCCCCGCTCGGCCGCGCGCCCTCGGGGACCTTTCGCCCGCGCGGCTGGCATGCTGCCCTCGGCCCACGGCTTACCTCCTCCGCCGCTTGGATTGCAGCTCCGCAAGGCCATATCCTCCCCATCGATCCGCATGGAAGGGGGGGGACGGCCCTGCCCGGCTTCGGGCAGCCCGCATCCCTCGAGCGTGCCGAGGTGGGCCGATGCCCGATTTCGCCTTTCAGGAACCGTTTCCGCTCCAGGGGGAGACGACGGCCTATCGGCTGCTCACCCGGGACCACGTCTCGCTCGCCCGGTTCGAGGGCCAGGAGATCGTCAAGGTCGCCCCCGAGGGGCTTTGCTTTCTCGCGCGCGAGGCGATGCGCGAGGTGAGCTTCCTGCTGCGCCCCTCTCACCTCGAGAAGCTGGCGGCCATCCTCGGCGACCCCGAGTCGAGCGCGAACGACCGCGCGGTCGCCGCGGCGATGCTGCGCAATGCCGAGATCGCCGCCGAGCTCACCCTGCCGCTCTGCCAGGACACCGGGACCGCCACGGTCTTCGCCCAGAAAGGCCAGCAGATCTGGACCGGGGGCGATGACGCGAGGATGCTCTCCCAAGGCATCTTCGAGACCTACATCCACGAGAACCTGCGGTATTCGCAAGTTGCGGCGCTGACGATGTACGAAGAGGTCAACACCGGCACCAACCTGCCGGCACAGATCGAGATCTCGGCCACCGGGGGCGGAGAGTACCGATTCTTGTTCCTGGCCAAAGGCGGTGGCTCGGCCAACAAGAGCCTGCTGTTCCAGGAGACCAAGGCTCTTCTGCATCCCGTCGCGCTCGAGCAGTTCCTCGTCGAGAAGATGCGCTCGCTGGGCACCGCAGCCTGCCCGCCCTATCACCTCGCCTTCGCGGTCGGTGGGACCTCGGCCGAGAGCTGCCTGAAGACCGCCAAGCTCGCCAGCACCGGCTGGCTCGACGCGCTCCCGAGCAGCGGCGACGAACGCGCAGGCGCCTTCCGGGTTCCGGAGCTCGAAGGGCGACTGCTGAGGCAAGCCGGGCAGCTCGGCGTCGGCGCTCAATTCGGCGGCAAGCACTTCGCGCTCGACGTGCGCGTGGTCCGCTTGCCGAGGCACGCAGCCTCCTGCCCGGTCGCGATGGCGGTCTCCTGCTATGCCGACCGGAACGTGAAGGCAAAGATCGACCGGGAAGGCATCTGGCTCGAACAACTCGAACGTGCCCCCGGCCGCTTCCTGCCCGAGAGCCTCCGCCAGGCGAGCGACAGCGCCGCGGTGCGGGTCAGCCTGAACCGGCCGATGAGGTCGATCCTCGCCGAGCTGAGCCAGCATCCGGTCGCGACGTGGCTGTCGCTGAGCGGCCCGGTGGTCGTCGCCCGCGACACCGCGCACGCGCGCATCCGCGAACGGCTCGAGTCGGGCGAAGGACTGCCTCGGTATCTGAAAGACCACCCGGTCTACTACGCCGGGCCGGCCAAGACGCCGCCGGGCCTGCCCTCCGGCTCGTTCGGGCCGACGACAGCGGGCAGGATGGATTCCTACGTCGACCTGTTCCAGTCACACGGGGGCTCGCTCGTGATGATCGCCAAGGCGAATCGCTCCCGGGCGGTGACCGAGGCCTGCCGGCGGCACGGAGGCTTCTATCTCGGTTCTATCGGTGGCCCGGCAGCCTTGCTGGCGAGCGAGCACATCCGGAAGGTCGAAGTGCTCGAATACCCGGAGCTCGCGATGGAGGCGGTCCTCCTGATCGACCTGGTCGATTTTCCGGCTCTCATCCTGGTCGACGACAGGGGCAACGACTTCTTTGAAAGGCCTGACCACTAACGAAGCCTCGAGCGCGACCGAGAAGCCAGTGCCGCTCAGCCCCGTGCGAATCGCGGGCCTTTCGCCTGCCGCTCCCCGCGGGGCGGCGGCGGAAGCTGCGCTCTGCGTGGCCGGGAGAGCTCGAGCTCAACTGCGCCGACGCCGGCCACCTCCGCCCGTCGAGAATCGACAGGCGTGCGAGCGCCGCCACGGCCAGCCTGAGCGCCTTTGGCCTTTCGAGCGATTCACGCTATATACGGGGACGAATTCTCACGCATAACCCCTCGGGACCAATGCGCTCTCCAAGACCGTCCGTGCCGCTGGCAGTCTTCGTAGCCGCAGTGATCGCGCCGATGGCGCCTGCAACCGCCGCCGAGCCGGTGGCGCCCATGTCCGCGGAGAGCTTTGCAAGGCTCGTCGTGGCCTTGCGGGGTGCGCCCGAGCGGCCAATGAAAGTGCGGCTTCAAGCAGCGCTTATCATGGGCCGGCTTGCCGACGAAGCAGCGGTTCCCGCGCTCATCGAATGCCTGGAGAACGACCTCGACTACCCGGTCCGCGCAGCCTGCGCCCTGGCGGTCGGCAACCTTGGCGACGTTCGGGGTGTAGAGGCGCTCTTCAATCGGCTCGACGACGAAGAGGAGCTCGTACGCGAGGAGGCGCGCCTCGCGTTGCTCAAGCTCGCACGCCCTGAGGCGTTGCCGTACATGTATGCGGCTCGCGAGCAAGGAGGCACCCGAGCGCGCTTGGCTCTCGTCGAGCTCCTGGCTCAGACCGACGGAGCCGAGTCGGGTGCGCTCCTCGTCGAGCTGCTTGGAGATCGCGAGCCCTCGGTGCGAGAGAAAGCGGCAGCGTCCCTGCGCAAATTGGATGCGCAGAGAGTCGGACCGCTGTTGGCGCGCAGCCTCGAGCACCCGAGCTACCGCATCAAGGTTCAGGTCGCCCGGCTGCTTGGTGAGCGCAGGCACGTGGAGTCCATCCCTCGGCTGGCCGATCTTGCCGGCTCCCCGCTCGAGGCGGTCGAAGTCCAGGCGGCCGCGCGCGAGGCCCTCAGAGCGATGCGCGAGGCGCTCGACGTTCAGAAGCTCGCAGCCGAGGCGAAGAACCCCGAGCTCGACCGCGAGCAGCGCCGCCGCTCGCTGGTCCTGCTTTCCGCGCTCGGCACGCCGGACGCGCTCCAGGCATGCCTCGACGTCCTCGCCGGTCCCGACGAGTCGATGCGTGGTTCGGCGGCACAGGCGCTCGCCGAGATGGGCAACCCGCGCGCGCTTCCGGCGCTGCGTGAGGCAGAGCGCAAGTCAGAGAACGCGCGCATCGGCAAAGTGATCGGAATATCTATCCGCAAGCTCGAGCGCAGCGGTTCGCGATAGCCCTTCGCCGTACGCTGGCCATCGAGAGCGAACGCGTGCGGCTAGTGTCGAGTCAGGCCGCTTGATGGCCAGGACTCTCGACCGTCGTCTCGACTGTAGCTCCAACCTTGAGATTCGCTGCGCGGCGCCACGATTCCGGAGTCCCCGGCCTTCATGCCGGCCGCGGGGACCGCCCGCGCCTCTGCCCGATTCCTCGACGGGCGCATTGCCAAAGTGCCCCCTACCAACCTTCGACCGATCGCTTGGGTTCCGGGCGGCGCCCCGGGCTGTCGCCCGTCGCCTCTCGACCGTCGCCCTGACCATGCGCGCCGCGGAGAGGAAGAGAAAAGCGCTCTACGCAGCCTGCGCGCTGGCCGATTGGGCCTCGGCCTTCTGTCCTGGGGTCGCCGGCTCCTCGGTCGCCGCGGCCTCGAGCATCTTCTCGCTCATCGCGCGAAGCTTCTCGACCGTCGGCTTCAGCGCCTCGGCGAGCTCCGGCGACTTCGCCGCCGCTTCGATGGCGGCGGCGAGCTCCTTGAGCTGCTCTCCATCGGCCTTCTCGCGCTCCCTCATCGTGAGCACGGCTTCGTGGAGAACCTCGTAGAAACCCTTCAGCTCGTCGTTCTTGCGCAGGGGCCGCAGCTTCGGGAAGCGGCCCTCGCCCAGGACGCGCACGTAATGCGAGAAGACGTAAATGGGGCCCGCGACTCGGTGCGTGACGAGCACCCCGAAAAGTCCCAGGGCCACCGCCATGACCACCGCGATCGCCATCACCAGCCAAAGCAGCGCGCTGTCGCGATCGGCGACCGCCTCACGGAAGCGGTCCGGCAAATCCATCATCTGAGTCGCTTCGACGTGCGCCTGATACATCATCGCGCCAAACAACAGCGAGATGGCGGCGCCGACGACGACCATGATGACCGTGTACTTGAGCTGAAAGGCCCGATCGATCAGGAATTTCCGCCGGCCGACCTTCGCCCTCGCCGGCGCAGCATTCTCGCTTTGCATAGGGAACAGGCCTCCTCGCTCGATTTCTCTCCCGCTCTTTGGCGGTGCGCCTCCAGGGAAGGCGCTTGGCATCGATTCCCCGCTTTGATCCGGCGGAATTGCCGGTCATCTTACCCTGCTCGCGTCGAAAGGAAAGAGGGCGACCAGGCTGCGCGCTTGACACTCCTGGTGCCCGAAACGACCCTGCCGCCATGCCGCCGCCGGACCTGGAAAACAGCTATCGAAAGAGCGTCGAGGCACTCTCGGGCGAGAGCCTGGTGCGCGACGCGCTCGCTGCGCACCAAGAGGCCTCGGCAAACCGAGTGCGCGTCATCGCCGTCGGAAAGGCTGCCTGCTCGATGACCCGCGGCGCTGCTCGAGCGCTGCCGCAGGCGACCGGAGTGGTCGCCGGCCACTTCCCTGAACCTCTGCCCCCCGGGTTCGAGCTTGTCCTCGGAGCCCACCCGGTCCCCGACGAGCGCAGCGTTCGCGCGGCGCGCGCGCTCTGTGAAGCGGCCCGGGGCGCACACGAAGACGAGCCCGTCCTCTTCCTCGTCAGCGGCGGCGGCTCGGCGATAGCTGCGCTGCCTGCCGAGGGCGTCACGTTGCGCGAAAAGATCGAGACGACGCGCGCCCTGTTGCGCAGCGGCGCGGCCATCGAAGAGATGAATGCGGTGCGCAAGCACCTCTCGGCAATCAAAGGTGGGCAGCTTGGTGCCGCCTGCCGCTCCCGCCAGAGCTTGGCGCTCGTGCTCAGCGACGTCTCCTCGAACGACCTGGGCTCGGTCGCCTCTGGCCCGACGGTCGCGGACACCTCGACCTTCGGCGATTGCCTCGAGATAGCGCGACGCAGGCAGATAGCCCTGCCTCGCTCGGTCGTCGACAGGCTCGAGCGCGGCGCCGCCGGCGAGCTGTCCGAGACGCCCAAGCCCGGAAACCCGAGGCTCGAAGCGATCGAGCACCGGCTGCTCGCGGGCCCGCGCGAGCTCGCCGAGACCGCCGCCCGGCTCGCCGCCTCCGGTCAAGTCCGCGTCGAAGTTTTCGGGCCGGTCACCTGCAGCGTCGAGCAGCTCGCCGAAGACATTCATGAGCGCGCCGCGTCTCGAACAAGCCCCGTCCTCCTCGTGTACTGCGGCGAGCCGACGCTGCGCGTTCCCGCGGGGTCGGGCAAAGGCGGGCGGATGCAGCACCTCGCGCTCTTGCTGGCGCGCGGCTTGGCCGGACGGCAGTTCCAGGCCCTGTGCGCGGGCAGCGACGGGCGCGACGGAGACACCGAGCACTGCGGCGCCCTCGTCGACGGCCAGATCGCCGCTCGCGCCGCCGAGCGCGGGGTCGATCTCGACGGCGCCATCGCCCGCTTCGACAGCGCGACGGCACTGGGCGAGCTGTCGGCCGCCCTGCCGGCTTTCGCCAGCGGGACCAACCTCTGTGACCTCGTCCTCTTTCACCTCGAGGCCTAGATGCCCGAACGACCACGCATCGTGTTCATGGGAACGCCCGATTTCGCCGTGCCTGCCCTCGCCGCCTGCACCAGGCTGGGCGAGGTCGTGCTCGTCGTCACCCAGCCCGACAAGCCGAAGGGCCGCGGCAAGCAGCTCGCCTTCCCTCCCGTCAAGCAATGGGCGCTCGAGCATGGGCTGCCTGTCGCCCAACCCGAGAAGCTCAAGGCAGGTCGCTTCCACGAGACGCTCGCGCCGCTGCGCCCGGAGGTCGCGGTCGTCGCCGCCTACGGCAAGCTCCTCCCGCCCGAGTTGCTCGCCGTCCCTGCCAAAGGCTGCGTCAACCTCCACGGCTCGTTGCTGCCCAAGTACCGCGGCGCCGCGCCCATCCAGTGGGCCATCGCCAACGCCGAGCCCGAGACCGGCGTCTGCCTGATGCTGATGGAGGCGGGGCTCGACACCGGGCCGGTCATCGCCTGTCGGAGCGTGCCAATAGGCCCCGAGGACACAGGCGGCTCGATGCACGACAGGCTCGCCGAGCTGGGCGCGGACTTGCTCGAAGCCGAGCTTCCCGCCTTCCTGGCAGGCCAGCGCATTGCGGTGCCCCAAGACCACGAGCGGGCAACCATCGCTCCGATGCTGAAGAAGGAGGACGGGCGCATCGACTTCGCTCGTCCGGCGCGGCTTGTCGAGGCGCGCATCCGCGGCTTCAATCCCTGGCCCAGCGCCTTTACCAGGCTCGAGGGCAAGCTGGTCAAGGTTTTCGGGGCCCGCGTCTCAGCCGGGAGTGGCGCGCCTGGAGAGATCCTGCAGGTCGGTTCCGAGGGGATCGAAGTCGCCGCGGGAGAGGGCTCGGTCGTCCTGCTCGAAGTCCAGCCGGAAGGCGGACGCCGCATGTCAAGCGCCCAGTTCCTCGCGGGTCATCCGCTGAAGCCGGGGACGCGGCTCGGCTGAAGATGGTCGAAGAATCCTTCGAGCGATAACCGGTCAGCCCGAGCCCCTCGGCAGGCTCGGGGCAGGCCGAAGTCGGGCCCTTCGACTCCACTTCCCTCGTTTTTCGGGAGGCTACGCTTGGGCCTCTCGACTTCGCTCGAGGCGACCGGAGGTGGCGAGCCGAGGTGAGGGGGATTTCGCGACAGACCTTGAGAGCACGCCCTTGCCCCCGGCACGCCGGGGCCGAAACCGGCGGGGCGTCGCGCGGCAGCCTTTTTTGCGACCGGCGACCCGGGACCTATGATGACCGTAATCGACGCGTTGCTTGAGGCGAGGCCTTCATGAACATCCTCATCGTCCACGGTCCCAACCTCAACCTGCTCGGCGAAGCGAAAGGCGATCCGTGCAGCTACGCCGAGCTCAACGCGCGCCTGCGGAGCTTCGCCGCCCAGCTCGGAGCCAGCGTCAAAATCGTGCAGTCGAATCACGAGGGCCTGCTCATCGACACCCTCCAGGCGGAGCGAGGCTGGGCCGACTGCGTCCTCATCAATCCGGCCGCGCTGACGCACACCAGCTACGCACTGCGCGAGTGCCTGCGCATCATCAACCGCCCCACCATCGAGGTTCACCTCGAGGACATCCGCCGCCGCGAGACCTGGCGGCGCAGGTCGGTCATCAAAGACGTCTGCGAGGCGCAGGTGATGGGCAAGGGCCTCGAGAGCTATCTCGACGGGCTCGAGCGGCTGGTGAGCGGCAAGTATCGCGGGACCGCCAAGGGGCGCGCCAAGCGCGCGGCCGCCGTCGCACGGCCGGTCAAGAAGAGCTCTGTCGCGGAGACCAAGGAGGCTCGCGCTCCCAAGACACTCGGACGCGGCGCACCGCGGACCGGGGCGACCAAGCCGGTCAAGACCCTCGGCCGCGGCCTGGAGGTCGCCGACGCGTCGAAGCTGCTCAAACAAGCCGCCGACACCCTCGCGCCCTCCTCGGTCAAGACGCTCGGCCGCAACGACGAGGCCGCGAGCGCCGGCCTGGTCAAGGTCGGCATCAACCGGGCCGCGGTGCGCGAACGGATAGCCTCTCGGCTCGGCCGCAAGACCACCCCGAGCGCGCTGGCGACTTGGGCGCGCGAGCAGTGGCTCAACCTCGAACGCGGCGCGGCGACCGAGATGGGCCAGCGCGAGCTGCTCTCCGAGACGCTGCAGACGCTCGCGCTGTCGGCGACCCCGGCCGGTCACATGTCGGACGACGGGTTGATCGATCTGATGACGCGCCTGGAGTAGAACTCCGGCCCCTCTTCTTCGCGCCGGAGGTCACCGGGCCGCTGCCCGTTCACGCCATGTCTGCTCGCGCCATCGCCTTCAAGGTCCTCGTGCAGGTCGAGCGGGTCGGAGCCTACCTCGGGGTGGCGCTCGACGCGGCGCTGCGCTCCGCGGGCCCCATCCCGCGCCAGGACGCCGCGCTCGCCACCGAGCTTGCCTACGGGGTGGCCCGCCGCGCGCTGACCCTCGACGCCGCGATAGCCGCTCACAGCAAGCGCTCGCTCAAGAAGCTCGAGACCGCGGTCCACGTGGCGCTGCGGCTCGGGGCCTATCAGTTGCTCTTCCTCGACCGGGTTCCCGAGCACGCCGCCGTCGACGAGACGGTCGAGCTCGTCAAGCAACAGGGCCTCGCCCGCGCGGCGAGCTTCGTCAACGCGGTGCTGCGCAAGATCGCCGCCGACAAGACCATCCCGCTGCCCGACGAGCCCCTCGAGCGGCTCTCGGTCGCCGAGTCGCATCCGGCCTGGCTCGTGCGCCGGTGGGCGGCGCGGTTTGGCCCCGACGAGACGACGGCGCTCTGCCGCGCCGACAACGAAGCTGCCCCGGTCTGCGTTCGGGTCAACACCACCCGCGCGACCCGCGAGGAGGCCGCCGCCGCCCTCGCGGCCTGCGGCGTGGCCTCGAGGCCGACGGCGCTCTCGCCCATCGGCCTGCTGCTCGAGGAGCCCGGGCCGCTCTTCAACCTCGAGCCGTTCAAGAAGGGCCTCTTCCAGGTTCAGGACGAGGCCGCCCAGCTCGTCTCGATGCTCGCCGTCATCGAGCCGGGGATGAGGGTCCTCGACGCCTGCGCCGCGCCCGGGGGCAAGACCTGTCACCTCGCCGAACGGCTCCAGGGCAAGGGCGAGGTCTACGCGGTCGACATCCACGAGCGAAAGCTGCAGCGGCTGGAAACCGAAGCGCGGCGGCTGGGCATCGAGGGCCTGGTCCGCCCGCGGGCCGCCGACGCCTCGCGCCCGCTGCCCTTCGCCAAGGGCTCGTTCGACGTGATCCTCCTCGACGCCCCGTGCACCGGGCTGGGGACCCTGCGGCGCCACCCGGAGATCCGCTACCGGCGCGTCGAGGGCGACATCGCGCGGATGGCGGGCATCCAGGCCACCCTGGCCAACAACCTGCTGCGCTACCTCAAGCCGGGCGGCAGCTTCGTCTATTCGGTCTGCTCGATGGAGCCCGAGGAAGGCGAGCAGCGTGCCGAGAGCCTGGTCGACCAGGGCCTCTCGCTCGCCCCGCCGCAGACCCCGGGCGTGCCCTGGTCCGAGGTGACGACGCCGTCGGGAACCGTCGCGACCTTCCCTCACCGCCACCACAGCGATGGCTTCTTCGGCGCGCGGCTGACGCTGTGATGCGGGCGTTGCGTCGAGCGAGCCTGGCGGCGACAGGCTCGAGCCCCTGATGCTCCTTGCCCCAGTCTCCGGGTTCGGGGGCGAACCGCCCGCCGGCCCGCCAGGCTCAGAAACCGACCCCGGAGGTCCCCATGAGACTGCAGATCGCCCCCTCGATCCTCTCCGCTGATTTCGGGCGCCTCGCCGAGGAGATCGGCTCGGTGGCGAGCGCCGGCGCGGACCTCGTCCACGTGGACGTGATGGATGGCCGGTTCGTCCCCAACATCACCATCGGCCCGCTCGTGGTGCAGGCCGCAAAGCGCGCCTCTCCCCTGCCTCTCGACGTCCACCTGATGATCGCGGAGCCCGAGCGCTACATCGAGGACTTCGCCAAGGCCGGCGCCGCTCGCATCTCGGTCCACGCCGAGGCCTGCCCCCACCTGCACCGGACCCTGCAGCAGATCGCCGCGACCGGCGCGATGCCCGCCGTGGCGCTCAACCCGGCGACCCCGCTCGCGGCCATCGAGGAGGTCCTCCCGGAGGTTGGGATGGTGCTCGTGATGAGCGTCAACCCCGGTTTCGGCGGCCAGAGGTTCATCCCCGGCGCGGTCGACAAGATCCGCAGGCTGCGACAGATGGCCGCCTCCCGCGGGCTGGACCTGGACATCGAGGTCGACGGGGGCATCAACGCCGAGACTGCGCGCGAGGTGGTCGCCGCGGGTGCCAACGTCCTCGTCGCCGGCTCCTTCGTCTTCGGAAACGCCGACTACCGCGGGGCCATCGAGCAGTTGCGCGCCGCCGCGCCGACCGCCTGAAGATCCGTCGAGAAATCCTTCTTCGATTCTGTCCGGTTGCCGCTCAAAAGCGGAGTTCCCGCTGGTCGCCTCTACGCTCGGGGTGACCGGAGGCCGGGCTCGGGCTCTTGATCTTCAAGACAGTTGCTCGACTTCGGCTCGGCCTACCCTCGTGCTGAGCGGTCTTCGCTCGAGGGGCTCTTCGACACAGCTTCAGTCGCCCGCGTCCGGCAGCTCGGGAACGCCTGCCGTCGGCTCACCGGCATCGGGTTCGCCCGCATCCGGCAGCTCGGCAACCCCAGCGGTCGGTCCTCCCGCGTCGGGCAGGCCGGCATCGGGTGCGCCCGCATCCGGCAGCTCGGCAACCCCAGCGGTCGGTCCTCCCGCGTCGGGCAGGCCGGAATCGGGCACGCCCGCGTCGACGACCTCCGGCACGGCGGGCTCGCCCTGCATTACGACCGGGCCGCACGCGGCCAGGGCGCCGGCGCCGAGAATGGCGACGACGTCGCGACGGGTCGGGTAGCGCGGTGCCTCTCTCGCGCGCTTGCGAAACTGACTCTTGCCCATGGAGCCTCCGGCTCGCTGTCGGCCTTGCGGCCGACATGATAGCCGCAGCCGCCCGAAGGCCGCCAACCGCGCCGGCTCGCCGGGCGCTCGCGCATCCTCTCGGTTGCCGTACGCCAAACTCGCGCGTCACCGCTCGGACGAAGGCTCAGCGCTCCGCTCCGGACTCGCCCTCGAGCCGCTCCATCCCGAACCGCTCGAGGATCAGATTGGCCGAGATTCGACCGCTCTCGAAGATGGTCGGCAGCCCACTGCCGGGGTGCGTGCCGCCGCCGACCAGATAGAGCCCGTCGATGTCGTCGAAGCGGTTGTGGGGCCGGAAGTAGAGCATCTGGCCGATGTTGTGCGCGAGGTTGAAGGTCGCGCCGCGGTAGACGTGCATGTCGCGCTCCCAGTCGAGCGGCGTGAGCACCTTCGACTCGACGATGTGGCTCCGCAGACCGGCCAGGCCTCCGCGCGACTCCAGCAGTCCGAGGACCTTCTTGGTGAACGGCGCCTTCTGCGCGTCCCAGTCGATTCCGCTGCGGTTGTTGGGGACCGGGACGAGCACGTAGAGCGTGCTCATCCCCGGCGGCGCCAGGCCGGGATCCGTCACGCTCGCGTTCTGCATGTAGAACGAGGGGTCGTCCGACAGCACCAGCTTGTCGGCTATCTCCTCGACGTTCCGCTTGTAGTCCTCGGCGAAGACGATGTTGTGGTGCGGCAGGTCCGCATAGAGCTTGTCGAGCCCGAGGTAGAGCATGAAGGTCGAGCACGAGAGCTTCTTGCGCCCGAGCCTCCGCGGGGTCCAGCGCCTCAATGCGCTCTCCGGGATCAGGTGCGTCAGCCCGTACCCGAAGTCGCTGCCGAGGACCACCGCGTCGGCCTTCTCGCGCGACCCGTCCTCCAGCTCCACGCCGGTCGTGCGCCCGTTTTCGACCAGCAGCCGGCGCACCGGGCTCGACAGGTGAATGCGGCCGCCGTGCTCCTCGATCACCTTCGCCATCGCCTGGCTGATCCGGTGGAGCCCGCCCATCGGATGGTGGATGCCCGCGGCGTGCTCGATGTAGGGCACCAGGCTGAAGGTGCCCGGACAGCTCCACGGCGACATCCCCAGGTACTTCGCCTGGAAGGTGAAGCAGATGCGGAGCTGCTCGTTCTCGAAATAGTTGCCGAGGTGGGTGAAGAGGCTCTTGTGGGCGTCGAGGTACGGGAGCGCGCGCACGAAGCGACGCGTAGCGAACGCGCGCAGGGACGAATACGGCACCTTCAGGCACGGCGTGACGTGGTCGAACTTGATGCGCTCGTAGTCGAGCCACCGCTGGTAGGCGGGACCGGTTCCGGGCACCAGCGCCTCGAGCTGGCGCTTCATCGCGTCGTGGTCGGAGGTGACCCGAAGCTCCCTTCCGTCGGCGAAGACGAGCCGGTAGAGCGGGTCGAGCGAACGGATGTCCAGATAGTCCTCGACCCGGCGGCCGGAGAGACCGAAGACCTCCTCCAGGTAGAAGCGCATCATCAGGAAGGTCGGCCCAAGCTCGAAGGTGAAGTCGCCGAGCCTCAACGGCGCGTTGCGGCCTCCGACCACCGGCTTGGCCTCGAAGACGTCCACTCGCAGGCCACGGCTCGCGAGCAGCATGCTCGCCGTCAAGGCTCCGGGCCCCGCACCGATGACGACGACGCGCTTCTCACTCATGGCTCACCCGTCCCTTCGATTTGGCGCCGACGGTCCCGAAGCCCGGGAATCGCAGGAGGCGGCCCGGATCGCGCGCTGACGGCGACAGCTCGAGCGCCCCCAGCCACCGATCGCCGAGTCGGCACCCGCAGGCGCCCGGTCGTGGCGATTGCGCGCGCCCAGCCGACGGCGATCATCCGCGCCTCCCGGAGCGCCCGAGGTCCTCGGCGACCATCCGCGCGACGTGCTCTCCGCCGAGCACGGCCATGGGCGTGCCTCCGCCCGGGTTCACGCTCCCGCCCACGAAGTAGAGCCCGCGGTACCGACTGCTGCGCTTCTGCGCCTTGAACCCGAGGTTCTTCCTGCGGTCGGAGACGACCCCGTAGATCGCGCCGCGGTTCGAGAAGAAGAGCTGCTCGAGGTCGTGCGGCGTCAGCACCTCCTCGACCACGATGTGGCGGCGCAGATCGGTCAGCCCCATGCGCTCGAGCTTGTCGAAGAGCCGCTCCTTGAATTCGAGATACCTCTCCCGCGGGAGCGGCGGCTCCCGAAGGTGAGGCACGTGGGGCAGCACCTTGATGATGTGGTGGCCTTCGGGCGCAACCGAGGGATCGGTGATCGTCGGGCAGACGAGATAGATCGACGGATCCTCAGGCAGCACCTTCCGCCGATGGACCGCGTCGAAGTAGGCCCGCGGGTCCTCCGAGGTGAAGACGTTGTGGTGGCGAAGCTGCTCGTAGCGCCGGTTCACGCCGAGGTGAACGACCACGCCGGAGGCCGCCGGCTCGAAGCGCCACCGGTAGCCTCGCAACCACGCGCCCCTCTCGCCCAGAAGTCGCTCGTAGGCCGGGATGACCTCCATGTTGCAGACGACCGCGTCGGCCCGCTCCTCGCCGCTGTCGGCGAGGACGATGCCCTCGGCCCGGCGGTCGCGGGTGAGGATGCGCGTCACCTGCGCCGAGAGGTGGACCTTCACCCCGAGCTCGGCGAGCAGCTTCCCGAAGGCCTCGGCGAGCCGGTAGAAGCCACCGCGCACGTACCAGAGCCCGTAGCGAAGCTGCGAATACGGCATCAGGTTGAGGATCGCGGGCGCGTCGTAGGGCGAGGAGCCGACGTATTTGACGAAGAAATCGAGCATCGAGCGCAGGTGCGGCTCTTCGACCCGACGGGCGACGCCCTCGTGGACGCTGAAGGGCAAGCCTGCCCCGCGGACGATCTCGCGCCAGCGGTGCCCGCGAACGACCTGGCCGAGCGTATCGGCGCCGCTCTCGAAAAAGGCCTTGCCGGCGAACCCGTAGAGGCGCCGCGAATACTCGACGAAGTCCCAATAGCCGCGCGCCCGCGGGCCGAGCTTCTCGAGCTCGGTCTCCATCCGCGCGAGGTCCGGAAAGAGATCGACCACCGCGCCGTCGGGGAAGAAGGAGCGCCACTGCGGCTGGATCTCGACGAGCTCGACGTAGTCGTCGAGCCGCCTGCCCGCGCGCTCGAAGACCCGCTGGAAGAGGTGCGGCAGGATCAGGATCGAAGGCCCGAAGTCGAAGCGGAACCCGTCGCGCTCGATGAGGTTGAGCTTGCCGCCGATGCGCTCGTTCTTCTCGAAGACCTCGACCTCGAAGCCGGCTGCAGCGAGCCCGGCTGCCGCAGAGAGGCCTCCGAGCCCTGCTCCGACGACCAGCACTCTCTCTCGTCGAGCTCCCACCCTGACCGCCCTCCTCACCGCTCCCGTTCGCGCCGCTCGCGCATCCAGAGGGCGGCCGCGCGCACCGCCGCCTCGAGCGACCGGGTTCGGCCCCGCAAACCACGGCCGTGAACCGCCAGAATCCAGGCCCGCAGCCCCTCATAGCTCGCGCGGTCGAACGGCAGCCAGCCCGGCTCACGGCCTCGCCGCCCCGGACCTATCTGGATCGCGCGCTGGCGACAGAAGGCCCGCAGCCCCTCGGGGCCGTGGTAGCGGCAAAAGCCGCTCTGCTTCTCGCCGCCGAAGGGCATCGCCGGGTTGGCGACGTTGCGCAGCACCTCGTTGATCGCGCAGCTTCCGGTCACCAAACGCCGCGCGACCCGCAGCCCGCGCTGCTCGTCGGCCGTCCAGACGCTCGCGTTGAGGCCGTAGCGCGAATCGTTGGCCAGCGCGACCGCCTCGTCCTCTCCGGAGAAGCGCATCACCGGCAGCACCGGACCGAAGGTCTCCTCCTGCATCACCTTCATCGAGTGGTCGACTCCGGTGAGCACGACCGGGTGGATGAGCTCGCCCTCGACGACGAGCGGGTTCTCGAGGCGCGCGCCCTTGCCGAGCGCGTCGGCGATCTGTTCCTCGACGACCTCGCGCTGAGCCGGTCGGATGAGCGGGCCGTAGTCGCCGGCGCCGCGCGTCCCAGGGCGCAGCCGGAGCACCTCGTCGAGGATTCGCTCGAGCAGCTCGTCGTAGACCGGGGTCTCCACGTAGAGCCGCTCGATGGCCACGCAGCTCTGACCCGCGTTGGCGAAGGCGCCGTAGACCGCCGCGCTCGCGGCGCGCGCGAGGTCGGCGTCGGCGAAGACGATCATCGGGTCCTTGCCGCCCAGCTCGAGCTCGACCGGAGTGATCGCCTCCGCGGCGGCCTGCATGACCTTGCGGCCCGTGTCGGTGCTGCCCGTGAAGAAGACCTTGTCTGGTCGGGCCTCGACGAGGGCCGCACCTGCGCTGCGCTCGCTCGGCACGAGCTGGAGGACGCCGTCGGGGAAGCCGGCCTCGCGGAAGAGCCGCGCGATCAGGCTTCCCACTGTCGGCGTGAGCTCGGAGGGCTTGAGGAGGACCACGTTGCCCGCCACCAGCGCGGGGATGGCCGGCAGCAGGCTGAGCTGCAGCGGGTGGTTCCAGGGCGAGATGATCGCGACGACGCCGAACGGCTGGTACTCGACGAGGAAGCGGCTCCCACGCGCGAGCGCCCAGGTCGGTCGGCGCTCGGCTTTGAGAATTCTGGTGGCGTGGCGCTCGTAGTAGCGGGCGGCCTCGAGCGTCACCAGCACGTCGCTCGACAACGCCTCGAGGGCCGGCTTGTTCGTCGCCTCGATCAGCGTGTCGAGCACCTCGTCGAGGTCGTGGACGATGACCGAGCGGAGCGCTCGCATCAGATCCAGGCGATGGCGCAGCGGTGTCGCCGACCAGCCGGGGAACGCGCGACGCGCCCGGGCCATCGCCGCGCGCACCGGCGCGTCGCTCGGGTCCGGACCGCGGGTTTGCGCGTTCTCCATCGAGCCTCCTGCCTCACCCCTCGGGCGCATCCACGAAGGCTTGCGCCGACGCCCAAGGGGTCATCGTGCCGGGCGTGGCCCTCGCGTCGAGGCTCTGCGCTTTGTCGCCGCGCCTCGCGACGAAGGCCGTGCGCCTGAGCCTGGGAATCCAGGCTGGCACGGCGCGGCGATACGCGGTCCAGGCCTCGCCGAATTGGTCCGCGAGCACCTGCTCTTCGCGCCACGACCGGAGCAGCATCGACGGAACCGAGCCGAGCAAGAAGACAGCACTCCAGTTGCGGAAGACGAGAACGTCGCCAACCGCCAGCAGGAACCAGCCGAGGTAGATCGGGTGGCGCACTCGCGCGAAGGGCCCGCAGGTGACCAGCCGGTGGTCGGCATAGACGGTCGCGCCCAGGCTGCTCGACAGGTCCCACATCCGCCCGAGCCTTACCCGGCCCCAGAAGGTCAGCGCCGTGCCCGGCAGGAGCAGCGCGAGCCCGCCGAGCGTCGCGGCGCGTTCGGCACGCGAAGAGAGCCTGAGCGGGAGCGGCCTCCAGAGACGGAGGCCACCGATCACGAGGCTCGAAACCACCGCTCCATAGAGCGGCAGGAGCGCCGGACGGGAGAACGCCGTGCCGAGGCCGCTGTGGCGGGCGCGCGGGCGGCGGAGGCTCGAGAGCACGCCCGCTGCGATCATCAGGAAGACCGAGACGGTCGCGGCTCCGGCCACTCCCCGGGCGAGCGTCCCGAGCTTCGTACGCCGGCTCTTCAGGCGCCTGGTTCCCATCGCGTTGTCTGAGGAAAGGTGCGCACCCTCGGGCCGTGAGCGCTTCGAGGCGCAGGCACGGCCCGCTGCGGCTCACCTTCGTGCGACGGGCATCGACTGCGCCCTGGGCACGTCGCACGGTCCGGCAGAGCTGAGAGCGGTTGGCTCCTGCTCACTTGCCGCAGGAGCGTGCGGTCGCGTCCACCTGCGCCGCATTCAGCATCGCCAGCGCGGGCCGGCGGCTACGATCCGCGCGGTGTTCTGTTCCGGGCAGCTTGAAGGAGTTCAGGCGCACGTGTCCCGTGAGCGGAACGGAGAGTCGGGCCGTCGTCAGTGAAGTCGAAAAATCGTCGGCGAGCGGCAGGGAGGTCGAGCGCATCGAGCAACGAAGTGCCCGGCCGCGATGGCTCAGCCTTTGGCCGCGCTCGACGCGAAACCGACAGCCGCCTGATTGTCGTGGCGGACGACCGGCACAGCACCCGGCTCGACTTCTCTCCGGTCGCGGAATTCCTGGTCATGCCGAACCGCCGGAGGATCGCCTCCAAGCCATCACCAGCAGTGCGCCTGGCATCAAGGCGAGGACCGCGGCGCTCGTCAACCTGAGACGGCAGCATCCAGGTACTCCCGCCCGAAGTGCGTGAGCGGCCCTCATACATTTCGAGCAGCCACCGCTTTGCTAACCCGCATAGAAATGCGATTCCCAACGCGCCGCCTACCATCGATACGAGCCGCGGAAGGCTGGACAACTGAGCGGCCAAATCAGCTGCACGCGGCAAGCCCAACTATTCAATCCCAGCAGCCAAAAGGAATCACGGCGCCCGCGCGGTATACCGCAAGACGACCTTCTGTCCCGGCCGAGGCGTCTTCGCGACAGGAAAGTGCACGGCATTGCGTTCCGGCAGGTACTCCCAGACCAGCTCACCCTGAGCGTCTGTGCTGGGAACTGCGACGCCATCGACCGTGACTTCGATAGGGCCGGCCGCCAGGTCGGGCGGTGTGGGCAGCGGGAAATGCGTGCGCAAACCGCTCGCCACCTCTGCGATCCGCTCGACGAGGTAGTCGAATTCGGACGTGCGGGCAGGGCAGGCCTCGCCGACGAATCCTCCAGGCGTCACAGCGGTGAAGATTTGCGCGGGAACCGGATTGTACATGTATCTGAACCAAGCCGAAGGTGGCCGACAGTGCGGGTCCTGCCCTGCGTCGTCACGAATAGGCGTCAGAAACGCGCTCGACATCTTAGGCTCATCGCCGTCCAAGGCCGCGGTCATGGCTTTCGCGAATTGGCCGATTTCCCGATAGGGGTATTGAAACGGAGGGCTCTCCTGACAAGAGGTAATGTCCGAGTCTAGATGCTGGGCATAATGGATAAACGCGAAGCGAGCTCCAGACCGCAAGAAACCAGCGTTGGCGCCGGTTGAGACAGGTGGGGTCAGGGCGAACCAGGCGACCCCAAGGTACGCGTAAGCCAGCATCAATATCGGCTGTGGCTCGCCGATTTTCTGCTGCAGCTTTTCTGAAAGGCCAGCGGTGGTCGGGCGAAGGATGCGATCGGGATCCTGAGGCCCGTGTGACAAAGTGCCCCATTCTGAGGCTGAGGAATCGAGCAGGCAAAAGCGCAAGACGCCGATCTGGAAGTCGTTGCCTGACACGGATAGATGATTCAACAGGGCGGGCACGCGCGCCGCAATTTGCTCTTCGGGCCAATTGAGGGGTTCGCCGTCAGCGCCGCTCTCCAGGTAGAGTAGGATGTCAACAGAGTCGCCTCCCTCCTGTTGAAATGAGGTGACGTTGATCCGATTGGGCTCAGCGCGCCCGCGGAGTGGAAGCACATGGCGCATGCGCCCACTTCGATGCTCCATTTCGAAGACCAGCGAGCCGAGGTATTCGCCAGGGGCTTGCGGAGCGAAGCGGACGGAGACCGGGAAGAGCTCTGGAGCAGGCGGGCGTGCCTTTGGGTAGTAATTCTCTAGCTCGATCCCATCGGCCGGGATCTCGGTCAGAAGCGTCGCCTGGAACTGAGGCGCCCCGCTGCCAATGGTGACTCCATGCAGCTTCACGGTGGGCGCGCAGAGGTGGAGGATCTGAATCACCCTTTCTGCCGATTGCTCCCCGGGCCGCAGTGCCCCGAAGTCAAGCTCGGTCGGCTGCAGTGCGAGACAGGCGGGGCCTGTTCCTCCTTGGAGGACCACCGCTGGTTCCGGTGCACTCGGGCTGGACACGCGGAGCGCGACGAGCCCGGGGATGTTGGAGTAGCTCTGGTCGCCGATGCTCCTCGGCTTCAGGGTGACCGGAATGGCCACCTTCTGCCCTGGCGCTACTTCGAGCGCTTGCACTGCCTTGGGGAGCGAGTAATCCAGCGCGCCCGAGGTAATGCCCTCGACCGTGAGCAGGCAGAGAGCGTCCGGCGATTGGCCGAGGTTCTCGAACGAAAAGCCCATCGTCTTCGGCGCGGTCGCCTGGACTACGCCAAAGTCCAGGACAGAGGGGCTTACCCGGTACTCGCAGGCAGGCATCTGCTTTGCCACGGCGCTGACGGTGATGGCCGCTCTCGGTCGCTCGGGGTCGTTCGAAAGAATCTCGACCCGCGCGTGCTTGATGCCTGCAGATTTGGGCGTCAGGCGAATCGGTAAGGTCAGGTTGTTGTTGAAAGGGGCTGGGGCGATCGATGGCGAGGCGGCGATAACGAGCTCGATCTCGTCGGGGGAGGTCTCCGGTGTCAGGGGTTCGACGTGAATGAACGGTGCGCCATGGTCGCCGTTCGCCTGGGCTGTACCCAGGTGCAGCGCCGCCGCCTCCGCATGCTCAGGCGCGGCCTCGCCGCTGTTTGTCACCAACAGCTCGCGCGTCTCCGACAGCGCCGCGCCGGCGACGAAAGCAACCGTGCCGAAATCGATAATCTCGGGGAAAACCTCTATCCGCGGCCCGCCGCCGATCTCGGCCAGCGGCACTCGGATCTCCTCCTGGCCCTGGAGATCAGTCGCCAATACGAGAGCAGCGCTCTTTTCACCCAGGCTCGTCGGCGTGCAAGTGACCGTGCGACTCAAGCTCTCTCCCGGCTCGAGCACGAATGCGGCCAGCGAGCCCCAGGAGCTGGCAGGCAGGGCGAAGTCCTCCCCAACCGTGTCCTGGCCCGGAACCACGCGCCACGAGGAGAGCTCGACCGGGCGCTGGGCACTGCTCGTGAAGCGAACCTCCCTAGACACCGAGCGGCCGGGGAGCACGAAACCGCACTCGACTTCGGGAGGATCCCACTCCAGCAGCTTCGAGCGACCCTCGCCGATCAAGAGAACGCGTGACGGCTGACAGCCCGGAGCAACCGTGATGTCGATACTCGCCTGGAAGGGCCTTGCTTCGGATGGCTGAAAGCCGAGCAGCAGCTCTCGCGACCCACCTGCCGGAACGCTCAACGCCGCTCCGGGCCCTCCGTTCTTGTAAGAGAACGTTGCCCCGTCGCCGTCCTGGGGCGAGGGCGCGCCGAGTTGGGCATCGGTCGCCGTTGACGTGGGGTTGGACAACACGAGCGAGCGCGTCTCTTCCTGGCCGATGAGCACCAAACCGAAATCGATGCTTTCGGGGAGCTTGCAAGGCGACGGCAGCACCTGAGCTTCAAGCCGCAGCAGGACGGACTCCCGGCCCGGTGCGGTGTCCGAGGCGCTGATGGATACTTCCGCTGCTAATTGGTGGGGCGCTGTGTCGGCAGATGCGAAGAGTAATGCCTGCAACTCGATGGTCTCGTTGGGCCGCAATTCGCGCCCAACGGGGATGTCGAGTGCAAATGAGTGATTGGCGTCCGGGCGGGCGGCGAAAAGCACCGAATCACCCGAACGATGCGTCGGCGCGAGAATAGTAACCGACTGCCGCCCGGCGTTGCGAAGCCAGACCGATTGATTCGCTGTCACGCCACCCAGCGCTTCGTCGAATCGCAGTGTCGCAGTCTCGCCGAACTCTGGCGGGCCGGCGGAAATCTGCAGGTCGCCGTAGACGCCAGTCAGCGACGGCGAGTCACAGCCAGAGAGCATCCCCACAACGACCGCGACCACGGTTGATGACGAAAGACGCCTACCGAGCGCAAACATGGCGTTACCCCCATCGAACGGGCGAGCGCGGGCCGTGAAACGGCCCGCACTCATGCATATCCGGCCGGAGCAGTGGCTATTGGGGACCGATCAGGCTCGACATACACCAGATCTCCGCATCGAAGCTCTCGCGTGGATTCGCCAACAGCGATCCCTCCCAGTCCCAGCGAGCGTAGCCGGAGTCGTATCGCGGATCGAAGCAGCCCGCTGAGAGCGATTCGACCGGCGCCACGGTGACCGAGTTGAAGATCAGGTCGAATCGACTTAGCCCTGCAAGTAGCCCACGCCAGCCGCTCCACGGATAGCTTTCAGTCTCGGCATAGGTACCCGCTGGGGCGACGTAATTGAGGGACTTGGAGTGGTAACGCCAGGTGGGTTCGAACCATATACCTGCGGTATTGTTTACCGCAATGCCAACCGAGGTCATATCGCACTGGAATGGCTCGATCTCCGCCTGACTGTTCAAGCCGAAGAAGCCGCAGCTCATCGTTTGCCTGCGCCGAAGAGGATACCCAAACACGATACTATCGTTCGCTCCGTCGAGCTGGACCTGGCCAAGCTCGACAGGCACGCCCGAAGTCGTCTTCATGGCAAAGCCCTGGATCGCAAATCCAAGGAAGTCCCATGTCGATGAAGGACGCGCATCGGCGAGAATCGCCGCATTCGTGCACGCGCCGGTGCCCTCGTCGTACGTGCAGCTATTCGCGAGCTGGTGCGGCACCAGCTTGTAGCCGGTTCCTGTGATGACCGCGAAGTCGTAGTCGACGGTGAAGTCTGAGCCAGAGCCGAGGTAGAACTCGGTTGTCCACTTGAACGAGTGAGCGACGGGGTCATAACCGCTCTTGAAGAGGCGCACTCGCAGCCAGCTCGTTCGTGGATACAGCGCCGCTGTTCGAGCTTATTCTCCAGCCAGTGAGGAAGATGTCGGCATTGGCGTCGGTATAGCCTTGCGCGCCCACCGAGTCCAAAATGCCATTGGTTGCGCAGACCGTTCCTCCCGTGCATGCGATTCTTGCGTGCCGGTAGGTATGCACCATCGTGTAGTCGTTCTGATAGTAGTTCAGGGCCTTGAGCGTTCCCGCGGAAACCGAATCGGCAAGCGCCATGGCGCTGCAACACAGCGAGAAAACGAGAGCCAGCACTGCGAACGGACGGTGCATGTATTCCTCCCTTCGGTAAATGCGACAGACGACATCGCCCCAGTCAACACGCCATGTGATGGTCTCCCGCAGGGCCGGTCTTGTCAAATGCGACCGCCCACACGCCTCTCCAGTCTGTGTAATTAGCTAATTCTCAACAAGCCTCAGTCTAATGAGCCTGATCGTGCCCATGACCATTCAGGCCATCACCCACAGTCCGCCCGGCATCAAAACGTCGCTGTCGGACCGCCGGGTACCGATGGCTCTGCCTTTGGTCGCGGTCGACTTCGAGATCGACAGCCGGCCGCCCGTCGCTGCGGGCGATCGGCGCGGCATCCGGCTCGAGCTCTATCCCGTCGCGGTGCACCGGGCGCTCTCGCAGGAATCGCTCGTCAAGCTCTTCGTCCTCTGGGCCCGCAAACGACCCGCGTAAGCTCGACCGGAGCCTTCGCGGTACAGCGCTCGCTCGATTAGGAGGCGATTCCGATGGCGCACCGCGCATCGACGAATCGGTGCGCTTGACGGTCTCCTCCAGGCCTTCCTATCGTCGCACCAACCTCGCGAGCCCGAACGCCACCAGGGAGGGAACCCGCCAGCGCTCGCCAGGTCATCCCACAACCATTTTCCGGAGGATGTGCAAATGGCGTTCGATCTCCAGGAAGCGCTCAAGAGGTCGCCGGTCGAGTTTCGCTTCAAGACGCCCGACAAGCCCATCGCGGTGGCGCTGGTCGAGGGGCAGACGCTCTTCGACAAGACCGCCTCGAAGCGCGACGGGCTGGCGCGTCTCCCCGATTTCCAGATCGACAACTACGACGCGATCCCGATCCTCTGCGAAGCGCTCAACAAGCAGGAGCGCGACTGGCAGGCGCTGCGCAATCGCTCGGTCGCCGGTCCTGCCTGCGGGGAGGCCGCGTCGTTCCGCTCCTACTTCCTCTCGTCGGCCGAATACCTGCTGCGCAAGAACGACGACGCCATGGCGGCGCTCGCTCGAATCAAGGAGGGAGAAGGCATCGACGATTTGGTGGTCGACCTGGACGATATCGGTGCGCTGGCGAGCACGCCTGAGTACGCCGCCAAGCTCGCGCTCGACTCGAAGCTGCCCCAGGACATCCCCGGCCACGCGAAGGCTCTGGCCGAGAAGATGATCAAGGCCAAGGACAACTCCGAGTCGCTCGAGGCGATCGCCATGCGCAACCAGCTCTTCTGGCTGCTCGACGAGGTCGTCGAGGAGGTTCGAGCCGGCGCGAACTTCCTGCTCCGCGACGAACCGAGGCTGCTGGCCGAGATCTCGAGCAGGTACGAGGCCAGGCGCAAGCGTCTCGCGCGCGCAAAGCCCAAGAAGGCTCAGAGCGAGCCCACTCCGTCCTGATGCACCTCGGCAGGCTGCGGGGCGTCCGGCGCCCTGCAGCCGCCTGACGGGCACCGCTCCGCCTCGCC
>DHSB01000109.1:0-4165 GCA_002408385.1 Myxococcales bacterium UBA5297
CCGGTCGTCAGCGACGACCGCGACCCGAGCCCGCGGGTCACCAACGACGCCCCGTCCGCCGGCTTCCCGGTCGGCGTCACCACCGTCACCTGGCGGGCGACCGACGCGGCGGGCAACTCGGCGACCGACACGCAGCGGGTCACCGTGACGCAGCAGCCCGGGACTCAGCCAGGGACCGACTACTTCGGCACCAAGGAGATCTACCCGAGCGCTTCCGGCGGCCAGGAATGGCACTCGCGCTGGGACCAGAACCCGCGCACGCTGCGCTCGGGCGACATTGATCCCTACGACTCGAAGTTCCGGATGGAAGGCTCGAGCCAGACGCTCCAGGTCTTCGGCGACGGGACCGCCAAGAGCGCTGGCAACCAGATCCGCTACTACATCGGCGACCGCACCGGCGCTCAGAAGTGGCAGAACACCGAGTTCACGATGTACTCGATGCGCGTCTCGGAGACGGAAGCGCTCAGCTACCTCGGCTTCGAGATCCAGCTCCGCACCGACGACGGCCACACCAGCGCGACCAACCGGCTCAACGACGAGGGGCTCGACTTGCGCTGCGACGGCTACGCCTACGGCTACGCGTTGCGCTGGGACGGACGCGCGCTCTTCGAGAAGGAGCTCAAGCACCCGAGCTATACGAGCCAGGTGACCAACCGGAACATCTGGAACGGCGGCACGATGCCGCGCAACGTCTGGATCGGCATGAAGGCCATCGTCTACAACACGCCGGCCGGCGTGAAGCTGGAGATCTGGCGCGACATGACCGACGGGGCCAACGGCGGCACGTGGGAGAAGATCCACGAGTACACCGACGCTGGTGGCTGGAGCATCGACTCGGCTGCCGCCGCCTCCTGCAACATCCCGCGCGACCTGCAGATCACCTGGCCCGCGCCGTACGTCATCGTGCGCAACGACAAGATCAGCGACCAGCGATACAAAAAGATGAGCATCCGCGAGATCGTCGCTCCGTAGCGCCAACCCCTCATCGCCGCGTTCACCCGCCGCGGTCCGCCCATTTCTGGCGCGGGCCGCGGCCTTCTCTTCTGCAGCCAGGCTGAAGTGCGCCTGCCTCCTGGCTGGCCGATCGTTCGCTCGCGTCAGAACCGAATCGAGCGGTTGAACGGACAGCCAGGGCTCCGGACATTCGAGAAGAGGCCCGGGTGCCAGGGAGGGAACGATGCGACGAGCGGGGTGGGGAAGAGCCTCTAGTGCCGCGTTGCTGGGGCTCTGCGCGATGGCTGCGACGCTCGAGCCAGCGCGCGCCGCGGCAGAGACGGTCGTGTCGATCACCTTCGACGACACGAACGAGAACCAGTGGCGGGCGGGCGCGCTGCTTCGCGCTCACGGAATGAACGCCACTTTCTATGTGAACAGCTCGCGCGTCGGAGTCCCAGGCTTCCTGGGGCTCGACCAGTTGCTCACCCTGCAGGCGGAGGGAGACGAGATCGGCTCCCACACGCTCAGCCACGCGAACCTGACGCTGCTCGAAACCGCGGCCCAGCGGGTCGAGGTCTGCGACGACCGGACGGCGCTGCTGGCGATGGGCTTTGCCGTCAGCTCGTTCGCCTATCCCTTCGGCGGCGACGACGCCTCCGCGAAGCAGGTGCTCGCCGAGTGTGGCTTCGGCTCGGCGCGCGACATCAGCGGCATCCGCTCGCCGAGCGGCTGCTTCAACTGCCCCTACGCCGAGACGCTCCCTCCGGGCGACCCGTACACGGTGCGCAGCACGCCTTCGGTGCGCCTGTCGACGACGCTCGAAGTGCTCAAGGGCTACGTCGTGCAGGCCGAGCAGCACGGCGGCGGCTGGGTGCCCATCGTGCTTCACCACGTGTGCGACGGCTGCAACGAATACGCGATAAGTGAGGCGACGTTGGAAGCCTTCCTGGCGTGGCTCGAGCCGCGAGAGGCGCAGGGCACCGTCGTGCGCACTGTCGCCGAGGTGATGGGCAGCGGCTCGCCTCCGCCTCCGCCGCCGGAGCCCGGTCCGAACCTCTTGAAGAACCCCTCGCTCGAGCTCGACTCGGACGGCAACGGGACGCCCGACTGCTGGCTTCGCGGCGGCTACGGCACCAACACCTTCGCCTGGTCGCGCACCGCCGACGCGCACTCCGGCAGCTCGGCCCAGAGGGTGACCATCAGCCGCCTCGACACCGGCGACCGTAAGCTCGTCTCGGCCCAAGACTCGGGCGCCTGCGCGCCGCTCGCGCGCGCCGGGCACAGCTACCGGGTCTCAGCCTGGTACAAGGCCGACGCGCCGACGCGGCTCGTCGCCTACTACCGCGCCGGCGACGGGAGATGGGTCTGGTGGGCGCAGAGCCCGCGCTATCCCGTGACCGGCACCTACGCGCAGGTGAGCTGGGAGACGCCGCCGTTTCCCGAAGGCGCCACCTTCATCAGCGTCGGCTACTCGCTGCTCGCGCCGGGCTCGATGACGGTCGACGACCTCTCGCTCAGCGACACCGCGGCCGGTCCTGTGGATGTGACCGCGCCCCAGGTCGCGCTGCTGCGGCCCTCGGACGGCGGGGTGGTGCAGGGGCAGGTGACCTTCGAGGCGCAGGCGAGCGACGAGACCGCGATGGGCTCGGTCGACTTCCTCGTCGACGGCAGGGTCGTCGGGTCGGCGACGAGCTCGACCGGCCTCTACGCCATCACTTGGGACTCGACCTCGGTGGCCAACGGGCCGGTGGCGATCGCGGCGATGGCCACCGACGCTGCGGGTAACGTGGCCGTATCGACGAGCCGGACGGTGCTCGTCGCCAACGAGGTCGCGGAGCCTGGCCCGAACCTCTTGAAGAACCCCTCGCTCGAGCTCGACTCGGACGGCAACGGGACGCCCGATTGCTGGCAGCGCGCCGGCTACGGCACCAACACCTTCGCCTGGTCGCGCAGCGCCGACGCGCACTCGGGCGGCTGGGCCGAGCAGGTGATCATCAGCAGCCTCGAGAGTGGCGACCGCAAGCTCGTCTCGGCCCAAGACTCGGGCTCCTGCGCGCCGCTCGGGCGCGCCGGGCACACCTACCAGGTCTCGGCCTGGTTCAAGGCCGACGCGCCGACACGGCTCGTCGCCTACTACCGCACCGCCGACGGGAAATGGGTCTGGTGGGCGCAAAGCCCGCGCTATCCCGCGACGGCGAGCTGGTCGCAGGTGAGCTGGGAGCCCCCGCCGTTTCCCGAGGGCGCCACCTTCATCAGCGTCGGCCACTCGCTGCTCGCTCCCGGCACCTTGAGGGTCGATGACCTCGCGCTCATCGACACCGCGGCCGGCCCGGTCGACGCGATCGCGCCCCAGGTCGCGCTGCTGCGGCCTTCGGCGGGCGAGGCTGTCCAAGGGCAGGTGACCTTCGAGGCGCAGGCGAGCGACGAGACCGCGATGGGCTCGGTCGATTTCCTCGTCGACGGCAGGGTCGTCGGGTCGGCGACGAGCTCGAGCGGCAGTTTCGCCATCGTTTGGGACTCGACCTCGGTGGCCAACGGGCCGGTGGCAATCGCCGCGATGGCCACCGATGCGGCGGGCAACGCCACGCTTTCGGAGAGCCGGACGGTGCTCGTCGCCAACGATGTCGCGGAGCCGGGCCCGAACCTGTTGAAGAACGCCTCGCTGGAGCTCGACTCGGATGGCAACGGGACGCCGGATTGCTGGCAGCGCGGAGGATACGGCACCAACGCCTTCACCTGGACGCGCACCGCCGACGCGCACTCCGGAAGCTGGGCCCAGCGGGTGAGCGTGACCAGCCTCGACAGCGGTGACCGCAAGCTCGTCTCGGCCCAGGACGCGGGCGCGTGCGCGCCTTTCGGCCGCGCCGGCCACACCTACCTCGCGACCGCCTGGTACAAGGCCGACGCGCCGACGCGCTTTGCGGCCTACTACCGCACCGCCGACGGGCGCTGGGTCTGGTGGGCACAGAGCGAGCGGTTCCCGGCGACCGGCACGTATGCGCAGGTGAGCTGGGAGACGCCGCCGTTTCCCGAAGGCGCGACCGCGATCAGCATCGGGTATTCGCTGCTCGCGGCGGGCTCGATGACGGTCGATGACCTGTCGCTGAGCGATACAGCGGAGGTGCCGTAGGGAAGGTGGAAAGGCGGACGGACGGCAGAGGAGGGGCGGACGGACAGCGGAGGACGGGGCGGTTCGACGGCGGGGCGGATGGACGGCGGAAGCGGATTG
>DHSB01000109.1:4495-31322 GCA_002408385.1 Myxococcales bacterium UBA5297
CGGAGCTTCATCCTCCCTTCGCCGCTTCGCGCGGGGACAGGGACGAAGCCGTCGCAGGACGGACGGAGGAAGCGGATTGGATGGACGGCGGAGCTCCAGCTCCGCCACACCACACAAGAGCGCCCGGCTCGATCTCTCGAGCCGGGCGCCGATTGCTTTTGCGACGCAGTAGGGGCGAAGACTCCTCACCCGGCGGCTGGGCGCATTTCCATGGGCCCCTACCTACTTCGACTCCTTCGCCTGCTCCATCATCTGCTGCATCTGCTGCATCTGCTGCTGGCGCGCGAGCTGCTCCAGCAGGTTTTTGCGGACCTCCGGCGGGAGCTGATCGAGCGCGCTGGGATCGATCTGCGGCGGCATCTGCTGGGCGACCTTCTTGAAGCTCTGCAGCCCGCGCAGCGTGTCGTCGCGCAGGTACTTGGTGACGACGTAGGTCTCGCCGTCGGCGTTGCCGCGGGCGAGGTAGGCGTCCTGCTCCTCGTGCTTGGTCGCCGCGCCGAAGGCGAGGGTCGCGTTCGTGCCGTCCTCGAAGGTCACAGTCACCGTACCGGAAGGCTTCCATGCGCCGCTCGTGGCGCCCGGGTCGGTGATGCTCAGCGCGCGCGCGTTCTTCACCGCGTTGAGGCGGCGCAGCACCGCGGCGGGGTCGAGCTCGAAGTCCTTGGGAACCACCTCGGTCGAGCGCCCGATCTTCCAGTCCGCGCCTTGCTTCTCGAAGACGAGCTCGGTCTTGCCGTCGCGGATGGCGAGCTTGGTCGCCTTCTCGGTCTCGAGCTTCATCAGCGTCATCTCGCGCAGGTCGGCGAGGCCCTTGCGCAGCGCGCGGCCTGAGTACTCCTGCACGACGAAGAGATCGTCGTGGCCGGCGGCGCGGGCGAAGAGGCTCTTGTCCTCACGCGCCTTGCCGAGCTTCAGCTCGCGCCGCGCGCCGTCCTTGCCGACGAAGGCGAAGAGGTCGGCCTGCTCGAGCCCGGTCGCCTCGGCGCCTGGCTCGGCGTCAACGAACTCCTTGGCGCGCAGGTTGACCACGCTGCTCACCAGGGTGCGGGCCACGTTCTTGTCGAAGCGGAAGCCCGCGGGTGCGACGCTCGGGTCCTCGAGCTGCCAGTCGCTCTCCTTCTTGACCAGCGCGTAGGGCGGCTGGCCGTGCAGCGCGACCTCGAGGCGGCTGACGTCGTCGAAGGCGTCGGCGAAGATCTTGAGCTGCATCCAGGACGAGACCGGCTTGGAGAACAGGTAGCTCGAGACGCCGCGCACGCTGTAGACCGCCTCACCCGAGCGCACGAAGGTGCCGCTGCCACCCGCCTTGCCGACGACCGCCTCGGCGACCTTCTGGGCCCCAGCCCAGGCGACGAGCTTGGTGCCCTTGGCGTCGTCGACTTCGTACTCGGCGAAGCGCTCGGAGCTGCGGGTGACGAGGTCGCTCGAGTCGATCTTCGGGATGGCGTCGAGCGCGTTCTGGACGGCGGTCTGGTCGGCCTCCTTGCCGTTGGCCAGGACCCACTTGCCGTCCTTCTTCTGCAGCTCGACCGGGTTGGGGCCGGTGATCTGCAGCTTGTCGATGCCGGCCTTGTCGATGGTCGCGAACGACAGGCGGGTGATGCCGCGCTCGGGCTTGCGGCTGAGGCTCAGGGCCGCGCCGATGAGCAGCGCGACGAAGACGACCGAAGCGAGGATGGTTCCCTTCTTCATGGCTTGGTTCCGGTCCGTGTTTCGGGTTGTCAGCTCTGCGCGGCTCGGCCGCGCGGGTCATCTGGTTTCTAGAAAGAAGCGTGACTGCGGCTGGAGGATGAAGCTCCAGTTTCGTCGTCGGGCGGTCGGGGTGGCGGAGCTGGAGCTCCGCCGTCCATCCATCGCTCCGACCGGTCGATTCCTTTCCGACCGGTCGATTCCCTACAGGCTCACCTTCGAGCGGCGCGACTCGCGCATGCGCCAGCGCACCAGGCCGAAGCCGACGAAGGCGAGCGGCAGGCCGAGGATGTTCAGGTAGCGGGCCGCGTTGCGCTTGCCGTCGGTCAGGTCCTTGTCGAACGGGGCCGCTGCCAGGCCACGGGTGCGCACCGCGAGCAGCGCCTCGTCCTGCACCAGCCAGTCGAGCAGGTTGAGCGCGAGCGCCTCGTTGCTCGGCGACATGAACTGGTCGAGCACGAAGCCGTGGCCGCCGGCGACGAGGACGCGGGCGTTCTCGGCCTGCTTCTTGAGCGACTCGTCGGCGCCTTCGCCCTTGGCGAAGTGGCTGGGCAGCGCGCCCTGCAGCGTGACGAGCAGGCCCTTCTCGCCCTCGTTGGTCACCATGTCCCGCGTCCACTGCTGGAACGGGTCGAGATTGTAGGGGGCGGCCTGCGTCCAGGCGTTCTTCGAGGTGCGGGCGAGGACCTCGCCCTTCACCCCGTCGCCGGGGACCGCGAGCTCGAGCGGGCTCATGAACGGGAAGGCTATCTGCGCCAGGCCGCGGGTGAGCGGGTGCTTCGAGTCGAGGCTCTTGGGCATGGGGAAGAACGGGTAGCGCACCGGCTGCTGGATCTGCATGAAGCCGCGCTGCTGGGCGACGGTGATGGTGGCGCACTCGGCGTCGAGCACCAGGCCGTCGCTTATCTTGGCGCCCCAGCTCGCGAGCAGCTCCTTGAGCCCGTGCTCGGTCGGCTCGGCGGCGAGGGTGCGCAGGTCGGGGGCGACCGGGCCGACGAGGAAGGCGGCCGAGCGGCCCGACATGACGAACTGGTCGATGGCCTTCTGCTCGTCCTGCGACAGCGGGGTCTTCGGCCCGATGACCAGCAGCGCGTCGATGTCGTCGGGGATCTTGGCGTCCTTGGTCAGGTCGAGGTGGCTGACCTCATAGAGCTGGCCGAGCAGGCCGATCAGGCGGGTCAGCTCCTTCTGCGGATCGGGGCCGTCGTGCCCGGTGAGCAGGGCGATCTTGGGCGCCTTCTCGCGGCTGATCTTGCGGATGAGCGTGGTCAGGTCGTACTCGAGGCCGGCGGTCTCGGCGACGACGGGGATGACCTCCTTCTTGTCGCCGTACTGGATCGAGATGCCCATGTAGGCGCGCTTGACCTCGATCTTGTCGCCCTCGTTGACCCGCACCTGGACCGGCGGGATGCCCAGCTCGCGCAGCTCCTTCTCGACGCTGGTCTCCTCGCGCACGGCCCGGCCGAAGATGTCGCGCGAGACCTCCTTCTTCTTCTCCTTGTCCTCGGCGGTCTCCTCGCTCAAGGGGTCGACGAACTCGTAGCGCACCTTGCCGTCACCCTTGGCGTAGTACTCCTCGAGCAGGTCCTCGACAAAGCGGGCGTTGGCCGCCTGCGGGGGCGGCAAGTCCTTGCTGAAGTAGGCGCGGATGGTGACCGGGTCGCGCAGCGCCTCGAGCGTGTCGCGGGTCGCGTCGCTCAGGGTGAACTCGCCGTCGCGCGTCAGGTCGAGGCGGCCGAACAGGCCGGCGCTGATGACGTTGAGGAGCACCAGGCTGCCGAGCACCGCGGCGGTGAGGATGGTGGCGTTGATTGCCTTCTTCTTGTTCATGGCTCTCTTCGCTCCGTTCAGGCGTGCTGGCGCGACAGGGCGCGTTCGGCGAGGAACAGCGCGCCGCCGGTCAGGGACAGGTAGTAGAGGACGTCGCGGCTGTCGACCACGCCGCGGGCCATGTTCTCGAGGTGCGAGCTGGTCGAGATGAACTCGACGAGAGGCGCTATCGAGCTGGGCAGGAAGAACTGCAGCCAGTAGACGAAGTAGAGCGCGGCGCAGACGATGAAGCCGACGATGAAGGCGACGATCTGGTTGTCGGTCAGCGTCGAGCACAAGAGCCCGATGGCGAGCAGCGTCGCCGAGAAGAGCAGCGTCCCGAGGTAGCCGGAGACGACCGGGCCCCAGTCGAGATCGCCGATGCCGGAGACGGTGAAGGCGTAGGCGAGGGTCAGCCCGAGCGCGGTGGCGATGAGCGCGAAGCCGGCCAAAAACTTGCCGAGCACCACCTGCCAGTCGGTCACCGGCATCGTGGTGAGCAGCTCGAAGGTGCCGCTCTTTCGCTCCTCGGAGACCAGCCGCATGGTGACGGCCGGCGCGAGGATGACGAGCAGCATCGACGGCGAGAAGGGCGAGGGGTGGAACAGGCCGCGCAGGTCGGCGCGCTCCATCAGGAACAGGGCGCTGAAGAACATCCACCCGGCGACCAGCAGGAACGCGGTGACCACGATGTAGGCGATGGGCGAGTCGAAGTAGCTCTTGATCTCGCGACGGGCGATGGCGAGCACCTTAGGCATGGGCGCCTCCTTCACCGCGGGTCAGGCGGCGGAACGTGTCTTCGAGCGAGATGTGCTCGCGGTGCAGGTCGAGAAGGACGAGCTGGTTGGAGACCGCGGTCGAGAAGAGCGCCTCGCGCGGGTCGTCCTGGCCGGCGGTCAGCACGCGGAAGCCCAGGGTCGAGCCTCCCTCGCCGTCGGCCGGGTTGACCGAGCGCACGCCGGGGGTCGCCTCGAAGAGCTTGCGCACCGCCTCGACGTCGGGCGGGGTCGAGGCGCGGCTCTTGACCACCACGCGGATGACCGTGCCGCTCTCGCGCTCGGCGAGCTTGTCGGGGGTGTCGTCGGCGACCAGCTTGCCGTCGGCGACGATGATGATCCGCCCGCAGGTCGCCTGGACCTCGGGGAGGATATGGGTCGAGAGGATGACCGTCTTCTCGCGGCCCAGGTCCTTGATGAGCTCGCGGATCTCGACGATCTGGTTGGGGTCCAGGCCGCTGGTCGGCTCGTCGAGGATGATCAGGTCGGGGTCGTGGACGATGGCCTGGGCGAGCCCGACGCGCTGGCGAAAGCCCTTGGACAGGTGGCCGATGTCCTTGCCGAGCACCTCGAGCAGGCCGCAGCGCTGGCAGATGGCCTTGAGCTTCTCGCGCCGGCCCTCGCGCGGCACCCCGCGCAGATCGGAGGCGTACTCGAGGAAGTCGAGCACCATCATGTCGTTGTAGAGAGGCGCGCTCTCCGGCAGGTAGCCGATGCGCGCGCGGGTCGCGAGCGGGTCCTCGGCGACGTCGATGCCGCCGACCAGCGCCTTGCCTGCGCTCGGGCGCAGGAAGCCGGTGAGGATCTTCATCGTCGTGGTCTTGCCCGCGCCGTTCGGTCCGAGGAAGCCCACGACTTCGCCCCGCGAAATCTTGAAGGAGAGGTCGGTCAGAGCCCGGGTCTGCCCGTAGCTCTTTGACAGTGACCTGGCCTCCACCATGGGGGTGGTTTCAGCGTCCGCCATGTTCACTCCGGTCGAATCCTGCCCCGGGAATGGGGCAGGGAAGGGCCCACCAAACAAGGAAGGTGGTGTTCTATTCCCTGTGGTTTTGCAGTTGATCGCGCCCGGCGCGGCAGGGCGCAAGGGGACGGCGCGAATGCTAAGCAGGCGGAAACAGGTGTCAAGCAGGCTGAAGGGGACTTTTTCCAACGGAAGGGGGCGGGGCGCCCGGTGGTCGGGGGCGGGAAGGTGCGGGAGCCCGCCGTCTCGATCATCCATCCTCGTGCCGAGCCCAACCCCAGAACCCCAGTCTCGCCGGGTCGCCTAGCATGCTCGTCATGCCCCTGCACAACACCCCTGAGTGCTTCGCCGCCCAGCTTCGAGAGGGCCACTACAACGAGCTGCGCGTGGCCCTCTTCTTCATGTTGCGCGGCAGCCTGGTGCGCATCGGCTTCTGCGACGGGCGTTACGACATTCAGGTCCAGCCGCCGGACAAGCCGGAGCTCCACGTCGAGGTCAAGTGGGACAAGCGAGCAGGGGAGACGGGCAACCTCTACTTCGAGGTCGAGAACACGCGCCAGCGCTGCCCGTCCGGCGTCATGTCCACCAGCGCCGGCTGGTGGTGCCACGTGCTGGGCGACGGGGAGGAGGCGCTGCTGGTGGAGGTGGAGGCGCTCCGCGTCTTCCTCGTGAGCGGCGGGTTCCGCTCGGTCCATACCCAGGCCGAAGACAGCAACAGTCGCGGCCTGCTGGTGCCTCGGGCGCGTCTGGCGGCACTTGCCCGTTCTCTCTGGGTGCGCCTTCCCACGGTCGAGGATTTCTTCGGGGAGGTCTTCCGGGGCGCAGCGGAATGAAGGGGCGGAAGAGCCCTGCGTCCCGGCGACCGGCGCTCCTTGCTTTGGCACCGGGAGCGGGTCTTCGGGAGCAGGCAGAAGCTGGGAGTCGCTAGCTCGCCCCGGCCGCCTGTCTCTTCGTGCCCGCGGGGTTGCTGACTCGGAAGAGTGGCAACACGAGCGGAGGCAGGCCCATTCGATTGGTCGTCGCGTGGACGGTCTCGCGCAGGTAGGGCCAGGCGTTGACCACGCCGTTGAGGTTCGCGAAGTGCTTCAGGTGCTCCTCGCTGAGGTCGGGGGAGGACTTGAAGGAGTAGCGCAGCGCCAGATCGCACCGGATCTTGACCCGCTCCCTTCCTTCCTTTGCTGCCTCGCGTGCGATGACCTCGAAGCTCACGAGTACGTCGAGAAGCCCGCGCTCCTGGTCGTAGTCAAAGCGGGCGGAGTGCGCGGCGCTAACCTCATTCCTGCCCTTCAGCGATGGCGGTGCCATTCCCCCGCCGAGGAACTCGGCCGACCACGCCCGCAGCGCTACCGAGTCGAGCTCGACGGCGTTGGCGATTTCGCCGGCCATCTTCAGAGGATTCTTTTCGGACGGGGCCGGACGCCCCGCCTTGCTGGCCGTCATTCGATCTCCTCCTGCTCGCCCCACAGGCCGTAGGCGGTCTCCGCGAGCACCCAAGGGCCTTGGGTAATCGAGGAGACCGCCTCGACGGCGGTCTCGAGGCTGGTCTCTCTCTCCTCGTCTCGGCCGACGAAGACGAAGCCCTCTTCGTCCTCCTCGCACCGGGCGTGGAAGTGCAGGCCAACCGCCACGGCGAGCTCTGCGGCGGTCCCGAAGCGAAAGTTCGGACCCTGGAGCAGTTGCGTGATGGCGGCCTTGCTCTTGCCGAGCCGCTTGGCGACTTCCGCGCGGGTCAGGTTCTGCGCCTCCATCGCGCGCACGACGGCTTCGGTGAGCTCCATGATCGCGTTCTCGCGGTCGTAGATGGCTTGAGCGCGAAGGTCGGAGAACCTCCGCATCGTCCTCTTGTCGGCGGTCTTCATCGTTCAGCTCCTCGAGAGGCTGTAGGGCCACGCTGCTTTGATCGTGTCCTCATTCTTCTCGAACCAAGCCTTGATCTCCTTTCCCCTCCGGACCTCCGCGGGCGGCGCCTCGTCCTTCTTCTTGATGAAGCCATGGGTGACGACCAGGAGCCCGCCTGGTGACTCGAAGCAGGGCATGCGTATCTGCTTGCTCTTGAACTCGAATATCCCGGCATCGAGCAGCTTGTACTTCTCGCGGTTCGCGATGAGGTCGCGCGCGGACCAGTCGAACAGATGCTGCATCTTGATCTGGTCTTCGAGCCGGAGCTCCCGCAGAAACTCGAGGGCAGGGACGCGTCCTTTGAAGGGCGCGGCCACCACGATCCGTCGAGGGCCTTCTGCGAGTAGCTCATCGTCGAACACCTCTCTGGTTAAGGTAAGGCTTAACTCCTTGGCAACAAGTTTTCCTCCTTCTGCGACCGGGCGAGGTCTCGGCCGCCCGCGGGAGGCGGAGGGCGGCCGCCGAGACGGCGGCGCTCCCTTCCTCGCGTGCGCGGCTCTCGCCCGCGCACCCTCCGAGTCGGCGGCGCCCCCAGCCTCCGGCGCCGCTTCCACCCCCGACTGTCCGATACCGGCCACTGCCCGTGGAGCTGCTTACGAAACTCTATCCCCCAAGAATCCGCGCGCCGATGCTGCCTTGCGTTGGTCACCCCAAAACCCGTCAAGGAGGCAGTCATGGCCAAGAAGAGCTCGAACACCTGCCGCTTCACCGTCCGCGTCAGCTCCCGCCGCATCCTCGCCAAGAAGCTGCAGGAGGCGCTCTACGCCGACCGCATCGCCCGCTGCGGCCTGCTCGCCAGCGACCTGGCCGAGATCCACACCCAGGGCGAGCTCGCCGAGCGCTACGACCGCGAGCAGCACGCCGACCTCGCCGAACAGCGCTCGGCCCTCGGCTCCTCGGCGATCAAGTGGCAGGCGGTCGTCGAGGAGGACGACGCGCTGCGCAGCCGGCTGCCGGCGGTGACCCGCGACCTCCAGGCCAACCCGGAGACGGCGAGCCAGGCCGCCTGGCTCACCAGCGTCAGCTTCGAGCGCTATCGCTTGCGCCCGGTCACCTCGACCTCGGGGCCGGCGCAGGCCGACGACGGCGACACCGCCACCTCGCCGGAGTCGGCGCCGCAGCGCGAGCGGGTCGCGCGCAACGACCGGCTGAGCAACGCCCAGGCGATCTCGCACTTCTCCAAGGCGCTGCTCGAGTCGCCGCGCGCGCCCATCGTCGCCGCGCTCGAGGCCCGCGGCTTCACTCGGGAGAGGCTCGTCGCCCTCGGCAGCAACGCCGATGCCCAGGTCGCCATCCTCGGCGCGGTCAGGCTCAGCGCCCCCGAGGCGGGCAGGCTCGAGTCCGAGGCGGTCGCGGCCCAGAAGGCGGCCTGGGAGTCCTGCAAGCGGATGATTCGCGCCGCGGTCGCCGGCGACCCGGAGCTCGAGCGGATGTACGCGGCCTGCTGACGCGCTGACGGCTCGGCGCAATCTCCAATCGCGCGTTGCCCCCGGCCCCCCGCGCCGGAGGCAACGCGCTTCTGTTTGCGGGTCGGCGGCGAGTGCGCCCCGCACGTTTCGGCGGACGCGGTGCCTCGGCCTGGGGCCGGTAGCAGAGAGCGCGGAGGAGGAGTTGGCGACGACCGTGGTGGGAGCCGCCCGCGTCCACGGGGTATCGCCGCCCGCTCGAGGCCGGTGGACGGATGCGCGGGGCGAAGATCGATTTCTCGTCTGGATGAAGTGCGGCCGGCGCCGAAGGGTATCGCCGCCGCCAAAGGCCCGCGCGCGGATGGGCAGGGTAGGGATCGCGATCTCGTCTGGAGGAGTTTTGCCGCCGAGACGAGGGTGCGCGGGATCGCCGGATATGGTCGAGCCCCTTTCGGGGTGCCTGTCACCGGAGCGCCAAATATGGTCGAGCCCCTTTCGGGGTGCCTGTCACGGGACCGCAGAACATGGTCGAGCCCCTTTCGGGGTGCCTGTCGCGCGGTCAAAACGTCCCAATTCGGGGGCCCGATCTGCTCGGAGACCGTGGCCGGAGCCGCGGTCGGCGGGCTGGGGGAACGCCTGGGGACCTCGGGGCTCGTATTGCGAGGCGCCCGCGCTCGTTCGCCGACAGTTAACCGGCCGATACCCCCGCGGGTATCGCCCTGCGAACTCACCGAGAAAGGACGGAGGAAACCATGAAGCGAGGACTCATCGCAGTAGCCCTGACCGTCGCGCTCGCCATTCCCTTGGCCGCCCAGGCGAAGGGGCACCGTCGAGGACACTCTGGCCGCGGAGAAGGCCGCGGGATCGCCTCGCTCGACCTGACCCCCGAGCAGCGCGAGCGTTTCAAGGCCCTGCGCAACGAGCTGGCGGAGCGGACCGCGCCGGTACGCGAGCAGGTCCAGGCCAAGAAGGCCGAGCTGCAAGTGCTCTGGTCGGCCGAGGTCCCGGAGCGCAACGCCATCTTGGCGAAGCAGGAGGAGATCCAGCGACTGCGCAGCGAGCTGCGCGTCGCGCGGGTCGACCATCGGCTGACGGCGCTGAAGATGCTGACGCCGGAGCAGCGGGCCGAGCTGAACAAGCGGATGGCCGACCGGCCCAAGCACCAGCGCCATGGCAAGCACGGCCGCGGCTTCGGCCCGGGTGACGGCTCGGGCGAATGCAGGATGGGGCAGTAGCAGGGTGAATGACCGCCCGGCGGCTCCTCGTGGGCCGTCGGGCGGTCTGCGTTTCGCGAGCAGCTTCGCTATTGCTGGGCGGGCTGCTGCTGCTGCTGTTGTTGTTGCTGCATGCGCTGCTCGGCCTGCTGCATCTGGAGGCCCATCGCCTCCCACTGGCTGCCGAGCGCGCGCGCCAGGCTCTGAACCTCTTCGGCTTGCTGGCGCTGCTTGGCGTTGAAGCGGATGACCGCGCCCTCGCGCGTGTTCTCGACCTCGATGTCGGCTATCTGCCCGAGCCGTGGGCCAAAGCCCATCGGTCCCATCATCATCATTCCGCCGCGCATGCCCTGGCGCATCGGGCAGCTCGGGCAGGGACAGGCTTGTTGCTGGTCGCCCGCACCGCCGACGCCCGGCTGCCCGTCTGGCGGCAGGGTCTGGTCGGCCGGCTGCTGCTGGGGCATCGGCTGCTGGTCGCCCGGGGCGCCGACGCCCGGCTGCCCGTCTGGCGGCAGGGTCTGGTCGGCCGGCTGCTGCTGGGGCACCGGCTGTTGGTCGCCCGGGGCGCCGACGCCCGGCTGTTGAGGCTGCGGCACCGCTTGATCCCCGGGTTGCTCGGGGACCGTCTGCATCTGGGGTTGTTGGACCTCGTCCTGCGCGTATGACGGCGCGCCGCAGAACAGCAGCGCGAGCGCGCTCGCGAACACGAGCCTCATGCTTCCCTCCCTTGGCCCCCGGTCGGGGCTCACCCATCGGGTACAGGTTGAAACTAAGGTGCGCTGTGTCGGGATGCGCCAATGCTCCGAGGGTGTGGGGAGGGGGCGGGCGAGCCGGCCCTCGTGGTCGATAGACGGGCGGATTGCCGTGCGCTCCTGGCGCATCACGCACCCTGCTCGGTTTGACGACCGGCGCATTGCAATTCGCCCCTGCCGACGCGGCCGACGGGCGCATCGCCATCCATGAGGGAAGGAAATCTCCGCGAGGCGCGTTTTCCCGGACCCGAGGGCGCGCCTGGATGACGGACAGCGAGACGACGACAGCGAAGGAGGGCCTCTTCGGAAGGCTCAGCCTTCGAGGGTTCGTGCTGTTGGCGGCCGGAATCTCCTCGGCGCTCGCGCTGGCGGCGGTGATCACCCTGGTCGGCTACGTGGGTCACTTCCGGCATCTGAACCACGGCATGAGCCAGGCCATCGAGCGCGTCCGGGCGGCCGAGCACATCCAGGCCGACCTGCTGCGCTACCACCAGCGCGCCGGCTTGAGCCTGCTCGCCAGTCCCGAGGCGAAGCGGGCGCGGCTGCGCGACACCAAGAGCTTCGAGCGCAGGCTGCAGCGCAACGTCGAGCTGACGCACCGCGGCTCGCTTGGAGAGTCGGAGGCGCGCGCGCTCGAGAAGGTCGAGCGCGCGCTCGTGAACTACCTGGCCGTCTACGGGCAGGTCGAGAGGACGGCCGAGGTCTCGCCGCTGCTCGCCCTGCGCGACCTGAACGAGGCCTACGACCTCGCCTTCTCGGCGACCGACCGGCTCATCGACCTCGATCTCGCGCTCTCGGCCGAGGCGCACGAGCAGGCCCAGTTCGGGCACGCCGCGGCCATCACCGCGCTGACCATCCTCTTGCTGCTGATGGCCACGCTCGCAGTGGTCATCCGCGCCGAGCGCGCGTACGTCTTCCGGCCGTTGCTCTCCTTGAAGAGGGCGATGCTCCAGTTTGCCCAGGGGCGCCACCGGCCGGCGCCCGAGGCGGGCACCCGCGACCTTCGGGAGATCACCCGCTCTTTCAACGAGATGGCGGGCGCTCTGGCGCGCAACCGCGAGGCGCAGCTTCGCTACCTGAGCGGCGTCGCGCACGACCTGCGCAACCCGCTCACCGCGCTCAAGGGCGCGGCCCGGCTCTTCGCCCCGGGGCGTTCGGCGCCGACCGAGCAGCGCGCCCGCGAGCTCTCCGCGCTCCTCCTGCGGCAGGTCGAGCGGCTCGACCGGATGGTCGGCGATCTCCTCGACTCGACGCGCATCGAGGCCGGCACGCTCGAGCTGAGGCGCGAGCCGGCAGATCTTCGCGCGCTGGCCGCCGAGGCGGTCGAGCTGTTCGGCAGCTCGTCGGAGCACCACCGGATCGAGCTGACCGCGCCCGAGCGCCTGCCCGCCTCGGTCGACCCGCTGCGGGTCTCGCAGGTGCTCAACAACCTGCTGAGCAACGCCATCAAGTACTCGCCGGACGGAGGCATGGTGCGGGTCGCGCTCGCGCGCGACGCGAGCGCGGCGCGCATCCGGATCTCGGACCCGGGGATAGGCATCCCGGCCGAGGAGCTGGACACCATCTTCCAGCCGTTTCGCCGCTCGAGCACCGCGCCCGAGGGGATTCCGGGCGTCGGGTTGGGGCTGTCGGTCACCCGGCGCATCGTCGAGGCGCACGGCGGGCGGATCACCGTCGAGAGCAGCAAAGGGCAGGGCAGCGTCTTCACGGTGACCTTCCCGATCGACGTGGCGCGGCCCGGGGCGCACGCGGTCGATCTCTCGAAGCCTCTCCCTGAGCCGTGTTGAGCCAAGGCGGGCGACGGCCCGCTGCTCGGCGGGTCTCTCCGGCGCGACGGCACGATGGCTGAGCCCGCGGCTGCCGGGGGCAAGGCTCCGATCGGCAGCTCTCCCGGGAACGACCGGCAATCGCCATCGACCCGCGCTGAGCGGCGGCGCAGCCTCCGGCTACCGAGCGAAGCGTCGGGACACGCGCACGGAGCGAATACGACCCGGAGATGAAGCTCGAAGCCTCCGGCTACCGACCGAAGCTTCCGGCATCGCGCACCCTTCCGCGAGGCAACTCCGCGGCAGGCCGGTCCAAGCGAAACGGCCGCAGGCTCTGCGCGGCGCCAAACGATCTTCGGCGAGGCCTCCCGGGTCCTTCCACAAGCCCGTCGCGCCTTGCGACCTACCGTCTCGCTTGGCAGAGTGGCCCGCCCGTTCGGTGTCCGACAATGACCTCGCCCTCCACCCGCCGCGAAGCCGACCTCTTCTGGGCACAGGTGACGGCGTTCGGCGCGCTGTGGGGGACCATCGAGATCACGCTCGGCTCCTTCCTCCACTCGCTGCGGTTGCCGTTCTCGGGGACGCTGCTGGCGACGCTGGGAGCGGTGCTGCTCATCGCGCAGCGGCAGCTCTTCCCCGCCCGCGGCGCCACGCTCGCGACGGGCATCGTCGCCGCGCTCTGCAAGTCGATCTCGCCGGGAGGGGTCATCCTCGGCCCGATGGTGGGGATAGCGACCGAGGCGATGGTCGTCGAGGCCGCGCTGCTGCTCGCGCCGCGCGCGCTCGGCTCGGGGATGGCCGCGGGCGTGCTGTGCGTGGGCTTTGCCAGCTTCCAGAAGCTCGTCACCCAGTACGTCTTCTACGGGGGCACGGTGCTCGAGCTCTACCTCGCGGCGCTGCGCAAGGCGGGCCAATTGCTGGGCATCGAGCGGCAGGCGTGGTGGGTGCTTGCCGCGGCGCTGGCTCTCCTCGCAATGGTGGGCGCGGCTGCCGGTGCTCTCGGCCGGCTGCTCGGGGAGAAGAGCAGAGCTCGGCTCGCGGAAGCTCGCCCCGAAGGCCCCATCGGCGAGCGCGGGCCGAATGGCGCCGGCAGGCTCGCTGGAACCAAGAGCTCAGCGAGCGTGCGGAGCATCGCCGGGGCTGGCGAAGGTGGAATCGAAGAGCCCCTCGACCGACGCGGCGTCCCCGGCGGTCGAAGGTTCGGGGCGACCGGACCGGGACCTCGCGTCGACGCCGAGCCCGCGGGGAAGGCGCGCCGGGTCGGGTTGGGCCTTGCTGCCGCGGGCTGCATCGGGCTGCAGATCGACGGCTCGCTGACGTGGTCTGCGGCCTCGCTCGGGATCTGGCTCGGGCTGCTCTGGGCGTTCTCGCCCCGCAGCCTGCGCCGACTGTGGATGCCGAAGTTCTGGGGCTTCTCACTGGCGCTCGCCCTCGCGAGCGGGGTTCTGTTGGGCAAGCCGGCCGCCCGGGTCTTGGGCGTTCCCCTCTCGCTTGTCGGGCTCGAGGCGGGGCTTCTGATGGTCGTGCGCGGAGCCTTCGTCTTCGGGCTGACCTCGTGGGCGAGCACGACCCTTCGGCGCGACCACCTCGAGCGGGTCTTCGGGAGGCTCGGGCTGTCGCGGCTGGGCGGGGCCCTGACCGCGGCGTTCGGCCTGTTGCCAGTGTTAAAGGATCGGCTCGTCCATGCGCGGGCACAGCTTCCCGGGCGAGGCGAGGGGCGCCGGCTGTCCCGGGCCTTCGCCGTCGCGGTGGAAGTGGTCTGCGAGACCGCGCGGCTGGCCCAGGAGATCGCCGGCGAGAGCGAGCGCCCGGCGATTGTCGCGATCATCGGCGCGCCGGGGACCGGGAAGACGACGGTGGTGCTCGGCGTCGCCCGCCAGCTTGCGAACCAGGGGCTCGCCGTTTCGGGAATCGTGCAGCTCGCCCGGCGCGAGGCAGGCCGCGCGCTCGACTATCGCCTGCAAGAGGTGTCGAGCGGAGAGGGGCGCCCCTTCGCGTCGCGCGCGGCGCAAGGGCACGGCTTTGTTTTCGAGGCGGCCGGATGGTCGTGGGCGCGCGAGCGCATCGAGCGGGCGCGGGCTGAGGCGGAGGTAGTCATCGTCGATGAGCTCGGCCGGCTCGAGGGCAGGGGAGAGGGCCATCTGCCCGCGTTGCTCGAGCGCGTCGAGGCCGAGCGCGCTCGGCTGTGGATCGTCGCGGTCCGCGAGGACGCGGCCGACGAGATCGAGCGCAGGCTCGGCGGGTTCAAGGCTCGCATTCGCGCGGCTGACGGGGATGGGGCGGTTGCCAACGCGGTGGCACAGGCATCGGGGCTCATCGCGGAGCGGGGCGATGGCGAGGTGGCAGCGCTCGGGTGAGCTGCGGCAGCGATTCGACCGGTATCGACGCGGTTGCTGGAGTCGCGCTGCCCGGCTCGACCCTGCACGCCGCCTTCAACCGAGGTCGCGAGAGCCGACATCCGCGGGGAGAAGGATGCTTCAAGGAAAAGCGGAGCGGCGCCTGACGAAACGGGCACGGCCGCGTTGAAGGCAGGGATTCAAGTGCCCTCTCACCTGGCCCGAGCAAGGCCCGAGATCGGGCTTTCACAGGGCGCTGGCGCGCGACGGTAGCTGGGACCGGTCGTCCGCTGACGCGGGCCGGTCGTTCAGCGTTCGCGGACGGCTGGCGCGCCGTCGACGATGCGCAGCCTCGTCACTGGTAGATGACGCACCAGCACACGTCGTGGTCGCTGGTCTCTCTTCCGTCCCACGACACGGTGCCGCAGTTCCCGCCGTACGGCAGGTTGCTGGCCTCGCAGCCCCTCTCGCAGTCGTAGGTGACCTTGAAGCCGTTCTCGTCGCAGACGGTGATGAAGTCGCCGTCGCACTTGGGGTCGGTCTGGCCGCTACAGGGCTCCCAGCAGTTGTCCCAGTAGGCCATCCCGCGGTGGGCGTCACAGGTGGCAGCTTTCATGATCTCCAGGCATTCGGCGCTGTAGGCGTAGATGCCGACGCTGTTGATGCATTGCGTCTCGTCGACGCCCAGCTCGCAATCCTCGATGGCCTCGCAAATCTCCTCGATCTCGTCGCTGCAGGCGACGGCGAGGAGCGACGACAGCAGAATCACCAGCAGGTGCTTGCGGCTCATCGTGTGCTCCGGTTTCCAGGGGTTTGGACTGGAGACTACTCGCCGAGCGAGCAAGCGGAAACCCGTTCTTCCGAAATCGCGGCTCTTTGACCCACGGCGCAGCCCGAGCGAAGGTCGGTGTCCTCCTGCGCCGCGACACCTCGGCGTGAAGAGGCGGTGCCAGGACCGCGCAAATTGATGACACCCGCTGGCGAAGCCGGGAGGCCACGAGTTGCTCGACTTCGAGCTCCGGTTGGCCGCCTCTTCTCGCGCCTGGCGACAGGCCCCGGGGACGAACGGGCAGGGGTGATCTGCGCGGGGTCGCGGCCGCGGGCGTGCGCCGTCTTCGGCCGGTTCTTTCTCTTGCGAGGCAGGGGGGCGTTGGTGTACCTCTGCCGACGAATTCCGACCCCGTAGCTCAGCAGGATAGAGCGGCGGTTTCCTAAACCGTAGGCCGCGCGTTCGAGTCGCGCCGGGGTCGCTCTCGCCGGGGCAGATGCCGCAAGGTCTCTGCCCCTTTGTGCTTGTGCCGTGAGCCAACCGACCGCCATCCCCGCTCCGCCTGCTCTCGCCTCGGCCCGATTCCCGGAGGAGATCCTCGTCGTCCTGCGCACGCTCCGGCGCGCCGGCTACGCGGCCTTCCTCGTCGGCGGGTCCATCCGCGACCGGCTCCTGGGCAAGGAGGCGAAGGATCACGACGTCGCCACGAGCGCCCGCGCCGAGGTCGTCGCCGGGTTGTTTCGCCGGGTGATTCCGACCGGGATCAAGCACGGCACGGTCACGGTGCTCCTCGGCGACATGGCGATCGAGGTCACCACCTTCCGCGGCGAGGGCGAATACCGCGACGGCCGCCGCCCCGCGTCGGTCTTCTTCATCGAGGATGTCGTCGAAGATTTGGCCCGGCGCGACTTCACCATCAACGCGATGGCCTTCGACCCGGAGACCAAGACGCTGGTCGACCCGTTCGGCGGCACCGAAGACCTCGCGCGCCGGCTGGTGAGATGCGTTGGCGATCCGCTGAAGCGCTTCGGCGAAGACGGGCTTCGTCCGCTGCGGGCGGTCCGCTTCGCCTCGGTGCTCGACTTCGAGATCGAGGCCGCCACCCGCGAGGCCGTCCCCAAGACGCTCGAGACCTTCGCCAAGGTCGCGCAGGAGCGCGTGCGCGAGGAGCTGACCCGGCTGCTCGTCGGAGGCCACCCGGCCCGCGGCGTGGCGCTGCTGCGCGAGACCGGACTGCTGGCGCGCATCCTGCCCGAGGTCGCGGCGCTCGTCGGTGTCGAAGAGCAGGGCAGGGACGCCTTCGAGCTGACGCTCGCGCGTCTCGATCGGATTCCGGGCGACCTCGAGCTGCGGCTGGGGGCGCTGCTCCATGACCTCGAGCTTGCGCCTCGGCCCGCGAAGCTGCCGAAGCGCTTGGGCCGGGTCGAGGCGGTGCTCGACAGGTTGCGCTATCCGCTCAAAGTGATCGAGCAGGTCGGTCTGCTCGTGAAGCATCGCGACTTCGCGCTGAGGCGGTATGCGGACGATGCGGCCCTGCGGCGCGCGCTCGCCACGGCCGGCCGGCAGCGCGTCGCCCCGCTGATCGCACTGGGCCGCGGCCAGGCGAGCGCGCTGGGAGACGAGGCGCTCCTGCGGGACGCCGACGTGCTCGAAGGGCGTGTTGCCGAGCTGCTGGCCCGCGATCCTCCGCTCACGCCGGGGGAGCTGGCCATCGATGGGCGGCGGATCATGGAGCTGCTCGGGTTGCCTCGCGGTCCGCAGGTGGGACACGCCGTGCGCTATCTGATGGAACGGGTCCTGGATGACCCCGACCTGAACACCCCCGATAGCCTCGAGCGGCTCTTGAGGGATTGGTTCTCTTCGCAGGCGTAGGCTAGGTGCCCGATTTCCGGGCCTGCTCGAGTCCCGCCTGGACGAGCGTCCCGGGTTTCCACAGGTTTCCCACACCTGGACAACCGCCGTGGGATCGAAAAGGCGCAAAAGCAGCGGGGCGGGGTGCTGGTTTTCGGGCAGTCTTCTCGAGTACAACTGTAAAAGCGGGCACTTGGAGCTTCGGCAAGAGGCCCGGGCAACTGTTGACCAGTGCGCGGAGCGGCTCCAACGCGAGCCCCACAGGTGTGTGGATAGTCTGTGGAAATCGTGCTTGACAGCGGCCAACAGCCCGACGTGCGGGGCTCTGCGCCCCTCGGACCAGGGCCCCAATTCCGATGGTTCGAGAAGAGGCCCAAACCTTCCCCCGGTCGGGGTTCGACGGCTATACTTTTTCGCTCCGAACAAACCGGGCGCGGCGGGTGCGCGAGTTGGCCCTTCGCCCCACCGTTTTCAAAAGAGGCCGCCCGCTCGAGAGGGCAGGGGCGGAACTGCTTGCGGGAGAATTCATGACCGATCCGGCAGCGGGCGAGCGGACCCCTCGCATCCTCCTCATCAAGGACGAGGTCGACGAGCGGGCCAAGATGGCGAGCACCCTGCGTGGTGCCGGCTTCGAGGTCCTCGAGGTCGGCAACGGCCTCGCGGGCATCGAGGCCGCCATGGCCTGCAGGCCCGACCTGCTGCTGGTCGACCTGCACCTGCCCGACCTCGACGGTTCGGAGGTCGCCAGCAAGCTGCGGCGACTGGGGCTCGAGCGACTGCCCATCGTCGCCCTCGGCAAGCCCGGCAACGAGCGCGGGGTGGCGCTTGCGGCCGGCTGCGACGCGACGATCCCCAGCCCGCCGGACCTCGCGCTGCTGCCAGGGCAGGTGCGCGAGTTTTTGTCCGGCAAGCGCGACAAGCTGCCAGCCGAGGACGAGCGGCGGTACCTGCGGGTGCTGGCGCAGTCGCTCGTCGAGAAGCTCGAGGCGAAGGCGGGCGAGCTGACGGCGACCAACGAGCGGCTGCAGCGCGTCGATGAGCTCAAGAGCGAGCTGATGCAGTCGATCTCGCACGAGCTGTCGACGCCGCTCACCCCGCTGGCCGGCTACCTGAAGATCCTCCAGAGCGAGAAGCTGGGCGCGCTCAACGAGCGGCAGAAGAAGGTGCTCGAGGCGATGTTGCAGAGCGCCGATCGCCTCTCGCGCACCATCGACAACCTGTCCGACTTCGCCGTCCTCGAGACCGGCAACTACCGGACGCGGGCCGAGCCGCTCAGCCCGGCGAAGGTCGCCGAGAAGCTCGTCGAGCAGATGCAGCTCTCGATGGCCAAGCCCAAGCACGTCCACATCACCTTGTTGGCGCCGCGCCACGACGTCTCGCTGGTCGCGGACCCGATGCGCTTTACCCAGGCTGTCGGCAACCTGCTCGAGAACGCGATCAACGCCTCGCCCCCTGGCGGCGAGGTGCTCGCCGAGATCGTCCAGGCCGACGACAAGGTGCGCGTCTCGGTCTACGACCAGGGCTCGGGCGTGGCGCCCGAGGAGCAGGAGAAGCTCTTCGAGCCTTTCCACTATGCGAAGGGCGCCCGGCACGCGGCGGTCGTAGGGCTGGGACTGGCGGTGGCTCGCAAGATTGCCGAAGCGCACGGCGGCCGTCTGGTGGTCGAGAGCCCTCCGAAGGTCCAACCAGAGATGGAGCGGGACTTCTCGGGCGCCAAGTTCACCCTCGAGCTGCCCCTTCATCCGCCGGCCTGAGGCCGAGCTGCAGACCGCGGCGAGGCCGGGCGGTCTGGCCGCGCAGACCACTGTCCAGGGAGTCGCATGAAGCGTCCGCTCGGAGTTCTCGTGCTCGCGGCCGCGCTGCTGGCCATCTCCTGCAAGAAGGAGATGACGGGCAGGCCGGTCGCGGGGCTCTTCGCCCTGAAAGGCTCAGGCCAGGTGCACCGCGGCGAGGCGTGGCGGCGCACGGCCAAGCCGGGGATGACGCTGACCGACGAGGTGACCGTCGCGCTTTCGGACAACTCGCGAGCGGTGCTCGAAGGGCTCAACGGCATGCTCGTGCTGCTCGACGAGGGAAACCACGCGTTGGGCGGTATCAAGGAGCTGTCGGTCAAGCCGATCGAGAAGCGGCGGGTCTTCTTGGTGACTGACAAGGCCGAGCGGCGCGAGGTCGGTCCGCTGCTGACGACAGCGCGCTACGAGCCGATCCAGAGCGGCCAGGGGTTGCCGCAGCAGGACAACGACACGGCCAAGGGCATGGCCTACTTCTTCACTCCCGGCGGCACCGGGGGCCAAGGCAACGAGCGCCCGGGGCACGCGGCACCGCCTCCACCGTGGGTCCTCGACAAGCGCTACGTCCACGCCCTGCGCCGTCCCCTGGCCGAGGGCGACGGGAGGCGAAAGCTCGTGGTGGCGAAGGGCGATGTCGTCGTCGAGTTCCAGGACCGAGCGACGGCGTTCGTAAGCGAGCTGTCGCTGCCGCTGGACCTGTCGGAGGTCGCCCGCGTCGTGGTGCTCGACGGCACCGCGAAGCTCGAGCTGCCGGGGGGCGAGCTCGAGCTCGACGATGGCGAGGAGGCGGAGCTGCGCTGACCAAGACGTGCCGCGACGATGGGCGCGGCCGCTGCTTCGCGTCGGGCGGACCGGAGGGCCGGCTTTCGTGCGCTCTCGTGCCGGCCGCCGGGAACCCTCTTGTCGCCCGCGGATCTGCCCATCCCTCCACGGGCCATCCCTATGCGCTCCTGCCAACCTGCGACCGATCGTTTGGGTTCCGGGTGATGCCCGGGCAGTCGGCTCTCGACCCGTCGGCTGTCGCGCTCAACGCCCGGCTTCGAGGGCCGAAAAGGCGGTATCAATCGCCTTCGCGTCGAGCCCCTTCGCGTCCTTGCCGCCGGCGGTGAGCAGCGATTCCCGAAGGCGTTTGTAGCGCTCAGGCTCGAGCTCGCCCTTTCGCGCGAGGGCCCGAACCTCTTCGAGGCGTCGCCGGAGCGGGTCGCGCAGACTCCGGTCGGCGAGCCGCCCCTCGATGCGGGCCGTCGGGACGAACGCGTCGGCGTAGTTGAGCATCGCGCCTCGCCAGCCGGTCGCGAAGAAGACGGCGAGCGCGACGACGGCGACTCCGTAGGTGACCAGCGCCGGGCGCAGGGCGCGGGAGGGGACAAAGGCGTGGCTCGCCTCGTCGGCGGCTTCGCGTTCCCGCTGATTCGGCTCGGGAGAGGAGGCTGGTCGCGCGAGCCTGTGGTAGGCGGCGAGCAGAAGCGCGGTGGCCACCAACGAAACAGCGCCGTAGAGCCCCGCCTCGCCGAGGTCGGCCGCACCGGTGGGCGGCGGCTCGCCGAGCGCCGCAATCATCAGCGCGCTCGCGATGAGGTTGTTGGCTGCGTGCGCGACGATGGCCGGCCAGAGCGAGCCCGACCAGAGCGCGAGCAAGCCGAAGAGAACGCCCAACTCAACCCGCGCCAAGAGCCCGGCGGGGTCGAGGTGGAGCAAGGAGAACAGGACCGCGGCCACCACCACGCCCGCCAGCCTTCCGAAGCGCGCGCCCAGGACCGTCTGAAGGTAGCCGCGAAAGGCGACCTCTTCGCAGAGCGGGGCGAAGAGGCCGACGGCGACGACGACTGCCGCCAGCTCAGGAGCCGAGGCGTCGCGAAACAGCCGCAGTGCGTCGGCGGACTTGGCCACGCTCGGCAGGAAGGCGCGGCTGAGCGCCTGGATGGCGCCGGCGAGCAGGAAGTTGGCGGCACCGAGGGCGAAAGCCACCGCGAGCAACCTGCCGGGCGCTCGGCGAAGCTTCAGGAAGCGCAGGGGGCGCTGGTTCGTCGCCAGGGTCCAGAGGACGACGGGCGCGGCGAAGAAGAAGACCTCGGAGAACACCAGGCCAAACGGCACGCTGGCGACCTGCAGGAAGGCCGCTGCGGTCACCTGCAAGAGCAGGAAGACGGCGAACAGCAGGAACGCGGGCTGCCCGGCGATCGATGCGCGTGGCGAGTCGCTCTCGGACCAGAGCGTCACAGTCGGCTCCTTGCGGCCCGCCGGCGTCCGCCCTCGGCGGCCCGCTTGCGGTCAGGCGACCTTCGCCAGCTCCTCGGCGGCCATCTTGCCGAAACGCCCGGAGGCGACCTTTGCTTTCTCGAGCTCGGCTCGCGCCGCGCCCTCGTCGCCAAGCGCCCGGAGCACCTGGGCCATGGTGAAGCTGCGCTCCCCGGGGTAGGGCAGCTTGAAATCGGGCTCCTCGGCGAGAGACTTCTCGATCAGCTCCTTGGCCTCCGCAGGGCGGCCCTGCCGGAAGCGCAACAGGCCGAGGAAGTAGATGAAGAGCGGCTCCTCGGGCGTGCTCTTCATCGCCGCCTGGATCATCTCCTCGGCCTGGTCGAGCTCGCGCCCGAGGTGGCAGAGGCTGTAGCCCCAGCTCGCCTGGACGACCGCCTTGGTGGTCGCCCGCTCGGACGTGGTGATGACCCCGCGCAGGTTCTTGATGGCGTTCTCGTAGTCGCCGCGCGCGATGTGCACGAGCGCGACGTCGATCATCGCCTTCTGGCGCTCGCGCCGGAGCACCGAGGAGTCACGGATCTCGATGGCGAGCCTGAGCGCGCGCTCGAGCAGGTCGTGCTCGACGTAGAACTCGAGGACCCAGCCCTGAAAGGCCATGGTCAGCGGCCAGTGCAATACCGCGACGAGCCCGACGCTGACCGCCGCCACTATCCACGGGCGCAGCCCCGCTACCAGCCCGATGGCTATCCCGGCGACAAGGAGGCTGAATGCCACGAGGGCGGCCTCGCGATTGAAGAATCGTCCCATCTCGAGTTTCCCTGTGATTGAAGGGGATTGGCTATCATCGACGCGACGGGTTCCCTGTCAAGCGGCGAGCGGGCCGTCGACACGGCGGCTTTGGTCCCTGCGCGGCCTCAGCCTTTGCCAGGTTGCCAATGAACCGCTCGGGCTCAAGAGGCTCAACGGCCTGCTCCGGGTGCTGTCGAAAGGCTTGACCTTGACGCCTGGGGCCTGCCGGCCGACCGAGCTCCCGGAGTCTTGGTTGCGGCCCGGCCGGCTTCGGGGCTCAGGGGCGGGGGCGAGGCGCTGCGACCTTGAAGCCCGCGCGGCGATGCGCTCTGATGCCCGTCATGCTTCTAGCAGTCGACGTTGGAAACACCAATACAGTCTTGGGTGTCTTCGCCGAGGGCAAGCTGACGCACCATTGGCGCATCGAGACCGCGCCGCGGCGGACCGCCGACGAGTATGGAATCCTCGTCACGAGTCTCTTCGCGCATGCCCGCCTGGAGCCGCGGCAGGTGAGTGCAGCGGTCGTCTCGTCGGTCGTGCCTCCGCTGCAGCGAACCCTCAAGGGCATGGCTTCTCGATACTTCGGCTGTGCTCCGCTGTTCGTCGGCCCGGGGGTTCGCACCGGGATGCCGCTGCTCTACGACAACCCGGCGGAGGTGGGCGCGGACCGGGTGGTGAACGCGGTGGCGGCCTACGAGCGTTGGCGCTGCGCGCTCATCATCGTCGACTTCGGCACCGCGACGACCTTCGACGCGGTGAGCGCCAAGGGCGAGTACTTGGGCGGCTCCATCTTCCCCGGGGTGACGGTGAGCATGGAGGCGCTGTTCCGCTCGACCTCGAAGCTGCCGCGCATCGAGCTGTCCAGACCCGAGAAGGCTATCGGCCGCAACACGGTCGCCAGCCTGCAGGCGGGGCTCGTCTTCGGATACGTCGCGATGGTCGACGGGCTGTGCGCACGGCTGGCTGCAGAGATGGGCGGCAGGCCCAAGGTCGTCGCCACCGGCGGGTTGGCGCCGCTGATCGCCGCCGAATCGCAGGCCATCAACGAAGTCGACGAGCTCCTTACTCTTGACGGATTGAGGATCATCCATGAGCGAAGCCTCTGACCCCACGCTGAGCCCGCCGATCACCGCATCGGCCCCCGAGACCGTCCCAGAGAACGGCGTCGAGCCGGTCGAGCAGCCCGCGACGAGCGACCCGCTCCCGGGGATCGCGCCGCTGAGCGCCGACCGGCTCCCGCCCAACTTTCGCAAGCACGTCGACCCGGCCGCCCCGGTCGCCATCCGCGGCATGGCGGCCAAGGGCCTGGTCCCGCTCTCCCCGAGCGACATGTGTCACTGCCTGGCGATGCTCGCCAACGACCCGGACCCGAACATCGCGGCTTCGGCGCGAAAGACGGCCGCAAGTCTGCCCGACAAGATCCTCTCGGCGGGCCTTCGCGACGAGGCGCAAAACCCGCGGGTCCTTGATTTCTTCGGCGCGGCGCTCACGGGCAAGGACGGCGCGCTCGAGTACATCGTCCTCAACAACGCGGCCCACGACCTGACGGTCGCCCGGATCGTCGAAGCGACCTCGAGCACGCGCATCATCGAGATCGTCGCCGGCAACCAGTTGCGCCTCCTGCGCGAGGAGCAGGTGCTTAGGGCGCTGCTCGCCAATCCGAGCGCGTCGCGGGCGATCATCGACACGACCTGCGACTTCGCGGTCCGCTCGGGGCTCGTGCTCTCGGACATCCCGGCGATGGTCGAGGCGCACGTGCGCATCCACGGCGCCCCGCCGGCACCGCCCGAGGCGCCCGAGGCGCTCGAAGCGCAGGCGAACACCGCCAAGGCGCTCATCGAGGAGTTCGGCGCGATCCTCTCCGACCAGGAGGCCGGCGGCGAGCCGCTCGAGGACGGCAAACGGCTGAACCTGACGCAGCGGGTCGCGCAGATGAACGTCAGCGAAAAGGTCAAGCTGGCGACGCTGGGCAACAAGGAGGCGCGCACCATCCTGCTGCGCGAGCCGAACAAGCTCGTCCAGCTCGCGGTCATCAACAGCCCGCGCCTCACCGACGCCGAGGTGCTCAACCTCGCCCAGTCAAAGACGACCAGCGATGACGTGATGAGGGTGATCATGAACTCGCGCGAGTGGACCCGCCAGCATCAAATCAAGCTCGCGCTGGTGAAGAACCCCAAGGTGCCGATGGCCATGGCGATGCGCTTCATGGCGACGCTGCGCGACGCAGAGGTGCGCGAGCTCGCCAAGAACAAGAACGTCCCGAGCGGCGTCCGGATGCACGCCAAGAAGATGGGCGAAAAGAAGGGACCGCACGGCAGCTAGTCCGCCCGCGGGCGGCTCTGCCGCGCCGTCTTCGCGTGAGCGGCGGTCGCGCCGCTTGCCACGTGCGCGGGGCGGCTCACTCCGGCCGTGCCCGGCCGAGAGCCTCCACCGCCAGACCCAAAGACACCGGCCCCGCCTCGGATAAGAGGCGGGCCGGATACTACTGCGGAGGGTGCTCTGGCAGCTTAGCCGGTCGCCATCTCCTCGCCGTTTCCGGCCCCCTCGGCCTCGCCGGTGCCCGCGCCCTCCTCAAGCAGCTCGAGGGCCACGGTGAGGGCCTTCTTCGTCTTCTCCCGCCGCTTCTCGTCGGCCTTGATCTTCTGGTAGGCCTTGACGACGCGCTCTTCGTTCTTCGCGTTGACGTTCTCGAGCTCGGTGATCCGCTCGCGCAGTCCCTTGGCCTCCTCCTCGAGGCTGGCGAGGCGGTCGTTGGCCTCCGACAGCTCCTGCCGGGTCGCCTCGTGCTCGGACTGGGAGGTCTTCAGCTCGTCGCGAACGCCGTCGAGCTCGCTGTTCGCCGCGTCGAGCAGGCCCTTGGTCGAGCTCATCTCGCCGCGCGCGGCCTCGAGCTCGCGCTGCAGATCGGCCATCGCGTCCTGAGCCTGGTCGAGCTCGCCCAGGGCGGTGGCGAGCTTGGCGGACAACTGCCGCATCTCGTCCTTGGTCGAGGTGAGAGCAGCCTCGCCCTTCTTGCGCTCGGCCGCATAGGCCTCGTTGCGCTGGGTCAGGGTCTTGACGTGCGCGTCCTTCTTCGCCGACTCGGTCGTCAGCTCGGAGAGCTGCTGCTCGAGGCTGTTCTCCCGCTCGCGCAGCTCGATGACCTCCTGCTCCTTCTCGTTGAGGTCCTGCTTGAGCCGGACAATCTCCTTGTCCTTCTTGGTGTTCTGCTCCTTGAGGGCGAAGTACTCCTTGTCCTTGCCGCCGCTGGTGCTCTTGACCGCCTCGAGCTCGTTCCGCTTGCCCGTCACCTCGTCTTCGAGCTCGCGGACCCTCGACTGCAGCTCGCTCACCTTGCCGCGCAGCGCCTGCAACTCGGCGTCGTCGATCGCCGCCACGGCGGCGAGCGCCGGCGAGGCCAGGGCAGGGTGGGCGGGCTCGGAGGCCGGCTCTTCGGGCCCGTCGAGGGGGTCGAGCGTCTCGAGCGACACGTCCTCGTCGGGCTCGCTCTTCTCGTCGACACCCAACCCGTCGAGCGCCGACTCCTCCTCGGACTCGCCAAGCTCCTCGAGCGCAGCGGCAGGCGCGTCGTCCACGAGCGAGTCGAGCGAGTCGAGGGCATCGAGCGCGCTTGTCGCCTCGTCGTCCGCGTCGAGCGGGCCGGCGAGGTCCTCGAGCGCGTCGAGGGCGGAGTCCGCCTCAGAGTCGAGCGAGTCGAGGGCGGCCTCGGCGTCGTCGCTCTCCTCGAGCCCTTCGAGCCCTTCGAGCCCCTCGCTGTCGAGCTCGGGCGCCTCCTCGACCAGCCCGTCATCGGGCGGAGCCTCGACCGGCTCCTCTAGGGCAGCGGGCTCGGAGATGTCGTCGAAGGCCGCATCGAGCATGTCGAGCTCGGCGTCGGCCCCCCGGATCTCGTTCGACTCGGGCTTGAGCAGCGGCTCGTCCTCGCCGAGGCTGTCCAGGCCGAGCGACTCGTCCTCGTCCAGCACCAGGTCGTCGCTTTCGGGCTCGGGCAGGCCGATGAGCGCGCCGATCTTCTCGAGGATGGCCGGAGGATCGAAGGGCTTCTTGAGGTAGTCCTCGGCACGCGCCTTGAGCCTCTTGTGTGCCTCGAAGCCGTCGGCGTCCTTGCCGATGATGATGATGGGGATCTTCTTGAGCTCGTCGTCCTTCTTCAACTTGCCGCAGACGATGTAGCCGCTCTGCCCCGCGGCGAGCTCGACCGAGAGAACGACCAAGTCCGGCTTTCCCCGACGGACCAGCTCGATCGCCGCCTTGCCATCGGGCGTTTGGTCGACCGCGAACCCCTTCGTCTCGAGCTCTTCGTGCAGGCGCTGGGAGAACGCGGCGTCGCTCTCGATGATGACGATCTTCTTGGACATGTTTTTCCGCCTGGAAGTGGAGACGAAGCGACCGGGCGGTCACCCGCGAACGCGCCCAGGCCGACCGGAAATTTGCGGCGGATCGTAGATGGGAGGATCTGCGAAGTCAACGATTCGGCCGGCCGCCTTCCGGCCCCTGCAACAGGCTCTCGGCAAGGCGCTCGGCCGTCCGCATGCCCGGCGCGCGCGAGCCGCTTGCCGCCGTCGCTCGGGAGCAGACGCGCTCTTAGCGGCCGGAGGCCGAGACGAGCTCGAGGATGTCCTGCTCCTCGAGGTCGCTCACCAGCGAGTAGGCTATCTCGCGGTCCTTCCAGAGCACGACGTTGTAGCCCTGCTGGTTGGTGAGCAGCACCTCACGGTCGGCGATGCGCTTGCCGCCTCGCACCTCAAGATCGGGGGCGTCGAAGACAAAGAGCGAGACCCGGCGCTCTCCGCCGCTGCCGTAGGCGATGTAGGCGGCCTG
>DHSB01000109.1:31435-40886 GCA_002408385.1 Myxococcales bacterium UBA5297
ACCGCTGCCGTAGGCGATGTGGGCGGCCTGCCGGTCGCTGACGTTCGAGAGCCGGGCGCCGATGACGCTCACCTTGCGCAACTGTGGCACGCGGGGCGCGAAGTCGACCTTGCCCCGCAGCCAGCGCTGGATGCCGACCGGTTGCGGGTCCTGCACCTCGAGCGGAAGCTGGCGCTTGTGGGTGGCGATGGCGGCCGCGGCGTAGGTCGCCGCTCTGTCGCGCGAGGTGCCCACGCGCAGGTAATAGACCCCGCTTCCGGCGACGATGGTCAGCGCCGCCGCATAGGCCAGGGCGGGGCGCTGCCAGAGCGGGCGGCGGGAGGCCTGCTGCTCGTCGATGCCCGCGAGGATGCGCTGGCGCAGCGCTGCCGGGGGTGCCGGGTTGAGGTTGCCCACCCGCCGGCCCGCCTCGCGCAGCTTGCGCTTGAAAGCCCGTTGCTCGTCGACCGCGGCGCGGCAGCGAGGGCACTCGACCAGATGGGCCTCGAAGGCGATCGTCTCCTCACCCTCGAACTCGGCGTCGACGAAGCTCTGCAGGAACCTTTCGAACTCTTCGCAGGTCATGCGCGCCCTGGCGGAGCTGCTCGGCAACAGCAAGCAGCCGCTTGAGAAGGGTTGTGCGAAGCTACCGGACCGCGCCGCTGCTGCGGCGGCGCCGATACTCCTGCAGGTCCGCCGGCGCCCTGCTGTCCGCGCCTTCCTCGTCCTTGAGGACGCCGGTGTCGGTCGCGTAGCGCTTGAGCATCTTCTGGAGCAGCTTGCGCCCGCGGTACAGGCGGCTCATCACCGTGCCGACCGGGCAGCCGAGGATCTCCGCGATCTCCTTGTAAGAGAACTCCTGGAGGTCGGCGAGGATCACCACCAGGCGAAAGTCGATGGGCAACTGGTCGATCGCGCCGAGGATGTCGTCGGAGAGCAGCCGCTCGAAGAGGTACTGCTCGGGGTTGGCCGCGTACTCGGTCGCGTCGCGCGAGATGAACCGCTCGTGGACGGTGTCGCGCTCGGCGCCCTCGACCACCGTGCGCTCCTTGACCCGGCGCCGGTAGCGGTTGATGAACGTGTTGGTGAGGATTTTGAAGAGCCAGGCCTTCATGTTCGTGCCGCGCTCGAACTTGTCGAAGAAGCGGTAGGCACGCATGAACGTGTCCTGGACGAGGTCTTCAGCGTCGCGTTCGTTCTTGGTCAGGCGCAGCGCCGCCGAGTACATCGGCTCCAGGTGCTGCAGCGCCAACTCCTCGAACTCGACCTTCGTGCGGTCATTTTGGCGGAAGTCAAGCATCCTTGCCGTCCGGGTATCTACTGTTCACCTGCTAAAAATCTAGCATCGGTTCGCCGATCCAACAGGGCACGCCTGCCAAGCATTCCCGCGTTCTGCAAGCACCTGGCCGAGCGGCCTTCGGGCGTTGTCGGCCGAGCGGGGCTGCTCTCTTTGGCGGGCCGTTGCCCGCCGCTGCCGATTCCCGTCAATCGAGGCCCCGTTCATAGAGCTGCTCCTCATCCAAGCCCAAGAAGTGCCCGACCTCGTGAATCAAGGTGACCTCGATTTGCTCGATCAGCTCGTCCCGACTGCGAGCGAACCTCCTGAGATTGCTGCGAAAGAGCAGGATGGCGCTCGGGAGCTGGCTCCACGGGTCGGAGGTCGACTGCTCGGTGACGGGCGTGCCGCGAAACAGGCCCAAGCTGCCCGGTGAGAGCGGAGGCTCGGAGGCCCGCAGCTCGTCGAGGTCGGGCAGCTCCTCGGCGATGATCGCCACGTTGGACAGGTAGTGCTGCACCTTCGACGGCAGCCCGTCGAGCGCGTCCTCGATGGCTCTCTCGAAGTCCCGGGCCGACATCGGCACCGGAACCGGGAACTGCTCGGGTGCGAGCGTTCGCGCCCGGCGAAAGTGGCGCTCGGCGAGGGCCGGGTCGCCCTGGTGCTCGGCTATCAGGCCGAGGTAATGGTGCGCTCGGGCATCCTCGGGCTCGACCTTGAGCAGCGCGGCAAGCTCGGCCTTCGCCTCGTCGAGCCCGCACAGCTCGAACAGGGCGATGCCCCTCTCGACCGCTATCCCGGGGAGCTCGGGGGCGAGGGCACGGGCCTTGTCGAGCACGCGCAGCGCCCCGCGGCTGTCGCCAAGACCGCCGAGCGCGGCGCTCTGCAGGATCAGCAACTCGGCCTCGCGCCGAGGCTCCTTCGCGCGGCGCGCGAGCTTTCGGGCCCGCTCTACCAGGCCCAGGGCCTCCTCGTAGGCGTCGTGGTCTCCCTCGAGATCGTAGACGAGCAGCTCGCCGGCGGCCTGGAGCAGGTCGAGATCGTCGGGCGCCTGCACGAGCGCCTCGCGAAACAGCTCACAGGCCTCGTCGACCTCTCCCACGCTGGCCAGGGCGGCGGCCCGGTAGGTGAGGGCGTCAAGGTCGCCGGGAAACCTCTCGAACAGGCGCCCGGTCAGCTCGAGCGCCCGGTCGAAGTCCCCCTGCTCGAAGGCTTGGTCGATGCGGTCAAGCTCAGGCTCGACCTCGGATGCGGCTCGTGCGTCGTCTCGGGTCATGGCGACGAGACGATAGCGCAACTGGCGCCGGCCGCCATTGGCGGCGATAGGCGGCGTTGTCCAAGAATCGACCTCGGATGCGCCCGATGTTAGGCTGCCCTGCAAGGTGAAGATACTCGTTGTCGACGATGACTCGGACCTAAACCGGGCGCTCTCGCGCTTTCTCGAGAAGCAGGGCTACGAGGTCCACTCGGCGGGCGACGCCCTGCAGGCGCTCGACGTGGTGGCCCGAGTCGCGGACCTCGGCCTGGTGATCGCCGACGTGATGATGCCCTACCTCGACGGCATCACCTTCACCGAGATGCTCAAGGCGGACCCGCGCAACAAGAGCCTGCCCATCATCCTTTTCTCGGCCCACCCGGACGACAAGAAGGCCGACCTCTCGCTGCGCAAGGGCGCGGCCTTCTTCCTTCCCAAGCCCATCGACTTCGAGAAGCTGCTCGCCCTGGTGAAGTTCGCCGAGTAGGCGCACCCGCTCTCGACTCAGGCTGTGCCCCCACCGGCCTGCCGCGCACGCGCGCCGGGCGGCCCGCGGGGCCTTGCTTGACGAGTGTGTGCGAGCGGTTAGATTAGCGCTCGCTCAAGGCGACTGCCAACGCTCGCCTGCAGAAGTTTTCCCAACGTTTACAGGAGGTTTGCTTCGATGGCAGCTAAGGAGATCTGGTTCAATCGCGCCGCTCGCGAAGCGGTTCTGCGCGGAGTTCGCACCCTTGCCGACGCGGTCGAAGTCACCCTCGGCCCCAAGGGGCGCAACGTCGTCATCGAGAAGAGCTTCGGGACCCCGACGGTCACCAAGGACGGCGTCACCGTCGCCAAGGAGATCGACCTGGCCGACCGGTTCGAGAACATGGGCGCGCAGATGGTGCGCGAGGTCGCCGCCAAGACCTCCGACAAGGCGGGCGACGGGACGACCACGGCCACCGTGCTCGCGCGGGCGATCTATGAGGAGGGCCTCAAGCTTGTGGCCGCCGGCCACAGCCCGATGGACCTCAAGCGCGGCATCGACCGGGGCGTCGACGAGGTGGTCGCCGAGCTGAAGAAGCTCTCGAAGGCGACTCAAGGCAAGAAGGAGATCGCCCAGGTCGGCATCGTCTCGGCCAACGGCGACGAGACCATCGGCAACATCATCGCCGAGGCGATGGAGAAGGTCGGCAAGGAAGGCGTCATCACGGTCGAGGAGGCCAAGGGCCTTGAGACCACCCTCGAGATCGTCGAGGGCATGCAGTTCGACCGCGGCTACAGCTCGCCCTATTTCGTCACCAACCCGGAGCGGATGGAGGCGGTGCTCGACGACCCCTACATCCTCATCACCGACAAGAAGCTGTCGGCGATGGCCGACCTCGTCCCCGTCCTCGAGCAGGTCGCGCGCGCCGGCAAGCCGATGATGATCATCGCCGACGACATCGAGGGCGAGGCCCTGGCGACGCTGGTAGTCAACAAGCTGCGCGGCACGCTGGCGGTCTGCGCGGTCAAGGCCCCCGGCTTTGGCGATCGCCGCAAGGAGATGCTCAAGGACATCGCCGTCCTCACCGGCGGCCAGGTCATCTCCGACGAGCTGGGCATCAAGCTCGACAAGATCTCCCTCAAGGAGCTCGGGCACGCCAAGCGCGTCACCGTCGACAAAGACAACTCCACCCTCGTCGACGGCGCCGGCACTCAAGAGAGCATCGAGGGCCGCATCAAGACCATCCGCGCGCAGATCGAGGAGACGAGCTCCGACTACGATCGCGAGAAGCTGCAGGAGCGGCTGGCCAAGTTGGTCGGCGGCGTCGCGGTGATCAACGTCGGGGCGGCCACCGAGACCGAGATGAAGGAGAAGAAAGCTCGGGTCGAGGACGCGCTGCACGCCACCCGCGCCGCGGTCGAGGAGGGCATCGTCGCCGGCGGCGGCGTCGCCTACCTGCGCTGCCAGCCGGCGCTCGAGAAGCTCGCGAGCACGCTGTCGGCCGACCAGCGCCTGGGCATCGACATCATCCGCCGCGCGCTCGAGCGGCCTGCCCGCCGCATCGCCGAGAACGCCGGTTGGGAGGGCGCGGTGGTCATCGAGCGCATCCGCACCGGGAGCGGCTCGTTCGGCTTCAACGCCCTGACCGAGACCTTCGAGGACCTCGAGGCCGCCGGCGTCATCGACCCGACCAAGGTCGAGCGCACCGCGCTGCAGAACGCGGCCTCGGTCGCCTCGCTGCTGCTGACCACCGAGGCGCTCATCGCCGAAAAGCCCAAGAAGGCCGGCAAGGCCGCGGCCATGCCCGAGTACGGCGGCGAGGACATGGAGTACTAGCCGCGCCCCAAGGCGAGCTCTCGTCACAGGTTGCGTCCCGACGCGCCGCACGGCGCGCCGGGGCGCGGCCGAAGAGAGCCGCAAGGCTCTTCGGGACCAAAACCCCAGCCGGCGTCGCCCGGGCTGTGGCCTGGCGAGCAGCGCCAGGGACCGAGCAGGTTCGCTCTTGTCCCCGGGGCTTCGCGCCCGAGCAGGTCCCGCGGGGATTGCCCCCAAACAGGGGACAGGATAACCTATTGATGTAGCGCCGTTTTTCCTTCGGGCGCGCCAGGTGGACTACTAGGCCGATCGCCAACGGCGATCAGAAGTGGCCGAGGGTCCCAGTGGGGGCTCCGGGAACCTGTTCCCGCGGCCCCCACTGCTTTTTCCTTAAGGGGGAGCTCTTGGAGAGCTCAGCGGTCGGCTCGAGCGCCGGGCGGCTGATTCTCGCCAATGCCCGCGTTCACACGCTGCTTCCGTCGAACCTGACGGTCGAAGCCGTCGGAATCGGCGAAGGCCGGATTCGGGCAGTCGGCGCTCTTTCGGACGTTCGCGCCGCTGTTGGCCCGGCGCGGGAGGTCGACCTCGTGGGCTCGACGGTAGTCCCCGGACTGGTCGACGCGCACGGGCATCTGGCGATGATGGGCGAGCGGATGCGCCAGCTCGATCTCTCGGCCGCGCGCTCGCCCGAGGAGGTCGCGGCGCTCGTCGCAGCCCGTGTCGCCGGCGCCGCCGCGGGCGAATGGCTCGTGGGCCGCGCCTGGGACCAGAACCGGTTCGAGAACGGCGGCCTGCCGGACCGCGCCTGCCTCGACCGCGCCGCGCCCGACCACCCGGTCTTCCTGGAAAGGGTCGATGGTCACGCAGCCTGGACCAACAGCCGCGCTCTCGAGGCCGCCGGGCTCGGCCGCGACAGCCCCGATCCACCGGGCGGACGAATCCTGCGCGACAGTGCGGGCGAGCCCACAGGAATCCTCGTCGACGCGGCGATGAAGCCCGTCGTCGACCGCCTACCGGCGCCGACCGACGAGGAGCTCGAGGCCAGGCTGCTCACAGCGACCGAGCGCTGCGCGGGGTTTGGCCTGACCGCGGTCCACGATGCCGGCGTCGACCTGCGGAGCTGGACCGTGCTCGAGCGGCTGGCACGGCAGGGGAGGCTGCCGGTGCGCGTCCGGGCGATGGCCTGGCGCGGCGCCGCTTCTTTCGAGGAGCTCATCGGCCCCGGCCCGCGCACCGGGCTGTTCGGCGGGATGCTGTCGCTGCGCGCGGTCAAGTTCCTCGTCGACGGGGCGCTCGGCTCCCGAGGGGCTGCGCTGTTCGAGGACTACTGCGATGAGCCCGGTCAGACGGGGCTCCTCGTCGAGCTCGGCCTGCTCGAGCGGGATGCGGCCCGGTTGCTGCGAAGAGGGTTCCAGCTTGCGGTCCACGCCATCGGCGACCGGGCCGCCGCTCTCGCGCTCGCGGTCCTCGAGAGGGCCGCCCGCGAGGCCGGAGTCCGCGAGCCGCGCTCGCGCCTGGAGCACGCACAGCTTCTGCGCGACGAGGATTTCGGACGCCTGGCGCGGGCAGGGGTCATCGCCTCGGTCCAACCGGTGCACCAGGTCGCAGACATGAGCTGGGTCGAGCGCAGGCTGGGGCCGGAGCGCCTCGCTCGCGCCTATGCCTGGCGCTCGCTGCTCGAGGCGGGCACGTGCCTCGCGTTCGGTACCGATTTCCCGATAGAGGAGCCCAATCCACTGCGGACCCTGCACGCGGCGATCACCCGGCAAGACGCGCACCGGCGCCCGGCCGGTGGGTGGAGGCCAGAGCAGAGGCTGACCGCGGCCGAGGCGCTCGATGCCTGCACCCGCGGCGCGGCGTTTGCCGCCTTCGAGGAAGGACAGCTCGGTCGAGTAGCCCCGGGAATGCGCGCCGATCTGACCGCCCTCGACGTCGACCCCCTGGCCTGCGATCCGTGGAGGCTCCTCGAGGGGCGCGCGATGCTGACCATGGTGGGCGGGCGCATCGTCTTCGAGCGCTGACGAGGGGCTGCCTCATTGGAGGGACTCGAGTCGAGAGTCGACAGCCCGGGCTTCGCCCGGAACCCGAGGCGACCGGCCGCGGCGGAGAAGAAGCGCAGCAGGCTACAACCGGAACCTGGCTTTTGACTCCCGACTCAAAGCTCCCAACTCAGTCGAGAGTCGGCTTCAAGCCCTTGGGCTGCAGTCCCGAGTGAGCCTCGCCCGCGGCGCTGGGCGCCTGTTGCTCTGGCGCTCCTCGGTCCCGGGAAGCGGGATTGCGAGTGGGGCGCTACTTGGCCGGAGCGACCCGGCGCGACTGCGTTCCGGTCGCGGGCGGGGCGGGGCGTTGGCCGCGGGCGGCGGCCGCGGCGCGCTTGCGGCGCTGAGCCGCCTCGCGCAGCAGGACGTCGACGTCTTTGTCCATCTGCTGCTCGAGGATGAGGAAGTTCGGGTCGAGGGTGAAGTCGCCGTCGCGGATTTCGAGAAGCGAATCGAAGGCCGGCTCGCCCTTGGCGGTCCCGCAGGCGGCGTGCACGATGCGCCCCTTCTCGATGTAGATGTCGCCGCTCTTGCCAGCGGTGCGGATGAGCAACCGGCCCGAGCGCTTCGCATCGGCGATCGTCTTGAGGAGCTCCGGCAGGTCCATCTCGTCGAGCAGGCCGCTCACCGCCCGCCCCGGGGCGCCGGCCGCAGTCCGGTCGTCGAGCAGGGCCTTGGCCTTGGCGGCGACGAGATCGGGGTCGATCGAACCGGTGACGATTTCCGCTGGGCGCAGGCCCGCGATGCGGTCGTGCAGGCCCGGGTCGTCGGTTTCGGATAGGAAGATGACCGGCAGCCCGGCTGTCGCCGGCTCCTGGCGAAGGGTGGCGACGAGCACGAACGCGTCGTCGGGCCGGGTGTTCACCTCGGTGATGAGCAGATCGGCCTCGCCGTGGTGGACGGCGTCGAGGACCGCGTCGCTGGCCAGAGAGATGTTCACCGTCAGCTCGAGCTTCGCGAGCGCATCGCGCAGGTCCGTGCGCATCCCTTCGTCGCCATGGCAGACGAGCGCCTGGCGGCCCTCGGACAGCAGGCGGTTGCGGAGGATTTCGCCGGTGTGGATCTGGCGCATCAGATCGACGACCGCCGGGTCAAAGAGGCGGCCGACCTGCTTCTGGATCTTGTCGAGCGCCTCCTCCTTGGAGAAGGCCTTGCCCCAGGCGTTCTGTACGTTCTTGGTGAGGTCCTCGTAGCAGTCGACTGCCGCGAGGATGCGCGCACCCTCGGGAATGCCTTCGCTCTTGAGGCCCTGAGGCAGACCCGAGCCGTCGAATGCCTCGTAGAGCTGCGCGAGGATCGCGTTGACCTCGACCGGCAGGTGCACCGTCTCAAAGAGCTTGATCGGGGCCTTGTAATAGCGCCGCGCGTCCTGCTTCCACTCCGGGTTGGAGGCGATCGACATCAAGGTCAGGTGCCGATCGTGCCGCTTGCCGAGATCGTGGAGATAGGCCGCGGTCGTGATGTGGTTGACCTCGCGATGCGCCAGCCCCATGCGCTGGGCGATGGTGCGCGAGTGCTTGGCGACCGCCGCCGAGTGCGCCCGGAAGGAGTCGCGCCGGCGCATCTCGATGAGCCCGACCAGGACGTTGAGCGTCTCGATGAAGTCGTTGTCGCTCATCAGCGAGTAGCGCTGGACGAGATCGACGGCCTGGCGAACGCTGGTCGGCGAGGTCCCCGGGGCGGTAAGGCTCTGGCCTTCCTGGGCGGCCCGAGCCAAGGAGTCGAGGCGGGCGCCCGGGCTGGTCTCGAACACCATCCCCGCGGCCGCGAGCCTGCGGCCGGTGGTCGGGGTGTTCTCGACGTAGGCGGCGACCGCACCGGCCTCGGCGCGGTTGGGCGCTTCGTTCCAGAGGGTGTCGAAGGCCGTCGGGTCGCCGTAGAAGTGCTTCTTGATGCCAGCCTGGATGGCCGAGCGCGTCCCGATGAACGCGTAGATCTCGCTCAGGCCCGCGATAATCTTGAGCTCTTCTACCGCCGAGGTGTTCTGCGGCTCGGCCATCACGACGCTCAGGGCCTTGCGCTCCGCGTCGTAGAGGATCGGCAGGATGCTCTGTGCCTCGGCAAAGCGCACGGGGACCCTGTCGAGGACCTCGCTGGCGACCTTCACTTTGGAGAGCTTCTCTGCCGAGACGTAGCGGGTCTGGTACTCGGCCGCCAGGAACCGCAGGAGCGCTTGCTCGCTGATACGGCCGAGCGACAGAAGGCAGTCCCCGAGCCGGATGCCGGGTTTGGTCTTCTGTAGATCGAGCGCCTGTACCAACGCATCGTGCGTGATCAGTCCCGCCTCGATCAGCTTTTCGCCCAGCTTTTTGGTCTCAGCCATAGCCACTCGCGCACGTTTTGCTGCCCAACCTGGGAGGAGGGGGCCTGCGCCGGCGGAAGACGCAGAGGGTGACGGATTCTAGGGGGCGCTGCGACACCGAGTCAAAAACTGGACCTAGGCTTCTTCACCCGAGCCGAGCGCCTGTTGCTCGCTGGAGAGCGCCTCGCCCGTCGGCGCGGATTCGCTCGGGGCCGGCTCGGCGGGCCGCACTTCCGGGCTCGCCGCTTCGACTGGCAAAGCTTCGGTCGGCGCCGCTTCGGTCGGCGCCGCTTCGACTGGCGCCGCTTCGACTGGCGCG
>DHSB01000109.1:41082-44094 GCA_002408385.1 Myxococcales bacterium UBA5297
GGCTCTGGCGCCGCTTCGACTGGTGTGGGGCTCGGCTCTGGCGCCGCAGGTGCGACCTTGGCCTCCGGCTCCTGCGGCGGGGTGACCGGCGTGAGCGCCGCGAACGGCTTGAAGGTCAGCTTCTCCTTGGGCTCCTTCGGCGGCCGCTCCCGCCTCTCGCGCACCGGCTCGCCCTCGGGCCTCGCAGCCGCCCCAGCGGCAGGGGCCGCCGCCTGGACTTCCGGCCTCTCGACGACCTCGGCCTTCTCCTTGCGCTCCGGGCGCTCGGGCTTCTCGCCGCGCGCGCGCTTGCGACGCCTCTCGACGGGCGCCTTGCCGTGGATCGTCGGCGAAGGCCCCTTATAGAGGTGGCGTCCATAGAGCTTCTGGAAGTCGGTCCAGCTCTCTCCCGAGTCGCGCTGCATGATCTCGAGCCAGCTACCGACGCGGCTGTCCATCTCGTCGAGGTAGTGGACGATCATCGCCTCGAGGGTCTGGGGCAACCGGGGGCTGCCGAACTCGTGCGAGCCGTGGTGCGAGAGCACGATGTGCGTCAGGTGCATCTCGAGCGCCCGCGGGAAGCCCTCGAGCTTCGCGCACCGCTCGTGGATGAGCTGGGCGGCGATGACCAGGTGCCCGACGAGGCGACCCTCGTCGGTGTACTCGGTCCCGCGCTCGATCGACATCTCGCGCGGCTTGCCGATGTCGTGCAGGAAGGCCCCGGCGATCATCAGCTCGCGGTCGGCCTGCGGGTACTGGTCGGCGACCCGCTGGGCAAGGCGCATCACCGAGGCGGTGTGGTCGGCGAGCCCGCCGGAGTGCGAGTGGTGGACGCTCTTGGCGGCCGGCGCACGCTTGAAGTCGGCGGCAAAGGACTCATCGTCCAAGAACGCGCGCAAGAGCGCCTTCAGGTGCGGATCCTGGAGCCGGTCGACCATCTCGCCTATCTGCTGGAAGGCGCGCTCACCGGGGGCGGCCTTGGGCGGCGGCGCGAACTCGGCGAGGTCGAGGCCCTCGGGCGAGGCCTTCTCGATCGAATCGATCTTGAGCTGAATGCGCCCCTGGAAGGTCGTCACCGGTCCGTCGACCAGCACCAGGTCGCCCTTGGCGAACTTGGCGTCCCGCTCTTCGGTCTGCTCCCAGATACGGGCGTCGAGATCGCCGGTGCGGTCGCGCAGCGTTATGGCCAGGAAGGGCTTTCCGGCCTTGGAGCTGGTCGCGGTCTTCTTCGCGACCATGAAGATGCTCTTCACCTGCTGTTTGTCGTGGATGTCCTTGACGTAAACCTTCTCCACGGCGCCTCCTCGTCGAATGCCGGACCGTCGGCGGGCGCGACCATAGCACCCTCGCTTTGGGCTTGCACTGACTCGATGAGCACACTGTGTGCTCTCTCCACAGCCCGGGGGTCTGTCCCACCCGGCGAGGCCGTCCTTATGGTGGAAGGAGAGCGGGCGGGCGGGGTGGAGGTGACAGGATGGGCGTGAGGAGGGGCGGCAGGAGCTCGGGCATGGCGCTGCTCGGGCTTCTCCTGCTGGTGGGCGCGGTCCCGGTCGACGGCGCAGAGGCCGCGCGCGGCCGCAAGGAATCGATGCCCGGGCCGCGCGGCCCGAAAGTGCCCCGAAAGCTGCCCGCCTCGGTCGCTTTGCCCCCCGTCGCGCCTCCCGAGAGCGCTCGGCTGCCGGTAAGAGCCGAGACGGGCCGCTATGCGAATTCGCTCGAAGCGCTCTCGCCCGCGGCCGCGCGCCACGAGCGCGACCCGGCCGCCAGCTACTCCTACTGCCTGCGCACGGTGACCACCTACGAGCACGTCTACTACGGGCCCTCGGGCTCGCTGCGCCGCGGCTACGCCCGCGCGGTCCAGCACGGCACCGGCTTTGCCTACCGCGTCAAGGACGGCGAGTTCTTCGTCGCCACCAACCACCACGTCGCCTCTCGGCCCGAGGTGACCGGCGGCGCGACCCCGGTCGAAGGGGTCCCCAACGGCGCGCGAAAGGTGCGCGAGGCGGTCTACATCGTCTCGAGCGAAACCGACGACCGCACCTCCGGCTTCATCGAGCTCGCCCCGGTTCTTGCCGACCCGCTCACCGACCTGGCCGTCCTCAAGACGAGCAGGCCGCTGCAGGTGCTGCCCTTTCGCTTCGGCCGCAGCGCCGAGCTCGCCGTCGGCAACCTCGTCTTCGCGCGCGGCTATCCGCTCGGAGTGATGCCCGCCTTCAATGTCGGGCGGGTCACCAACCCCTCGCACCAGGACACCGACTCCGGCTGGGACCACCAGGACTTCGTCACCGACGCCGCCCTCAACAACGGCAACAGCGGCAGCCCCGTCCTCGCCATCTCGCGCCAGACCGGCGAGCCCGAGCTCGTCGGCATCTTCCACGCCCATTACCGCAGCGCGACCGGGATGGGCGTGGTCGTCGCCATCGACGAGGTGCGCGGGATGCTCGAGACGCTGCGGCCCGCGCAGCGCGAGGCGGGCGAGCGCGACGAGCGCGCCGAGGGGCGCGGGCTGCTCGCCGAGCACGGCAAGCCGGTCTACTTCCCCTTCGCCGGTTTGACCGCGCGGGCCGTCATGCTCGAGTCGGGCACCCGGTTCGAGGTCTACGATGAGTTCCCGACGAGCGAGATCGTCCAGGTCTGCCTGGTCAGCAGGCAGACGGGCCCGCGCCTGGTGCTTCCGTCGCTCGAACCGGTGGCCTCGGAGCGCGGGCCGCTGCGCGAGCCGGTCGATCAACTCGAGCGCGGGCTGTGGGCGAGCCTGGCGACAGCGCTGAGGCTGCGGCGCGAGCTGGCCGGGGACGACGGCAGCCCCGCGGCCCGCAAGCGCATCGCGCAGCTCCGCAAGAGGCTCTCGGCCGCCTCCGATTCGCAGAAGGAGCTGCTGTCGGTCATCGACTTCGAGAGCCAGTCGCACGGCCCCCGGCCCGCGAGCGCGGCCCCGGCCGAAGGCGGGTAGCCTCGCGTCGGCCTGAACCTGCCGAGGCGCGGGGGGGCCCTGCGGCGAAGAGGTCGACGGGCGTTTCGGTCCGCCGGGCT
>DHSB01000247.1:0-1333 GCA_002408385.1 Myxococcales bacterium UBA5297
CTTCCGAATAGAAGGGGAAACCCCTCCGCGAGATCGACGAGCCGCACAGGCACAGCCGCTTCAATGGAGCCTCTTTTGAATAGAAGGGGAAACAATGAGTAAAATCGCAGACAAGGCGAAGGAGAAGGCGGCTTCAATGGAGCCCCTTCCGAATAGAAGGGGAAACGACGCTAACTAGACGAGCCGCAACATAGGCAAGTGGCTTCAATGGAGCCCCTTCCGAATAGAAGGGGAAACAGCGAGCGGAAAAATGATCGAATTGTGGGACTCCTTGCTTCAATGGAGCCCCTTCCGAATAGAAGGGGAAACTTGAGGTGCTCGGGTTCACCAGCGAGAAAGACCTCGAGCTTCAATGGAGCCCCTTCCGAATAGAAGGGGAAACAATGGAGCCGGGGCTTGTGTCGTATCTCAAGCCAGGCGCTTCAATGGAGCCCCTTCCGAATAGAAGGGGAAACTCGGCGTCCTCGACGGGGGCCTTCTCTGTCAGGTCGAGCTTCAATGGAGCCCCTTCCGAATAGAAGGGGAAACAATCAGTCTCCTCGCGTTTGGCTTCTCCGTCCCATCGCGCTTCAATGGAGCCCCTTCCGAATAGAAGGGGAAACTTGAGGGGCCGAGGGTCAGCGGGAGCTGTCTCCAAAGGCTTCAATGGAGCCCCTTCCGAATAGAAGGGGAAACAGTCAGCCCTGATCCGTCAGGCCCAGGAGAACATCGAGCTTCAATGGAGCCCCTTCCGAATAGAAGGGGAAACGCGCGGTGACGAACGGTAGCGACATGGCTTCGAGGCTCGCTTCAATGGAGCCCCTTCCGAATAGAAGGGGAAACCGGCGGAAACTGACGTGGAGTCGTGGGGGTCTTCTGGCGCTTCAATGGAGCCCCTTCCGAATAGAAGGGGAAACCCGGCGCTCCCGAAAAATAGATCCCCAAAACGCATGGCTTCAATGGAGCCCCTTCCGAATAGAAGGGGAAACAGGCTCAAGGGCACCCCGGGCGAGGTCGAGCGGGTCGTGCTTCAATGGAGCCCCTTCCGAATAGAAGGGGAAACAAGAAGCTCCTCGCAGCGGCCCGCCGCGAGCTGGTTTTGCTTCAATGGAGCCCCTTCCGAATAGAAGGGGAAACAGGGGTCGCTAGTCCAAAACTTCCAATCGCGCCTCTTGCTTCAATGGAGCCCCTTCCGAATAGAAGGGGAAACGACTGGCTCTCGCCTTCGTAGGCCTGCTTGCCGGTTGCTTCAATGGAGCCCCTTCCGAATAGAAGGGGAAACTTCGTCAAGTCGATGGGAATGACCACCGCGGCGCTCGCTTCAATGGAGCCCCTTCCGAATAGAAGGGGAAAC
>DHSB01000247.1:1459-14195 GCA_002408385.1 Myxococcales bacterium UBA5297
TTCCGAATAGAAGGGGAAACGTCGAGCGAAAATTCGCGGCTGATCGGTCGCCCGGCGCTTCAATGGAGCCCCTTCCGAATAGAAGGGGAAACGAGGGCTATCTCGTCTCGCATCCCCGGCAGCCATCGGCTTCAATGGAGCCCCTTCCGAATAGAAGGGGAAACCGCCCTGCGGAAATCGTGAGGCATCCTAGCCGCTTGCAACGCGCTTTGCGAGCGGTCCCTGCTCCTGGGCCTCTTCGCCACTTGATCGTGCCTCATCCCCTGCCCTCCTCTGGGCTTTCTATTCGTGTTTTCAAGGACCTGGCAGCTTGCGAGCGGGGTGCGGGACTCGAGCAGCACCGGACCGCTCGCACCCCGCCGCTCAGAGGATGTTGACCCTCTTGCGCTCCAGCAGCGGGCGGCCCAGACCCTCGATCGCCTCGGCGCCGCGACCCTCTGCCGGGCCAAGATAGACGAATAGCACTTGGTCCTCCTCGTGGTTGAGCTCCTCGGACAGCAAGTTGCGCAGCACGACCTTCTCCCGCTCGCTCAACTCGCAGCGAAAAGTCGAAAGCTGTAGCCAGTCGCCATACCCGCGCAGCGTCCGATAGACGCGCCGCAAGCGCTTCGGGTCGCTGATGTCGTAGCAAACCAGCCATCGGCCACGCATCGGGTCACCTCACGACAAAGGGCGGATACTCGGCGATCTCTCCGAGCAGGTAGCGACCAAACAACCTCGCCTGCACCTCGAAGGTGCGCCGATACGAAATCCGATAGCCAAAGACCGGGTGGGTCACCAAGGTGTCGAGCCTGCGCTCCCAGGCCTGCAGGAACTTGCGGCGCCCAGCATCGTTCAGGTTGCAGGCGTTGCCGCGGGTGACGAATTCGCCCGCGCTTAGCTCCCCGGTGTTGATGGCCCCGATGACCACCGAGTCGGCGATGATCGGCCGGAACTCCTCCATCAGGTCGAGCGCGAGCGCCGGGCGCCCGTGCCGAGGTTGATGCAGGAAGCCCGCGAGCGGGTCCAACCCCACCGTCGCGAGCACCGTCGCCCACTCCCGGCACAGGATCGAATAGCCGAAGCTGAGCGCGGCATTGACCGGGTCGGTCGGCGGCCGGCGATTGCGGCCATGGAAGTCAAAGCCGGCCAGCTTGTCGGGAGGCTTGAGCATCGAGCCGAAGGCCGAAAAGTACGCCGCGGCGCCCTCGCCCTCGTGCCCGCGCAAGGTGGCGATGTCCGGGGCCGTCTTGGCGGAGATCCCCGCGGCGTCGATGCGCGCCAGCGCCGCCTGCGGCTCGGCGGCGTTTCGCCGGATGAGCGTGCGCTGGTTGCGCAGCTTGACGAGCACCAGTCGGCGCACAATCGCCAGCGCCTTCTCCGGGTCCTCAATGGCGTTGTATTGGGCGCGGCGCAGAAAGACGTTGCCGTGCGGCATCCCGTGCGCCGAGCCGTAGAACCAGCCGCCCTGCGAGAGAAAGGCGACCGGGGTGCCGGCCTGCAAGAGCGCACGCAGCGCCTGGGTCGTCACCTGAATGTTGCCGAAGACCGAGACCTGACTCGTCTTCGGCAGCGACGCGCGGCCCAGCTCCTGGTCCTTGAGCTTGACCACCAGCTCGGCGCCCGAGACGCCGACCCGCGCGCCCTGGGTGAGCACGTGGAGCGGCTGGCCATCATCGCGCGCGGGCACGAGACGACGCTCGAGCCGCTCGTCGAGCTCGACCTTCTCGTCGACACCCTCGGCCAGCAGCCCGAGCTCGTCGGGCAGGCAAATCGGCGCGAGCGAGCAGCCATTGCAGCGCGGCGAATCGACCAGCGGGGCAGGCAAGCGCGCCGCCTCGACCGCCGCGCGCAGCTCGCGGGCGGCCTCGCGGGTGCGCTCGACCAAGGCCTCGGTGATCGGCACCACCACCCGGCGCCGCGAGCCTGCGAACCAGAGCGCCCCCTCGTCTACTTGATAGCCGTTGGCCCGGAGGCAGAGCGCCTGGGCGGCGAGCTGGACGCGCTCGGGCTCGTAGGCGCCTTCGGGCACCGGTGGAGCTTCGCCGCGCTTGTAGTCGACCGGGCGCACCGAGCCGCCCTGCCCGACCGCCTCGACCAGGTCGAGCCGGGCGATCAGCCCGTCGTCGGGCGCCGACAGCAGCAGCGAGCGGGCGACCTCGGCGCCCTCGAGGTCCTCGGGCTGCGGCCACTGCCCGCGCTCCTCGTCCACCCGGCGGTGGACGAAGGCCCCGTCCTCGGTGAAGGCGTTGGGCGCCCACTCGCCGTGCAGGTGCTCGAGGAGAGCGAGCCGCGGGCAGTAGACCCACTCGTTGAGCATGCGCGCGGGGAGCAGGTCGGTCTGGTCCATGGCTGTGGCCTCCCTTTGCCGGCCATCCGGCGCCGGTCTCACTTCCCCTTCCCTCCCCTCCCCGGTGCCGCCCCGGAACGGCCGGCGCGCCACGGCCGGCACGGAGGCCGGCCAGGCGGATGACGCGCCGACGCGCTCAAGAGGCTTCGGGAAAGCTTCTTGAACTCGGCCCGCCTCCCCTTCGCGCCGAGCGTAGCCTCCGGAACGAGGGAGGCGGAGTCGAGGGCCCCTTGTATCCGGTACCCCGAGACGCCGGGCCGCCAGCACGAAGGCTGGCGCTCCGGCTGACCGGATATCGCCGAGGGATTCTTCGACACATCCTCAGCTCGCCTCCGCCTCGAACAGCCCGAGCCCGAAGTGCGAGCCGTACCCGAGGCACAGCGGCCCGGCGATCGGGCGCGCGAAGCGGAGCCTGAGCGCATAGCCGCAATCGACCGGCGGCGGCGGACCGTTCCGGCGAACCCGCACGTGGTGGCGCAGGCCGAGCGATTCCTCCGCGCACAGCTCCACCTCGACCGGCTCGACGATGCCGCGATGCTCGAGCTCGGCGGCCACCTGGCCTTCGAGGGTGTTGCGCCCCCGCTGCTTGAGATGCCGCGGCGCGACGAAGGGGGTGCGGCTCGTCCAGTCCGTCGCCGGACCCGCGAGTCGCCCGAGCGATGCGCCATAGGGCGCGGGCAGGCTTTCGAGGTCGTCGAGAGAGCCCAGCCCGGCTATCGCCAACGAGAGCCGGCCCGGGCCGCCCTTCATGAAGGTCGCCCGGACCTCGCGGATCGCGGCCTGGGCGCGCCCGTCGAGCCCTTCGGGCGCCCAGAGCAGCACGTGGTCGAGGTGACGGTCGCCGTCGAGGTCGAGGTGCAGCAGGTGGACGTGCCGGTGCCCCGTGAGCGGTCGCCGGTCGCCGTCAGTGCCGGCGAGGGTCTCGAGGTGCCCGAGCCCCATCCGCTGCGCGGTGCCGACGAGGATGCGATGAAGCCGCTCGCCCTGCGGCAGCACGCGCACGATCGACGGGAGCGCGTGGTCGTTGGCGCTCGGAGTGGAGATGGAGAGCAGGACCGCGGCGACCGGGCTCGCCGGGATCTCTCGCCGATCGAGGGCGGGCGCACCCGCTTCCAGCGCGTCGCTGCGCCTCCAGTAGAGAGCGCGGCGCGAGCAGGGCGGCTGGCTCCACCCGTGCTTCTGCAGCCAGCTCGTCTCGAGTTGCAGGCACCCCACGAGATCGGAGGGCAAGGCCGAGTCGGTCTCCTTCTTCGGCCTCTTCGCCGATTTGCGGCTCGCCGGCTCCGGCTCGGCGGGGCGGCGCGCTGCGAGCCAGGCCTCGGCCGCCTGCGGAGTCTCCGGCGCGAGCAGTGCGACCTGCTGCCAACCCGGGCCGGGGTGCTCGGCGCCCTCGCAGGGATAGGCCTCGTCGCCCGACGGAAGCGGCTCGCCGTCAGACGCGCATCGACCTTCGACCCAGCTCTCGGAGCGGCCGAGATACCCAAGCGCCTCGGCGAGCTCGGAGAAGAGCGCCGACTCGTCCGGTGCGAGCTCGACATCCCAGGCGACCACGAGCACGCCCGCGTCGATATGGGACCAGGTGTCGAAGACGAGGGTGGTCTTCTCGCGCCCCTTGTCGAGCTTGCCGAGCGGCATGTAGTGGCGGCTGTGGCCTGCGGAGACCTCCGGGAGCCGGTAGCGCGGCAGGGTCGAGCAGAGCTTCTCGACCAGCCGCACGCCGCACTCGGGGACCTCGGCCCAGCCGAGCTTCGAATAGCCGGTGGCGATGAGCGCCCGCATCAGGCGCCAAGGCGAGGGCGGCCATTCGACGTGGCCCTCGTTGACGTGATCGCCCCAGGGCGTCGCGTGGTAGCGGCGCCCCGGGAACTCGAGGAGCAGCGTCGGCATCACTCGTCCCCGTCGGCGTCGGCCGCGTCGTCCTGGCCCTCGTCCGCGCCGCGCTTCAGCTCATCGTCGTAGACCACCTCGCTGACCCGCATCTGCTTGCCGAGCCGCGCAATCGCCGACTGCAACTCCCCGGCGAGTGCCTCCTCGGCCGGCAACGCAAAGCCCGCGGGCGCAGTGGCGGCGAGCTCCGCGGTCGCCACCCGCAGGTCACAGGCGGTGCGCAGCCGCAGGCTGCCGTCGACGAGCCGGCGCAGCTTGTAGAGCGCGAGCAGAGTCAGCAGCCGCACCGCATCCGGCCCCAGCCCATAGCCTCGGAGCTGGCCGAGGTCGAGGTTGACGTAAAGGGTGATCTTCTCCGCGGTGTACTCGTCGCGGGCGAAGGGGACGTTGCCAAAGCCCTTCTTCGTGTCGCCGCTCGGGTTGACGTGGTCGTTCTTGACGCCGCCGGAGGGGGCGACGCGCACCCCATCCGCCTCGATGAACGCCGAGAGCGCACGTGCGACCCGCAGCCGGCCGCCGGCAAGCTCCTTCTTGGCGAGGAATGCGCCGTGAATCAGCGAGCCCGCGTCCAGCTCGAGCAGAACCTCCGCGAGCCGCTTGCGGTCGATGGGCCCGGCCTCCAGGCCGCCAAGCTTCTCCTTGAGGAGGTTGAAGAAGCTCTTGTCGGAGCCCTCGAGCAGATAGGGGCTGTTGATCCGGTGCGCCTCGAGCACGGTGTCGGTGAAGAACTTGCCCTTGCGAGTGACTCGGACGTGCGAGAGCCCCTGCAGAGGCGCGACGAGGTCGTTTTTCTCAGGATCCCAGCAACACAGCTCGAGGCGATTCGCCATGCTCTGGGCGCTCTCGACGAGCAGGTTGGTCCCCTTCGGCGTCTCGAAGGTCGCGGCGCCGAGGCCAGGGAAGCCGGTCGGCTGGAAGCGGCTGCCCTGCAGCGGCGCCAAAGGGATCGAGAAAAGCAGGCGGGGCGCCTTGTCGAACGAAGTGAGGTCGATGGCCATCGTGGTTCTCCTTTATTGGTGGGCAGCAGGGTCGATGCGGTCGGCAAATTGCTTTGCGGTGGAAAGGCTGATGGGAAAGGCGAGCGCCGCGCCCCAGAGGCGCGCGGTCTTCGCCGACGCGACTCCGGCGCGCAGGCTGAAGCCGATCCCGGCCGCCCGCAGGCGCCGCAGCGCGGTTTCAAGCGCGCCGGAGGCGTCACCGGCGGCCAGTCGGCGCACGATCGCCGGGTCGCCTCCGGGGTCGCGCTTCTCGAGCGGCCAGGGCAGCGTCGCGAGGCGCAGCGCCATCCAAGCCTCGTCGGGCACCGGACCGCGCGCGGGCGCGCGTGGAGGGAGCGGTTGACGGGCCCAGGCGGCGGCGTCGAGCGCGCCGAGCGCCCGGCCCAGGGCGAGCGTCTTGGCGAGGTCGAGCTCCCCGGCGATGAGCCTGGCGAGGTCCGCCGGATGGGCCGCGGCGCGGAAGGCCGCCTGCAGAGGCAGGTGGCGGCCGCCCTTCTGTGCGCCCTCGATGAGCCGGCGCTGCACGAGCGCGAGCGCGTCGGCGACCGGCTCCCTCCCGGTGACGACCACGTCGGGCCGCTCGGCGAGCTGCTTCTTGCGGTCGGTGCCGCGGGTGGCGAAGGCGCGCCCGTTTCTGTCGAGCGGCAGCCAGTGGCGGCGCACCGGGTCCTGCGGCCAGCGCCCGCGGACGCTGGCGGCTTGAAGCCCGAAGGCGACCGCGAGCCCGAGCTCGGCCGAGCCGTCGTCAGCGACCCGGACCCAGCCCGGCTGCAGCTTGGGCACCGGACCGGCGGCGAAGCCCGCGCCGGTTGCGAGCACCCGCTCGACCTGATCGAGCGCGAGCAGCAGACGCTGCCACCGGGCGGGCTCGGCCGGGTGCGCGGCCGCCGCGAAAGCCGCGTCGGCGAGGGCGCGCTCGACGACCTTCAGCCTCGTCGGCGCGTGTTCGTCACGAGCCTGCCGGCGCAGCCTCTCCATCCAGCCGTCGAGGTCGTCGAGCAGCGCGACCGCCGGGGAGGCGCGCTCGGGAACGCTCAACCGGCCCAAGGAGACGGCGAGGTTGCTCTGGCCGTTGCGCTCGATGAAGCCGAAGCGCTCGAAGCCGCTCAGGCCGCGGGCGACGCCGAGCCGAGCGACGGCCCGCGCGAAGTGGAGCGGCTCGGAGGCCGGCCTCGCGCCCAGGCGGCTGCGCCCCTCGGCGAGCAGGTGGCGCAGCTCCGCGAGCACCAGAGGCCGGTCCCAGAGCGGCATCCACTGCTCGCCGCGCTGCTTCTCGCTGCCGCCGGCGCTCGCGTAAGCCGCGGCGTGGGCGAAGGTGGTGAAGGGCGCCACCGCCGCGCTCGCCTCACGGCGGTCGAGCCGCCGGCAGAGCCCCGCCGAGAAGAGGACCGAGCCCTCGAGCATCAGCAGGAAGTCGGCCGGGTTGAGCAGGCTGCCGCCTTCTGCGCCGACGGTGCTGTTGGCGCCTCCGGCGCCTCCCGGCGAGTACTGCCCGACCGCGGCAGACTTGAGCGCCGGCGAAGGCTCGCCCCACAACGCGTTACAGACCCAAGCAGCAGACTCCTTCCGCGGCTCGCCTGTACCTTCGATGTCGAAGAGGTCGCCGAGCCGCTGAAAGAAGTTATTGGTGAAGTCGAGACGCCCGTCGTTGCCGCCAGTGCCCAGCAAAGCTGGGAACGCGGGCTCACCGTCGTCCCCAAGTACGAGCGCGGCGTCGAGCCATTCGCGGTGCGGGCCGCGCCATTGAAGCCGGCACTGCGGGATGAGGCTTGCCTTGAGCACCGCGAAGCGCTTGTCGGCCTCGGCGAGGCGACGCTTGTAGTCAGGATCGGCGCGAAGCTTGGTGCGCGCGGACTTGGTGAGCCCCTTACCTTTGGATTCCGCCTTGATCGCCCTCACCTCGGCATCCGCCGAAGAGATCTCCTCGGTCAGGGCCAGAGCCGCGACAATCCCGTCGCGTAGCGCCTCGAAACGGTTGGCGGTCGACCGCGCTGCGGCATCGAGCGCGGCGCCAGCCCCGAAGAACCCCGAGCCCTTGTCCCAAGGCGCCACGAGCGGAGTCGGCGCCCAGTCACGAAGAAAGAACTCGGCAAGCTGCTCGCGGTCGAGCTTGGTCGCCAGCCAGAAGCTCTCGTCGCGCCACCATCCGCGCGCCGAGGGGTCGGCCTGCTCCGAGACAAGCCGCAGCACGCCGAGCGCTTTGAGGTAGTGGGCCAGCGGCTGCGGGGCGCAGCCGGCGAGGCGGTGAACGTGGACGCTCATCGCGACACCTCCTTTGCGAGCTTCGGGTCAGCGGCGGTGGACTTCGACGCGCGGCGATCGGCGGCCCGGAGCAGCGCCTCGTACCAGCCGAGCGCGAACGGCCCGTGATGCTCGAGCAGGCCGAGTACCCGCTCGGTCCAAGAGCGTCCGGTCACCGGGTTGAGCCCGACCGCGGCGGCGGCGAAGTCGAGGCGCGTCGCCGGCCAGGGCGCGCTGCCTCCCTTCGCGTCGGCAAGCGAGATGGCGGGCAGCTCGTCGCCCTCGCGCAGGCCTTGGATGCGGACCCGCTCGTCGACGGCCCGCTGGTCGGCGGGCGAGGAATGCCAGGCGAGCCTCACCTTCCCGTGGTGGCTGCAGACCAGGAAGGCGAGCAGGTCGAAGGCACGCGGGTCGAGCGCGAGCAGCTCGGCTTCGACCGCGCCGGGCGACGGCGCTCCGGCCTCGGCCGGCGGGAGCATTCCGGCCGCTCTCAAGACCTCGGCCTCCTCGCCGAGCAGCCGCGCCGGGTCGTGGCGTCGCACCACGTCGAAGAGCGCGAGCGCGCTCGCCAGCTCATGGCGCAAGCCGGCGCGGACCGCTCCGTCCTTCATCCGGTACCTGTGCCTGCCCTGGCGCCAGGCGCCTTGGGGCGCCTTGGCCAGGTCGCAGCGCTCGGGCCGGTCCTCGGCGATCATCGCGTTCTGGAAGGCCTCGTGCGACTTGCCGATGTCGTGGACCCGTCCGGCGAGGTCGAGCAGCGACGCGGTCGGGGCGTCGAGCCGCAGCGCCTGGGCGAGCTCGCGGGCGAGCGCCCCGACCTCGCGGCCATGGGTTTCGATGGTCGAGTAGCCGGCGGCCTCCGGCGCATCGGCCTCGAGCGCGCCGTCCGCGCGGTCGTTCGGGTTCGCGGCGCGGCTGGCCACCACCGGCACCGACTCCGACGCCTTCGGATCCCAGCCCCAGCGTGTCGAGTAGCCGCCCGCCCCCGCCTCGACGAGCGCGGTCTGGCCGGGGAAGAGGTCTCGCTGCTCGGCCCGCCGCCATTCGCCCTCGACCCAATCCCAGACCCAGGCGCGCTTCTTCCGGTCCGCGAGCCACTCGCGAGCCCTCAAGAACGGCACCGGGCAGAGCGCTTCGCGCGCGGGCCAGAAGTCCTCGCCGGGCGCCGTCTTCGGCTCCACCTCGACCCAGGCCACCGACAGATCCCGCTCGTCGCCCGAGCGGATGAAGCGGCTCACGTCCACGTCGGCGCCGCTCAGGTCGGCGCTGGTGTCGAAGAGGTCGTCCACCTCGTGGCGCAGCACCAGATGGCGCGGCTCGTACGGGAAGAGCCGCTTCAGCCAGTCGGGATGCTCGGTCTCGAGCGCGTCGAACCCCGCCGGCCCGGCATTTTGCAGCGCGGAGAGCGCCTCGCGGGACGCCTCGAGCTCCTCGAGCGCGTACGGGAGCGCGTCCTTCTCCTTCTTCGGAGCGGTGTCGAGCACCACCACCCTCGCCGAGCCTCCCCAGCGAGCCGCGCGCCCAAAGCGCTGCACGAGGCTCGCCCAGGGAGCGAGGTCGGTGAAGAGCAGCGCGCACGAGAAGTCGACGCCCGCCTCGACGACCTGGGTGGCGACGACGATTCGATCGCTGCCGGGACCGCAGGCCTCGCGACGCAAGAACTCGCCGGCCCAAGCCGCGCGCTCGGCGAGGCGATAGCGGCTGTGGGCGAGGCGCACCTCGGTGTTGCCGAGCTTCTTGTCCTTCTCGAGCGCCCGGGCCACTTCGACGGCCCGCTCCACCCGATTGACGATGACCAGAGTCGGCCCGTCGCGGCCACAGCCGGCCTCGCGGTGGCGTTCGGAGACCAGCTTGGCGACCGACTTGGGGTCGGTCTTGCCGACGAACAGCTCGGGCTGCTTCTCCACGCTCCAGAGCGGCCCGACGCGCTCGTCCTGCTCGACTCCGAAGCGCGCCACCTCCGCGGCCATGCGCCCAGTGTCGGGGCTGCGCTCGAGCCAGTCGGGTTGCAGCGTCGCGCTCATCCACCAGGTGGCACATGGGCGTGGCGAACGCGCGCCCAGCTCGCGACGAAATGCCTGGAGCTGGGCCGAGGTGGCGAGCCCGACGTCCATCAACTGCACCTCGTCCATGACCCAGAGGCAGTCGTGGTTGAGCAGCCCGAACTCGACAGGCCAGCGCGCCCGGGGGCTCGCGTAGCCGCGGTTGAGCGCGCGCGACAGCAGCATGTCCTGCGTGCCGACGAGCACCGCCGGGCGCTCGGGATGGAGGTGCCAGTCATCCACCTCGGCGCCACCGAGCAGCACGTGGACCCCGACCCTGTCGCCGAGCCCCGCGGAGTCGAGAAGCTCGCGCACGACGCGCTCGGTCTGCTCGACGAGCACGCGCATCGGCAGGCAGAAGACGAGGCGAGTCGGCCAACCGAGGTCGCCACGCTCGCAGCGGTGGAAGGCCCAGGCGGCGACGACGCCCAAGGTTTTTCCCAACCCGGTTGGAATCCGAATGAGCCGATCGTCACAGGCCGCGCGCTCGCCCAACCGGCGCTGCCAGGGATGAGGTCGATTGCCGGTAGCTCGAAGGAAGAACTGCTCGTAGGTCATGTGGCCTCCCGCTCGGGCTTTGCGCCCGAGCCTGAGTCGATCGCCATCCCATCCGCTGCCCGCCTGCAGCCTCGCCGCGCCACCCTACCGGGGCACACGGACACGGTTCGGTGCGCCGATCTGACAGATAGCCGTCACTCTACCGCCGCGGAGTGAGCGGAAGACCACACAAATCCGACTTTGCAGCCCCGGTTGGCGCCGATCCGTCCGCCGATTCCAGGCTGGTTGTGCTTTTTCCACATACGGTGGACGGCGGAGGGTGCGGATCGCGACCGCATCGGCTGATCCGCGACGCCCTCGCCCCAAACCCCTCGTCCCGCGCAAACGCGGGAGAGGGGACTTTCACAGGGCGCGCGCTCGTGGGCGGATTGGACCTGGGCCAGTCAACCATCGAGGCAATTGGCAAGACGGGGCTTTCACCTGGCCCGCCGGTCGCGGTGGTGCCCAGGCCCCCGAGCTTCGCCGGCTCTCACAACCCGCGCGCGCCTTGGACCGAGCCGCGAACGGTCTGGCTGGGCGAGCGCCGCCCCGACTGACGTGCTTGGTGAGCAGGTGCGCGAACATCTCAGCCAGCGAGCGCGGCGAGACGCCGGCGGGCGGGGGCGTTGACTTCAACCGGAGGGGGCTTCCTCCGGGCGCGCGCGGTCGGACACGGGGTTCTTCAGGACCGTGGTCGGAGGGCCGGCCTTCGTACCGGCCGCCGCGAACCCTCGAATCGGCCGCGCCGCTGCCCGAATCCTCGCCGGGCGCATTGCTATTCGCCCCTACCAGCCTGGGACCGATGCTCGGGCCGACCGGTCATCGCTCGAAGGATTCTTCGACACCTCTTCAGTCGGTCATTGGCCAGCCGACCGGCTTGAACGCCGGGCTGCGGTGATTGACCGCCCCGTGCTCCTCGCCGTGCTCGACCAAGCCGAGCGCGCGCAGGTCGCGGTCGATGCCGGCCTCGACATGCCGGGCGAGCTCGGGGCTGAAGAACATCGTCGCGTGGCCGCGATCGAAGGCCTCCACGCGCCGCACGCCCCAGCGCTCGACCCACTCGAGGATCGGCGGCTCGGGCGCGACGCGATCGTAGCGGCCGTAGAAGACCGAGATGCGGCGCGGATCGACCCGCGGACGCATCGGCGTCGGGTCGAGGGCCCGGTAGGCGCGCACCGCCTCCTCGGCCGAAAGCCCGATGGCCAGCAGCCGGTCGCGGATGGGCGCCATCTCCGGCTGGTACATCAGCAGCTCCCAGCGGATGACCGGGACGATGACGGTGAGGAAAGCGAAGCTGTCGTCCCAGCTCGCGACCCGCAGCAGGATCCAGCTCCCCATCGAGCTGCCCATCGCGCCGAGCTGCCGAACCCCCTGGGCGCGCAGCCAGGCGATGAGCACCCGCATGTCCGCGGTCGCCTGGGCGAAGGCGTTGAGGTGATCGGGGAACTCGGTCGCCAGGAACGCGTCGCCAGAGGCGTAACCGGCTGGCGTGCGCTCGAGGTGGTAGGGCGGCACGAAGAAGACGACGTCGGCGTCGCGGGCGAGGATCTTGCGGAAGTACGGAATCAGCCCGGCGAAGCTCGCATCGGAGGTCGACTGCCCGGGCGACCAGAGCACCACGGGCCGCTCGCCCAGCTTGCCCTTGCGATAGACGTAGGCCCGCGCGATGTCCGACTCCGGGTACTGCAGCCGGAAGGCGCTCTCGAAGGTGAGCTCCTCCTGCGTGAGCGCCGGGTCGCCGATGCGATGGCGCTCCAGCGGTGCGACCGCGATCTCGGGGAGCTCGAGCGGGCGGGTCATCCACTCGAGCTCGCTGCTGCGGATGAACGGCAGCGACGGCGGCGCGCTCGGCGCCTGGGCGCCGATGGCGATCAGCGCTGCCTTCTGGCTCAGGACCCAGGAATCGAACCGGCTGCTGATACCTGCGCAACCGGCCGAGGCCGTCGCCGCCAGCACCGCCAACCCGAGAGCCCGCGCGCCCGCGGCCCTCGTCCGCCGCCGACGGCAGAGACTTCGCTCGCCCATCCCCACCTCGCCCTGACCGTGATCTCGGTTTAGGCATCCGGGGACGGCTCAGCCAGCGGGGGGGGACGGCTACGCGCGCAACGAGGAAGCGCGCTTCCTGTCGGTGGAAGCGCGCTTCTCCGCGCGTGGAACGAGCGCGACGCAACTGGGCAACGCGGCTTCGCCTCGGCCAACGCCAAAAGCCGGCCGCGCCGCAAACCAACGAGCGCGCGTTGGGCTGCTGGGCCCGGCCCCCAAGGCCCCAACTCGAGCCGTCCGCTCCGCGCGCGAGCTGGGGCCTCGCGGCTGGTCTCCGCTGCCGCTCGAGCCGCCTGCTTTGCCAAGCCGGCGAGGGCTCGGCCATGAAGCGACTACTGCCGGCGCGCCGCGAGCAGGTAGGTGAGGATGAGCGCCTGGGCTCGTGAGCCCACCTCGCAAAACTGCAACGCGACCCGATACTCAGCGCCCTCGGCGGTCAGCGCGAGCACCGAGCGCTTGACGGTGGCAAGCCCCGAGCACCTTCCCCAGGCGCCGAGGTCGAGCTCGAACCGGACGCGCTCGCCGGGATGAAAGGGCCGGTCGGCGATGATCCCGGCGCCATTGCCGCCGACCTCGAGCGTATTGGCCATGCACCTCTCGAGCGGCTCGCCCTGCTCGTCGAGCCGCGCGCAGGTGATGGGCCGCCGCATCCTCAGGCG
>DHSB01000247.1:14329-14828 GCA_002408385.1 Myxococcales bacterium UBA5297
GGGGGCCCGCCGCATCCTCAGGCGCATGAACCGGCGGCGCTGATTCGTCCGAACGCCAGAAGGCGCGTCGAGCACCACCTCGAGGCGCTCGCCGGCCGTCGCCTCGACGACCGACGCCTCGAAGAAGTGGAGCCCCGCCTGATCCGCGAAGCGCACGAGCGCCCGGATTCCTTGGGCCAGCACCTCGACGGCCCCCGCGCGCGGGGCCAGCGACATCGCGACCCCGGAGCTGTCGGCCCGGCGCACGAGCCCCTCGAACACAGCCCGCCTGCCGAGCTCATCGACCGCTTCGACGGTTATCGGCTGGCCGGGCTGAGGCAGGTTCGGCGTGTTCGGCTCCATCGGTCCTTCTTCCGCGAAAATCGCCGTTGACCGCGGCTCGCCCGCCCACTCACCCCGAGCTTGTCAGCGAATCGCTTTGCCCGCTGCGCGCTCGAACGAGAAGGGGTTCGCGAGGGGCCGTTCGTTGAAAAGCCTGGCCTCCCGAGGAACGAGGGAG
>DHSB01000247.1:14949-17407 GCA_002408385.1 Myxococcales bacterium UBA5297
AGGCGAAGTCGAGAGGCCCCTCGACCCCGGCCTCGCAAGCTCGGCCTACGCTCGGGGTGACCGCGGGCGGCGCCTGTCGAAGCGCTCTTCGACACCTCGTTCAACCCGCCTTGCTGCCCCGCCGTATCCGCGCCCAGAGCCGCGACAGCCACGAGCGCGAGCCGCGCGCGGGCCGCTCGCCGGTGCGCGCGCGGCGGGTCTGCTGCTCGACCTGCGCGGCGAGCTTGGCTTTCACCGCGTCGGGCGTGTCGCGGGTCGAGAGCGTCGCCTTCACCTCGGCGCCCTTCGACTTCTCCTTGGCGGTGATGGTGAGCAGGCACTCGGCCGACAGCGAGAACTCGACGTCTATCCGCACCGCGCCCCGGGGGCCTTTGGGCAGAGGCGACAGCTTGACCGTGCCGAGCAGCTCGGCGCCGTCGACGCGCTCGGAGTCGCCCTGGAACACCGACAGCTCGAGCTCCTCCTGGTTCTCCTTGGTCGTCGCCAGCTCGTAGGTCTTCGAGTGCGGCAGCGCGGTGTTGCGCTCGATGATCTTCTTGAAACGCCCGCCCGGCAGGCCGATGCCGATGGACATCGGCAGCACGTCGATGAGGACGATGCCCTCGTCCTTGCCGAGCGAGTGGCCAAAGAGCGCGGCCCCGAGGCCGACCGCCTCGTCGGGATGAACGCCCTTGTGCGGCGCTCGACCGAGGAAGGCCTCGAGCTTCTTGTGGACGATAGGCACCCGGGTCATCCCGCCGACGAGCAGCACCTCGTCGACGTCGCCGGCCTGCTTGCCCGCGGCGCGGATCACCTCGGCACAGACCGCGATGGTGCGGTCGACGAGCGGCCCGATGGACAGGTCGAACTCGGCGCGGGTGACCGTCGCCGTGAGGTCGTAGGGCTTGCCGTCTTTGACCATCAGGAACGGGACGTGGACCTTCGCGCCCGCCTTCTCGGAGAGCTCGAGCTTGGCCGCCTCGGCGGCCTCGACGACCCGCTGGCGCGCCACCTCGTCGCCGGAGAAGGGCAGCCCGTTCTTGACCTCGAACTCGGCGAGCAGGAAGTCGACGAGCTTCGAGTCGAAGTCGACCCCGCCGAGGAAGGTGTCGCCTCCGGTGGCCATCACCTCGTAGACCGTGTCGTTGAGCTGCAGCAGCGACGCGTCGAAGGTGCCGCCGCCCAGGTCGTAGACGAGCAGCGTCTTCTGCAGGTTGCGCCCGTAGCCGTAGGCGAGCGCCGCCGCGGTCGGCTCGTTGACGATGCGCTCGACGTGCAGCCCGGCCAGCTCGCCGGCGACGCGCACCGCCTGCCGCTGGTGATCGTTGTAGTAGGCCGGGACGGTGACCACCGCGCGCTGCACGTCGACCCCGAGGTGCTGGCTGGCGACGCGGCGGGCCTCGACGAGGACCATCGCCGAGACCTGTTCGAGCGAGAAGACCGCGCCGCCGAGGCGCACCGCGGCCTCGCCCCGCGAGCCCTCGACTATCTCGTAGTTGAACAGCTCGATGACCTGCTGGACGACCGGCGAATGGAACTTGAGGCCGACCAGGCGCTTGGCGCCGAAGACGGTCTGCTTCGGGTTGGTGAGGATCTGGTCCTTGGCCGGATGGCCGATGAGCAGCTTTTTGCGGCTGCTCAAGGAGATGATCGACGGGATGGTGTTGTGGCCCTCGCGCGAGGGGATGACGTAGGGCTTGTCGCCCTTGACGCAGGCGACGCAGGAGTTGGTCGTCCCCAGGTCGATGCCGATGATCGGCCCGGTCGGTTTGCTCGGGGGCGGGACGACCTTGTCGAGCGGGGACTCGATGTGCACGGGGCCGGCGGCCTTGGCCGCGGCCGGCGAGGGCGCGGCAGCCGGCGGCGCGGCGCCGGCCTTCTGCGCCGCCTCGGAGACGTGGAAGGAGAAGATGGTCGCCGGCTGGGGCGCGAACTCGCCGCAGGCGGCGCCCACGCCGGTCGGCAGAGGCGGCAACGGCGCCTCGGCGCCGGGCCGCCCGGTGCAGGCCCTGGCGACCAGCGAGCGGCTCGCCTCGTCGAGCTGGAGGAACTTGATGCCCATGCCCCGGACGCCCTCGCCCTGGACGCCGGTGGTGAAGGAGACGACCCCGAGGAAGAAGAGCACCCGCTCACCCGAGCGAAGCTGCAGCTCGACCTGCACCAGGCTGCCGACTGGCGAAGGCTCCTCGACCCTCAGGTAGGCGCCACCCGAGGTCAGGGAAGCGGCGAACCTCTGGATGAAGTCCTCGACCGAGCCGTAGGGGAGCTTGACGGTCAGATTCCGGGGCTTGCCAGAGGCGGGGTTGCTTTGGTCGGGCATCGTCGGCCTCGCAAGGTTTGCGGCACGGAGCGGAACGTCGACTCCCGTTCAGTGTAACGGACTGAAGCGCCCAGGCGAGCCTTTGGAATGTCGGAGGGCCTCCATCGCTTCGGCGGGGAGAAGACCAGAGACAGGAGGCCGGAGCGCCGGCCTTCGTGC
>DHSB01000247.1:17559-17747 GCA_002408385.1 Myxococcales bacterium UBA5297
TGCCGGCGTCGTGCGTGCGTGCGCGCGGAGAACCGGAGTCAAGGGGGCCTCTCCGCCCCCGCTCATCCCGAGCTCTGCGTCGGGGCCCTGGCCCGCGGCGTCCCATGAACCGAACAGCGGATTGCCCTAGAACCAGCCCGCGCGCCCTGTGGAAGCACGATTCCGGAGTGCCGGCCTTCGTGCCGGCG
>DHSB01000247.1:17879-24921 GCA_002408385.1 Myxococcales bacterium UBA5297
GTGCCGGCGTCGTGCGTGCGTGCCTGCGGAGGCCTTCGTGCCGGCATCGCGCGGGCACCGGGAGGCCTTGGTACCGCTGCCGTACGGCGATCCACCGGCCGCCAGGACGAAGGCTGGCGCTCCGGAGACTGGTTTCGCGCTACTTTGTCCGCCACCGCGCACTCGAGACCGAAGAAAGGAGCCCTCGCCATGAGCGCCAGCGCCCGATCGCTCGCAGCCCTGCTCGCCCTCCTGCCCCTCGCCTTGCCGGCCCGCGCACAGCCGCCCGCCGCGACCCCGGAGCAGGCCAAGGCTTTCGTCACCGAGGTCAACCGCGACCTGAAGCGGCTGCTCGCCCGGGTCGAGACCGCCGAGTGGATCAAGGCGACCTACATCACGCCCGACACCGAGCGAAACGCGGCCGAGGCGAACGAAGGGTTGATGGCCTACCTGTCGAAGGCCATCGCCGAATCACTGCGCTTTCGCGGCCTGAAGCTGGACCCGGAGACGGCCCGGATGCTCGAGCGGCTGCGCCTGTCGAGCCCGCTGCCGGCGCCGAGCGATGCGGCCAGGCGCGAAAAGCTCGCGGCGACGGCCGCCCGGCTCAGCTCGCTCTACGGTCGCGGCCAGTGGTGCGGCGAGGACGGCAAGCGCTGCCGGGACCTCGGCGCCCTCGAAGACGTGATGCGCAAGAGCCGCCGCTACGACGAGCTGCTCGACGCTTGGGCCGGCTGGCACACCGTGGGCCGGGAGATGAAACCCGCCTACGCGCGGCTGGTCGAGCTCTCGAACGAGGGCGCCCGGGAGATCGGCTTCTCGGACCTCGGCGAGCTGTGGCGCGCCGGCTACGACATGAGCCCGGCCGGGTTCGAGAAGGAGACCGACCGGCTCTGGCAGCAGGTCAAGCCGCTCTACGACAGCCTGCACTGCTACGTGCGCGCCCGCCTGCAGCGGCTCTACGGCAAGGAGAAGGTGCCCTCCGACGGCCCCATCCCCGCGCACCTGCTCGGCAACATGTGGGCACAGGAGTGGACCAACCTCTACCCGCTGATCGAGCCGTACAAGAACCACGCGAGCCTCGACGTCGACAGCGCCCTGAAGCGCCAGAAGTACGACGCGGTCAAGCTCACCCGGCTCGCCGAGTCGTTCTTCACCTCGCTCGGCCTCGACCCGCTGCCCAAGACCTTCTGGGAGCGCTCGATGCTCACCAAGCCGCGCGACCGCGACGTCGTCTGTCACGCGAGCGCCTGGGACGTCACCTACGCGGACGACCTGCGCATCAAGATGTGCATCCAGGGGACCGAGGAGGACCTGATCACCATCCACCACGAGCTTGGGCACGTTTACTACTACCACGCGTATTTCCAGCTCCCGGTGCTCTTCCAGTCCGGAGCCAACGACGGCTTCCACGAGGCGGTCGGCGACGCGCTGACGCTGTCGATCACCCCGGCGCACCTGAAGAAGATCGGCCTGCTCAAGTCGGCGCCCAAGGACGACAAGGCGCTCATCAACGTGCAGATGAAGGACGCCCTCGAGAAGATCGCCTTCCTGCCCTTCGGCAAGCTCATCGACCAGTGGCGCTGGGACGTCTTCTCGGGGAAGGTGCCGCCCGAGCGCTACAACGAGGCCTGGTGGGCCTTGAGGCGCAGCTACCAGGGCGTCGCGGCGCCGGTCGAGCGCACCGAGGCCGACTTCGACCCGGGCGCGAAGTACCACATCCCGTCGAACGTTCCGTACACGCGCTACTTCCTCGCGCGCATCCTCCAGTTCCAGTTCCACCGCGCGCTCTGCCGCGCCGCGGGCCACGCCGGCCCGCTGCACGAGTGCTCGATCTACGCAAACCAGGCGGCCGGCAAGAAGCTGCAGGCGATGCTCGCGCTGGGCGCCAGCAAGCCCTGGCCCGAGGCGCTCGAGGCGATGACCGGCGAGCGGCAGATCGACGCGACGGCGCTCCTCGAGTACTTCGCGCCGCTGCAGGGGTGGCTGGATCAGCAGAACCAGGGGCGCGCCTGCGGGTGGAAATGAGCCTGGTCCTCGTCGTTGCGCTTTTCCTGCTGCTCTTCCTCCTGCTCGTCCTGTCGCTGCGGGCGCTGGCCGTCACCGGCGTGCCGGTCTACGCGTCGAGCGAAGAGGCGGTCGAGGCGGCGCTCGATCTGCTCGACTTGAAGGACGGCGAGACCTTCTTCGATCTCGGCTGCGGCGGCGGTCAGGTGCTGCGCGCGGCGCGACGGCGCGCGAAGGTGCGGGCGTTCGGCTACGAGCTCAACCCCTTCGCCTTCGCGGCGGCCGCGCTGCGCAGCCTCTTCGACCGCGGCGTGCGCGTTCGCCCCTTCGACTTTTGCCACGCGAGGCTGCACGAGGCCGACGCGCTCTACGTGTACCTGTTGCCGCGCGCGCTCGAGAGGCAGGTCGAGCTGTTCGAGAGCGCGCTGCGCGAGGGGACCCGCCTCGTCGCCATCGACTTCCCGGTGCCCGGCTGGACCGAGGCGGCCCGCCGCGAGGTCGGACCTCTCAAGCAACCGGTGCGGCTCTACGTCGTCGGCGAGCACCGGCGGACCGTGAAAGACGCAGCGAAGGCCTGACAGGAGCGCGGTTCGAGCACGAACCACGTCACGGCGGCCTCGCCCACGCTCATCCCGAGCTTTGCGCCAGGGCTCTGGCCGGCTGCGCGTCCCATGAACCGAACAGCGGATTGCCGTGGGCGCCTACCGCGTCGCGAGCACCGCGACGGCGATGGCCACGCCCACGGCGAGCGCGCCGGCGAGGACCGCCGCACAGATCCGCCACCCGGAGTAAGGCGCCTTGCCGAGGATGGTCTCGGCCTTCTGCCCGTGAACGACGACCCGGTAGAGCCGTTGCTTGTACCGGTAGGCGAGCGTGTAGGCGGGCAGCGCGTAGCGCACCGTCTCTAGGCCCGAGAGCATCACCGCGACCTTCAGCTTGCGGCTCTTGCTGCCCGGCACCTCGGCCTTGGCGACCCGCCCGCTCGCCTCCTTCTCGATGGCCTCGACGATGAGCTTGCGCGCCCCGGAGCGCGCGGTGTCGAACCGCTCGATGCTCGCCTCGGCGGGCCCGCGCGGCGACTCGGCGGCCATCGAGAGCGCGTAGTCCGCGGTGAGCGCCTCGCACTCCTTCGCGGTCAGTCCGCGGGAGGCGGAGACGACCACGTCGCGAAAGACGTACGAGGTCTGCCCCGAGTGCGGCGCCCACGCCGCCCGGCCCGCGCCGGCATCGGAGTCGGCGGTCCAGCTCACCAGCGCCTTCGCGTTGAAGACCCAGGCCGGCCACCAGACCGGCTTCATCGCGTCGAGGGTCGCGCGCGCGGCGAGGTCGGCGGGGCGAAACCAGGACTTGCGCGCCAGGAAGCGCCCCAGCGCCTTTCGCGCCTCGTCGGGGCTCACGGTAAACGGAAGAAAGGCCTGCGCCTGCTCGACCGGATCCTCGGGCGTCTCCACCCGCATGACCGAGCCGCAGTAGCCGCACTTGGGCGCCTGCGCCTCGGCTGAATAGGAGACCGAGGCGCGACAGGCTTGGCAACGCACGATGACGACCTGCGCTGCGGCCGCATCGCGGCGCGCCGGCGCGGTGGCGAGCCCGCAGACCGGGCATCGCAGATCGTCGGGCTCGAGCGCGCACTGGCACCGCGAGCATCCGTTCGACACAACCTTCGCTGCTTCCTGCAACCTTCCTCCTAGGCTCCGCTCAGGGCGAAGACGATGGCGGCGAGAACCGCGAGGAGCGCGATGGCCGCCCCGCCGATCTTCAGCCAGGAGAGCGGCGTCTCGCCGTGAACCTCGCCGGACTGGCCGTTGATGACTATCCGCACCGGCGCAGCCTTCTCGCGATAGCGCGCGGCCATCACCCACACCGGCACGAGACACAGGTCGAGCTCCTCGTTCGACAGCTCGGTCGACTGCTCGAGCCCTCGATGCTTGTCGCCGGGCATGAAGCCCGAGAGCCGCTCGCCCGTACGCTCGAGCGCCTCGCGACGGGCCACCTCGAGGCACTGCGAGCCGCTCATCGAGGGCTCCTCGGCCGCCCAGCCGCTCAGCAGCGCCGGGTCGTAGCGCCGCAGCAACCGCAAGTCGAAGGGCTCAATCGCTTCGAGCTCCTCGTTGGCGAGCCCGCGCGAGGCGGTCACCAGCACGTCGGGGATGTACTCGGCGAACCGGCCCGAGAGCGGTCGCCACTCGGTCTCGGTCACCCTGCGGGTCTTGGTGACCGTCTTGCCGTTCTCGGTCGTGGTGTAGCTCTCGGTGCGCTGGTACTCCTCGCCGATGTCGGCGCTGAAGCCCGAGGTCGCCGCGGAGCTGTAGAGGTAGGCAGGCACGTAGACGCCGCGCACGTTCTCGACCGCGGCCTTGTGCACCCCCTTCTTCGCGAAGAGGCTGCGCCCACGGAGCCAGTCGGCCGCCCGCTCGCGCGCCTGGATCTGGCTCACCGAAAAGCCGAGGACGAAGGTCGGCGAGGGGCGTTCCGGGTCGGCCGCGCGCTCGACTATCGAGCTGGCGGCGCAGTACGGGCACTCGATGGTCCGCAAATTCTCCTCGAGCGCGAGCCTGGCCCCGCACGAGCTGCACTGGACGTCCAAGGTCTGCCTCTCCTCCAGAGTGCCTTGAGGTATCCGCGATCCGGCGGCGGTCGTCCAGTTCTAGCGACAGCCGACAGCCTGAGCATCGCCCCGAACCCAAGCGATCGGTCGATAGGTTGGTAGGGACGCACCGCAATGCGCCCGCTGAGCAATTGGGCAGACGCGCGGGCGATCCCGCCGGCCGTCACGAAGGCCAGAACTCCGGCAAGGACCAAAGCGCTCGGTCGCAGGTTGGTTGGGGCGCATGGCAATGCGCCCGTCGAGGAATCGAGCACAAGCGAATCGACTCGCTGCGAGCGGTGCGCGCGCCGTCGGTCGGCTCGAACCTCTCTCCTACTGCTGCAGCTCGCGCTTGAGGCGCCAGTACTCGTCGCGGCTGATCTCGCCGCGCGCATAGCGCCTGGTCAGCGTGTCGAGCTCTCGCCCGCCGCCGTGGCGGGCAGGCGCGGGACCAGCGCTCTTGGCGATAGAGCGGACGAGCAGAATCATGGCCACGAGGAAGACCAACCAGAACGCGGCGGCCGCCGCGATCCCCCACAGGCCCCAGCGCCCGTCCGCTCCCCATCCCCAGATACACATCGGTGCGCGCTCCTCCTGCGTCAGTAACCACTTGGGCGCCGGACGTCGAGCCTGCGGTCCCTCGCCCTGGTCCTGATCCACCGCGGGCACGCGCGCTTAGCTTCAGGAGAGTGAGGAGGGGCAGATGGAGATCGAAGAAGTCGTCAACGGAGTGCGCGACGCCTTGACCGTCAAGCGTGTCTTCGGAGAGCCGTACGAGAAGGACGGCGTGACCATCATCCCGGCCGCGGTGGTTCGCGGCGGCGCGGGCGGCGGGTCGGCCCCGGCTGAAGGCGCGCCAGGCCAGGCAAAGGGCTCGGGCACCGGCTTTGGCATCAACGCCCGCCCGGTCGGCATCTACGTCATCCGCGGCGAAACGGTGAAGTACCGGCCCGCCGTCGACCTGAACCGCATCATCGCCGGCGCCCAGATAGTGGCGGCCATCGCGTTCATCACCGTCCGCACCATCGCCCGGGCCCGTTCGCGCATGATGCGCAGGGCCTTGCGCTAGACGGCCCAACGCGCGACAGCCACTGACGGTCGAGCCAAGGGGTGTCGGGAAATCTCCTTGAGCTCGGCCCGCTCCCTCCGGTCACCTCGAGCGAAGTCGAGAGGCCCGAGCGTAGGCTGAGCCTACGAGGCCGCAGGTCGAGGGGCCTTTCGGCTCCGCTCCCGCCGCTCGCGCGTCGGGAGCTACGCTCAGGGTGAGCGGAACCGGACGGAGTCGAAGCCCTCGACTCGGCTCGGGCTGACCGGGCTTCGCCCTGTCGGTTCGAGCGGGGCTTGGCTGGCTGCAATGCCGTCCTTCCGGCCGGCGCCATTCGAGCCGCGCCCGGTCACCTCGAGCACAGCTCGGTTCTGCCTCTGAACGCGCCCGGGCGTTCGCCTTTGGATCAGTGGCGCTTCTTCACGTCGCCGCGCCGCAGCCCCCGGTACATCTCCAGCGCGTCCCGGATGATCTCGTGCGCCTGCTCCGGGCCCATGAAGTTCTCGATGACCACCTGCTTGCACTCGAGCGTCTTGTAGTCCTCGAAGAAGCGCCGGATCTCGCGCAGCACGTGGGTTGGAAGCTGCGTGTGGTCGGTGTAGTCGGCGAACGCGGGGTCGCCGATGCTCACCGCGATGATCTTGTCGTCGGTGCCCTTCTCGTCGCGCATGCGCATCACCCCGACGGCTCGGGCGTCGACGATGGTCAGCGGGTGCACCGGCTCTTGCATCAGCACGAGCGCGTCGAGCGGGTCGTCGTCGTCGCAGAAGGTGCGCGGGATGAAACCGTAGTTGGCCGGGTAGTGGACGGCGCTGTAGAGCACGCGGTCGAGCCGCAAGAAGCCGGTCTCCTTATCGAGCTCGTATTTGTTCTTGCTTCCCTTCGGGACCTCGATCACCACGGGGAAGCCTCGGTCGATGACCTGCTCGTCGATGTAGATGTCGTGCCAGGCGTGCATGGGCTGATTCTCCGGGCGCCAGCTCCGTCGTTGCCAGAATGCTGCGGTCGCCCTCCAGGTATAACCTCTCGGCGCGCCGACACCTTCGGCCGGGGAACAACTGTCTTGGGTGGCAAGAGCCCGAGCCCCGATAACCCCGAGCGTAGGGGCCACCAGCGGTCGCCCCGAAGTCGAAGGGGGCCTTGCGCGGCCGCACTCGCTGGCTCGGATCGCCGATCTCTGCACCTGTGTCGCTGCCCCGCTGGCCCGCCCCCGCCACTCCCAACCGCATGGCCAGCGCGCTCGCCGCGGTTTCTGGTTGCGCGGGCTTGGGAGCGATCGTGTGTGCTGGCCTTCCGGATTCCGGCTTGATCACGCTGCAGTACGCCTCGACATGCGAGGGGCGCCGCAGCGCTTGCGGCCGCTGCTGGAACGAGCGACCAGGCCCACGCAACGGCACGTGCGATCGCCCCTCCCAGGCGCGCCCTCG
>DHSB01000247.1:25104-25238 GCA_002408385.1 Myxococcales bacterium UBA5297
GCGGTCTGCGCGGTTGCCTCCGTCGCACCGTTCCCGCGGGGACTCGGCGAATGGCGCGAGCGAATCGGTTCGAGCGCGGATCCGTTCGAGCGCGAATCGGCTCGAGCGCGGATCGGCTCGAGCGCGGATCGGTC
>DHSB01000247.1:25543-25681 GCA_002408385.1 Myxococcales bacterium UBA5297
TGATCGCACTGCACTACGCCTTGACGCCCGGAGCGCCGCAGCACTTGCGAGCGGTGCTCGAACAAGCGACCAGTCCTCGCACCGGCACGGGCGATCGCCTCTCCCAGGCGCGCCCTCAGTGATCGAATCGAGCACGGT
>DHSB01000188.1:0-5739 GCA_002408385.1 Myxococcales bacterium UBA5297
CCGGCCCGCCCCCCGCCGCGCACGCAAAGGGGCCGGGGCCCGGCGGGGGGCGCGGGGGGGGCGGACCCCGGCCCCGCCCGCCGCACCCAAGCCCGAGGCCGCGCCGGCCGCCGCGCAGCAGCCGGCGGCCTCGGCGGTCGGCGTCGCCCCGGTCTGCCTGGACCTCGACGCCTCGCTCGAGCCGATGGCCCGCGCCGAGCAAAACCGGTTCATCTCCAAGGATTTGCCGATGCTGCGCGAGATGCTCTTCCAGGAGACCGGAGTGCGCTTCCCAGGTATCCGTGCGCGCGGCGGCGCCTCACTGGGCGAGGGCGGCTACGCGGTCCTGGTCGACGAGGTGCCCTGCAGCCGCGGCGCCGTCGATCCGGAGGGCTTCTACGCCGCCACCTCGCCCGACGAGCTCGCCTCGCTCGACCTCCCGGTCGCCCCGTTCGAGGACCCGACGACCGCCCAGCTCCACTCGCGCATCCCCGCCTCGGCGGTCGCCACGGTGCGCGAGATGGGCGTGCCGGTGCGCGCGGCCCACGAGCAGGTGCTCCTCCATCTGGCAGCGACGCTCAAGCGCCACGCCTCAAGCTTCCTCGGAATCCAGGAGGTCCAGTCGCTGCTCGATGCCCTGGAGAAGACACACCCTGCGCTCGTGCGCGAAGCGACTCAGAAGGTCGCCACCCCGCTGCTGACCGAGGTGCTGCGCCGACTGGTCGACGAGGGCGTCTCGATTCGCAACCTGCGGGTCATTCTCGAAGCGCTCAGCGAGCCGGACGCAGAGGGCGACTCCCTGGCACTCTCCGAGCGCTGCCGGCGCGCGCTTCGCCGGCATCTTTCGCACCGCTACGCGGGAGACGGGACGCTCTACGCGCACCTGGCCGATCCGGAGCTCGAGGAGCTGCTGCGCGAGGCCATCCGAGCCGCCGGGGAGTCGGGGGCCCTGGCGCTCGCGCCCGATGACGCGGTGGCCATCCTCGACGGCGTGCGCGGGGCACTCGGCGAGGTGACCGAGGGCGTCATCCTCACCTCACCGGACGTACGCCGCTACTTGCGCAAGCTCTGCGAGGGCTCGTTCCCCGACCTGGCGGTGCTCACCTATGCCGAGCTCAACGCCGACCTGCAGATTCGGCCGGTGGGCAAGGTGTGCACCTGGCGCCAGGCCGCCTGACGCCCGCCCAAAGAATGCGAAAAGGGCCACGGCCTTCAAGCCGCTGCCCTTTGCTCGCGAATCGCGCGGGGCATCAAGCCGACTGGACGCTGCCCGTCCCCTCGGGCCCGCCGCTCGGCTCACTCGACGGCTCGTCGGCAGACGTCCCCTGTTCGGCGACCGGGACGTCCGGCGCGACCGGCGCCGGGACGCTCTGCGTGGCCTCGAGCAAGCTCGCTTGGTGTTGCTCGACCGCCGTTGCGCCGAGCAACTGGGCGAGCATGGCCCGGTTGACCCGGTCGCGCAGCTCCTTGCCGGTGCGAAAGAGGATCCCGCGCTTCGGCTTGACCGGGATCACCTGTCCGGTCTTGGGGTTACGCCCCTGGTATCCCTCGTAGTGCTTGACGTGAAAGGCGCCAAGGCCGCGGATCTCGATGTTTTCGCCCTTGCACAGCGCGTCCTTCATGCACTCGAAAATGCTCTCGACCGTCGATTCGGCCTGTTTCTGAGTGATGCCGCGCTTCTGGACGAGGATGGCGATCAGATCGCTCTTCAGCATGGATACGCACTCCAAGCAACGCCAAGGGGAAGGTCCAAGAGCCCGCGTCTGCGTCGGCCTTGAAAACGGCGTAAGCCTAGCAGAACGCTAAGGTTTTGCAAGCCAGCGCGCTTCGCCGCGTTTCCCAGCCGGCCGAGCGGCTGGAGGGCGAGCGGTTTGAAAAGGCGAGCAATATCAATCCCCTGCCCCAGTTCTGCGCCTGCCTCGCCAGGCAACGGGCCCATCGCTAATCATAAGCAAGCGCAATCACTGGGCTTTCGCCGATTCCACGACCTGCGGCTCTGCGACCGGCCTGGCAAGCGCCGCCAGGTCGACGCGGCCGAGCGCCTCCATGCTGTGGCGATCGGACTCGACGAAGGCGCGAACGATCCCCAGCTCGGGCGCTCGCTTGGAGCTCAGTGGCAGGCGCCCTTCGAACAGCGTGCCTTCGGCCGCCCGAGCGACATCCAGGAGGCTCATCTGCTCGGGCGGTCGGGCGGGCACGACCCCGCCGCCGCGGGTCTCGGCGAGCAGCCCTCCGTCGCGAAGCGAGCGAATCGCCTCGCGCACGTAGGCGACGTCGATCTTCAGCTCGCGGGCGAGCTTCTTGGCTGTCGGCGGCTCGCCACCGGCCAGAAAATCGCGGGCGGCGCCGACGGCGACCTGGGCGCACAGCAGCTCGCGGGCCCGCGCGTCGCGCAGCCGCGGGTCCACCGGCGTGCCTGTCGCCGCGTGCTGCAGCGCGAAGGCGAGCCGCGCCCCGAACAACAAGATGAGCCAGCTCAAATAGACCCAGAGCAGAAACAAGGGGATGGCGCCCAGCGACCCGTAGATGGCGCTGTAGCGGATGCTGCGGGCCGCGTAGAGCGTGTAGCCCCACTTGGCGAGCTCCCAGGCGCCGCCCGCGACGATCGCCGAAACCAAGCCGGTGCGAAAGCGCACCCGCGCGTTGGGGGCGGCGACATAGAGAAAGGTGAAGACCACCACCGTGACCGACAGCGGCACCAGCATCATCAACCCCGGCGGCACTTGGACCGAGCGCTCGACCATCGCGCGCATCGTCGCCCCCGCGCCCAAGCTGAAGCCTAGCCCCAGCGGACCCAGCGACAGCACGCACCAGTAGATGAGGACCCGCTGCAAGAGCGGCCGCGGCCGCTTCACGCCCCAGATCTCGTTGAGCGAAGACTCGATGTTGTGCAGCAGCGTCACCGCCGAGAACAGCAGGAAGACACCGCCCACCCCGCCCATCGCGCTCGAGCTTGCCCGGGCGATGAACTCGTCGAGATAGCGGCCGACATCCTCGGCGGTGCCCGGGGCGAGGTTGGTGAAGATGAAGTCGTGGACCGAGGCGCGCAGGCTCTCCTGTCCCAGGGCGCGCACAATGGCAAACGCCACCGCGAGCAACGGCACCAGCGAGAGGATCGAGATGTAGGTCAGCGCCGAGGCGCGCAGCGCGATCTTCTCGCCGCGAAAGCCGAGCACGACCGCGCGTGCGACGGTCCCCGTCTCCAAGATCCAGCGGCCGGCGCGGCCGCCCAGGGCCGCCGACCAGCGCGCGAGGGCCGCCGAATAGAGGTTGTCGAGCTTGCGCGACCAGGCTTCCGAGGACGATGACTGGGCCATGGGCTCGCGCATGGCCTCAAGGCCGCTTGAGCAGGCGCTCGATGAGCTCCTGCGAGTGCTTGGTCAGCTCGACGAACACCACCCCCATCCCCGAGGGCTGTGCCGCCCCCGGCGGCACGACCCGCACCACCTCGCCGATGCCCTCGACCGTCTCGATCTCGTCGATGATCACCGAGAAGCGCAGGGCGACGCGCGTGCCGACCGGCAGAGGGTCGACGCTGCGCACGAAGGCCCCCGAGCGGCTGATGTTGCAGACGTACTCGGAGATGAACTCCTCGACGCTGGCGAACTCCCGGTTGATGACCCGCCGGCTCTCACGTCGACCACTGTTGCCAGGCATCTGGCCCCTCCATCGTTCCATCTGCTCGCCAGGCGGCGAGGCCACGCTCGCGCCTGCGTCGGCGTGGAGGCCGGCCCGCAGGGCCTGCCCCCCGCGCCCGGGTGACTCAGGCTGTCAGCTCTCGCTCGAGGGCCTGGCCGCGACCTCGGCGCCCGCCTCCGGCTCCTCGACCCGATGCTCCTCGGCCCGGGCCTTCTCGGCTTGCCCCTCGCGTTCCTCGGCGCGCTTCTCCTCGCGCCTCGCCTGCTCCTCGGCACGTTGCTCCTCGGAGCGCTTCTCTTCGCGCCTGGCCTGCTCCTCGGCGCGTTTCCCCTCGCGCCTGGCCTGCTCCTCGACGCGCTTCTCCTCGCGCCTGGCCTGCTCCTCGGCACGCTTCTCCTCGCGCTTGGCCTGCTCCTCGACGCGCTTCTCCTCGCGCTTGGCCTGCTCCTCGGGGCGCTTCTCCTCGCCGCGCCGCTCGCGGCCCTCGCCGCGCCGCTCGCGCTCGCCCCGACCCTCGGCGCGCTTCTCCTCGCCGCCGCGCCGCTGCTGCTGCTCGCCGCCGCCGCGCTCCTCGCGCTTGTCGCGCCGCTGCTCGCCGCGCTCCTCTTCGCGCTCGGCGCGCTTCTGAGGCCGCTCGCTCTTGCCGTACAGGTCGTACTGTTCCTGGTGGTAGTTCTGCTGGGCGCGCACGTGGATGGACTTGTTGTAGCGGTCCATCAGGTAGCGCAGCTCCTCGCGCTCGTCGGCCTGCAGGATGCGCGCGACCTCCGCGTGGCAGTTGACGACGAGCATCGCCTCCTTGAAGTTGTTCGCCTCGCGGCGGATCTCGCGGAAGATCTCGTAGGCGATGGTGCGCTTGCTCTTCACGTAGCCGCGCCCGTCGCAGTAGCTGCACGGCTCGTTGAGGGTGCGCCCGAGCGACTCGCGCACGCGCTTGCGGGTCATCTCGATGAGGCCGAGCTCGCTGATCTTGAGGATGTTGGTCTTCGCCTTGTCGCGGCCCAGCGCGTCCTGCAAGGCCTTGAAGACCTTGTCGCGGTTCTGGGCTTTGTCCATGTCGATGAAGTCGATGATGATGATGCCGCCGATGTTGCGCAGGCGCAGCTGGTAGACGATCTCCTTGGCCGCCTCGGTGTTGATGCGGGTGATCGTCTCCTCGAGGCTCTTCTTGCCCACGTAGCGGCCGCTGTTGACGTCGATGGCGGTGAGCGCCTCGGCCTGGTCGATGATCAGATAGCCGCCGCTCTTGAGCCAGACCTTGCGCGCCTGGGCCCGCAGCAGCTCGTGCTCGATGCCGTAGGCGTCGAAGATCGGCTCGTCGGTGTCGTGCAGGATCACCCGCGGCTTGAGCGCGGGGGCCTGGGCCTCGACGAAGGCCGAGATGCGCTCCCACTCGGCCCGATCGTCGATGACGAGCTGCTCGACGTCCTGGGCGAACAGGTCGCGGGTCGCGCGCAGCGTCAGGTCGAGGTCGGGGTGCAGCAGCGCCGGAGCGCCGAGCCGCTCCTTCTTGGCGCCGACGGTGTTCCAGATGCCGATGAGGAAACGGGCGTCGGCCTCGAGCTTTTCGGTCGAGATGTTCTCGGCAACTGTGCGAACGATGAAGCCTGTGCCCGGCGGACGCAGCCGGTCGACGATCTCGCGCAGGCGGCGCCGCTCGGACTCGCGCTCGATGCGCCGGCTGATGCCCACGTGATCGACGGTGGGCATGAAGACCAGGTGTCGCCCGGGCAGCGAAATGTGGCTGGTGACGCGCGCCCCCTTGGTGCCGATGGGGTCTTTGGCGACCTGGACGATGATCTCCTGGCCGACCTTGAGCAGATCCTGGATGTTCGCGGTCTTCTTCTGAGCCTGCTGGCCCTTGTCCTCACCGCGTTGTTGCTGCGGCGGCTCCTGCTCTTCGCGCTCGGAACGGGGCTCGCGCATCTCGCGGCGCGCCCCGCCGCGGCGGCGGCGGCGGCCACGCGCCCGGAACTCGCCGCGCTCACCCCGGTCGCCGCGCGGACGCTGCTCACCGCCCGGCCTTCCGGCCTGGGCTTCAACCTGCGCGGAGGGCGTCTCGGCGACTGGCGTCTCGGCGCAAGCCTGCTCGGCGACTGCCTGTTCGGCTGCGGCTTGCAC
>DHSB01000188.1:5913-10288 GCA_002408385.1 Myxococcales bacterium UBA5297
CACGGCTTCACCCTGCTCTGCCTCGGGCGCGGTGGGTTCGGGCAGCTCGGGCGCCGGTGCCTGCGGCGGCGCCAGCGCGGGCGCCTCGCCGCTACAGGCTATCTTCGGCTCGACGGTCTTCTGCTCGGGCTCCGCCTGCGCGGCCTCGAGCTTCGCGCTCTGCGCCGACGCGGCCTGCTGAGCCACGGGCGTCTGCTCGGGCGCGGGCGCGGGCGCCGGCTCTACGGGTTCGACCGCTTCGGCTTTCGCCTCGGGTTCGGGCCCGGCGACCGCCGCGGGCTCGACCGGCTTTGGCTCGGGCGCCGCCTCGGGGGCAGCGGCCTGCGCCTCCCTCTCAGGTTCGCCAGCCGCGGTCGACTCGCCTTCGGCAGCCTGCTCGGCCTGGGCAGCGGCGATCGGCTCGGCGTTCGCCTCGGGCTGCTTCTCGACCTCGGGAGCCTTGGCCGCGGGCTTCTCCTCGGCGGCCTGCGGGCGCTGCTCGGCGCCAGAGCCCGCTTCGGATACGGCTGGGGGCTCGGCCTCCTCCGATGCCGCCTCCGGCACGTCCTCGAACTCCTCGTGCTCGCCCTCGGTCAGGTCGAACTGCTGCTCGCTGAAATCCGGGTCGTAGAAGACGTCGCTGACGTAGAGAAAGGCGGCCTTCTCCAGGCCGATGTCGACGAAGGCGGCCTGCATCCCGGGCAGCACGCGCACGACCTTGCCCTTGTAGATGTTGCCGACAATCCCTTTGTCCTTCTTTCGCTCGAGGTAGTACTCGCTGATCGTTCCGTTTTCCACGAGCGCCACGCGGGTCTCGACACCCGTGGCGTTGATCACAAGAACTGCGCCCATCTTGTCCAATGTCCTTCGGAGCACGCATGCGCGGCCGCCCTCGACGCTCGAGCGCTTAGCCTGCGCCTGCTCCTCGGCACCGCGTGGCCACGGATTCTCTCGACTCGTCGCAGCGCGCGTTGGCGCCCGCGAAGCTGTGGTCTGGATGAGCCGTGACCCGATGCCCCTTTGCACGAACCGCGGGCGAGACCCGCGGCGGCTTGTCTGAAGTTCTATCGATGAAAGGCGCGCGAGCGTCGCTTGGCCTTCCCCGAACCCTTTATTGATCGCCGGACGCCGACTCGCGCCGCGTCCCGAAGGTGCTGTTGCGCGATGCCCGACCCCCACTTCGCTGGGCATCGTTGGGCCGGCCTTCCGCCGGCTGACAGGCTGCTAGGCAACCTCTCTTTGTTGAGCCCGGACACCAGTTCTTCGGCCCTCCGGACTCGCGGCCTTCCCACTCAGGGGATGAGAGCCAAAATGATGAACGGCGCGCACTCTAGCAGCCAAGTACGCGAAAACCAAGGGTTCAGTTGCCCTCGGCCGGTTTGGCCTCACTCCGCAAAGGCGGCTCGGCGCCCGCCAAAGCCCCGCCGGGCGGCAGGCAGGCGAACCGGGCGCTCTCCTTGAGAAGGCGCACTCCGTCGGCCGAACCGAGCAGGGCCTTGAGCAGCTCCGACGGCTTGGCGCTCGCCTCGTTGCCCGCTCTGAGCGAGAAGCGGAGGGCGTCCTCGCCGGCGACGGCGAGCTCGAGCACGGCCGCCTTCAAATCGACCTGCCGGCCTTCGCCCTTCTGCTTGCCGGGCTTCTCGCGGGTCAGCCCGACCGTCTCGGCGGCTTGGAAGGCGGAGACCCGCTCGGCGAGGTCCACCCTCGGGTCCGGGAGCCTGGCCAGGTAGTTCATCGCCAGGATGGCCGAGTTGAGCGCGACCGGGCGCGGCGGGAGAACCTCGGCCGAGAGGACCGGGAAGTTCTCCGGCAGCGCCGCCCGGAGGTCGCGAGCGAGCTGCTCGGGTTCGACCGGCCGAGAGAGCAGCAGGTCGACGAACTCGGCCTGCGACTCGACGCCGACCGGGCAGGCCGGGCTGAAGGAGACCCGGGGCCTGGGGTTGAAGCCCTGCGAGTAGACGAGGGGCAGGCCCGAGCGCCGCACCGCCCGCAGCAGCAGGGTCATCGTCTCGAGGTGACTGACGGCGATGGCCCGCCCGGTCTTGCCGTAGCGGATGCGCACGGTGGTGCGCTCCTCGGCGACCGGGAGCGGCGGCGCGGCTGAAGGCGCGGGCGGCTCGAGCCGAAGGTCCTCGGGGCGATAGAGCCGGTTCTCGACCGTCTTGAAGTCGCAGGCGCCGCAGCCGGCGCACTTGCCGCCCACGCAGTCCTCGTGCAGCGCCGCCTCGCGGGCGCGCGCCCGCTCCTCGAGCAAAAACGAGCGGGTCACCCCGCAATCGATGCGGTCCCACGGCAGCGGCTCCTCCTCGCCCCGCTCGCGGTTGGCCATGAAGTCCGCCGAGACCCCGTGCTCGCGCTCCATCGCCGCGAAGGCCTCGACCCAGCGCTCGTGGGAGTAGTGCTCGGTCCAGCCGTCGAGGACCTGTCCGGCCCGCCAGGCGGCGAGCACCGCGGTCGCCACCCGCCGGTCCCCGCGGGCGAGCGCGCCCTCGACCATCGAGCTCTTGGCCTCGTGGTACCTGAGGGCGAGCCCGCCCTTGCCCGAGAAGCGCTCGCGCAGCAGGTCGTGCCGGCGGATGGTCTCCCGCTGCGTGATCATCGGGTCCCACTGGAACGGGGTGAACGGCTTGGGGACGAAGGTGGAGACCGAGACGTTGATGCGCGCGGCCGGGGTGATGCCGCGGGCGAGCCGAAAGGCGCGGCGCGAAAGCTGGGCGATCGCCTCGACGTCCTCGTCGGTCTCGGTGGGCAGCCCGATCATAAAGTAGAGCTTGATGAGCGACCAGCCGCGCCGGAACGCGCTCTCTATCGCCGCGAGCAGGTTCTCCTCGCTGTTGCCCTTGTTGATCACCCGGCGCAGCCGGTCGGTCGCCGCCTCGGGCGCGATGGTGAAGCCGGTCTTGCGCACCTTGCCAATCTGCTCGGCGAGCTTGTCGGTCATCGTCTCGGTGCGCAGCGAGGGCAGCGAGATGGCGATGCGCTCGGGCGCGAAGCGGTCGAAGAAGCTCTCGAGCAGGCCGTTGATGCAGGTGTAGTCGCCCGCCGACAGCGAGAGGAAGCCCACCTCCTCGTAGCCGGTGGCCGCGAGCCCCTTCTGCGCGAGCTCGAGGACCTGCCGCGGGTCGCGCTGGCGGGCCGGGCGCGTGAGCATCCCCGCCTGGCAGAAGCGGCAGCCGCGTACGCAGCCGCGCTGGATTTCGATGGCCAGCCGGTCGTGGACCGTCTGCATGAAGGGCACGATGGGCCGGTCGGGCTGCGGCACCGCGTTCAGGTCGGGCACGACGCGCCGCGAGACCCGCTCGTAGCCGGACTTCTTGGGCACGATGGCCTTCAGCGTCCGGTCCTCGGCATAGACGTGCTCGAAGAGCGAGGGGACGTAGACCCCGGGGACCTCGGCGAGCCTCCAGAGCAGCTCGGCCCGCGAGGCGCCCGAGCCCCTCCAGTCGATGACCACGTCGCTGATCTCGCCGACCACCTCCTCGCCCTCGCCGATGGCGAAGGCGTCGAAGAACGGCGCGAGCGGCTCGCCGTTGACCGCGCAGGGCCCGCCGCCGAGGACGAGGGGATCGCGCTCGCCGCGCTCGGAGGCGAAGAGCGGCACGCCCGCCAGGTCGAGCATCTCGAGGACGGTGGTGTAGCCCGCCTCGAACTGCAGCGAGAAGCCGAGCACGTCGAAGTCGCGCGCCGGCACCCGCGACTCGATCGACCAGAGCGGCACGCCCCGCTCGCGCATCAGCCGCGCCATGTCGGGCCAGGGCATGAAGACCCGCTCACAGGCGAGATCGGGCCGCCGGTTGATCACGTGGTGCAGGAGCCGGAAGCCCACGTTGCTCATCCCCACCTCGTAGGTCTCCGGGAAGCACAGGGCCCAGGTCGCCCGCATCGAGCGCAGCTCCTTGGCCGAGCTGTTGAGCTCGCCGCCGACGTATCGCGAGGGCTTCTGGACGGAGAGGACGAGGGGGTCGACGTCGAGGGTCTGGAACTTCACGCGGATGCGCTCCTGATGGCGGCCACTCGCACCCGCGGGTGCTGGGGCCAGGCTCGGTTCAACCCCCGAGGGCGCCCGCATGTTACGGGCCGAACAATGGAGCGCAAGGTCGGTCGTGACCATCGGCGCCCGGGTGGCGGCCGGCCGATGGCTGCGGCGGCCGTCTGACCGGTCACTCTCTCGGTTTGCGCGCGAGAGACAGCCGGGGGGAGGTCGACCGGCCAAGGCGCCCGCGCCCGAGGATTCTGGTGAGGGCGCCTCGGGGCGACGGCGCGATGACCAAATGCTCGCCGGCGTGGCCGCAAGCAGGAAGCCGCTTCTGCTCCAGCGCAGATTTCCTGTCGGTGAGCGCAACACTCGTCGACTCGCACCTTGAGGACTCGTTGAGTGCCGGGGAGGTGGGGTTGG
>DHSB01000067.1:0-24533 GCA_002408385.1 Myxococcales bacterium UBA5297
TCAAAGTCGTTGACACGTCCCGGAGCGTCGGCCGAGCTTGCGAGGCCGAAGTCAAGGGCCCCGACTCCGCCTCCCTCGTTCCTCGGGAGGCTGTCGCTCCCAACCAACAGCTCTTCGCGCTTCCTCGATGATGACTCGGTATCCCATGCGTCGCAGTCGCTCGATCGCGCCCTTCTTGACCGCCTCCTCGTAGTGGGCCTCGTAGTGCTCGGCGGTCTGGTTGACGAAGGCCTCCCCGTACTTGAGCAGCCGGTACACCAACTGGGCGAGGTTGTGGGCAGTGACCGCGTTGGCGAAGGTCGATCCCTTGCGAGCTCGCATGCGTCCGGCAATAGGCCCCCAGGGCGGTCTTGCTGTTGGCAAGCGTCTGAGCGGCGCAACTCGTAGGGTCTTGGCAGCCGAGTCCTTGGGCGCCCGATATCGCTTCCCGCCCGTGAGCTTGTTCTTTGGGGCGAGGTTGCACCAGTTGCAGAACGCCTTCTCGGTTGGCCACTTGCTGACGGTCGACGCCCGATTTCGGCAATCAGGCTCTGCACTCTCGTGGGAGCGAAGCCGTCGATCCTCGTGAGGTCCACGCCCGTCGCGACGAGGAGCGTTTTGCGCATCGGGGTGTCAGACTTCTTGCCTTTCGCAGGAGGAAGTGTGCTCCCGTCCGCCTTGCCCTCGAGTCTGGTTAGCGCCGTGAGGGCGGCAGCCTCACAGGCTGTGACCTGACTCTGAATGAATGAGTAGGCGTCGTACTCCTGACAAAGGCAGAAGAGATGCTCCTCGCGCCAATCTCCGGTCAGCGCCCGCGCGATCTCCTCTTCGCTGCGGCGGCATCGATAGTTGCGAAGGGCGGCCAGGACGCTTGGGTCGGGCTCGCCTGCGAGGATCGCCTTGATGATCTTCTGTCCGGTCTCGCCGGTGATGGTCGCCACCACCTTGTGCTGCTGCACGTTCATCTGCTCGAGCGCCTTCTGCATCCTCGAGACGTGACGCGAGGACTCGGCCACGAGGTTGTCCCGCTGGCGGATGTAGCTGCGGAGGACGCAGATGGCATCGTCGGGGCGGAACGACCCTCGCAAGAGGCCGCACTCGTGCAGATGCTGGAGCGCCGGGGCGCAAGCCCGCTTCGGGCGAGGTCGAGCTCGAACGATCTCGGGTGGCACCCGCGGCAGCGACCGCGAGGAAGAGCGCAAAGCCCAAAGCAGCGGGAGGGGCGCGATGGGCGTCCCTCCCGGCAGAAGGCTGTACTTGGCTCGGAGCGCGCGAGGCGGCTCAGCGCTTCTTGCGAAGCGCCCGCACGATCTTGTCCTTGGTGCGCGAGGGCGCGGGCGCGGCCGCGCGCGCCATCTGCTTCTGGTGCTGCCGGTACGCGCGCAGCAGTTGCATCTCCATCAGCAACAGCTCGTCCTGCAGCTCCTGATTGCCTTCACCGTGCCGCTCGAGAGGCTTCTGCGTCGCGACCTTGGAGCCGTGACGCATGCGCAGGACCTTCTCCTCCTCACTGGCCAGGGTGCGAGCCTTGTCGATGGCCTCCGAAACCTCGGTGACCTCGACCGTCCCGCGGACCGTGCTCTTGCGCTGCATGCTCTCCCCTCTCTTGAGGTTGTTCGTGCTACCGGACGCCTGGCCGGCCGGCCCATTTCGGAGCGCGCGAGCGCTCTGTCAGGTGCTCCGATTCTACGGGAGGAGGTCACCCCCGCAAGTTTTTGGCCCGGTCTACCGGGTTCTGCTGGACCGCGAGCATCGCTCGCGCGACTCAGAGGAGGGGCATCGGGCAGCAGCTCGCCCGGGCGAAAAGCAGCGAGGTCGGTTCGCGCAACCGCGCGGACACACTCAGCCTTTGACCGCGCGACCGAAGCCGGCCGGGGGCCGGCGAGGGGCCGAGGTGCTCGCGAAAATGGTGCGCACAGCCCGACGGCTGGCTCTCGCGTCCTCGGGCGTGGCCGCCGCCAAGTGCCCCAGGCGGCTCGGCGCGAGGCTGGCGCTCTCCGAGGGCCGAGAAGAGGCACGGGAGGCGAAGCGGCTGCCGGGGGAAAGTCAACCACGTTCTTTCGGCTGGGCCTGAAGATCCGTCGAGAAATCCTTCTGAAGCCTCGCTTCAGCGCCTCTTCTTCAGGCGCGCACGCAGGTCGCCGAGACGGCGCCGGTCCCACCTCGCGCGATACGCCGCAGCAGAATTCCCGAGACCTCTTGAGCGCGCCATCATCGCGGCCGAGCGGGAGAGCGGATCCGCCTGCACTCCCAGGACCCTCGCCAGCGCCATCTTCGCGGACGAGCCGGGGCGAAGCGGGCGACCTGCGGCTACTCTTCGTCGGCCGGCTCGACGGCGGCCGGCGCCTCGTCCACGCTCTCGTCCGGGCGCTCGACTCCAAAGCGCTCGAGGGCGGCGGCGATGGCGTTGGGCCGGTCCTCGTCGGGCAGGTACTCCTCGGGAGCGGCCACCGCGAGCTTCTCGCCGATGGCCTCGATCGCGTGTCCCATGCGCACGGTGAGGACCGCCTCGCCCTGGCCCTTGTCGGCCGAGTCGAGGGCGCTGGGCGCGGCGATCACCGCGGTCAGCTCCGACTTGAGCGGCACGCCGGTTTCGCTGTCGACCCACAGCCTGCCCTGCACCGACCTGGGCGAGCGCAGGTTCGCGAAGTCGAGCCGCAGCTTCGTCGCCGGGTCCGGACCGCCCTTCGGGAAGAGGACCGGCGGCATCTTCGCGCTCTTGCCCGCCTCCAACTCGACCTTCTTGTCGAGCAGCGTAAAGAGGTAGCGCTGTGCCTTACGGCCAGCGAGGCTGTCGGCGCCGTCGGGGACGAGGCCGAGCCGCCCGCCGGTCAGCGACGCGGCGCTGCCCAGCAGACCGTAGACCTCGTCGCGCAGCTTCGTCGCCTGTCCCCGGTCGCGCTTGCGCTCGCGGAACGGGTGGTACTTGCGGCGGGCGAAGGTGCGGGTGCCGAGGTGGATGATGTCCAGGCCGTGATCCTCGCTGTTCTCGGTGTGGATGGCGAAATCGGTCGGGCTGGACTGCTCGACCCGGCGCTTTTCCGAGAGCGCGACCTTGTCCGAGCCGTAGACCCAAGCGAACGAGGCGGTGGCAATGAAGCGGTGGGCGCCGATTCGCTCCAGAGCTTCGGCCGCGCTCATGGTCAGGACTCGGTGCCCGAGCGCCGAGTCGCGCCCCAGGGCGGCTGCATCGATGGCCTGCGAGGCGGCGAGCACCGGCTTGGGCGGCTCCTCCGGGGAGAAGATGCGGCTCTTCGCCGCCCGGTCTTCGGGGTCAACACACCCGGCGACGGCGAGCGCGGCAAGGCCCGCCGCCAGGAGCGCCAGGCCCCCCCGGGCTCTGGGCACAGAGAGACCCGACCTCGGTCGGGCTACGTCCTCTCCATCCGCCCCGTGCGCAGGCGCCCATGCCCCAGGCGCAAAGCCAAGGAGCCCTCGACGTCGAGGCTCTTGCTGGCCGCCTCTACGCCCGTGCTGACCGGAGTGTGCCTCGTTGGTCTGAAGATCCGTCGAGAGATCCTTCCTCGACTCCGTCCGGTTCCGCTCATCCTGAGCGTAGCTCCCGACGCGCGAGCGGAGTCGAAGGGCCCCTCGACTTCGGCCTCGCAGGCTCGGCCTGCGCTCGGGCCTCTCGACTTCGCTCAAGGTGATCGGAGGGAGCGGGCCGAGCTCCAGGAGATTTCCCGACACATCTTGAGGCCGAGCCTCGCCAGATCTGCAGGCCATGCGCCATCCCTTCCATCGACAATCGGCTCCATCGACAACCGGCTTCTGAACAAGTGGTGCATTCAAAAGCGACCGACGCGCCACGTCAACGCCGGCGCGCAAAGGGGACCGCTGACACCTGCCGCGCAGGGAAAGCGCCTTGGCCCCGGCGATGCGCCCGAACGGCGAGCGAGCCGCCGCCGTGCGATGCGGCGGGCGAAAAAGCCCTTGCTCCTTGCGAGTCTCTTCCCGCCGCGCAGGCGCCCCGGAATGCAGGCGCTTCCCCTTGAGCGATGGGAGCGGATAGGCTGCACTCGTTCGCGGGCCTTCGCCAAGCGGCCGAAAGCCAATTGATTAAGGGAATGGGCACCGGGCAAAGACGGTGGCCTCTCGGGTCGTGTATCATCGCCAACTCTGCCGCTCAGGCGGCATCGCACCAGCCCCCGGGGAGGCCCGGGGAGGAGACTGCTCAATGCGTTCTTGGACCTTGCGCCTTTTGAGCGTGGGCCTTCTCGCGTCACTGTCAGCGTGCGACAACACGCTTGATTGCAAGACCGGCGAAACCCAGCCCTGCTACACCGGCCCCGAGGGCACGCAGGGGGTCGGCCTGTGTGGAGCGGGATGGCGCGGTTGCGCGAGCGGCAAGTGGGACTCCTCGGCCTGCCAGGGCGAGATCATTCCGTCCGAAGAGGTCTGCGACGGCCTGGACAACGACTGCGACGGCGAGACCGACGAGGGGCTGCTCAATGCCTGCGGCGGTTGCCGAGCGCTGGATGCGAAGCCGGGCGCGACCTGCGGCACCTGCAGCGTCTGGACCTGCGACGGCAAGGAGTCGCTCGAGTGCAAGGGCCCCGAGGAGACCATCGGCGGCACCTGCACCGCCGACAACGGCTGCCAGGGCAGCTATCGCTGTGAGGGCGGCGAGTTGCTGTGCGCTGCGCCCGCGAAGAACGCCTGCGAGCTGTGCGGCGGCCCGGAGATCACCGGCCTTGGCGAGGACTGCACGAACACCGCCGGCTGCCCCGGCAAGATGGCCTGCGCGGCCGACGGCACGCGGCTGGTCTGCTACGGCCCGAGCAAGAACAACTGCGGCGCCTGCGGCAAGCCCGACGTCCCCGGCGCGGGCGCGACCTGCACGGCCGACAACGGCTGCCCCGGGACGATGCGGTGCAACGAAGAGGGCACCGCGGCGAGCTGCCAGACGACGCTGGTCAAGAACGAGTGCGGGCTGTGCGGCGGCGGGGCGATCACCGGCCTGAACCAACCGTGCACCAACGAGGTCGGCTGCGAGGGCATCACCGTCTGCAACACCTCCGGCGACTCGACCCTGTGCAACGCGCCCGGCAAGAACAACTGCGGGGCCTGTGGCAAGCCCCAGGTGCTCAACGTCGGCTCGAGCTGCGTCGCCGACAACGGCTGCACCGGCCGCAAGGTCTGCGGCGACGGCGGCGGCGCCTGCGAGGCGCCGGCGCGCAACGAGTGCGGGACCTGCGGCGGCCCGGCAGTGGCCGAGCTCGGCGAGCAGTGCACGCACGGCAACGGCTGCCAGGGCACCTGGCAGTGCAATGCGCAGGGGAATGCGCGGGTCTGCGTGGCCCCGCAGCCCTTCGGCCAAGCCTGCACCTACAGCTACACCGACGATGAGGGCACCGAGCAACTGTGCGCGAGCACCCTGTACTGCGCCACCGAGAACCCGGCCGAGGCCGTCTGCAAGCCGAAGCTGAAGAACGAGTGCGGGGTCTGCGGCGGCCCTGAGATCCTCGACTTCGGCGCGCCCTGCATGCACGCCAACGGCTGCCAGGGCACCTGGCAGTGCAATGCGCAGGGCACCGGCCGGGTCTGCGTGGCCGAGCAGCCCTTCGGCCAAGCCTGCATCTACAGCTACACCGACGATGAGGGCACCGAGCAATCGTGCGCGAGCACCTATTTCTGCGCGCCCGAGAACCCGGCCGAAGCCGCCTGCAAGCCGGTCGTCATGAACGAGTGCGGCCTGTGCGGCGGTCCGGCCGTCGCCGAGCTCGGCGAGACCTGCATGCACCAGAATGGCTGCCAGGGAAGCTGGCAGTGCAACGAGGCGAAAAACCTCCGCGTCTGCGTCGCCGAGCAGCCCTTCGGCCAAGCCTGCGACTACGCCTACACCGATAGGAACGGCGAAGAGCAGTCCTGCCCGAGCGCCCAGTACTGCGCCCCCGAAGACCCGACCGTCGCGGTCTGCAAGCCGGTCGAGAAGAACGAGTGCGGCCTGTGCGGTGGCCCCGCGGTCCCCGACTTCGGCGAAGCGTGCACGAGCGCCGACGGGTGTGCCGGTGAGATGGTCTGCAACGAGGAACAGACCGCCGCGGTCTGCAACGCGCCGATGAAGAACAACTGCCGCCACTGCCTGCACGACGACGTGCCTGGCATCGGCGAGGCGTGCGAGCTGCCCAACGGCTGCTTCACCATCTGGATGTGCCACCCGAGCCAGCCCGGCGAGCGGGTCTGTCCGATGATTCCGAAGAACAACTGCGACGCCTGCGGCGCGCCGAACCTCGACGACAAGGGCGCCGCCTGCACGACCGGCGAGGGTTGCGCTGGCACCTTCGTCTGTTCCCTGGACGGCTGGTCGCTCGAGTGCAAGGGCGAGGTGCGCAACGCCTGCGACGCCTGCAGCGAAACCTTCGAGGTCGCGGAGTTGAACGAGCCCTGCGTGCTCGACGGGTGCCCCGGCGTCAACGTCTGCGCAGAGGACGGCTTGGGCGTCGCCTGCAACGCCACCAAGAACAACTGCGACGCCTGCAATGCCCCCGACGTGGACAACCTTCACGGCGAGTGCACCACCGACGAGGGTTGCGTCGGCGTCGTCGAGTGCGACGAGCCGGGTACCGGCTCGGTCTGCAGGCCTCTCGAAGTCGCCAACGCCTGCGGCGTGTGCGCTGGCCCGGAGATCTTTGGCCTGAACGACCCCTGCGATTTCGAGGAGTGCCCCGGCGTCAACGTCTGCGCGGGGGACGGCTTGAGCGTCGTCTGCAACGCCACCAAGAACAACTGCGGCGCCTGCAATGTCCCCGACGTGGGCAATCTGCACGGCGACTGCACCACCGACGAGGGCTGCGGCGGCCTCGTCGCATGCGACGAGCCGGGCACGGGCTCGGTCTGCACGCCGCTCGAGGTCGCCAACGCGTGCCTCGTGTGCGGAGGCCCCGAGATCCTCGGGCTGAACGAGCCCTGCGAGGCCGAAGGGTGTCCCGGCGTCAAAGTCTGCGCCGAGGACGGGCTGAGCGCGGTGTGCGACGCGCGCCGCAACAACTGCGACGTCTGCGGACAAGACGTCGAGGGCGTTGGCGAGCCCTGCGCCGACGGCGATGGCTGCACCGGCGCCGGGGCCTGCAGCGCCGACGGCCTGAGCCTCGTCTGCAACGCGCCGGGCCTCAACAACTGCAACGTCTGCAACGAGCCGAACGTGTCCGGCATCGGCGAGACCTGCTCGAACGAGGGCTGCGAGGGGCACCTCCAGTGCTCGGCGGACGGGCTGAGCGCGGTCTGCGACGCGTTCCGCAACAACTGCCTGGAGTGCAACGCGCCGGACGTCGAGGAGATCGGCGACGCGTGCTCGAACGACAGCGTCTGCTTCGGCAACCTCGTCTGTGCCGCCGACGGGCTGAGCGCCGAGTGCGACGCGCAGCTCGCCAACAATTGCCGAGCCTGTGGCGCGGAGGACGTCGAGGGGCTCGACGAGCCCTGTGACGCCGACGGCTGCCCCGGCACCACGGTCTGCGCCGAGGACGGGCTGAGCACGGTCTGCGCGCCGCAACTCAACAACTGCGGCGACTGCAGCGCCGAGGACGTGCCGCTCATCGACGAGGACTGCACCGACCCGACCAGCGGCTGCCCGGGCACCTACGTCTGCAGCGAGGACAAGCAGAGCGCGGTCTGCGAGGCACCCGAGACCTGCGATGTCGGCCACGTGGTCATCAGCGAGATCGCCACCAAGGGTCCCGGCGGACCAGACGACGAGTTCGTCGAGCTCTACAACCCGACCCCGAGCGCGGTCGACCTGAGCGGCTGGTCGCTGCAGTACCGCAGCGCAACCGGTTCCTCGTTCTCGGTGTTCAAGGCCTTGCCGGCCGGCACGACGATCGCCGCGCACGGCTACCTGCTCGTCGGCCACAACAGCTACGACGACACCGCGGTCGCCGCCGACGTCAACTACAGCAGCGGCCTGAGCGGCAACGGCGGCACGGTCGCCCTGGTCAGCTCCAGCACCGCCCTGCTCGACCTGGCCCACCCGACGCTGATCGATATGGTCGGCTACGGCACCGGCGCGACCTTCGAGGGCGAGACCGGCCCGGCGGCCATCCACGCGACCGACGGCTCGATGGAGCGCAAGGCCAACGCGGCCTCCGACGCCGCGTCGATGGAGACCGGCGCCGACGCGCTCGCGGGCAACGGCCACGACACCGACGACAACGCGGCCGACTTCGTGGTCCGCGCCACGCGCGATCCGCAGAACGCGGCCTCGGCGCCCGAGCCGTAGCCGTCCGGCAAGCGAGCCGACTCTGAAGCGGCGCTCGGGAGCTTCCCGGGCGCCGCTTCTCCGTTGGGGCGCAAGACGAGGGGCGCGGGGGCCTCGGGCTCCTCGACGCGCTCGAACCGCCCCGGCGCGGGCGCACTTTTCCGGCCCATCGGCTCTCGCTCGAGCGGCCTCTCGCCCCCTCCCCACGCCCGCACAACGCGCGTCTGGTTTCCAGCACTCGCCGCCCTCGACCAAAGCGCGCTTGTGCTATGGTCCCCCGCCCATGAGCTACCTCGTCCTCGCGCGCAAATGGCGCCCCCAGGCCTTCGGCGACATGACCGGCCAGGAGCACATCGTCCGCACGCTCTCCAACGCCATTCAGGCAGAGCGGGTCGCGCACGCCTACCTGTTCTGCGGCCCGCGCGGCGTCGGCAAGACCACCGCGGCCCGCCTGCTCGCCCGCGCGCTCAACTGCGAGAAGGGCCCAGGCCCGACGGCCGAGCCCTGCGGGGTCTGCCGCCCCTGCATCGAGATCGCCGCGGGCAGCTCGGTCGACGTCGCCGAGATCGACGGCGCCTCGAACAACGGCGTCGAGGACGTGCGCCAGATTCGCGAGCGGGTCACCTACCTACCCCAGCGCGACCGGCACAAGATCTACATCATCGACGAAGTCCACATGCTCACCACGCAGGCGTTCAACGCCCTGCTCAAGACGCTCGAAGAGCCGCCTCCGCACGTCAAGTTCATCTTCGCCACCACCGAGCCGCACAAGCTGCCCGACACCATCCTGTCGCGCTGCCAGCGCCACAACTTCCGGCGCATCCCCGCCCAGCGCATGGTCGAGCGGCTCCAGCACATCGCCAAGGAGGAAGGCTCGACCATCTCCGACCGCGCCCTGTCGCTCATCGTGCGCCAGTCCGAGGGCGGCATGCGCGACGCGCTCTCGCTGCTCGACATGGTCCTGTCGGCCTGCGGTCGCGAGGCGAACGACGAGGCGGTCGCCGAGGCCCTGGGCGCCATCGACCGCACCGCGGTCCAGGAGATCTGCGAAGCGCTCGTGCGCCGCGACGCGAAGGCGGTGCTCGCACGCATCGAGGCCCTGCACAACCTGGGGGCCGACTTTCGCCGGCTGGCCGAAGAGCTCGCGCTGCATCTGCGCCACCTGCTCGTCGCCCGCTCGGTGGGCGAGGCGCCCGAGGAGCTCGCCGACTCGGAGCGCAAGGCGGCTCTCACCCTGGCCAACCAGACCGATCCCGCGCACCTCGCGCGCCTGTTCGACCTTTTGCACGGCGCGATCTGGGAGGTCTCCCGGGCCGCCGAGCCGCGGCTGGCGATGGAGGTGACGCTGCTCAAGGGCATCCACCTCGCCCCGAGCGCGCCGGTCTCCGAGCTCATCGCCCGCGTCGACACCCTCTCCCGAAAGCTGGGCGACGCGGCCCCGGGCACCTCGGCCGCCGAGGGGGTGCGGCCCCCCCCGCGCCCTTTCGTCCGCTAGACGCGGACTCGGCCGACGAGCGGTTCGAGCGCCCGCCCCTCGAAGCGCAGCCCTCGCCCGTCGAGCGCCCGACCGGCGCGGCGGAGGTGGCCGTCGACGCCCACCAGCCACGAGCGGTTCCCCCTGCGAAGAGCGCCCTTGAGGCCCCCGGAGAGCTCCCAGCGCGCGAGTCGAGCGCTCGCATGGCGAGCATGGCGCCGCGGCCCGAGCCTGCAGCGCAGCCGGCCACGAAGTTGGGCCCGCCCGCCAACTTCGATGCCGTCTGGCGCGAGCTCGTCGCCGCGCTGCGCGGCCAGAAAAGAGAGCTGCTCGCCAGCGCCATGGCACACGGCAGGGTTCTCGCGGTCTCGACAGGCCGCGTGCGCATCGGCTACGCGCCGGACTGCGGCATGTTTCGCCGCCAAGCCGAGCGGATGCAAAAGGACGCCGAGGCGGTTCTGAGCACGATCCTCGGCGAGCCGACGACGCTGTCGATAGAGGGCGTGTCGGCCGACGACGAGGTCCGCTCGATAGCCGAGGCGGAGAGCGAGCGGCAGCGCGAGCGCGAGGCGCGCATCCTGCGCGAGGCCCGCGAGTGCCCGGCGGTGCTCGCGGCGATGAGGATCTTTCAGGGCACCATCGAGCAGATCCGGGTGCTCGAACCGCCCGAAGAGCCCGAGGGGTTCTCCGACGAGGCCGAAGAGGCGGGCGACCCCGAAGCCTGACGAATCAGCACCAAGACCAGAGACCGACGGCGCACGGCGCACCGCCGTGCGCAGGAGCAGAGACGATGCCAGGAATCGACCTGAACTACTTCATCCGCCAAGCCAACAAGCTGACCGAGAAGATCGAGCAGCGCAAGAAGGAGCTCGCCGAGGAGACCGTCGAGGGCAACGCGGGCGGCCTGGTGACCGCGGTCGTCAACGGGGTCCAGGAGATCAAGGCGATCCACATCGACCCGAAGGCGCTCGAGGGCAACGACACCGCGCTGGTGGAGGACCTCGTGGTCGCCGCCGTCAACCAGGCGCTCGAGAACTCGCGCAACAAGATGAAGACCGAGCTCGAGAAGATCTCCGGCGGCGTGAAGATCCCGGGCATCACCTGAGAGATGTGTCGAAGAACCCTTCGAGCGATAACCGTTCAGCCCGAGCGTAGGCCGAGCTCGCGAGGCCGAAGTCGAGGGCCCCTCGACTTTGCTCGAGGTGACCGGAGGGGGCGAGCCGAGGCCAGGGGGATTTCACGACAGCCCCTGAGCCGTTTCGTCCCGCGGGCTGTCTGCGCCGGCGCGGAGGCCGGCTGAACCATGACCCCCGATCCGATTCAGCGCCTGGTCGCCGAGCTCGCCAAGCTCCCGGGCATCGGCGAGAAGACCGCCCAGAGGCTGGCCTTCCACATCCTCAAGGCGCCCAAGGAGTACGCGCGCGCGCTGTCCCAGGCGATCGCCGAGGTCGTCGAGAAGGTGCGCCTGTGCTCGGTCTGCTGCGCGCTCACCGAGGACGACCCCTGCCCGCTGTGCCGCGACGACAAGCGCGACCCGCGGCTGCTCTGCGTCGTCGAGAACGTCTCGGACCTGCTCGCCGTCGAGCGCACCCGCGAGTTTCGCGGCCGCTACCACGTGCTGCACGGCGTGCTCTCGCCGCTCGAGGGCGTCGGGCCCGACCAGCTCCGCATCAAGGAGCTGCTACCGCGCCTGAGCGCCGGGGTCGAAGAGGTCATCGTCGCCACCAACCCGGACGTCGAGGGCGAGGTGACCGCGCTCTATCTGACCAAGCTCATCAAGCCGCTCGGCATCCGCGTCACGCGCATCGCGCAGGGCGTGCCGATGGGCGGGGATCTCGAGTACGCCGATCAGGTGACGCTGGCGCGGGCGCTGAGCGGACGGCGGGAGATGTGATTCGGGAGTTCTGAGTCCTGAGTTTTGAGTTATGAGTCGCCGGCGCTGAAGCGCTCCGCCGGCGCGACACCAAGACCCGGAACGTCGGCCTTCGTGCCTGCCGGTTCGGTGGATCACCCTGCCGCGCCAGGCCTGCAGGGAGGGCCGGCCCTTTGGGAACCGTGCCGCGGCCTACTCGACGACGCTCCCGAGCTTGAGCGCGGCGTCGGCGAGCGTGAGCACCTCGAAGTCATCGACTATCCGGCGCAGCAGCTCGCGCAGTCTCTCGCGCTTGCGCTCGTACGGCTGATTCAGCTCGCGCTGCACGCGCGCAAGCTGCGGCACCGCGACGTCGCTGGCGTCGAGCAGGTCGATGCCGTGCAGCTCGAAGTTGAGGAACGGCTCACCCCGCAGGCGCCGGTAGAGCCCGGAGACGACGGGCCAGGGCAGCAGCACCGCCGCGGTTCCAATGAAGGGCACCCTCGTCACCGGCTCGACCGAGATCGGCAGCTCGAGCCTCGCCCCCTGCCCGGCCTTGTAGGGATCGCGGGGGTCGGGCCGATAGGGGAGGCGCGGGGCCAGCATCACCCGCGGGCGGTCGAGCACGGCCTTCGACGGGCGCCCGGCGAGCGCCATCGCCCCCATGATGGCGGCCTTGGCCAGGTAGTAGGGCGCTGCCGGGAAGACCGAGGAGTCGTAGAGGTAGTTGCGCACCCAGAGCACCTGCAGCAGCTCGCCGCTCACGGTGTAGCCGGGCGCCCGAAACCCCCGGGGCGGCGTCCCTACGGCGCGCACAATCGCCCGCTCGCCCTCGGTCACCTCGCGCACTATCCCTTCGGCCGAGCGCCGCGTCAGGTCGTAGTCGTGAGAGAAGGAGTGGTTGCCAATCTCGTGGCCCGCGTGCGCTGCGGCCCGCAGCGCCTCGGCCGAAGGCCGGTCCGAGAGGTCGCGCCCTACGGCAAAGAAGGTCGCGGCGATGCCCGCGTCGGCAAACAGTCCGACGAACCGCGCCAGCGCCTTGCGATAGACCACGCGCGCGGCCTCGGGCGAGAGCAGCTCTTCGCTCAGCCCGTGGATGCGCAGGTAGTGTCCGATGGAGTCGAGATCGACGTTGACGCAGGCGATTCCCATGGCGATCGGCCGATGCGAGCCGGCGCGCTAGGCGCCCTTGATGCGGATGGCGTAGACGAGCTTGCCGATGTTCTTGATGACGTTCGGCACGCGCCGCACCAGGTTGATCGTCGGCTTGCGCTTCTCGTGCACCACGACCGGAACCTCGACGACCCGGCGCCCCATGCGGCCGGCGCGGATGACGAGCTCGCTCGCGAACATGTCCTTGTCGACCAGGCAGGCGCGGGCCACCGGCAGCAGGGCGTCGCGCCGGAAAGCCTTCAACCCATGGGTGTCGGTGCCGCGGAAGCCGAGCGAGACGCGCAGCACGCCGTTGATCACCTTGGTGCCCGCGCGCCGCAGCAGCGGCCGCTCGTCCCGGGCCCCGCGCGCCGCCTTGCTGCCGACGACCATCTCCGCCTCGCCCGAACGCAACAGCGGCAGGGCGCGCCGATAGAAGTCGAGGTCGCACAGGTCGATCTCGTCGCTGATCACGTAGGTCCCGCGGGCCGAGAGGATTCCCTCCTTGAGCGCGCGGCCGTAGTTGGGCTCGCCGACGTGCAGCGCGCGCAGGCGCGGCAAGCGAGAGGCGAGCCCGTCGACGATCTGCGGCGTCGAATCACTCGAGCCGTTCTCGGCGAGGATCAGCTCGTAGTCGAGCCCCTGCTCGTCGAGCGCGCGGACGAGCTCTTCGGCAGCCGACTGAACTATCGCGGCCTCGTTGTAGACGGGGATGACTATCGAGATCTCTGGCGCTTTTTCGCTCATGGGCAGGTGCTCAGGGGATGCGGCTGGCGCGCCGCAGCCTACACCAAACAAACGTCAGGCTGGTCACAGTTCGACCGCCCGGGCTTCGCCCGGAACCTGAGCGCCCGGCCTCGGGCGGTAGGGGGCGCAGCCTGCCTGCGGGCGTCCTGTCGAATCGAGCAGGAGGCACGGGCGAAACGAGACTTCCCGGCGGCCGGCAGACCGCGCCGCGGCGCGACGAATCGCCAGGCTCGGTAGTACAGCGCCCGTCCGAGCGGCCTCTGACCGCGGGAGCATCGGGCGCAGCCGCGCGCCTGCGCGGACGCCGAGCTGCCGAGCGCGCTCGCCCGGCGCTCGTAGCGCGTCGCGCTCGCTCGGCTGGCACGGGCCGGGCCCGAAGAGAGGTATAAGCCGTTCATGCTCACGCCCCCAGCTCCGGCCGACGCGCGCTGCGTGCAGCACCCGGAGCGTCCGGCCTGCGCGGTCTGTGGCGTCTGCACCCGGCCCGTCTGCGCGACCTGCGCCCTGCCGGTGGAGCCGGCGGTCTGTCGCGCCTGCGATAGCCAGCGGCGCGCCCTCGAGTTTCAGCCGCCCTCGGTCCGGGCCACGCTCTTGCTCGCCTGGCGCCTGTATCGCGCCTCGTTCAGCAGGCTGCTCCTCGTCTGCGCGGTCTTCGCGCCCGCCTTCGCTGCGGTCGACCACTTCGGTGCGAGCCGCGGCCTGCCGACGGTCGCGCAGATGCAGCTCGCGTGGCTGGCTCGGCTTCTCGTGGGCACCGTCGTCAGCGTCGCGGCGGCCCGGCTCTTCCTACGGGCGTGCGGCCAGCGCGGGCTCGACGCCGGCGAGGCGCTCGCCTACGCGCTGCGCCGCTGGCCCACGGCCGTCGCCGCCACCTTGGTGATGAGCCTCATCATCGGCATTGGGATGGCCTTGCTGCTCGTCCCCGGCGTCGTCTTCGCCCTCTCCTATTGCCTGGTCACTCCGCTGCTGGCCGCCACGAGACTGGACGTGAAGCAGGTCTTGCGGGTGTCGCACTCGCTCGTCTTCGGCAAGCGCCGCGCGCTGCTCCCCGCTTTGGCCCTCGCCTTCGCCGCGAGCTCGCTGCCCGCGCTCGTGCCCGGGGTCGGGGGCTGGCTGCTCGGCTTGATGGGGCTCTCGCCCGCCTCGGCCGGCTGGATTGCGCCCGCGCAGCTCGCGGCCGAGGCCGCGACGATGCTCTTTGACCTGCTCCTCGTCGCCGCTCAGGTCGCCTGTTACAGGCAGCTCGTCGCCGGGTCGGGAGCTTTCCAGGGTGTCACCGAGACGACGATCTAAGGAGGCGCGGCCTCAGACCGACGAAACCGGTGCCGCTCGGCCGGCGCGATCTCGGCCTGGCCCCGCACGGCCCCGGCCGCTGTCCCTCGGCGGCGCAAGGCTCTTGATGCTCCGGCGGGCCCACCTCGAGCGCGAGCGCGGGCAACTACGGTCAGATGGGTGCACTGGACAGGCGCAAGTCGCTCCTCCGCGCGCGCGAGGAGTGACTCGACAGGCGCAAGTCGCTCCTCCCGGCGCGCGATGGAGTGACTCGACAGGCGCAGGTCGCCCCTCGACGCGCGCGAGGAGTGACTCGACAGGCGCAAGTCGCCCCTCCACGCGCGCGAGGAGTGACTCGACAGGCGCAAGTCGGCTCTCCGCAGCGTCGCTCTCCCCCAATGGGGGATGTCCGTCGGCCTATCTGCCCGGCTTGGGGTCGAGTGAGGCCACGAGCGACTCGATCTCAAGGATCGCTCGACGGGCGCTGGGGGCAGCCGCACCGTCCTTTCAGCGTCCGAGCCCGGCGGCCGCGGGGACCGATTCGCGCCGTGCGCGAGGCGCTGCGTCTCGCGCGCTTCGACCGCTCGGGTGGCGCACGCCGGATCGAGAGGCGACAACGGGTCGTGCGGCCGGTATCTGGCGCGACGGTCGGTGCGGGCGACCGTCGACTCCCGGCCCTCGGCGCGCGCGCAGGGCCTTTGCCCGGCCGGTTGACCCTCTAAAGGTGGGGGTGCTAATCCTACCCGGTCCGCTCGACAGCCCACCACGCGGCGTGACGGGGGCCGTCATGGCCTTCGGCGCTCGACACGTCGTGAGCTCAGACCCGTACCTGATCGCGAGGATCCCATGCGCTCTCTGATTCTGGCCCTCTGTGCCGCACTTGTGGTGCTCCCGGCTTGCAAGAAGGCCGACCCGAACAGCATCGAGGACCAGGTTGAGGTGCTCAAGAAGGGCAAGACCACCAAAATCAAGATCAAGGCCGTCGAGAACCTGCGCAACATCGGCAAGAAAGAGGCCGTGCCCGGGCTTATCGAGGCGCTCAAGGACAGCAACTCCCAGGTCAAGCTCGAGATCGCCCGGGTCCTCGGCGAGCTCAAGGACCCCTCGGCCATCCAGGGGCTCGCCGATGCCATCGACTATTCGGTCGGCGGCGGCAGCGACAAGATGACCCAGGACGCCAACGCGGCGAACAAGGAGATCGCGCGCGCCCTGGGCGACCTTGGTGACAAGGGCGCGGTCAAGCCGCTGCTCAAGCTGCTCAAGGTCACCAAGGACAACTACGTGCGCATCGAGACCATCGGCTCGCTCGGCCGGCTCAAGGACTCGACGGCCGTCGAGCAGCTCTCCGAGGTGGCGACCGACGAGCGGCTCGAGACCTTTATCAACAAGAAGGCCATCCTCGCTCTCGCCGAGATCAACGACCCGGCCGCGCTGCCGGCCTACATGCGGATGCTCTTCGCCGAGCGAAAGGGCGTCTCCTTCTACCCGGAGAGCGCCTTCGGCATCTTCCTGCTCGGCGACGCGGCCAACGACACCATCCTCTCGGTGCTCAAGGACGAGAACAAGGAGCTGCTGACCTGGGCCGAGGAGCGCAAGGTGCTCAAGCCGGCCATCTACGCCAAGGCCGCCCAGATAGAGAGCGACCTGCAGGACCGCCGCTCCATCCCCTACCTGCTCAAGCTGCTGGGCTACGACGACGCGAACATCGCCTACAAGCTCTTCGTGCGCATGGCCGCGGCCGACTCGCTCGGGCGCATGCGGGCCAAGGAGGCGATCGGCCCCATCAGCAAGATGCTCGACGAGGAAGAGGCCAACACCCGCGGCGCCTACGTGCGCTCGCTCGTGCAGATCGGCGACAAGAGCGTCGTGGCCAAGCTGGCCGACTGCTCGCAGAAGGGAAGCTGGAGCGCCCGTGAGTTCTGCATGCTCGGCCTGGCGCTGCTCGGCGGCGAGCCGGAGATCAAGAGGCTGGAGGCCTTCGCGAACGGCGAGGAGAAGCTCTTCATGAAGGAGTGCGAAGAGGGCTACTACGGCGAGGTCGACTGCGCGGCCGAGAAGGCGAAGAACGTCGAGGCCCGCACCAAGACCATCGCCACCTACAAGAAGGTCCTCGAGACGATCGCGGCGTGCAAGGAGGGCGACGACAAGTGCCTCGAGTCCGCCCTGACTCACGCCGAGCCGGTCGTCCGCGAGCGCGCCGCTTATGAGCTGGGCCGCCGCATGGCCGCCGGCTCGCTGCCCGCGCTCTTTGCCGCCATCAAGCGGCCGGTCAGCGACGTCGTCGACCTCAACCCGCGCTTTGCCGCCATCTGCGCCATCGACTGGATCACCTCGGGCAACCCCTCCGCCATGGCCCAGGCCAAGCCCGAGGCCCGGGGCCTCGAGGCCCAGGTCGAGGAGGAGAACAAGAAGACCATCACCATGAAGATCGCCGAAGAGGTCAAGCGCCTCGCCGTCAAGCTGAACCGCGGCTAGCAACCAGGGGTGTCCGGGGCGCAAAGCCGCTCCTCGCGCGCCTCTCGACGAGCTTTCGGACAAGGGGTATGAGCCCCCTCGTCCCACTCGGGACGAGGGGGCTTTTGCGTTTGCAGCCCCGGCGAGCAAGGGTTTGACGCCAAGGCGCGGGTGGGCACAATGGGCGGGCAATGATCGTCCGGTTCTTCCACGCCGACAGCGACGTCAAGGCGGCGTTGGCGAGGGCTGTCCGCTCGATGCCCAAGGTGCTGCTCATCACCCAGCTCAAGGGCTCGAGAACGCTCGCCGTCGAGTCCAAGACGCCTTTCAAGGAGATCCTCGCCTCCGCCGGCGACTGGCTCGACCTCGTGGTGGTTATCGACGAGGGGCGGCCCGAGGGGATGTGGCGGGACCCGATGGGCGAGCTGTGCGACCGGCTCCTCCCCGATTCGAAGGAGGCCGCGGCGGCCACCTCCGGCTACCTGCTCACCCGCGGCGGGCGCGCGCTCGCCTGGTTTGGCAAGGCGCTCTGGGAGCCGCTCGAGGACGCCGAGGAGATCACCGCCTACCTCGCGCAGCTCATCCCGGGCCTGCAGCCCTATCAGAGGGCCGAGGAGAAGACCGAGCCGCGTCCGGCGCGCCGGGTCCCGCGGCGTCGAGACACCCCGATCATCAACCCGGCCACCGGTCGCCTGGAGCGGGCCGACACCGACGAGATTCCGATCGCCGCGCCGCCCGAGGATGACGACAAGACGCCCGTCCCCCCGCCGCCCGCCACGCCGCCGCCCGAGCCTCCTCCGATCGACCCCTACGCGGTTCTCGGGGTGACGCCCGGGGTCTCGCTCGACGAGGCGAAGAAGGCCTGGCGAGGCCTGCTGCTCCAGTACCACCCTGACAAGGTCGCCCACCTCGCCCCCGAGTTCCAGGCGCTCGCCGAGGAGAAGACGAGGGCGCTCAACGCCGCGTTCGCGATGATCGAAGAGGCGCTGCAGAAGGCCTCCTAGCGACAGTCGACAGCCCGGGCTTCGCCCGGGACTTCTGCGATCGGTCGCAGCGTTGGGGGCGCGCCCGTCGAGAGCTCGAGCAGAGGCGCGAGCTTCGTCGCCACGCCGCCGCGCCCACGAAGGACCGGGGCGCCAGCCTCCGTGCTGGCGGTCCAGAGGATTCGCCACGCCGCAGAAGGCCGGTCCTCCGGAATCGCGCTGCGCCCGTCGAGAGCTCGAGCAGAGGCGCGTGACGGCGCATCTTCGACTCTCGCCCGTCGCCCCTAACGCCGCCCCGACCGGCGCGTGAGCATCTGCACCGGGCCGACGAACAGGTGCTTCTCGGTGTAGACGCTGCGACCGTTGGGACGCTCGGCACCGTCCCTCAACTTGACGCTGGGGCCAGGCTTCTCGAGCCACTGACGGGCCATCACGATGCCGTTGGTCGACAGGGTGTCGCGCAGCTCGCGCGGCATCGCTTCGAGGTAGCGGCCCACGATGGGCTTGAGCCTCGCCTCGAAGACTCCGGTCTTGCTCCCGTGCCTGCGCCCGCTGTGCAACGAGCCGTCGAACCGGCGCGAGATGTGGAAGAGCTCGTGGAGGATCGTCTCGATGCGCTTTTCGGGCGTCGCGACCCGGAAAAAGCGCGGCCGCAGCGTGATGACGTAGAGCATCTGCCGGCCCTTGATGCGCACGACCGGCCGGCGGCGCGTCTTGCTGGGGCCCAGGGGGCGGACGGTCGCCCAGGAGGCGCGCCGGGCCTCGCCGACGACGACGAGGATGCGCGAGGCCTTGATATGCGAGAACTCGGGCAGCCGCGAGGCTGCATCCTGGATGACCGCGCGGACGACGCGGGTCAGGTTGGGGCGGGAGGCGACGGGCATGGAGGCAGGCAGCGCGAGGGCCTGGATGCCCCGCGCCGCCGGGAACGGACAACTGCAGAGGCCGCTACTTCTTCTTCTGCACCACCACCTCGTCGATGAGGCCGTAGTCCTTGGCCTCGGCCGCCGACATGAAGTAGTCGCGGTCGGTGTCCTTCTCGATGCGCTCGATGGGCTGCCCGGTGTGCTTGGCGAGGATCTCGTTGAGCTTGGCCTTGAGCCGCAGGATCTCCTTGGCCTGGATCTCGATGTCCGAGGCCTGGCCCTGAGCGCCGGAGGAGACCTGGTGGATCATGATGCGCGAATGCGGCAGGGCGTACCGCTTGCCCGTCGCCCCCGCGCACAGCAGCAGCGCGCCCATCGAGGCCGCCTGGCCCATGCAGATGGTCGAGACCGGTGGCTTGACGTACTGCATGGTGTCGTAGATGGCCAAGCCCGCGGTCACCGAGCCGCCCGGCGAGTTGATGTAGAGGTTGATGTCCTTGTCCGGGTCTTCGCTCTCGAGGAACAGGAGCTGGGCGATGATCACGTTCGAGACGTCGTCGTCGACCGGGGTTCCGAGAAAAACGATGCGGTCCTTGAGCAGCCGCGAGTAGATGTCGTAGCTGCGCTCGCCTCGGTGGGTCTGCTCGACCACATACGGCATCGGGATGTAGGTCATCGCACCGCGACCTCGTTCCAGGGGCTCAACAATTTCAGCGGGTTAGGACTCGACAATCTTCGCCTTCGCCTCGAGGAACGCAAGGGTCTTCTCCTCGCGGATCTGAGCGCGAATCCCGCGGCTGGCCTCGGGGCTCGAGAGCATGCCGCGGATCTTGTCTTCCGGGGTCTTGAGCGCCTCGGAGAGCTGCTTGACCTTGGCGTCGAGGTCGACCTCGGTCGGCTCGAGCTTCTCCTTCTCGGCGACCGCTTCGACCAGCAGGCTGCGCTTGACCTCGGTCAGCGCGGGCTCGCGGACGCTCTCGCGCATCCGCTCGAAGTCGATGCGCATCCGCCGCGGATCGATCCCCTGTGCCGACAGGCGCTCGATCATGTTGCCGACCATCCGGTCCGCCGCGCGTTCGACCATCGCGTTGGGGACCTCGAGCGGATTGCGCTCGATGAGGCCGCGGATGATCTGCTCGCGCACCTGCTGCTCGGCCTGGGCCTTGGTGCTGCTCTCCAGATGCTCGCGCACCTGCTTGCGCATCTCCTCGAGCGTCTCGCCAGCGCCGACGTTCTTCGCCAGCTCGTCGTTGAGCTCGGGCAGCTTGCGAGTCTTGAGCGCCTTGATGGTCATCTTGAACTGGGCCGTCTTGCCGGCCAGCTCGGCGGGGCGGTGCTCCTTGGGGAAGGTGTACTCGACCTCGCGCGGCTCGCCGACCTTCGCGCCGGCAAGCGCCTTGACCTTGCCCTCGGTGAACTCGCCCTCGGCGATCTGGAGCGTCGCATCCTCGCCCTTGCCGCCCGGGACGGCCTTGCCCTCGACGGCGCCCTCGAAATCGACGACCGCGTAATCGCCCTCCTCGGCCACGTCCCGGCCCTCGATCGGCAACAGCTCGCTGGTCGCCTCGCGCAGCCGCTCGATCTCCGCGTCGACCTCGGACTCGGGCACCTCGGTGCGCGGCTTCTTGATCTCGATGCCTTCGTAGTCCTTGGGCTCGACCTTCGGCATCACCTCGACATAGGCCTGGTAGCGGAACGGCTCGCCGACCTTGAGCTCCTCGTTGGTGACCCGGGGAACCGACACCGGCATCAGCTCCGGAGACTTCTCGACCGTCTCGCCATAGCTGTGCTCGACGAGCTGCTGGATGACCTCGGTCTCGACCTGGTCGCGAAAGCGTGCCTCGAGAATGCGCTGGGGGACCTTGCCGGGGCGAAAGCCGGGGATGCGGACGCGAGAGTTGAGCTGCTTGTAGGCGCGCTTCAGCTCGGCGCTGACGGCCTCGGGCTCGACCTCGACCTTGATTCGCCGCTCGATGGGCGAGACCTCTTCCACTGAGAACTTGGTCATGCGCTTCCTCAAGAAGGCCTTGGCACGAGCGCCCAGGCGGTCTGCAAAGAGCGGCTGGGGTACCCCGATTCCCCCTTGACGTCAAGGCTTGTCGCCGGCTCCGGGAGGGCGCGCAGCGCGTGGTAGGTTGACCAATCCGGCAAGCGTCCCGGAGCGCCCGTTTTCCCGGTCGCGACAGCCCGCAGCGCTGAGGATTTCATGCCCTTGTTCGCCTCGGTCATCGTGCTGAGCGCCTTCCTCCTGTTCTTGGTCCAGCCGCTCATCGGGCGGGTCGTGCTGCCCTGGTTCGGCGGCACCCCGGCGGTCTGGACGACCTGCATGCTCTTCTTCCAGGTCCTGCTGCTGGCCGGCTATGGCTATTCGCACCTGCTCGCCGCGCGCCTGCGCGCCGGGCGCCAGGCGCGTCTCCACGCGCTGCTGCTCGCCGCCGCGGCGCTCGCCCTCGGGGCGGCGACGATCGCCTGGGGGACCCCGCTCATCCCGGGGCCGGACTGGAGACCTGCCGACAGCGCCTTCCCGACGCTGCGGGTCCTCGCGCTGCTGTCGGTCAGCGTGGGCCTGCCCTACCTCGTCCTCTCGACGACCGGCCCGTTGCTGCAGGCTTGGTTTTGCCGGGCCTTTCCCGGCAGGCCCGTCTACCGGCTCTACGCGCTCTCGAACCTCGGCTCCATCCTGGCGCTCTTGAGCTACCCGTTCATCCTCGAGCCGCTGCTGCCCGTGGGCATCCAGGCCTGGGGCTGGGCGGTCGGCTTCGGGCTCTTCGCCGCCGGCGCGCTCGCCTGCGCGCTCTTCGTCGCCCGGCTCAAGGGGCCGCCCTCGGTCGCGCCCGAGCAGTCCGGGGACTTCGCGCCCACCCGGGAGCGACCCAAAGCCCCGCGCTTCGCGCTCTGGACGCTGCTCGCCGCGGCCGCCTCGGTGATGCTGCTGGCGGTCACCAACCAGCTCTGCCAGGAGATCGCCGTCGTCCCCTTCCTTTGGATAGCGCCGCTCGTCCTCTACCTGCTCAGCTTCGTGCTCTGCTTCGAGAGCACGCGCTGGTACACCCGCCGCCGCTTCCTGCCTGCGCTTTTCACGGCGACCGGGCTCGCCATCGCCGCCCTTCACTTGGGCCCGACGGCCAACTTGGGGCTGCAGCTCGGCGCCTATCTGCTGCTGCTCTTCTGCTGTGCGATGGTCTGCCACGGCGAGCTGGCCGCGCTCAAGCCGCCGCCGCAGGGGCTGACCGGCTTCTACTTCGCGCTCGCGCTGGGCGGCGCGCTCGGCGGCGTGCTCGTCGGGCTCGTCGCGCCCCGGGTCTTCAAGGGCCTCTGGGAGCTGCACCTCGGCCTGGGAGGCACCTGGCTGCTGGTGCTGGTCGCGCCCGCGCGCGACAGGGGCTCGGCGCTCTGGGGCCGCCACGGGCGGCTGGCGCGCTGGGGGCTCGCGAGCGCGGTGATCGGCCTGCTCGGGTTCCTGGCGCTGAACGCGGGCGAGCCGCTCGAGGGGGCGCGCTGGAGCGGGCGCAGCTTCTACGGCCGGCTGGCCGTGACGGAGGTGGGCGGGAGCGGCGAGCAGCGCCGCTTCGAGCTGCGGCACGGCCCGGTCGTCCACGGCCTGCAGTTCGCCGAGGGCCCGCGACGCGCGCTGGCCACGACCTACTACGGCCCCGACAGCGGGGTCGGCCTGGCGCTGCGACGCCACCCGCGACGCCTCGAGGGCGCGCCGCTGCGGGTCGGGGTCGTCGGGCTGGGCGTGGGGACCCTGGCTGCCTATGGGCGCCCCGGGGACCGCTTCCGCTTCTACGAGATCAACCCCGAGGTCATCCGGCTGGCTCGCGGCGACGGGGGGTTCTTTGGCTTCCTGGCCGAGAGCGCGGCGACGATCGAGGTGGTCGAGGGCGACGCCCGGATCTCCCTCGAGCGCGAGCTGCGCGCTGGTGAGGAGGCGGACCTGGACCTGCTCGTCCTCGACGCCTTCAGCAGCGACTCCATCCCGGTCCACCTGTTGACGCGCGAGGCGCTGGCGAGCTACCTCGCTCGCCTGGCGCCCGGGGGCGTCATCGCGGTGCACGTCTCGAACCTCTTCCTCGACTTGAGCCCGGTCGTCGCGCGCCTCGCCGCCGCCTTCGGCCTCTCGGTCGCCATCGTCGAGTCGAATCCGCCCCCGAGCGCCGACGAGGCCGAGGCGCAGTTCAGCTCCGAGTGGATGCTGCTGTCGCGCAGCCCGCTTTCGGAGCCGGAGCTCGCCGCCGCCAGCCGTCCGGCGCGCGAGCGCCCGGGGCGGGTCTGGACCGACGACTTCAGCAACCTGTTCGAGACCGTGGTCTTCTCGAGGCGGCTGTTGATCGATTAGTCCGGCGGCGTGTATGAGAGCCTCGCCCTGGGCGGGTGGTGGAACGGTAGACACGCGGGTCTTAGAAGCCCGTGCCGAAAGGTGTGAGGGTTCGATTCCCTCCCCGCCCAATCCCCAAGCCGTACCGAGCCGCAAGAGCCCCCTCCCCGGCGGCGCGCTGAGATCCGCGGCGAGCACTCGGATCGCCGGCGCACCGACTGGGGGTAGGGATGGCGGGGCTCGCCCGCGGGCACTGCAGGATGAAGCCCCGGGGTCCCAGCCTGACGCGCTCTCCGCTGGCCCTCCGCGATTGATTGGAGCAACGCGCTGCCGTGCTTTGGCCCGGAGCCGAGGGTGCGGCAACTATTGCTGCCTTCGTGAAGTTGCCCCGGTAACCAATACCGGTGCGCGACCGGAAGGGGGCCGCAGGCCTCGACCGCAGGCCTGCGGAATCACAGGTGGGCGCCGCGGCAAGGGCGGCTGGCACAGGTGCTGCTGTGCGGAACGTTTGTCGAGTCCCACGCATCCAACCGAACGGAGGCCACACATGAAGGCAGGCAACCGAAACGGACGGAGTACGCGCGCCGCCAGCAACAAAGCCCACGCGGTCAAGCGCTCGAAGGTGACTCTCGGCGAGCTGCTCGCTGCCGCCTACGAGGTCGGCGGCTCGCCCGACGCGGTGGCCACGTTGCTCTCGCCGCTCTCGCCGCTCTCCAAGATGCTCGACAAGCGCATCGTCATTGCCGGGGCGTAAGCCCGTCCGAGCTCGAGAGGCCTCGCGAAGACTCCCTGACCCGAGGCCCGGCGCCCCGGTCACCGCGCCCAGCTCTCCGTTGACAGTCGCCCCCGCGGCGGGTCGACTGTCGGCTCTCGTGATCGACACTCACTGCCACCTCGACTCGGTCGCCTTCTCGCCGGACCGCGAGGCGGTCCTCGCCCGGGCGCGGGCCGCGGGGGTCGCCGAGATTGTCGTGCCGGCCGTGGCCCCTGCCGGTTGGGAGCCCCTTGTCGATTGGGCCCGCGGGCGCGAAGGGATTCACGTCGCGCTCGGCATTCACCCGCAGCTGCTCCCCGAGCTGAGCGCCGACGACGACGAGCGCCACCTTGCGCGCCTCGACGCGCTGCTCGGCACGGGAGCGGCCATCGCCGTCGGCGAGTGCGGGCTCGACGCGGCCACCGCGCGCCTGGTCCCGATGGAGCGGCAGGTGCGGGTGCTCGAGGCCCACGCCGCGCTCGCCC
>DHSB01000067.1:24683-25185 GCA_002408385.1 Myxococcales bacterium UBA5297
CACGGGCTGCCGTTGCTCGTCCACTGCCTGCGCGCCCACGACGAGCTGCTGGCGCTCTTTCGCGCCGGGCTCATGCCGCCCACCCTCCTGCACAGCTTCAGCGGCAGCGGTGAGCAGGCGCGTCAGTACTGCGCCTGGGAGGTCTGGTTCGCCTTCGCCGGCCCCATCACCTACGAGAACGCGAAGAAGCCGGCGGCCGCTGCGCGCGCCGTGTCGCGCGAGCGTCTGCTCGTCGAGACCGATGCGCCGGACCAGACGCCGCGCCCGCACCGGGGACGATGCGAGCCAGCCCATCTCGTCGAGGTGGTCGGCGGGCTCGCGCGGGCCCTCGCGGCAGAGCCCGAGGAGATCGCCGAGCTGACCGCGCGCAACGCGCGAACGGCGCTGCGCCTGAGCAGCTCTTGACGCGCGCGGTGAAGAAACCAGCGGGCTTTGTCCCGCCCGCGCAAGAGGTCTCGGAAAATCGCCCTCGCTTCGGATCGCCACCCGCTCACCCCGAGCG
>DHSB01000067.1:25318-27978 GCA_002408385.1 Myxococcales bacterium UBA5297
GCTCACCCCGAGCGTAGCCTCCCGAGGAACGAGGGAGGCGGAATCGAAGGGCCCGACTTCGGCCTCGCAAGCTCGGCCTACGCTCGGGCTGATCGGTTATCGCTCGAAGGATTCGTCGACACGTCTTCACGTCCCCAACCTGCCGCCTGCGCACCCGATGCTTCGGCCCCACCATTGCCCGCCCCTGTCGCTCGCCCTACATGAAGACGAGCGCAGCGGCGTACCGCCTTTGGAGAGCAAGCGATGGCCGTCCACTACCGGGACAAGTACCTGACCTTCGACGAGGACGGGCTGACCATCCGCAAGTACTACTATCCGGTCGGAGACCGGCGCATCACCTACGACGAAATCCGCCGCTTCGAGGAGCGCGCGCTCGGCATCTGGACAGGTCGCTGGCGCATCTGGGGAACCGGCGACTTCAGGCACTGGTACCACCTGGACACGAACCGGCCTTTCAAGAGTCGAGCTTTCGTGCTGGAGACCGGCGGGCGCTTCAAGTCGGTCATCACGCCCGACGACCCCGACACCGTCCTGCGCCTGCTGCGCGAGCGGCTGCCCGAACGCGAAGGCAAGCCGCGGTCTTGAGCCTCGTCTTCGCCTGGATTTTCCGCGGCCCCCGAATCGCCTTGAGCGTGCGGCCGAGCCATCTCTTCCCTCAGCCTCTCTGCGGAACATCCGCCTGTCCGTCGCCCATGTCGGGCAGCTTCCGGGCCCTGGAAATCCAGGCTAGGCCCGTCGACAGCTCCACGAAGTCGGCGTCTCTCAGGCCTCGGCACAAGTCGCCCGATACTCTTCGACATCCAGACCGAATACGCCGCCGTGATGGCTTCGGTCCGCGCGCTGATCCACGACCTGCAGCGCAAGGGCGCAAACCCCGCCCTCATCTCCTCGCTCGAGAAGGTGCTCGCCAACGAGGCCCAGCCCCAGATCAAGGAGGTCGAGGTCGACGGCTAGAAGAAGCGCAAGATGTCGCGCTCGCAGAGCCAGGAGGCGCTTCGCCACAAGATAGAGAAGGACGCCGTGGAGCTGCTCTGACTCGACGGGCGCCCACGAGGCACTCGCCCGCCGCCTATCGCCCCGCTCGGAGGCGCTGCGTGCCGCCGCCCGGGCGCTCTCGGGCAAGCTGGCCGAACGCGCTTCGGAAACCGGCGCCCGGAAAGAGCGCGACCGAAGAGAAGCGCGCTGCCGAAACGGAGAAGACCGCGACCTGGTCGGCCTGCTATCGACTACGCGCCGCCGTCGGCGCGCGCGCTCGGCGGGTCGCCTCGCTTCTCGAGGAGGCTCGTCGCGGCAGCGGCAAGTAGGCCGCTCGACTTTCGGCTCGAAGCTCGGAACGGGCGTCGGGCCCTTTCCAAAGCCCGTTCTTGTTTGGTCGCGCTGCGCCGTCCATCGTCCGCTCCGCCGAACAGTCTCCGCTCTGCCCTTGCGCTCCGCGGTCCATCCCGCTGCGAATGCGAGGGCGCGGCCCCCGCGTTGGTCCAGACGGTCCGCGCGTCTCCCGCCAAGATGCGAAGGTCGCCCGGGCAAGCAGGCCCGTGCTAGGAACCCCGGGGCCCGACGCGCGTGGAGGAACCGATGAAGCCGCTGCACCCCGCTTACTTCAAGGACGGCAAGCTCTACCTCATCGACCAGCTCTTGCTGCCCGGCGAGGAGCGTCACCTCGCCTATGACGACCCGGCCGAGATCGCCCGGGCCATCCGCGACATGGTCGTGCGCGGCGCGCCGGCCATCGGCGTCGCGGCCGGTTTCGGGATGGCCTTCGCCGCCCGGCGCGCGGCCGAGCTGCCGGCGAGCGAGCGCGCCGCGGCCATCGAGAACGCAGCGCGCACGCTGCGCGCGGCGCGGCCGACCGCGGTCAACCTCGCCTGGGCCATCGAGCGGATGCAGCGGGCCATCGCCGCGCACCTCGACTCGCCGGGGCTCGCCGAGGCCGCCCTGCGCGAGGCGCAGGCCATCTTCGACGAGGACTACGAGGCTTGCCGCACGATGGGCAGGCTGGGCGGCGAGCTCATCCCCGACGGCGCGACGGTGCTCACGCACTGCAACGCCGGCGCGCTCGCCACCGCGGGCTACGGCACCGCGCTCGGCGTGGTCCGCGGCGCGGTCGAGGCCGGCAAGAAGATTCGCGTGCTCGCCGACGAGACCCGCCCCTACCTGCAGGGCGCTCGGCTGACAGCCTGGGAGCTGTGGCGCGACGGCATCGCAGTCACGCTCATCACCGACAACATGGCCGGCTGGCTGATGCAGCGCGGCGAGATCACCTGCGCGGTCATCGGCTCGGACCGCATCGCGAGCAACGGCGATGTCGCCAACAAGATCGGCACCTACACGGTCGCGGTGCTCTGCCGCGAGCACGGCATCCCCTTCTACGTCGCCGCGCCGCTCTCGACGATCGACCGGCGCATCGCGAGCGGCGAGGAGATCCCGATAGAGGAGCGCTCGTCCGACGAGGTCACCGTCATCGCCGGCAAGCGCATGGCGCCCGAGGCCGTTCACGCGCGGCACCCGGCCTTCGACGTGACTCCGGCGCGGCTGGTCTCGGCGATCATCACCGAGCGCGGGATAGCGCGGGCGCCCTACGAGGAGAGCATCGCGAGGCTTTTCGAGAGGTAGCCGCGCTCCGCTTCAAGCTCGGCTCGCCCCCTCCGGTCACCTCGAGC
>DHSB01000069.1:0-11217 GCA_002408385.1 Myxococcales bacterium UBA5297
TCCGGCTTGGTTCCGCCCGCTTCGGCCGCGGTCCGCTGTAGGGGCGGGCTCACAAGGAAGCACTCGTCGAGAGTCGGCGCCCTCGCCGTGGCGTATCCCATCGACGGGGCATGCCTGCCCATAGCCGTGGGCTGGTGATTGAGGTGCACAGGAAAGCCACCGAAAGATCGGGCGATTAGACGCCCAGGAACCTGCATGCCGGCCGCGTGTTCGCGCCCTTCCTGGGGGATAGGCGGCCTCTGGCCGACCGTGTCACCGTCGCAAAAAAAAGCGGGGATGAGCGCCGGAGCTGAATCCTTTTGGCGCCAAGCGGGTGTCATACGGCTCGGCGCACGTCCCAGGCGGGGGAATTCGCTGGGCAACCGTGCGTTGGAGTTGGCGTAGAGACGACAGGCGACTCGCTCCCCCTAACCGACAGCTCCGAGGGCGGCACGGGAATGCAGACGAATCAGGCCGGGCAGAACAGTCGAGTTGCCGATGACGACTGTGTCCTCTCCTACATCGCGGCGTTCCACCGGTTGAGGCAGAAGGCCGATCAGGGCTCGGGCCTGACTCTGGAGGAGGGGAGAATCCTCGCCAGCCTGCTCTCGATGTTCGAGCGGCGGCAGGTCACCGAGGGCAGGCTGGTGCGCTCCCTGGTAAAGCTGCGCCTGGAGCGTCCCGCGCGCTTTGTTGCCGGGCAGAAAGGCTGGCAGGGCGTGGTGCGCGAGGCGAACCTGCTTCACGTGGGCATCGCCTTTGCCGAGCCCCCGCCATCAGGCCACTCGGGCGAGCTCGAGATCGAGGGCGAGGACGGAACGAGGTGGCGCTTCAACGCGCGCGTCACCCGGTCGGAGACGGGCAAGACCGTCCTGGCGCTGGGCGCGCCGCTCGGGCATGCCGCAACGCTCTGGCAGGCTGCATAGGCGGTCCTCCCCCCTCCGACGCCCGCTCCCTCACCAAAGGTGCGCGAAGCTCTCACCGCGCGCGGGGAAAGTGAGGTACAACCTTTCGCCCTCTGCCGCGCCCGTACCTTTCGGAACGACCGGAGCTTTTCGATGCGCCGAGCCCTCTCTGCCCTGCTGTGTGCCGTCACGCTGGTGTCGACCGCGCCGGTGCTCGCCCAGGGCTATTCGCCCGACCAGCTCTTCATGGTCGGCAAGTCGTACGCGACCCGCGGCGAGGACGACAAGGCGATCGACCTGCTGCAGCGGGCCCTCGAAGGCGGCACGAAGAGTGCGGCGGAGGCCGAGTACCTGCTCGCGCTGTGCCTCTCGCGCAAGGAGCGGCTCTCGGAGGCAGCGGCGCATCTCGAAAGATCGCTCGAGCTGGATCCAAAGCGCTACGACGCCTGGCTGCTGCTCGGGATGACGAAGGATCTCTCGGGCGATCCGGCGGGCGCCGCGGCCGCCTACCGCAAGGCGATCGCGCTCGAGCCGAAGCGGCCCGAGGCCCACAAGGAGCTCGGCGTGACGCTGCTGATGCTCGGCAAGCCTTCCGAGGCGGTCGGCGCGCTGCGCCAGGCCCTCGAGCTCAAGCCCGGGCAGGCCGACGTGATGGGCGACCTCGGCTACGCGCTGCTGCTCGAGCGCGAATGCGAACAGGCCGCCGGCATGCTCGCCGAGGCCCGCAAGGCCGCTCCCCGCAACCCCGCGACCCTCGCGCACCTGGGCGATGCCCAGGCCTGCCTCGGCAAGACCGACCTGGCGATTGAGGCCTATGAGGCCGCCCTTGCCCTCGAGCCCGACCGCGCCCGGACGCTGTTTCACCTCGGGCTGATGCGGAGCAAGAAGGGCGACAAGCCGGGCGCCAAGGCCGCGCTCGAGCGGGCGGCCGCGCTCGACCCGGCAAATCCGAAGATCAAGGAGGCGCTGCGGCGGCTCGCACCTTGACGCCCTTCTGCCGTCACGCCGTCCCGCAGGCATCTTTTTCCCGTCCGGCGTGTTGGGGCCCACGCTCGCAAGCCCGCGTACTCCAAGCGGGTTCGCCGCCTTGATGGCCCAGATGCGCCTGACTATGATCACCACAACCCAGCAGACGTTCACACGGCCGCTCTGCCGCCAGGCGAGGCGCCGTCCATGGCCTCACTTGGTATTGCTCAACCCAGCCGCACTCCGCTTCTGCCGGGCGCCCGCGCGCCCGTAACGGCACTTTGCTGCCCCATGTCCGTGGAGCCTCGTCGTCGATGAGCCAGCCGACCCGTAAGACCTACCGAATCGTGCTCAAGCGCGTCGCCAGCCTGTGCGTGTTGCTGCTGCTTTGGGCCACTGCCGCCTCCGACCGCCTGCCCGCCTCGCTGTCGATGGCCGCCCACGCGGCCGGGAAGGCCGCGGCCGACGCCCGCCCGCATGACCTGTCGGCGCTGCGCATCTTCAACAGGGTCGTCCTGCTCATCAAGGACAACTACGTCGACCCCAAGCGCATCGAGCCGCGCAAGATGCTCATCAACGCCCTCGACGGCGTCGAGCGCCAGGTGGCCGAGGTGATGGTCGACGGCGACGAGAAGAGCCCGAAGATCACCGTCACCGTCAACAAGCTCTCCAAGCAGTTCGACGTCTCCGAGGTCGACACCTTCTGGCGCATGAGCTTCGCGCTCAAGGAGATGTTCGACTTCATCGCCAAGAGCCTCTCGCCCTCCGAGCGCGACGAGACCCGGGAGATCGAATACGCCGCGGTCAACGGCATGCTCTCCACCCTCGACCCGCACTCCATCCTGCTCAAGCCCGAGTACTTCAAGGAGATGAAGCTGCAGACCAAGGGCGAGTTCGGCGGCCTGGGCTTCGTCATCCAGATGAAGGAGAGCAACCTGACGGTGGTGCGGGTCATCAAGGACACGCCCGCCTTCAAGGCCGGCATCAAGTCCAAGGACCAGATCAGCCGCATCAACAACGAGTCGACGGTCAACATGGACCTGACCGAGGCGGTCAACCGCCTGCGCGGCAAGCCGGGCAGCGAGGTGAGCATCACCGTCAAGCGCGAGGGCTGGCCCGCCCCCAAGCCGCTCACCCTGACCCGGGCGATCATCAACGTCGAGTCGGTCAGCGCCAAGATGCTCGACGGGAACATCGGCTACATCCGGCTCAAGGGCTTCCAGGGCAACACCGCTCGCGACATGCGCGCCGAGCTCGCCAAGCTCAAGGCCCAGGCCGGCAAGGCGGGCCTCAAGGGGCTGGTGCTCGACATGCGCGGCAACCCCGGCGGCCTGCTCGAGCAGGCCATCCAGGTCTCCGACGCCTTCGTCTCCCACGGCTCCATCGTCACCACGGTCGGCTACTCGGACAAGCTGCGCGAGGTGAAGAAGGCCCAGCCCGAGGAGACCGAGGAGGAGCTGCCGCTGGTCGCCCTGGTCAATTCCGGCTCGGCCTCCGCCTCGGAGATCGTCGCCGGGGCGCTGAAGAACTTGAACCGCGCCCTGGTCATCGGCCGCCAGACCTTCGGCAAGGGCAGTGTCCAGGTGCTCTACGACTTTCCCGACGAGAGCGCCCTGAAGCTGACCATCGCCCAGTACCTGACCCCCGGCGACAAGTCGATCCAGGAGGTGGGCATCACCCCGGACATCGAGCTGCTGCCGAGCCGGGTCGCCAAGGACCGGGTCGATGTCTTCGCCCCCAAGAAGCTCATCGGCGAGGCCAACCTCGACAAGCACTTCGGCAACCCCGACTCGGACAAGGTGGCGAGCAAGCGCGACGAGGTCGAGCGCAAGGAGCAGCCGCTCGAGCAGCTTCGCTACCTGCGCGACGAGCCGAAGAAGCTCGCCAAGGGCGAGAAGGAGCGCCCGGACCGCGACGACTACGACGATCTCGACGAGCTCGAGGGGCTCGACCCGGACACCGAGGCGATCGTCGAGGACTTCCCCATCCGCTTCGCCCGCGACCTGCTGGTCGCCGCCCCGTTCTCCGAGCGCGACAAGATGCTGCAGGCCTCTCAGGCCTTCATCGCCGAGCGCCGGGCCCAGGAGCAGGAGAAGATCCACAAGGCCATCGAGACGCTGGGCATCGACTGGGCGGTCAGCGGCGCGGCCAAGGGGGGGGCCGGCAAGCTCGTCGCGCAGATGAGCCCGGCGCCCACCGAGCCGGTGAAGGCGGGCGAGAAGCTCGCCTGGACGGTGACCGCCAAGAACGAGGGCGAGAGCGCCTTTCGGCGGCTGCGCGCCTACAGCGAGAGCGAAAACCCCTACCTCGACCGCCGCGAGTTCATCTTCGGGGCCCTCGCCCCCGGCGAGCAGCGTGCCTGGACGGTCAACATCCAGTTGCCCAAGGACATGGTGAGCCGGCGTGACAAGGTGACCTTGCGCTTCTTCGCCGACGGGGCCGAGAAGCTCGAAGAGCTCGAGGGCGAGCTGGCGATCGTCGAGCTGCCGCGCCCCACCTTCGCCTACAACTGGCAGCTCCTCGACCGCTGCGACAAATGCAACGGCGATGGCCTCGCGCAGCGGGGCGAGACGGTGGAGATGGCGCTCGAGGTGAAGAACCTCGGTCCGGGCACCGCCTTCGACCCGATCGCGATGCTCAAGAACAAGGAGGCCGACGAGAACCTCTCGCTGCAGAAGGGCCGCGCCAAGCTCGGCGAGCTCAAGCCGGGCGAGTCGAAGGGCGGGGTCTTCGAGTTCGAGGTGACCCCGGGCTTCAAGGGCGAGGCGGCGATCCTGCAGCTCACGATAGGCGATGAGCCGATGGACGAGTGGGTGAGCGAAACCCTCCCGGTGTCGGTGCGCGAGAAGGGCCTGTCGCCGGCGAAGGTGTCGGCAGCCGCGGTGAGGGCCCTTGCCGATCTGTCCATCCGGGCGGCCGCCGACGAGGCCACGGCCGTCATCGCCGAGGCGAAGAAGGGCACGGTGCTGCCGGTCGAGTCGCGCCTGGGCGATTTCTACCGGGTCAAGCTCGGCTCGCGGGCAGGCTTCGTGCTCGCCAGCGAGGTGCGCGAGGCGCGCGCCGAGAAGACGGCCCCTCGGGTCGAGCTGCTGCAGACGCGGCGTGAGCCGAAGATCGAGCTCGACATCGACGTGACCAAGGGCGGGGTCGTCACCGACTCGGACAAGTTCACCCTGACCGGCCGGGCGACGGACAATCAGCAGCTTCGCGACCTGTATGTCTTCGTCAACGAGCAGAAGGTCTTCTTCAAGGCGGCCTCGGAAGAGGGCGGCAAGTCGATCGAGTTCAGCGCCGACTGCCCGCTCAAGGAGGGCAACAACACGGTGCTCGTCGTCGCGCGCAAGGACCAAGACCTGATGGCGCGCAAGCTGCTCATCATGCACCGCCGCGCGGCCCAGCTTGCCCAGAAGGAGACGAAGCCGGAGAAGTAGCAGGCCGCAGCCTGCGGCTTGACCTCTCAAGGGGCGGGGCGCCACCGGGCGCGCCCGCCCCTGCTGTTTTTTTCGGGGGCGAGGCTTGGGCCGCGGGGAGGTGCGGTTCGCGCCTTGAGCGCAAAGATGAAAAGCGCGGCGTTGCAGAGGTGCAAACGCATTTCAATTATGAAAGGGCCGTTTTCGCCAGCATCCCAGTGTTTTCGCCCAGTTGAAGGGCGCTGGCCGTTGGCACGGTCGATGCTGAAGAGAACGAGTGCGAAGTGCAGTGAGCAGGGTTGGAGCTGGTCCCCCCCCCGCCGCTTCAGCAGCCGCTGCACTTCGCTCTTTTTTTGTGCGCCGGGAGCCATCATGCCCGCTTGCAGGTCGAGCAAGGGCGGCGCGCTCATCTTGCTCGTCGATGACGACGACTGCTTCCGCCGGGCCCTGGCGATAGCGCTCAGGCTCGAAGGTCACCAGGTCGCCGAAGCGGGCAACTCGGCGCAGGCACAAGCCCTCGTCGAGGGCCAGACCTTCAAGCTCGCCCTTGTCGACCTGCTGCTCGGCTCCGAGCGTGGCGAGCCTGTGCTCGAGCACATCGCCCAGCGCTGCCCGAGCACGGTTCTCGTGTCGATGACCGGCCGGCCGGACCTTGTGCCCAGGCTGCCGGCGGGGCTCTCCACTATCCACGTCGAGAAGCCGCTCGTCGTCGCCGACGTCGTCGCGCTCGTAGCTGCGTGCGGCCCGGCGAAGTAGCCTTTTCGAGGTGCGGGTTCAGGCTTGCTCAGCGGGCTCCCGCGCGAGCCTGCGCCGCCGTCTCGGTGGCCTGCGCGCGCGATAGGGACAAAGGGCGCCGAAGCGAGGCTGAGACGGGTCTTTCTGGCCCCAGCGGCTCTCCGCCTGAGCGCCCTTGAGCAAAGCCCCGAACCTCGGGCGCAGGCGTGCTCGCAATCGACGCGAACGAGCTCGCGCCTTGTCGCCGGGAACGATTCGGACGCGCCGACGGAGGGCCGCGGTCTGGTGAGGCCGACGCGACGCCTCTTGGGCGCCATGCTTCCCGAAGGCTCGTGTGGGCCGGCGGCGAATCGCTCGTGAGCGCAAGAGCCGACCAGGCGATCGATGCTCCTTGTTGGGAGGCGACGCTCCTGAAGTCTTCGTGGCCGCCCACCAGCCGGCCGGACGCAGAGCGCTTCGATGACCCCTCGGTGACACGCCCTCCCTACTCTCCTCATGGATAAGCCTCCGGCGCGGCGTGCCCGGTGTGATCAGACGACAGGGGAGAGAGATGGCGCTGCTGCTGACATCGGTCTTCAAGCCGTATGCGGTCGACGATGACTTTGGCCGCAAAGAAAACGTGATGGAGCTCTTCCACAATCAGGTCACCCGCGAACAGGGTGTCTTCAGCCTGCGCATGAACCACCCGTCGGCCGGGCTGCACCTCATCGCCGAGAACCTGCGGACGCCGACGATGGTGCTCGACTTTCCGTCGATGTCGGAGTTCGAGCGCGAGCTCACCAAGGGCTACGACACGGTGGGGATCAGCTTCATCGTCCCCAACTTCAAGAAGGCGCAGCACATGGCGCGCCGGGTGCGCGAGCTCGCGCCGCGAACGCGCATCGTGCTCGGCGGGCACGGCACGATGATCCCCGAGGTCGAGCGGCTCATCCCCTGCGACGCGGTCTGCCGCGGCGAGGGCGTCGGCTTCATGCGCCGCCTGTTCGGCGAGCCGGACGAGGCACCGATTCGCCATCCGAAGGTCGAGTCGGCTTTCAATCGCCACTTCTTGGGCGCCCCGACCGGCGGCACCTCGGCGATGCTCATGCCGGGCAACGGCTGCCCGAACGGCTGCGACTTTTGCTGCACGACGCATTTTTTCAAGCGCCAGTACATCCCGTACCTGCGCACCGGGCGCGAGGTCTTCGACGCCTGCTGCGGGCTCGAGGCGTCGATGGGCGCCAATGAGTTCTTCGTCCTCGACGAGAACTTCCTCAAGTACCGCGAGCGCACCCTCGAGCTGCTCTCGCTGATGGAGCAGCACGGCAAGCAGTGGAGCTTCGGCCTGTTCAGCTCGGCCGAGTCCATCAACCAGTACGGCATCGAGCTGCTGCAGCGGCTGGGCATCTTCTTCCTGTGGATCGGCGTCGAGTCCAAGCGCCACGTCTACGCCAAGAACAAGGGCGTCGACATGAAGGCGCTCATCCAGAAGCTGCGCTCGCACGGCATCGTCGTGCTGGCGAGCGGCATCCTCTTCCTCGAGCACCACACCAGGGAAAACATCGACGAGGACATCGACTACTTGGTCGGCATGGAGGCCGACTTCGTGCAGTTCATGCAGCTCGGGCCGCTCCCGGGGACCGCGCTCTACGAGCGCATCGAGCAGAGCGGCCGGCTGCGGCGTGAGGTGCCGTACGAGGAGTGGCACGGCCAGCACCGCATCTGGTTCGAGCACCCCGCCTTCACCGCGGAAGAGAGCGAGAGGTGGCTGCGCGAGGCTTTCGAGCGCGACTACCTCGTCAACGGCCCCTCGATGCTGCGGATGGCCGAGACCTACCTGGCCGGCTACCAGCGGCTCGCGGGCGCGACCGACGCGTACCTCGGCGGCCGCCGGGAGCTCTTGCGGCGCCGGCTCGTCGGTCACTGGCCTTCGATCCCCGTCCTGGCCGCGCTCGGGCGCACCTCGCGGGCCCGCCAGCGCGCGCGCGAGCTGGGCGAAAGGCTCGAGCGGCTACTCGGTCCGATGGACGCGGCGACCAAGGCAAAGGCCGCGGTGGTCGGCGCGACCGCGCTCAAGGAGAGCCTCCGGCTCGCCACCGTCGGCAGCGTGCGCCAGCCGCCGACCCGCTGGACGCCCTATCGCCTCGAGCCGGTCCCGCTCGCCACGCAGGTGCGCAGCTTCGTCGAGCTCAACCTGGTGCAGAAGCCTGCGCTCTATGCGAAGAGCGCGGCGGCCTCGGGCTTGGGGCTCTTCGGCGCGATGCTCCGCGGTTTTTGACGGTCGAGAGTCGAGGTCGACGGCCCTCCGGAATGAATCCAAGCGATCGGTTGCAGGTTGGTAGGTAGGGGCGCATAGCGATGCGCCCGTCGAGGAACCGGACAGATGTGCGGCCGATCCCGGCGGCCGGCTTGAAGGCTGGCCCTGCGGAAAGAACCTGGCTTTCCGCTCCCAACTCAAGACTCAGGCGGCTCCCGACTCCTACGCCTGCTGCGCCGGCTTGGCCTTCGCCCGGCGCAGCGGAATCCAGTCGTCGGGCAGCCAGCCCTTGAGCCAGAGCGTGCCCAAGTAGACCGCGGCGAAGGCGATTCCGCAGAGGGCGAGCGTGAAGAAGCGCGGCACCCTGAACACGCTCAGCCCGAGCCAGCCCGCCGGCACCGCGACCATCGTGGCGAAGCCCTGTCGCGTCAGGTCGCGCAGCGGCAGCACCCGCGTCAGGCTCGCCCGGAACAGCGTCGCGGTTCGCGCCAACATCGCCAGGCGGGCGAGAAACTCGGCGGCGATCCAGCCGCCCATCGCGCCGATGGGCCCGAAGAGCTTCAGGCCGCCGAGCACCAGCCCGACGGTCAGCGCGAGCTTGACCACCGAGAGCGCGAGCAGGAAGCGGTTCTGCGCCCGCGCGCGCATCACGCCGTCGAGCGGCAGGGCCGAAAAGGCGATGGAGAGCAGCGAGAGCCGGAAGATCGGCACGGCGCCGACGTACTGCTCGGTGAAGACGAAGACGATGAGCTCGCGCGCGCAGATGAAGAGCACCGCGGCCGCCGGCACGAAGACGAACGCGAGCCGCGAGACCGCCTCGTGGAACAGCGCGAGCCCGCGCTGGTGGTCGTCGCGGTGCTCCTTCTCGCCGAGGCCTATCTGCAAGACTTCGGAGACTGGGGTGTAGAGGATCTCGACGATGGGGAGCTGGAAGCAGCCGACCGCATAGACCGCGAAGGCCGCCGCCGAGACCGCCGCGCCGACCGCGTACTGGTGGAACTGCTGCTGCGGGATGATGAGCAGGAAGGCCGCCCCGAGCGGCAGCGCGTAGGCGAGCTGCCGGCGAAAGTCCGGCCACGAGACGCGCAGGCCGAGCTCGCCGACGAGCGCTATCCAGCAGAGCACGGCTCTGAGCCCCAGCGCGGCAGCCATGCCGGCGAACAGCCCCTCGACCGAATGGGTGAGCGAGGCGCCGACCAGCATCGCCACCCCGCGCCCGACCTCGGTGGCGACGCGCACGACGGCCGCCCGGCCCATCCGGTCCATGCTCGTGAGCGCGGCCTCGAAGGGCCCGCCCACGATCCAGAAGAAGGTAAAGAGCGCGACCAGGCGCAGGTTGGCCGTCAGCTCCGGGTTCTCGAAGTGCGCGGCGACGAGCGGGCGTCCGACGAGCAGCAGGCCGCCGGCGAGCGCGGCGCTGGCGAGCGCCCACAGCAGGGTCTGGGCGACGAAGTGGGCGCGCCGTTCGGGCTCGCGCGGCACGAAGTAGTAGAGGCTCGCCGCGGCCCCCATCGGCACGACGAGCGCCAGGGTGCTCGCGAGCAGCCACCCTTGCTTGAAGGTGCCGTAGGCCGAGGGCAGCAGCACCCGCGCGAGCACCGCCGGGACGACGAAGGTGAGCCCGGCCGACAGCAGCCGCGCTGCCATCAGCGGCCGGGCCCGCCTGAGGATCGATTGCGCCACGATTGCCGCTTGCCCTCCAGGCGAGCCGGTAGGACCGGCCAGGCTTCGTTTCGCGACGGGCCCGCCAGGCGGCTCGCCAACAGGCACCGCGGGTGAGCGGGCACAGCCTCCCGAGCCCCCGTCGACACAGCGCCGGGCCGAGTTTTCCGGCGGGCGCTGCTCCCTCGCTCGTCTCCAACCTAGCGACCGACGCGCACGGGGGCGAAGCGCCCACGCAAGTCGCCTGTCGCCGCCGAGCACGCTCGCGCGCTTTGCCCCCTCGCGTCTGCTCGGGATCGGTTTCCCTTGAAAAAGCCGCTGATTGCACGGCTGCCTCTCAGAGGTAGGTCGGCGGGCCTTGTCGCGCGCGCTTCGCGCGGGTGCCTTGTGACACCGCGCGCCGGTGCGCACCTCTAACCCCAAAGGTACTGGCACAAACCGGCTCTCGGTCGGCGAGAGGTGGCTTGCCCTTCATGCGCATCGCACTGCTGATGAACCTCGCGCCTCGCAAGCTTGGCTCGTTCGAGGGCTGGCTCGTCGAGTTCTGCCGAGAGGCGCGCAGGCGCGGCCACACCCTCGACGTGCTGGGCAAGCGCCCCGTGCACCCGGAGTTTGCGCGCTCGCTCGGCGAGATGGGCGTGGAGTGGGACGAGATCGACGAGCTCGAGCTCGACCCGGTCGAGGCGCTCGCCCGGTTGCGCGGCTACGACATCCTCCACCTCAACATGTTCGCCCCGCGCAGCTTCGTCGCGCTGCTTGCCTATGCGGCCTGGCCGGCGCGGGTGCTCTTCGTCGACAGGACCGGCGGCCAGCCGGTCGGCCTTGGTCCGCAGCCCGGTGCGCTGCGCGCCCTGCTGAGCAAGACGGCCGACCGGCTCACCATGGTGCGGGTCAACGCGCTCGCCGGCGTCTCCGACTTCGTGCGCGACCGCAACCGCGCGCGCTTCAGCCTCGACGAGCGCCGCGCCCGCACCATCTACAACGGGGTCGACACCCGGCGCTTCAGCCCCGGGCCCGCGCGTCAGGCCGCCCCGGCGCTCGTGCTCACCATCGCCCACCTCATCCCGGAGAAGGGCGTCGACTACCTGCTGCACGCCTTCGCGCAGATGCGTCACCGCGAGGCGCGCCTGCGCATCGCGGGCGACGGGCCCCAGGCCTCGCACCTCGCCCAGCTCGCCGCTGAGCTGGGCCTGGAGGGCCGGGTCGACCTCGTGGGCCTGACCAACGACGTGCCCGCGCTGCTCAAGGAGGCCGACATCTACGTCCACCCGACGCTCGCCGAGGCCTTCGGGCTGGCCATCGCCGAGGCGATGGCGACCGGGCT
>DHSB01000069.1:11344-11764 GCA_002408385.1 Myxococcales bacterium UBA5297
GATGGCGACCGGGCTGCCGGTGGTCGCCTCGCGCCTGGGCGGCATCCCCGAGCTCGTCGAGGACGGGGTGAGCGGCCTGCTCGTCGAGCCGCGCGACTCCAAGGCCATCGCGCGGGCCATCGACCTGCTGCTCGACGTCCCCGAGCTGAGGATGCGCCTGGGGCGCAATGCCCGCACCCGCGCCGTCGAGCGCTTCGATGTCCGCGGCTGCGCGCGTGCCCACCTGCTGTGGTGCGAGGAGCACCACCGGCGGCGCGGGCCGCTCGCGGCCCTGTTCGCCTCTCGCCCGGCGGGCGGGGAGGCCGGGCCTTGAACCAAGCGTGTCGAGGGGGCTTTCGCGCGATGACCGGTCAAGAGGCGTCGGAGAATCTCCTCGCGCTCAGCCCGCCCCCGTTCGCCTCGAGCGTAGGCCGAGCTTGC
>DHSB01000069.1:11916-62366 GCA_002408385.1 Myxococcales bacterium UBA5297
CGAGCTTGCGAGGCCGAAGTCGACAGGCTCTTCGACTGCGCTCCCGCCGCTCGCGCGTCGGCAGCTCCGCTCAGGGTGAGCGGAACCCGACGGAGTCGAAGAAGGCTTTGGAGAGGTCCCGCCACGGCTCTCGGAGTCGAGCCGCGGGTTCGGGCGGCGGGGAGGAGGGCAGATGAGCGGGCGTGCTGGTAAGCGCGTTCGTCGGGCGGGCCGGGCCGCGGTGGTGCTGCTGGTGACTGGGCTGCTTGCCTGTAGCGGCTCGCCGCGCAAGCCCGAGCGGCTCGCGGCGGGTGACTACGGGTATGCCAGGGACTACCTTGCCTGGTTCATCGAGAGGCGAATGGAGCTCGAGGGGCTGACCGGCCTGAGCATCGCCCTCGTCGACGATCAGGAGATCGTCTGGGCGCGCGGGTTCGGCTGGGCCGACGAGCAGGCGGGCCGACCGGTCACCGGGCGCACGCTGTTTCGCATCGGGTCGATCACCAAGCTGTTCACCGCGGTCGCCGTCATGCAGCTCGTCGAGCGCGGCGAGGTCGAGCTCGACGCTCCGCTCGCGCGCTATCTGCCCGACTTCTCCATCGGGTCGCGCTTCCCGCAGACCGGGCCGATCACCGTCCGCCAGATCCTGACGCACCACGCGGGCCTGCCGAGCAACTACCTCGAACGCCTGCTCGCCCGCGATCCGCCGCCGATGGCGGCGATCGTCGAGTCCCTGCGCTCCGAGCAGCTCGCCTTTCCGCCCGGCCAGCTCTGGGCGTACTCGAACGTCGGCTTCGAGCTGCTCGGCGTGCTCGTCGAGCGCGTCTCGGGTCTTCCCTACGCCGAGTACGTCGAGCGCCACATCTTCGAGCCGCTCGGGATGCGCGAGGCGAGCTTCGAGCAGGACTTCACCCGGCTGCCCGGGCTCTCCAGGGGCTATCGGGACCACCAGGCGCGGGAGCTCTACGCGCTGCGCGCGCTCGCGGCCGGAGGGCTCAACGCCGGGGCCGAGGAGCTCGCGCGGTTCGTGCAGATGCTCTTCGCCGACGGCGCGGGGCGCGGCGGGCGGCTGCTGCAGCCCGAGACGCTCGCGGCGATGCTCGAGCGCCAGAACGCCCTCAACCCCTTCGACCTCGACCTCGCGGTGGGCCTTGCCTTCAACCTCGGCTCGTCCCGGCTCGCCTACGCCGGACCCTGCGCCTCGCACACCGGCGGCATCGTCTACTTTCGCAGCATCCTGATCGCCCTGCCCGAGAGGCGGCTCGGGGTCGTGGTGCTCGCCAACTCGAACGACGGCGACAAGCGCGACGCGCTCGGCGCGATCGCCACCAAGGCGCTCCAGCTCGCGGTCGAGGCCAAGCTCGGCATCCCGCCACCCGAGCCGCGCGACGAGTCGGTCCCCGCGGTCGAGGTGCCCTTGAGCGAGCAGCGCGAGCTGGTCGGGCCGTGGGCGACGGCGATCGGCGCGATGCACATCGAGCCGGACGGCGCAGGGCTCGTCGCTCGGGTGCTGGGCCGGCCGCTCGAGCTGGTGCGCCACCCGGACGCGACCTGGTCGGTGCGCTACCGGCTGCTCGGGCTCGTCCCGATAGCCCCTTCGATGCTGGGCGAGCTGCGCCTGGGCTTCCCGCAAATCGAGGGCCGGCGCGTGCTGGCCGCCCGTCTGAAGGGCCACTGGATGCTCGCCGGCTCGCCCGTGGCGCCCTATCGCATCAGCCCGGCCTGGCGCGAGCGGCTCGGGCGCTACGAGATCGCCAACCTCGCCGACGGCGAGCTCGCGCTGCTCGAGGAGATCGTGCTCGAGGAGCGCGACGGGCTGCTGCTCTTGAAGGCGCGCCAGACGCCCTATCCCGACCTGCCGCTCTCCCCCTCGGTGCTCAGGCCGCTGTCGGACGAGCGGGCGGTGGTCGAGGGGCTGAGCGGGGTCGCGCAGATCAGCGGGCTCGTGCTCGACGCGAACGGCGACGGGGGGCTCAGGCTGGCCGGATATCGCCTGCGCCGGGTGGCCGAGCCGAGGTAGCGCGAGGAGCGGGCTTAGGGGCCCGAGGAGGCATCCAGCACGCAGGAGGGCTGCCTAACTTCTAAATCATGGAGCCGATCAGGCCAGGCCCAGCGCACGGGGGCGAGTCGCCCGCCCGCTTCCTCATTGCGCGCCAACGACTTCTCAGGTTCAGCCTGGCCCGTGGGCAGAGGAGGTGGCCGAAGCGCGTTGGTGCGCGCAGCTTGCTCGGGCCCAGGAGGCTGGGGCGCGCGCTGTTAGAGCACCAAGTAGTGGCGCAAAGAAAATGCCCAAGTGAGCGCTCAGGTCCGGTGGAACGTGGCCAGGTCGCGGATATAACCTTGCATTCATTCTTGATTTCCTTCGGGTGCGTCCGTTTCGGGGAGGATGCCCATGGCGACGAGCTCAAATCGTGACGGCGCCAACGCCGGCCTCGACGCGCTGCTTGCCGAGCTCGAATCGCCTGACGACGGGGTGCGCGCCGATGCGCTCCGAGCCCTCGCCCGTCTGGGCCCGGAGGCCGAGCCGGCCATCCCGCGGTTGGAAGCGATGCTCGCGGAGCTGAGCAGGCCCGGCGAGAGCCCTTCGCGCGTCTCCAGGCTGTCGTGGGAGACGGTCGAGACCCTGGCGGCCATCGGCGAGAAGGCGCTGCCGGTGCTCGAGAGCCTGGCGCTGCGCTCCGACCTGGACACCGCCGAGCGCGCGGTGCTCGCCGTCGGTGCCCTGGCCCCCGAGGTGCTCGAGAGCGCGGTGCCGTGGCTGGTCAAGGTCGTCAACCACCGGCGCGGCGAGGCGGGCCTTCTCGACGGGGCGAACGTGCGCGAATCGGCCGCCAAGGTCCTCGGGCGGGTCGGGCACCTCGCCGCGGCTCCGCTCGTCGCGCTGATTCAACGCGGCGGGGGCAAGGTCTGCATCGAGGTCGCGCTCGCGCTCGGGGCCGTCGGCGAGGCGGGCGCGCCCGCGGTCCCCTGGCTGGTCGGGCTGCTGCGACGCACCGAGGAGCGCGAGAGCTGGAAGCTGCTTCGGGTCTTCGGGCAAATCGGCCCACGGGCGCGCGAGGCGGTGCCGCTTCTCATCGAGCACCTCGAGGTGCGCTGGCCCGACGTGCACCGACAGATGGCCGCGGAGGCGCTGGGTCGAATCGGCCCCGGAGCCGCCGCAGCCGTGCCGGCGCTCACCGCCATTCTCGCTGGGCAACAAGCCGGGGCCTCGGTCGCCGGCGAGGCCGCGAGCGCGCTCGGACGCATCGGACCCGCGGCGCGCGAGGCGCTCCCGGCGCTCGAGGCATGCCTCGAGCACCCCGATCCCTACGTGCGCAGCAAGGCCCAAGCGGCTCTCGAGCTGATGTTGGGGCCCGCGGGGCGGTGAGGCTCTTGGCGGGCCGCGCCCCGGTGGCCGCAGGGGCTGCGAGGCTTCGCGGCCCGCGGTGAAGGTCCGGGGCCGCGGTTGCGTTTTCGCACGTCGCGGGCGAGGTTGGGGAGCGCTCGCGTTCCCTTCTAGTTTGTCGGAAGCTCGGCCAAATACCTGCTCAAGGGGTCAAGAGATGAAGCGTTCGACAAGGCAGACTATCGTCGCGCTCGCGGCGACAGCGCTCGCGCTGTGCGCCTGCAAGAGCAAAGGCGTCGACATGAGCCGCGGGGGCACCGAGCTCGCCTACGAGCTGAAAGGCGGCAAGACGGGTGAAGCGGCCCTCGGCGAGGCGCGCAAGCTCGCCTTGGCGCGACTGCAGGCGCTCAAAGTGCCCGCCAAAGCGATCATCGACGGGGAGCGCCTGCGCGTGCAGATCCCCAAGTCGGTGGAGGCCGCGTCGATAGAAAGGGCCAAGACCGCGCTCGGGCTGGTCGGTCGCTTCGAGGTGCGCGAGGTCGACGATGGAGCGAGCCTGCGCGTCCTCGGTCCGGACCTCCCCGAGGATTGCGGCGCGCGCATCGTGCAGGACAACTGGACCGATCACACCGGCGCAAACCGCGGCGCCTTCACCGTGGTCTCGGCCTCGGCGCAGGTCGCCCGCAAGGTGCTCGAGACCGCGGGCTTCAAGCCGGGCGAGACGGACCTTCTTGTCGAGCGCCCGCTCGACCCGACCCAGGTGCGCCTGTATGTCGTGCGCGCCGCCGCGCTCGCCAACGACCTGGTCAAGTCGGTCGGCACGCCGCGTGACGCGTACCTGCCGCCGGAGGTCGCGGTGGCCTTCAACGAGTCGGGCACCAAGGCCTACGAGGAGCTGACCCGCAAGAGCCTCGGGCGAAAGATCGCCTTCGTCGTCGACGACGAGATCCTCGAGACCGCGGCGGTGCTCGCGCCCGTGTCGGTGGGCAAGGCCTCCATCTCGCAGCCGTGGACCGGGACCAAGGAGCAACAGCGGCGTCAGGCCGAGGTGTATGCGGCGGCCATCCGGTTCGGTCCGATGCCGGCGAGGCTCGAGCTCGTCGAGGAGCGCGAGGTGGGGGGGCGGTAGGCGGCGGTCGACTCTCGAGAGTCGAGAGTCGACGGCGCGGGCGATCGTGGCGGCCGGCACGAAGGCCGGGAATCCCCTGGGCTGGTGCGCTACGCCGCCGCGATACGAAGGCTCGGAGCGCCAGCCTTCGTGCGCCTTCGTGCCTGCGGTCCGGTGGAGCGCCACACCGCAACAGGCCGGAACGAAGGCCGGCCCTCCGAAATCGCGCGCGGCGCAAGGTACAGCCCGGGCAAGCTCGAGCTGTCGATCTCGCCTCTCGACCGTCGCTCCGCTCTACCGCGGATTGGGCCCGCTGGCCGTCGGATTTTCGGGATACGCACACCACTCGGTGAACGACCCCTCGTAGACCCGGACCTTGGGGAAGCCGAGGAAGAAGCGCAGCACGAGGAACAGCAGCGTGGCCTCGCGCGCGGTTCCGCCGGTGCAGAGGATGGTCTTTCCCGGCGTCAGGTTGTGCCGGTAGGAGATCTCCCGCAGCTCGGCCTCCGGGCGCAGCAGGCGCGGGTTGTCGTCGGCCATCAGGCTGCGCCACGGCAGCGAGACTGCGCCGGGGATGTGTCCGGGCTTGGGCCACGGGCCTTTGCCCTCGTAGAGCGCGGGCATCCGGGCGTCGAAGACCACGCGCTCTTCGAGGTCCTTCAGGCGGCGGAACTCGTCGTAGTTGACCGAGAAGTCGTCGCGCTCACGAGCCTTGACGCGGGTGTGCTTGTAGACGGGTAGCTCCTGTACCAGGCGCCGGCTCTCGGACTTCCACTTTTCGAGGCCGCCGTCGACGAGCAGCACGGCTTGGTGCCCAAAGCGCGCGAGCGCGTAGGCGACCATCGCCTGCTCGAGGCCGTCGCCCCAGCCCTTCGCTGCGCCCTGGCCGGTGTAGACGGCCACCGGCCTGTCAAGCTTGAGGCCGGCGCGGTGCAGCAGCTCGGTGGCGACCTTGTCGGAGACGAACAGCGACGGGATGCCGTGGTGGGGGGCGTTGAAGGTATTCGGGTTGAGGTAGACCGCGCCGGGCAGGTGCTCCTGGATGTAGTCGTGAACGTCGGGCTGGCAGTCGACGAGGCTCAGGTCCTTGTCGCTCAGGTGGGTCTGGAGCCAGTCGGTCGATACCCACTTCACCTCTCCCTCTCCGCGCGGGCGCGTCATCTCGTCTGCCATCTTCGAGCCCTCCTTCGGGTCCGGCGTAGTCAGGGCCCGAAGATAGGGACGGGCGCTTCGGAGGTCGCTTCCCCACGCCGGGGAGGTGGCTCGTCCCGGTTGACCGCACCTGAACGTCATCCTGAAGGCCGGTGCGGTCACGCTTTGGCTTTTTCGGGCTCGCGTTCGCCCGAAGCAGGTCAGAAGCCAATAGGGAATCGGGCGTGCCGGCATCTCGCCGGCCGCCGGCAAAGCAGCAGGTTGGCCGGGTCTCGCCGCGGGTTGGGCAGCGCTCGCCTAGGAAGCCGGCGTTTGCGGTCGCAGATCCAACAGGCCGGAGCGCGCGGGCCACCCTGGCCTTGCGGTCGGGTCAGGGAGCGGCGTTTGCTCGCCGCCCATGAACGAGGTTCGCGTCCGATCCTGGGCGGAGCTGAACGAGGAGCTCTTCCGCGATTCGTGGAACGAGCCGCTCGGGCGCTACCGCTCCCCGTTCGCCTTCCGCGGGACGACGAGTGTCGCGCACCGGCTCGAGACCTCGCTTTTTCGGCTCGGCGGCGGCGATCACCGCCGCGTCGAGATCCCGCTGCTGCGCAGCTTCCGCAAGTACGCCTTCCGCGGCGGGCCGCACATCGACTCGATCTGGTACTGGCTCTCGCTCGCCCAGCACCACGGCCTGCCGACACGGGTCCTCGACTGGAGCTGGTCGCCATACGTCGCGCTCCACTTCGCCACCTTCGATCTCGAGCGCCATGCCGACGACGGCGCGATCTGGTGCGTCGATTTCGGCGAGGCGCACCGCCTCTTGCCGCCGCGTCTGCGCCGCAAGCTGGGGCAGGAGGACGCCACCGCTTTCACCGTCGAGATGCTGCAGGACGTCGCGCCCTCGCTGCGCGAGCTCGAGAGACTGTCGCGTCAGGAGTTCGTGGTCTTCTTCGAGCCGCCCTCGCTCGATGAGCGCATCGTCAATCAGTTCGCGCTCTTCTCGGTGCTCTCCAACCCCGAGCGCGCCTTCGACGAGTGGCTTGCCGGGCGGCCCGCGCTCTACCGGCGGCTCGTCATCCCCTCCGGGCTCAAGCCCGAAGTGCGCGACAAGCTCGACCAGGCCAACATCACCGAGCGGGTTCTCTTTCCGGGACTCGATGGCCTGAGCGCCTGGCTCAGGCGCCATTACAGCCCTGCGCCCGCCAAGCGACGCGGCCGGAGGGCGCGCGGGCGCTGACCGAGGGCGAGAGCTCGGACTTGCGAAGGTCTGCACGGCAGGCACGAAAGACTCGGAGAGGCGTCGCGAACCCGCCTCGAGCTCGCGCCGCCCCCGCTATCTCTTCTTGAAGTACTCCACGCTCTGGCGAATCGGCGCCGCGTCGGGGGCCTTTGGCTCGAGCGCCAGGTACTTCTCGTAGGCCTCGACCGCCCCCGAGGGGTCGCCGTTCTCGGCCCTCGCCGTCCCGAGGAAGCGCCAGCCCTGGGCGTTTTTCGGCTCTTCCTTGAGGTGCTTCTCGAGCAGCTTGACGGCCTTGGCCGGCTTGCCGTCGCGCATCAGCTCGATGGCCTCCTCGACCTTCGTCAGCCGCTCGACGCGGTCGTAGCGCTCGTAGGCCCAGGCGTCGTCTTCGGTGCGCCCGCCCACGGTCTGCCGCGGGGGCAGCGGTACTCGATAGAGTCCGTCGGGGCCGGCGTTGGGCGGCGGCTCGGGGCCGGTCACCTTGTCGTAGTGAGCGGCGAGCGCTCCGGCGACCTGCTGTGCCTCGGCGTGCTTGGGGCAGGTCTTGAGAAACCGCTCGTAGGTGAGCGCGCCGAGATCCGCGTCCGAGGCGGCGAAATAGCAGTCGCCGAGCGCCTTGAGCGCCGCGCAGTCGGAGGGGTTCTCGGTGGTCGCCTTTTCGAGGGCGGGGAGGGCCTCGGTGCTCTTGCCGCCCTTGCACTTTGCGACCGCGTCGTCGACCGGGCCGGCCCGGGCCGGGAGGCCTGCACCGAGGTAGAAAACGGCTGCGACGAGGGCGCTCATTTGCACGCGCATGGTTCCCTCCGAAAGGTTCACGCCAGCTCGGAACAATCTCAAGCCTCACCCTTGGTATTGCCGTCTCGCTTCCCTTGTCAAGCCGAGCCCCGAGCGGCCGCGCGTCCCGGCTCCGGCTCGCCCAGGCGAGGAGGCCGGGGCGGCGCGAGCCCCGAGGGCTGGCAGCGTGCCTGGCGGAAGTATAAAAGACACCACGTTTGAGTCTCGCCGAGCGCGCTTGGGGCGAGAAAGACGCAGGACAGCCGGCGGGTGCGGCCCGCCGAAGCGAGGGCATCAGATGACGACCGAATCGACCACCCAGGCCGCCCCGTGGTCCGAGCTGCGCCAGCGCGAGCAGATCATCGCGCTCTCGCAGTTTTTCCATGCCGCCGGCTCGGTCAAGGAGCTGCTCGTCGGTGGCCAGAAGCGCCTCTTCGACTTCTTCGGAGTCGAGCGCGCGACCCTCTTCGCCCTCGACACGCGCAGCAGCGAGCTGTTCTCGGTCACCGGCAACGAGTTCAAGGAGATCCGCGTCCGGCTCGGCGTCGGGAGCATCGCCGGGTTCGTGGGCATGACCAAGCGCTCGCTCAACCTCCAGGACGTCTACGACGGGGACGAGCTCGCCCGCCACGACTCGAGGCTCACCTTCGACCAGCGCTGGGACAAGGCCTCGGGCTTTCGCACGCGCGAGGTGTTGTGCGTGCCGGTGCTCAACGACGGCAACCTGCTCGGCGTCCTGCAGCTCATCAACCACAAGGACCAGACCGCCTTCAGCGCTCGCGACGAGGCCGCCGCGCAGGAGCTCGCCAAGTCGCTCGGCCTCGCCTTCTACAACCTCAACCGCCTCCACACCCTGCGCCAGGCGCGCAAGCCCTCGCGTTGGGACGCGCTCGTCGACAGCGGCGCCATCACCGAGAACGCCCTGCAGGAGGCGCTGCGCGAGGCCAAGTCCGCCGGGGTCGACGAGGCCCGCTATCTGGTCGAGCACAAGAAGATCAACCGCGCCGACGTGGAGCGCTCGCTCTCCAGCTTCTTCAACTGCGAGTTCTTCCGGCGCGCGCCCGGCCAGGTCATCGCCGAGTCGATGCGCGCCAAGCTGCGGGCCGACGGGCTCAAGAAGATCGTCGCCGCGCCGATCGAGCGGCGCGGCAAGAAGCTGCTGGCGGTCATCGACGATCCGTTCGACCTGTCGCGCACCGACCAGCTCCGCATGATCGAGCCGGACGCGCAGCTTCAGCTCATGGTGGGCTTTCGCGACGAGATCGTCGCCTTCATCGAGCACTCGTACGGCCTGGTCGCCGACGGCGACGTGGACGTCGACGTGGTCGTCGACATCGCCGCGCCGGAGTCGGCCGGGGAGAGGCCGGCCGCCGAGCCCCCGGAGACCCACGAGAGCGACAGCGGGATCATCCGGCTCGCGAACCAGATCATCGTCGACGCGATGCGCCGGCGGGCTTCGGACATCCACATCGAGCCCAACGGCAGGGACCGCAATACGCTGGTGCGCTTCCGCGTGGATGGCGACTGCTCGCTCTACCAAGAGGTGCCGCCGGAGATGTGGGCCCCGCTGGTCGCCCGTTTCAAGATCATGGCGAACCTCGACATCTCGGAGCACCGCCGGCCGCAGGACGGCAAGATCCGCATGCGGCTGCCCGAGGGCCACGTCGAGCTGCGCGTCGCCACGCTGCCGACCGCCAACGGCAACGAGGACGTGGTGCTGCGCATCCTGGCCGCCTCCAAGCCGATGCCGCTCGAGCAGATGGGCCTCGCCGAGCGCAACCTGCGCGAGCTGCGGACGCTCATCAACAAGCCCTACGGGCTCATCCTCTGCGTCGGGCCGACCGGCTCGGGAAAGACGACGACGCTGCACTCGACGCTGGGGGCCATCAACACGCTCGACACCAAGATCTGGACGGCCGAGGACCCGGTGGAGATTACGCAGCCGGGCCTGCGCCAACTCCAGGTGCACCCGAAGATCGGCCTCACCTTCGCCGCGGCGATGCGCTCGTTTTTGCGCGCCGACCCGGACGTGATCATGGTCGGCGAGATGCGCGACCAGGAGACCGCGGCGACCGCGGTCGAGGCCTCGCTGACCGGCCACCTGGTGCTCTCCACGCTGCACACCAACAGCGCCCCGGAGACGGTCACGCGCCTGCTCGACATGGGGCTCGACCCGTTCACCTTCGCCGACGCGCTGCTCGGCGTGCTCGCGCAGCGGCTCGCCCGCGGGCTGTGCCAGAGCTGCTGCGAGCCGTACGCGGGGACCGAAGCGGAGTACCGGGAGATCGCCGCGCTCTACGGGGAGAAGGCGCTGGCCGAGCGTCTTGGAGTCAAGCCGGGCCCGGACTTCAAGCTCTGGCGCGCCAAGGGCTGCGAGGTCTGCGGACAGACCGGCTACAAGGGGCGCGTCGCCCTGCACGAGCTGTTGGTCGGCAGCGACGAGATGAAGGCCGCGATCCAGCACCGCGCCTCCATCGCCGAGCTGCGCGAGCTCGCCGTCGGGCAGGGGATGACCACGCTGCTGCAGGACGGCATCGAGAAGCTGCTCGCGGGGCTGACCGATCTGAGGCAGGTGCTCACGGTCTGCAGCCGGTAGCGCCGGACTGACGAAGAGCTCGGGCGCCCGGAAAGTGACCGGGGGCGGGCGGAGGACCGGTTCGCGCGATCGCGTGTGCCGGCGCGTACCCCGTCACTTGTTCGAGCTGCGCTCGCAAGCGCTGAAAGCGCCCTGCACGCCCCGAAACAACGTGCCCTGTCTGGCCAAGCACCGCGATCGCCCCAGGCCCGCGCAACCAAGGTCGTGACAAGCACCCCCGTAGGCGGGCGGGAGGACAGGGGACGGACCAACCCGGCACCGAACGACTTTCAAGAGGCGGCGGGAAATCGCCTTGAGCTCGGCCCGGCCTACTCCGGTCACCTCGAGCAGAGTCGAGAGGCCGCTTGCGGTCGGGAGCACGCTCAAGGTGAGCGGGAATCGGCGGAGTCGAAGCAAGGGATTCTCGACGGGTCTTCCGCCCTGTCGCGGCGAAACCGGTTTCAAGATTGGCAAAACACGAGAAGCCATGCCGACGGGCCACGATGGGTGAGAAGCGCGGCCTCTCGGTACGGGATCCCGCCGCTCTCCAGACCGCTCCGACCCATCGATCCGCACGGTTCGCTCTTCGCCGTGGTCGGTCGCAGGGCCGGGCACCGCGAGTCGCTCCGATCCGTGGCTCCGCCTGCTCGTACGTGCCCGGGCGCGGCAGATCGTTGCGTTTTCCTGACGAAGAGGTTCCGGGAATCACTCCGATCTGTGGCTCCGCCTACCCGTTTGTGTGCGGGACCGCTGATCGTTGCGTTTTTCTTAACGAAGAGGTTCCGGAAATCACTCCGATCTGTGGTTCGCCAACCCGTTTGTGTGCGGGACCACAGATCGTTGCGTTTTTCTGAACGAACGAGGGGCCCGAAAGCGCGACGATTCGCAACTCGCCCACCCATTCCGGGAGCCCTGTCTCAGACTCCCGCGGTGGGCACCAGGCGCTGAAGAACTGGCGCGACCTCCTGCGGCACAGCGGTGAAGCGCACGCCGACGGCGCGCCCGGTCTCATCCGCGAGCCGGGTTCTCCTTGCCGTAGACCTCGCTCCCGCCTGGCGCCCGGCAGGTCTCGGGAGGAGCGCGATCTTCAGGTTGCTCAGCGGCGCGAGCTTCGCCTCCACGATCAGCTTGCAGCCGGCGGCTCGCGGGGCGCCAAGAAATCGAGCCGTTCGCCCGCGCCGACTGCCGCCACACCCCGAGGGTTGCTATCATCGGCGGCCCAACAAAGGCAGGGAGGCGACATGAAGGTTCTCGAGATCCAGGGTGAAGTCCGCGAGCGGCTGCTCAACGCGTTGTCGGCGTCCCAGTGGTTCAAGGCCCTGCCGCCGCCGGTGCTCGAGCAGGTGATCGCCGCGGCGAGCGCGCTCTACTACGACCCCGACGAGGTCGTGATGCGCCAGGGCGAGCCCTCCGACTCGTTCTTCCTGCTGCTCTCCGGGTGCGCGAGCGTGCTCGCCGAGCACGGCGAGGAGAAGGTCGAGGTCGGGCGCATGCGGCCGCCGGCGAGCTTCGGTGAGATCGGCCTGCTGCTAGGCCAGCCGCGTACCGCCACCATCGCCGCCGCCGAGCCCCTCTCGGTGCTCAAGTTCACCTCCAAGGCCTTCGACTCGATGCTCGAGGCGGTGCCCGGCTTCAGCCAGAGCGCCCTGCGCGGCATGGCCTCGCGCCTGCAGCACGTCACCAACCTCGTCCCGCTGCCGGAGGCCGAGGGACACCCCAGCCCCGAGGCGCTCAAGCTGCTGCCGGTCGGCTTCGTCCAGCGCCACCGCGTGGTGCCGATGAAGATCGAGGGCGAGACGGTGACCCTGGGCTGTGTCGACGACCCGAGCCCGCAGCTCGTCGCCGGGGCCCGGCAGCTCATGCCGGGGATGGACCTGAAGATGGTGCGCATCGGCGCCAAGGTCCTCGACGAGGCGCTGCGCTCGCGCGCCGGGCTCGAGGGCTGGGAGGGCGGCGCAGCCGCGGCGCCCGTCGCCAAGCCGGCCGCCGGCAAGTCGCCGCGGCTCGAAGCCCTCCTCGAGCGCGCGGCGGCCGAGGGCGCCTCGGACCTGCACCTGTCAGCCGGCCAGCAGCCGCACTGGCGCATCGACGGCGAGATCCGGCGCATCGACGACCTGCCGCCGCTCGGCGAGCGCGAGGTGCTCGAGCTGCTCGAGCCGGTGATGGACGAGGCCGCCCGCCGCGAGTTTCGCGACAGCCACGACATCGACTTCGCCTATTCGTTGCCCGGCGTGGCGCGCTTTCGCATCAACGCCTACTGGGACATGCACGGTGTCGGCGCCGCGTTCCGCCAGATCCCCTCGCAGATCGTCAGCCTCGAGCAGCTCGGGCTGCCCAAGGCGGCGCGCGCCTTCTGCGAGCTGAGCAAGGGGCTGGTGCTGGTCACCGGGGCCACCGGCAGCGGCAAGTCGACCACCCTCGCGGCGATGGTCGACTACATCAACCGCACCCAGCAGAAGCACATCGTCACCATCGAGGACCCCATCGAGTTCGTGCACGGCAGCAAGCTGTCGCTGGTGAACCAGCGCGAGGTCGGCGGCCACACCTCCAGCTTCGCCCGCGGTCTCAAGGCGGCGCTGCGCGAGGACCCGAACATCGTGCTCGTCGGCGAGCTGCGCGACCTGGAGACGGTGTCGCTGGCCCTGGAGATGGCCACCACCGGCCACCTGGTCTTCGCCACCCTGCACACCTCGTCGGCGGTGGGCACCATCGACCGGGTCATCGATCTCTTTCCGCACGAGCAGCAGTCGAAGGTGCGCTCGACCTTGGCCGACGGGCTCAAGGGGGTCATCTGCCAGACCCTGCTCAAGAAGAAGGGCGGCGGGCGCGTGGCGGCCTTCGAGGTGCTGGTGGTCAACCACGCGGTCTCCAACCTCATCCGCGAGGCGAAGCCCACTCAGATTGCGAGCACCATGCAGTCGATGAAGGCCCAGGGCAACCAGATGCTCACCGACGAGTTGGTCAAGCTCGTCGAGGGGCGCAAGGTCGAGTACGACGAGGCCTACGCCAAGGCGATCGACAAGATCGATCTCGCCCGGCGCCTCAAGCCGGGGACGCTGCCGCCGGGGGTTTGAATCGGTGACGGGCGCGGGCGGGCCGCCGTCTCGGCGGCCCGGAGAAGAGGGCCTCTCGATTGCGCGCGCGGTGGTTCTGTCGATGGTCGATGTCGCTCTTGATCGGAGCGCCAGCCTTTGTGCTGGCCCACCGGTCAGCCTGGGCCGCTCGGCAAGCTCGGGGCAGGCGAGGTCAAGGGCCTCTCGACTTCGCCTCCCTCGTTCCTCGGGAGGCTACGCTCGAGGTGAGCGGGGATGGGCCTCTTCGATTTCGCCTCTCCCGTTCCTCCGGAGGCTAGCTCGAGGTGAGCGGGGACGGGCCTCTTCGACTTCGCCTCCCTCGTTCCTCGGGAGGCTACGCTCGAGGTGAGCGGGGACGGGCGCCCCTCGCGTTTCAGGACGCGTCGAGGAAGGCCTGGATGAAGCGCTCCTGCCTCTGGTTTTCGACGGCGCCGGGGCGCACGCGGCGGACCGCGGCGATGGCGTCGTCCGGGGCGACGCCGAGCGACACGAGGCACGAGGCGGCGACGAGCCCGCTGCGCCCGAGGCCGCCTCGGCAGTGGATGACCACCGTCTTGCCCCCGCGCGCGATGCCGACGATGCGCTCGACGAGCTGCGAGAGCTCGGCGCGCGAGCCGGGGACCCCGCCGTCGGGGATGGGGAAGCGGAGCACCGGGATCCCGTGGGACTCGCAACTGGCGAACAGCTCGGGGATGCCCAGCAGCTCGAGCTCGTGGTCCTCGACGAGCGAGACGAGCACGCGCGTGCCGTAGGCCTGGCAGAGCCGCTCGAGGTCCTTGTCGACGTCGCGGCACCACTCGCCGGTGATCGCCCGGTGTTTCTTCCCCGGCGCGAAGGTGAGGCCGATGCGGCCGGGCAGGCCGACGAGCTCTTGAGGCAGGAGGGCAACTTTGATCGGGTCGGTGTCGGAGGTTCGCGCGTTCAGCATGGGTCGGCTCCGGTGAGGCTCAGCAGTCGCTTCGGGTGGAAGTCGTCTCGCAGCGGGCCGGGAGGCCCGTCCTGCAGGGCCTCGAGAACGCGCCGAATCCATCGGTCGGGGATAGCGGCGGCGCCGTGGGCAGCGCCCAAGAGCGCGCCGGCGATGGCGCCGTTGGTGTCCGCGTCGCCGCCGCGGTTGACCACGTCGATGACGCCGGCCTCGAAGCCGGGCGCATGCATCAGCTCCCAGAAGGCGAGCCGGAAGGCGACCCGGACGAAGCCCTGCATCTGGTGCAGGTGGAGCTCGGGACCATAGAGCTCGGGATCGGCGCGGCAGGCGGCGGCGAGGTCCTCGCGCAGCGACGCGCAGTCCTCCTCGACGGCCGCATGTTCCTCCGGCCAGTGCTCGAGCAGCGCCTCGGCCGTCCTGGAGATTTCGGCGACGGCGGCCTCGAGCATCACGGCGGGCAGGCTCTGCGAGCTCCGGGTGAGCGCCGCGGCGAGCGCGGCGTCGAACGCCGTGCAGGCGAGCTGGCAGCGCGGGTCGGCGTGGGTGATCGCCGAGTCGGCGAGCGCGGCCTGGCGGCGTGCCGCCTCGTCGTTCGCGAAGAAGACCGCGATGGGCGCGGTGCGCATCAGCGAGCCGTTGCCCGCCGCGTGTCGTCCGCTCGCGAGCCAGACCGCGCGGCCGGCCGTCTCGGGAGCGGCGCCCGCGGCGATCGCCGCGAGCGCGGCGCCGATCTGTTTGCCCACGTCGAAGGCCGCGCCTCGCCAGGCGACGTACCGGCGCGCGAGGTCGCTCTGGGAGAAGCGCCCGAGCTTGACGAGGCTGGTGGCGAGCGCGCAGGCCATCTGCGTGTCATCGGTGATCTGCCCGGGCTTCAGGTTGAACGGGCCGCCGCCGACGAGGTCGAGGTGCGGACCGGCCGCCAGCTCGGGGAAACGCGGGGCGCGCGGGCGCGTGAACTCGAGAGTGGTGCCGAGCGCATCGCCGACGGCGAGTCCGAGAAGCACGCCACGCGCCCGGTCTGCGTACGGCTCAGTAGCCATGGCTGCCTCCGGCGAAGAAAGCGGTGCCCGGCGCAGCGGAGAGCCCCGGTCCGCGAGTCCTCAGAGAGCGTCGAGTGCGTGCTGTGAGCTCATTCGGCCCGAACGGCGGAAGGAAGGCAAGCGCCGGCTCGCCATTTTGAAAGCCGGGCAAGCGAGCCTCGCGCGCCGCTTATTCGGCAAGGGATTCGATCTCGGCCTCGACCTCTTCGCGGCTGGTTTCGAGGTATTCACGGGCGAACGGCGAAAGCGGCAGCAGCGCGATCAGCCTGTCGGCCCGTGGGCCCGAGCGGAAGACGGCGAGCCCGAGATAGGCGCGGATCGCGCCGGCGCAGGTCGAGTTCACCAGGTCGGGGCACCGCTCCTCCACCGCGGCGCCGAACCACTCGAGCTGCCTGTCCAGCTCCTGGGAAAAGAGCGCGGAGCCGTTGACGAAGCGGCCGCGCTCGAATCGGAAGGGCAGGCTGACCAGCTCGGAGGTGGTCTCCATCAGATGGCTGAGCCGCAGCTCCGCGGGCGGTTTCCCGTCGAGATCGACGAGCTCGATCATCCCCTGGACGTCGAGGAGCGGCTCGACGCTGCGCCCGCGAGCGACGAAGAGCTGCGAGCGTGGATTGCACGGGTCGGGGCAGGTCTTCTCGACGAGCAGCAGCGCCGGATGGCGCCCGACCTTACCCGCGAGGCCGAGGTGCGCGCCGCGAAGCGTGGAGACGACCGCCTCGCCGTCGGGCCCGTAGACCGAGACAACCTCGTCGTCCTCTTCGACGACGCGGAAGGGGCCGAGCTGTCTCACAGGGCTCGTGCCCTCGTTCGTCGTCGAGGCGGGCGCAGGAGGCGGGGGCGGCGGCGCGCTGCCCGGGGGGCTCAGGTCGAGGTCTGCCGGCAGCGACGGGGTCGCGTCCGCTTCGCCGTCGGTCTCTTCGCCCTCGCCCGTCGCGTCGGCAGGAGGCGCGAGGTCGAGATCTGCCGGGAGCGGCTCGCTCGAGGTGGGGTCGTCCCCGGGCTCCTCGCCGCCCTGGGGCTTGCTCGGGTCGAGCCGGTCGAGCATCTCCACCAGCGCCTGCGGCAGACCGGGCGGCGGCCTCGGCGCCGGCTGCGCGGGCGGGGCCGGCTCGTCGGGAGGTGAAGCGAAGTCCGACCGAGCCGCCGCGCTCGCCTCGCCCGGCGCCTCCGGTTGGCCGGGGGCCGCGGCGCCGTCGTCGCGAGGTGGGGCGAAGTCGGCGGAGGCCGGCGCCGCCGGCTGGTCGAGCGCCCGCCTGGCTGCAATGGACCCGAACATCAGGCAGGCGAGGAGGATGCCCGCCCCGAGAAAGAGGTACTGACGCCTGTCCACGGGCCCTCCAAAAGCGATGGGCCCAAGCATATCGCGGCGCGCCTCGCGCTTCAGCGCGTGTAGCCGCGGGTCTCGGCCTCTTCCTGCAGGTGGCCGATCTCGGCGGCGAGGAACCGCTCGAGGTCGGCCTTGGGGATTCCCATGCGCTCGACGACCCCGTCGATGATCTCGGGCAGGCCCGGGGCGCCCGGGCGCTTGAGCTCCATGGCGATGCGCAGCATCGCGATCGCCCACAGCCCGTCGACCTCGCGGGGGGGCTCGGCGCGCGCCACTGGCTTCTCTTCGAGGACGGCGGTGCGCCGCAGCTTGCTCATGGACCCTCCTCCTGACGGCGTTGACGATACGTTGCCATACCGGAACCGTCAGGTAGAGGACAAGCCTGCCCGAAGTCAGGTAAGTATCCAAGCCTTTACAATCCGAGAACCGCTGTGCATAGAATCGCGCCCTTTCGCGAGGCCACCTCGCACGGCTCGGACATGCGGAAAGTCGAGGCCAAATGGAGCGGGCGCGCTACATCGTCGTCGAGGGGCCGATCGGGGTCGGAAAGACCTCGCTCGTCAACATCCTCTCCAAGGGGCTCAAGGCTCGTACGGTGTGCGAGATCGTCGAGGAGAACCCTTTCCTCTCCAGCTTCTACGGCGACCGGCGCAAATACGCCTTCCAGACCCAGCTCTTCTTCCTGCTCAGCCGCTTCAAGCAGCAGCAGGAGCTCTGGCAGCAGGAGCTGTTCAACCAGGTGACGGTTTCGGACTACCTGTTCGCCAAGGACCGCATCTTCGCCGGCCTGACGCTCGATCCGAATGAGCTCGCCCTCTACGAGCGGGTCTACGACCTGCTCGGCCCGCGGGTGGTCAAGCCCGACCTCGTCATCTACCTGCAGTCGCGCATCGATGTGCTGCTGTCGCGCATCAAGAAGCGCGGGCGCGAGTTCGAGCGCAAGTTCGACGTCGCCTACCTCGAGCAGGTCTGCCGCGCCTACAACGACTTTTTCTTCCACTACAGCGACACGCCGCTTTTGGTGGTCAACACGAGCGACATCGACTTCGTCGGCAACGCCGGCGATCTCGAGAGCCTGCTCACCGCGGTCCGGCGGATGAACAAGGGCACGCAGTACTACAACCCGATGGGCCGGCGCGAGACGGTCTGAGCCCCGGGTTTCAGAGTGGCACGAAAAGTCGAATAGTCTTGCCGGCCGGCGCGTGGATCTGCGGTTGTGGGACTGCGACGCCTGGCAGGCTCTTGATTGTTGTTCCATAGCGGCACCCGCACGGATCCCGACAGGGACCGGGACGGAGACCGGTGGCGTGGCGCCTCTCACGGGCGCGCAGGCCGGTGCTACGCGTGCGGGATAAGGCCAGACTGGCCGGTCCTGCCGGCACCGGGGAAGCGCATGCAGCCCACCAAGGTCACCGTCAACACTCTGCGCAAGATGAAGCAGGCCGGCGAGAAGATCGCCGTCCTCACCGCCTACGACGCCTCCTTCGCCCGAATCCTCGACGAGGCCGGCACCGACGTGCTGCTGATAGGCGACTCGCTCGGAAACGTCATCGCCGGCGAGAAGCACACCCTCGGCGTCACGGTCGAGCAGATCATCTTCCATTGCCGGGCGGTGAGCCGGGCCGCCAAGCGCGCCCACGTCGTCTGCGACATGCCGTTCATGAGCTACCAGGGCTCGGTCGACGAGGCGGTCAAGAACGCCGGCCGCATCGTCGCCGAGGGCGGGGCCGAGGCGGTCAAGCTCGAGGGCGGCGAGGAGTTCTGCGACGTCGTCGCGCGGATCGTGCGCGCGGGAATCCCGGTGATGGGCCACATCGGCCTCACCCCGCAGGCGGTGCACCGCATGGGCGGCTACCTCGTGCAGGGGCGCGACGAGCAGAAGGCCCGCAAGCTGCTCGCCGACGCGGTCGCGCTCGAGAGGGCCGGCTGCTATTCGCTGGTGCTCGAAGGCATCCCGCTCGAGCTCGCCCGCGAGATCACCGCGCGGCTGTCGATCCCCACCATCGGCATCGGCGCCGGCATGCACTGCGACGGGCAGGTGCTCGTCTGCTACGACGCGCTGGGGATGAACCCCGACTTCTCCCCGAAGTTCGTCAAGGCCTACGCCGACCTCTTCTCGACCATCACCGCGGCGACCCGCCAGTACATCGGCGAGGTGAAGGCGAGCGAGTTTCCGGCCGAGAGCCAGTCGTTCCACTCGAAGACCATCCGCCTGGTCAAGGGCGATGACGGCGAGGAGGGCGAAGAGGGAGAGAAGGGGCCCATCTACGGCGTTCCCTGTTAGAGGCGGCCCGCGCGTCACGGCTCGGGCGATTTCCGGGCGCCGGGGTCGGAGGCCGGGTCAATTTCCCGGGCGCTCGAGATTCGGGGCCGCGAGCGCCGGCGGTCGGTCACCCGAGGCGCACGTGGCCAGGCGGGCGGGTCGAGAGGTTCAGCAAACATGATCGAAGTGGTCAGGACGGCGGCGGAGGTGCGCGCTCGAGTGGCCGGGCTGCGCAAGGGGGCAAAGACCCTGGCGCTGGTGCCGACGATGGGGTTTTTGCACGAGGGCCATCTGTCGCTCATCCGCGAAGGCCGCGAGCGCGCCGACGTCTGCGCGGCGAGCATCTTCGTCAACCCGACGCAGTTCGGTCCGAGCGAGGATTTGTCGAGCTACCCGCGCGACGAGAGGGGCGACATCGAGAAGTGCGAGCAGGCCGGAGCGACGCTCGTCTGGGCGCCCGAGCCGCGCGAGGTCTATCCCGAGGGCTTCCAGACCTTCGTCGAGGTGACCGAGATGACCCGGCGCTGGTGCGGGGCGGCCCGCCCCGGCCATTTCCGCGGGGTGACCACCGTCGTCTCCAAGCTCTTCAACCTCTTTCGGCCCGACGTCGCGGTCTTCGGCGAGAAGGACTTCCAGCAGCTCCACGTCGTGCGGCGGATGGCCCGTGACCTGGGCTTCGAGACCGAGGTGGTCGGGATGCCCATCGTGCGCGAGCCCGACGGGTTGGCGATGAGCTCGCGCAACGCGTACCTGAGCCCCGACGAGCGGCGGCGCGCGCTCGCGCTCTCGCGTGCCTGGCGGACGGCCGCGCACGCGCACGCCAACGGCGAGAGGAGCGCCGAGCGGCTCATCGAGGCGGCGCGCGCGGAGCTGCGGGCCTGCGAGGCGCGCGAGGACTACGTGGCGCTCGTCGACCCCGCGACCCTCGAGCCGGTCGAGCGGATAGAGCGGCCAGCGCGCATGCTCCTGGCCGCTTTCGTCGGAAAGACGCGCTTGATTGACAACGCGCCCATCGGCTAGAAGCCCTGACCCTTGAAAGCGGGCGAGCGCGAAGCGGTCTCCCGGCGAGCTCTCGACTCTCGCTCGGGTCGAAGGCCTTCGGTTTTCCCCCCCCCGGGGCCGAGCGAGGATGGCTCCGGCGATTCTCCGACAGCCTCCCGAGGCGTCCGCGCGGGCACGCGGGGCAGACACGCGCCTCCGTCGCGCGTTACAAAGGACGGACATGGCGGCCAGGCAGCAAGAAGGCGTGAAGGTGGTGGCGCGCAACAAGCGGGCGCGCTTCAACTACGCCATCGAAGAGACCATCGAGGCAGGGCTCGAGCTGGTGGGCAGCGAGGTGAAGAGCCTGCGCGACGGGCACGCCAACCTCTCGGACAGCTATGCGGTGCCCGAGAACGGCGAGGTGTGGCTGCACAACATGAACATCTCGCCCTACAAGGCGGCCTCGGTGCTCGGGCACGAGCCGCTGCGCAAGCGCAGGCTGCTGCTCACCAAGCGCGAGATCACCAAGCTGACGATCAAGGTGAAGGAGCGCGGCTACACGCTCGTGCCCCTGCAGCTCTACTTCAAGAACGGCTGGGCGAAGCTCGAGCTGGGCCTCGGCCGCGGGAAGACCGGCATCGACAGGCGCGAGGACATCAAGGAACGAGAGACCCGTCGCGAGCTCGACCGCGCGGTCAAACGGCGACGCTGACCCGGGGGCAAGCAGAAGGTCCCACGGCGTGAAGCCCGGCGGTCGATAGCCGCGGGCCTCGGAGCGCAGGGGCGCGCCTGGGCGACAGAAGATCGAGGAGAAGACGCGGATGGACCTACGCTCCCGGGAGAAGATGCAGCGGTTGGAAGAAGCGCTCGAGCACGGGGTGGCGATGCTGCACCTCGACGCGCGCCGGCCCGGAGTCGTCGTGCCCGAGCAGTTTCGCCAGGACTTCCAGCTTCGCCTCAACGTCTCCTACCGGTTCGCCCCGCCCGATTTGACCGTCGGGGAGTGGGGCGTGCGCGAGACCCTCAGCTTCCGCGCCCAGCGCTTCAAGGTGGGCATCCCCTGGTCGGCCATCTTCGCGATCACGAGCGGCGGCCAGTCGGAGGGCGCCTGGCTCTATCCCGAGGACATGCCCGACGAGCTGCTCGAGGCGGCGGCGAGGAGTCACGGGCTGACCGGCGAGGAGATCGATGAGCTCAAGCGCGACGCGAGCGAGACGCCTGTGCTCTCGGTCGTCTCGTCCGAGTCGCAGGCCGAGCCCAAGCGCTTCGTTCCCCGGCTCGTCAGGCTTGAGGACGAGCTGCCGCCCGAGCCCGGGCCTCGCGTGGTCATCGCCTCGGAGGAAGAGCCGTCCAGGCCGCCGCTGACCGTCGTCGAGGAGCCGCCCGCCGCCCCCGAGCCTCGCCTGGTCATCGCGTCGGAGGAAGAGCCCTCCAGGCCGCCGCTGTCGGTCGTCGCGATCGAGGAGCCGCCCGCGGCGCCCGAGCCTCTCCTGGTCAGCGTGACAGAGGAAGAGGCTCCCAGCGCACCGCTGTCGGTCGTCGCGGTCGAGGAGCCGCCCGCGGCGCTTGAGCCCGAGGACGCGCCGGCTGACGCTCCCGATCCCGCGCAGGCCGACGAGCAGAACAAGGCGGCCAGGCGCTCACACCTTCGCCTCATCAAGTAGAGGCGCCCGCTCCCGGCGCGACGGTCCCTCGCAATAGCGGTGAGCTCGGCGCCGAAGGCCGCGCCCGCCCGCCTGGCGGCAACCCGTTGCCCGGGCCCCAGCACGCTCGCCCTCGCTGCGTGCGGCCAGGTTCGCGAGCTCCGGGTACCGTCTTTGCCACCCGCTCCCCGGTCCCCATCTTGAGAAGGGCCGGGGGTTCTCATGGGCGGGAAGGGTTCGTTGACCCTCTTTCACGTGCGGGGCTTGCCCGTACGCGTTCACTACACGTTCCTCATCATCCTGCCGTACCTGGCCTGGATCATCGGCCGGTCTGCGCCCCTGCTCGCGCAGCTTGCCGGCGTCGAGGTCGCCGACCTCGTCCTTCCCCGGTACGTCCTGGGCACCGTGCTCGCCTTGGGGCTGTTCGCCTGCGTGCTCGTCCACGAGTTCGCGCACATCGGGGTCGGGATCAAAGGCGGGGGCCAGTTCAGCGGCGTCACGCTGATGCTCGTCGGCGGGGTCTCCGAGGTCGTCGAGCTGCCCAAGCGGCCGGTCTGGGAGCTGGCGATGGCCATCGCCGGCCCGCTCGCCAGCGTCCTGCTCGCGGTGATCGGCTTCGCCGCCTTCGGCCTCTTCGCCATGCCGCCCGACCTGCGCTTCGGCGTCTTCTACCTGGCCTACGTCAACTTCGCCCTGGCCCTCTTCAACCTCGTGCCTGCCTTCCCTATGGACGGCGGCCGGATCCTGCGGTCGGTCCTGTCGATGCTCACCAACCGAGTCCGGGCGACGCGCATCGCCGCGGTGACCGGTCAGATCCTCGCGGGCCTATTCCTGCTCGCGGGGATCTACACGCTCAACTGGGTGCTCCTGCTCATCGGCGCGCTGGTCATCGTCGGCGCGCGCGCCGAGCTGGAGATGGCCAAGGTCGGAGCGCTGTTCGACGGCCTGACCGTCGCGCAGGCGATGCAGCCCTTCGTCCCGACAGTCGACGAGAACGACCGCGTCTCCGCGGTGCTCGAGCGGATGGCGCGGGAGCTGAAGACGACCTTCTTCATCACCCGCGACGGCCAGGTCGTCGGCGCGATCACCGCGGTCGAGGCGCGCCGCCTCGACGAGCGTGGCGACGGCACGCTCAGGGTCGGCGAGGCCGCAAAGCGCGAGGTCCCGCTGCTGAGCCCGGACCAGGAGCTGGGGAAGGCCTCGCGCATCCTGCGCACCTCGGGGCTGAGCGCGCTCCCGGTGATGCGCGACGGCGCGCTCGTCGGGCAGCTTACGCTCGCGGCGATGGCGGCCGCGGTCCGCGAGCGCGACGCGCACAAGCTGGTCGCGTTGCGCGACCGGAAAGCGACCTGAAGAGCCGGCTTTCCCGAAATCCCCCTCCTTCGAGGTCGGGCCCGCGAGCCCCACCGGGCGCGCCGCGGGTCCACAGGCGCGACCGGCGCGCTTGCGACTAGACTCGCCGCCCAACCAAACCGCCAGCCGCACCGCGACAGCCCGCTGCGCGGCGGTCAAGGAGCGACGCGACGCGATGGGGCGCAAACGCAATCGAGAGCCGAAGTGGCTGCAGTCGGCCCGCACCGGGACGTGGGACAGGAAGCCGCCGGGCGAGAAGCCCGACTGGCTCCGTCGCGTGCTGGTTCGCGCGGGGGCCGTGCCGCCGTCGGAGGTCGAGTCGGTCGTGCGAGCCGGAAGGGTGCGGGTCGCCGGCCAGTGCGTGCGCGAGCCGATGACCCTGGTGCGTCAGGGCGACGAGGTGCTCCTCGATGGCCGGCGTGTCGAGACGCGCCCGCCCACCCTGGTCATCGCCTTCCACAAGCCGGCCGGGGCCATCGTGTCGAGCCGCGACCCGAGCGGCGCCCCGACCGTCTTCGACCTGCTCAACGCGGTGCTCTCGCCGGAGCTGACCCGCTACGGGTGGCACGCGGTCGGCCGCCTCGACAAGAACACGACCGGGCTGCTGCTCTTCACCAACGACGAGCGCTTCGCCGAGTACGGGACCCGGCCCGAGACGCACCTGCCAAAGCGCTATGTCGCCGAGGTCCCGGGCCGGCCGGAGGAGAGCGACCTCGAGTCTTTGAGGAAGGGAATCGTCCTCGACGACGGCCCGACGCGCCCGGCGCGTGCGCGCGTGCTGGGCGAGGGAAAGGTCGAGCTGACGATTAGCGAGGGGCGCAATCACCAGGTGAAGCGGATGCTCGCGGCCGTCGGGTTTCCGGTGCGCAAGCTTCACCGCGAGGCGATTGGCGAGCTTGTCCTCGATGTCCCCGAGGGGAATTGGCGGATGCTCGAGCAGGAGGAGATTCGGGAGAAGCTCCGGTTCGTGGGCGGCAGGTAGGGCGGGGAAGCGGTGGCCGCGCCCGGTCGCGCAGACCTGTCGGCGGCACAGGAGCACCTCGCCGGTCATTCTGAGCGACTCGTCGGCGGCTCAGGAGCGCCTCGCCGATCATTCTGAGCGGCTCGTCGGCGGCTCAGGAGCACCTCGCCGATCATTCTGAGCGACGCGTCGGCGGCACAGGAGCGCCTCGCCGATCATTCTGAGCGACGCGTCGGCGGCACAGGAGCGCCTCGCCGATCATTCTGAACGAACTCGTCAGCGGCTCAGGAGCCGCTCGCCGGACATTCTGATCGACGCGCCAACGGCCCTGGAGCCACTCGCCGGACGTTCTGAACGGCGCGCCAACGGCCCTGGAGCCACTCGCCGGACATTCTGATCGACGCGCCAAAGGCCCTGGAGCCACTCGCCGGACATTCTGATCGACGCGCCAACGGCCCTGGAGCCACTCGCCGGACATTCTGATCGACGTGCCAACGGCCCTGGAGCACCTCGCCAGTCGTTCTGATCGACGCATTCAGCGGCCCTGGATCACCTCGCCCGTCGTTCTGACGACGCATCAGCGGTCTGGATCGCCTCGCCGGTCGTTCCGTGACGCTTCAGCGGCTCTGGATCACCTCGCCGGTCATTCTGATGACGCATTCAGCGGCTCTGGATCACCTCGCAGCCATTCTGATCGAGCTGTTAGCCGCTCTCGACCACTAGAGGTCATTCTTCAAGACAGTGCGACGGTCCCTGCCGCAACCGGTGTCCTACATTCACCGCGCTATCCCACCTGCTGTCGTTCGCCTCGCGGCCTCGCTCCGCCTCAGTCACCGGCGCCCCGGAAATCGAACACCGACAGCCCGAACGCCGAGTAGGTCTCGACGACGCCCGGCGCGGCGCGAAGGTTCGCAAGCAGCACGTTCCGCTGCTGCAGGCCGATCAGGTAATCGGTCTCGAAATCCTCGCGGACGACCGACACCCAATCCCGTTCCCGCGCCTGCCCGGGATCGACAACCCGCGTTCTTCCTTCAATGACGCCCGACCAGAGTCGGAAGGTCTCGCCGGGCGCCCGGCCGCGCGGCGTGTGGTGGAACATGTAATGGGGATCGAGGGCGACGAGGTACCGCTGCCTGTCGCTGAAGTGCATCAGCACGACGGTGTCATCCCATTCGGTCTCGAAGACCTTCGCGCCGTCGGGCGCGTGCGAGCGCAGGTAGAGCGCCGCTTCGCGCTGTGGGGGCGGGGAGAAGTACCCGACCACGTCGACGGCTCCGTAGACCGCCCGCACCAGCACGAGAAGGCCCGTCAATCCGAGCGCGCCTGTCACCGCCAGGCGGGCCGCGGGCTTCAATCGCCTTATTCGCGCGAAGAACCCGGCCTGCCAGAGGTCGCGGAGGGCGAGGGTGAAGGCGAGAGCCGCGAACGGCGCGAGGTACTCGATGAACCGCTGGCTGCGCAGGAAGAGGACCCACCACGCGAGCGTCGCCACGCCGGCCGCGAGCGTGGCGCGCGAGGGTCGAATCCTCCCGACGACGAAGGCCGCCAGCAGAACGACCGCGGGCAGCCAGATGCTGAACATGCGCAGGCCGTCGAAGCCGTTGATCTTCTGAAACTCCACGGCCGCGTCGACCTGGGGCCCGGCGGTGAAGAGCGGGGTATCGAAGAGCCTGCCCAACGCGGCGGCGACGGGAGCGAGGAACGACGACGAGCTGATCGAGACGTTGACTATCCCCAGCAGGCGCAGGTGGTTGATGGCGTTCGGATGGATGGCCAGGCCGGCGACGATCCCCGCGGTGACCGCGGCTGCCGGCTTCCACCAGCCGGCCCGGGTTCCGTCCCGTCCCCCGGCGATCAGGTCTACGGCGGCGACCAGCCCGACGACCGCGAGCAGCGCGTGCGGGGCGACGTAGGCGAGCGCGTAGACCGCGCCGAGCGCGCCGAGGAGCAGGTGCCGGCGGTTGAGGGCCAGATGCCAGCCGAGCACCATGCAGCTCATCGAGAGGAGCTGCGGGCGGCACATGAAGAAGCGGTACGCGAAGAAGTCGCTGCCGAGGACGAGCAACGCCGCGCCGAGCCAGCCCCAGCACCCGGCGTTGCGGCGCAGCACCAACCCGAGCACGAAGATCAAGAGAGCCTGAAAGAAGGCGACCGCCAGGCGCGCGCGTTGGACGAGCGTGTCCGGACCGAGGAGCCTTCGCGGCGCGCGCAGCGCCTCGGGCAGCGCCGAGAGCGGCTCGCCGCGACCGGCGACGAACCGTTCGATCTCGGCGCGGTCGTCGAGCTCGGGGTCGAGGAAGCCGCGGTGGTCGTCGAGCTCGAGCCCGCCCGAGTCGAGCGCGGCGCGGGCCGAGGAGCGCAGGTGGACGAGCGTGAAGGGCACGCGCCCGCCGCCGCCGGTCGCGAGCCGCGCGCGCCCGAGGTAGCGCCGGTCGCCGAAGAGCGTCAGCAGCGCGCCCTCGGTCAGCTCGGGGTCTTCGGGCAGCGCTGCGTGGCCCGTTCCAAGGTGGAGCAGCTCGCCGGTCGCGCCCGCTCCATCGACCCGATACCCGGCGTGCAGCGGCGCCTCGGACGCAACCTCGACCAGCCGCCCGCGGACCTGGCCGTCGCCCTCGACCGCCGTGACCTCGAAGACGGCGACCGGCTCCAGCCCTGTCGCGGGGCAGACCTCGAGCCGAGCGCCCGGCTGCACCTCGCTTCCCGCGGAGAGCTGTGCGAGCGGCGGGTCAAGCCCTTCGACCGGGCCGACCCGCGGAGGCGGCGGCTCCCAGCCGAGCGTGAAGGGCGCGGCGAGCAGGTGGAAAAGGTACTCGATGTCCGACCATTGCTCGGCGAAGACCGTGGCGCGCAGCCAGGGGAAGCGCCCGTCGGAGAAGGCGAAGGGGCCGCGCGTCGCGTAGAAGGAGCCGACCTTGATGTGGAAGTGGCCGTCGACGTCGGCGAGATAGGGCGGGCTGAGCAGCGAGAGCGGCGTCCAGAGGGCCCAGACGAGGAGAAAGGCGCCCATCGCTCGGGCCGCGCCGCGAAGTCGAGGCGGGCGCGCGCGGGGCTCGGTCGGCGACATGGCGCAGAAGACAACATGGACGATCGGGGTGGTCAAGCAACCGGCCGCGACCGGCGGGCGAGCAGGGGCGCACCTCGGGAAGACGGCCTACGCACCTGGGGTTCTCTGCCGCGCTTGTTTCTCCGGGGCGGGGAATTGACCTTTTAGATGTGTCTGGTCCATTCCCTATCCCCGCGCGATTGATGACGGGGTCGGGGCGCCAATCTCTTGCACCGACGACGCGAAGCCAGTCTGTTGGGCCCCTGTGCCGCGGTGCCCGGCATCGGCGGGACGGCTCGCTTATCCAACCCTCGAACCGCCGGCACCGTCGCCCGGAGGGGCGCACTCAATGACAGCGACCGGCTTCGCGATTCTTGTCGCCCTCGCCATGTCGCAACCGCCCGCGGAGGCCGCTGAACCCGGCACGCCGGTTCCCCCCGCTCAGTCACAACCGTCCGCTGCGGCCCCTGCTGTTGAGCCGCCGGCCGGCCCCGCGCCGGTCACCGTGGAGTTGGTCGGCTTCCGGAGCGCGCGCGGAAAGGTGCGCCTTGCGCTGTACAGAAGTAAGGACGGCTTCCCCACCGACTTGAGCAAGGCGACTCGCGTGGACGAGGCCGCGGTGACCGGTAAGCGCGTGGTCGTGACGCTCGAGGGCCTCGAGCCTGGGATTTGGGCTATCGCCGCCTACCACGACGAGAACGGCAACGGCGAGCTCGACACCAACGTCGTCGGCATCCCGACGGAAGGGCTCGGGGTTTCGAACGACGCGAAGGGAAGCTTCGGCCCTCCGAAGTTCGAGGGCGCCCGGTTCGAGCTCGACGGGACGCCGCGGCGGCTGCGGATCACCATTCGCTATCTCTGAGCTGGACCGGGCCTCCGTCCGTCGGGCAGACCGCCTGCCAGGCTGCAAGGGCTCGGGCGCCCAGGCCTTCGTTGCGCGCCAAAGCGATCGAGACGCTCTTTACGCGGCTTCCGGTGCGCCGGATTCTTGGCTTGGGGTCGACGGCCTGGGCTACCTTACCGAGCGGATTCCTCATCGGAGCGTCGACCGTGCCCCGACCCTCTCATCGCGCCGCGCTACTCTTCGCGCTCGTTGCCTTCGCCCTGTTGCCGGGCGCGACGCGCGCACACGCGCAGCACGCGGGGGCGCTCTACCACGGCGCCGGAGGCCCCTTTCTCTCGACGGCGTTGGTGAGCGTGGAAGGCGGGCGCCGCCTCACGCTCACCTCGACCGGCGGTTCTGGCTACTCGTACCACTTCGACGGCCGCTTCCGGATCGGCGGTGGTGGCCAGGGCAGCGTCGCCTCCAGCCGCGACGGCGACTGGAAGGGCTCGGTCGGGTACGGCGGCTTGCTCTTGGCCATCGATCCGCTGGGCCGCGGGATCTGGGAGCTGCCCCTCGGGCTCGAGGTGGGCGGTGGGCGGTTGACTGTGGAGCGGCCGCTCCGCGCCGACGACCCGGGGCGCATCGAGCGCTCCTCTGCCGCCTTCTTCTCGCTGCGCGCCTTCGTCGGGCCAGAGGTGCGGCTGCTGAGGACCGCCAAGCTCGCGCTGCACCTGAGCTATCAGATCGGGATCCACGAGGGCATCGCGCTGCGCAGCGCAGGGGTGACGCTGCAGGCGGTCTTCCTGCTGCCGCGCCCTGGGCACTGACCGCGCCGCGGCGCCTCGGGGCGGTCACCTCCGCGGCGTATCGAATCGCGAGGGGCTCGGGCCTCTTTCAGGCGAGCCAGCAGCGCAGAAGTGCCACGGGCGGGCGCGCGGAGGGCGTGCGTCCCGCGCGCGTCCCAGCCTTGAGAGCACTACCTCTTCGCTTCGCCGAGGAAGACCTGGTACTCGCTGGGCGCGGTGACCTCGCCAGCCTGCTCGGAGGTGATGGGACCGCGGCCGGCGGGCCGCACGGGAGGGCGTGGTACGGTGGCTTGCCTCGCACGACTGGGTATCGCAGGTGACCCGCCGACAGAGGGTGAAGACTCAAGGCGATGATGAGCGAACCGGCCAGCCCGCGCGCCGAAGCACCGCAGGCGCCCTCGCCCGCCTTCGACCGGCGGCTGTTCCTGGTCATGTCGCTCGTCTGGTTCGCGCAGTTCGTCTGTCTGACCGCCGATCCGGTGGTCAACAACGACCTCTGGCACCAGATGGCCTTGATCCGCGAGAGCCGCGCGCAGGGCAGCCTGCTCACCGCCGATCCCTACGCGTTCACTCCCACCCTTCCCCGGTTCATCCAGCACGAGTGGGGCGCGGGCGTGATCGCGCTCTACGTCGCCGAGCACTTCGGAATCGCCGGCCTCTGGCTCTTGAACTACGGGCTCGAGCTCGCCTTCACCGCGCTGCTGCTCGGGTGCCTCTTTCGGCGCCGGGTCGACCCGCGAACCCTCCTGCTCCTGTCGCCTATCGCCGTGGCGCTCTTCGTCCCGGGCTTCTACTCGCCGGTTCGCGCCCAGAGCTTTTCGTTCCTGCTGTTCGTCGCGTTGCTCGCGTTTCTGGAGCTCGATCGGCGCGGCAATCGCTGGTGGATCACGGCGTGGCTGCCATTGCTCGTGGTCTGGCTCAACGTGCACGCGGGCTTCTTCGCGGGGCTCGGGATGCTCGGGGCCTACGCGGTCGAGCGGGCGTGGAACAGGCAGCCGTTCGCGCACCTGGCCGTCGTGCTGCTGGTCTCCGCCGCCGCGGTGGCGATCAATCCGTATGGCCTCGAGTACTACGGCTATCTCGCCGAGGCCCTGACGATGCGCCGCCCGCGCATCGGCGAGTGGAGCCCTGTCTGGCGGTGCTGGCCGGAGGCGCTCTTCTTCGCGGCCTCCTTGCTGCTCTTCGCCTACGCCGCCTGGAAGAAGGGGCCGAGGCGGATGGCGGGGTTCCTCGTCGTCCTGGTCACCGCGATTGCCGCCGCGCGCGCGTTGAAGATGCTGCCTATCTACGGCATCGCCTGGGCCTGGTTCGTGCCGGCGCACCTGCAGGACTTGAGGATTGGCGAGGCGCTCGGCGCGCTCTGGCAACGGCGTAGGCGGGTCGCGGTCTCCTTGCTCGGCGTGGCCTGCGTGTGGGCGGCCGCCAATCCGATCTCCATCGGCGGCTTCTCGCTCGGCGTCCCCGGAGTGCCGCTCGCGGGCCCGAACGGCTTTACCTATCCTGTCGGCCCGGTCGACTACCTGCGCGAGGCGGGCTTTCGCGGCAACGTGGCGACGCACTTCGGTACCGGCGCCTACGTGCTCTGGAAGCTCTTCCCGGACGCGAAGGTCTCGTGCGACAGCCGGTACGAGACGGCCTATCCGAGCTCGGTCGTCGAGGAGAACTTCCGGCTCTACGGCGCGCACGAGGGCTGGCAAGAGATCCTGCGGGACGGCGAGGCCGACGTCGTCATCGTCGAGAAGGCCGAGCCTCTCGCCTCCGCGCTGCCGAGCCTGACCGGTTGGCGGCGGGTCTACGAAGACGACGCCCACGACGTCTATGCGCGAGAGGGCTCGGAGCTGCCGCTGCGCGACAGGCGCGGCGAGAGGATCTTCGGCAGCTTTCCGTGAAGTGTCGCGTTCGGTTCCGCTCGCCCTGAGCTTTGCGCCGGGCCCTCGCTCGGCCGTGACCTTAGAACCAACAGGCCTGTCGATGGGCGCCCGCCCCCCGGTCGGCCCGAGCGAGGGTAGACCGAGCTTGCGAAGGGCCCCGCGAGTTTGCTCGAGGTCAATTGGAGGGAGCGAGCCGGGCTGCAGGAGATGTTTCGACACCTCTCGAGCCCGGGCTTGGACCTCAGCGCGGTGGCGCGAGCTCGTCGAGGGCCTCGCGGTACTTGGGGACAAGCTCGACGGCGTGACCAAAGGCCGCCTGCGCTTCGGCAAGCCGCCCCTGGGCCTTCAGGACGAGCCCGAGGTTGTAGAAGGCGACCTCGTAGCGCGGGTTGATCTCGAGCTCGCGACGAAGCATCCGCTCGGCCTCTTCGAGCTCTCCTTTGCGCAGCAGCACCACGCCCAGGTTGTTGCGGACGATCGGCTCCGAATCGCTGAGCGCGGCGCCCGCCCGAAAGGCCCGCTCGGCCCGCTCGAGATCCCCATGCTCGAGGAAGGCGCTGCCGGCGGTGACCTGCGCGAGGGCGCTGCTCGGCGATCCGGTGACGCAGGCCTCGGCGAAGGCGAGCGGGTCGCGGTAGCTCGGCAGGTAGCTGAGCGTCCGCACGGCGAGCAGGGCGATGGCGCTGCCGGCGGCGAGGCGCGCGAAGCGAAACGGGCGCAGGGTGCGCAGCGCCGCGCCCGCGAAGACGAGCGCGCCGACGAGCGGCAGATAGAGCCGGTTCTCGAGGATGTGCTCGTCGCTGACGGGCAGCGTGAGCCCGAGCGGTCCGAGGAAGACCAGAGCGCCGAAGGCGGCGACCCGACGCGACTCGGCGGGCATGCGCGCCCAGGCCAAGCCGCAGAGGGCGAGCGCGGCTATCGCGGGGAGCCACGAGGTGTCGGGGGCGTGGGCGACGACGGCAAGCTCGAGGGGTACGACGGTCTTGCCGAGGGCGTGCGCGAGCGACGGCAGGTGCAGCACGACCTCGCGCAGGCGCTCGGCGGGCAGGAGCGGAGGCGACTGGACATCGAGGCTCGAGCGGAGCAGCAGCCAGGCGAGAAAGGCGAGCGCCCAGCCGATGACCACGCTGCGCTCGACGAGCTGCCGCCACGGACGCCTGTCGACGAGCCGGGCCTCGGCGAGCAGGAGAATCGGCAGCATCGCCCCGCTCTCCTTGGTGAGCAGCGCCAGCAGCAGCAACAGCCCGTGCCCGATGAGCGGGGCCTTGCCTCCACGCCGCCGGTAGACGGTGAAGAGCAGCCAGGAGGCGAGCACGAAGACGGTGAGGAGCAGGTCGTTGCGACCGGGAATCCAGGCGACGCTCGCCGTCGCCGCCGGGTGGACCGCGAAGGCGGCCGCGAGCCAGAGCGCGAGCGCGCGGTTCGCGAGCCATCGCTGAAGCAACCCGAAGACCATCCAGGCGGCGAGCAGGTGCAGCACGAGGTTGGTCGCGTGGAAGACCGCCGGCGAGAGCCGCCCGAGCCTGGCGTCGAGCATGAAGCTCAGCACCACCAGCGGACGGTAATAGAGCTCCTCGCCCTGCCGGCCGTCGGTGTAGGCCTGGCGAAAGACCTCGAGCACGCTTCCGTCGCGCAGCAGGAAGGCCTCGCGGTCGAGGATGAACGCCTTGTCGTCGAGGCCGCTCCAGCCGAAGAGCAGCGTCGGGCCGAAGGCGAGCGCCGCGAGGAGGCCGAGCGCGGCGTGCGGCGCCCAGCGACTCTTGGGGCCGGGAGCACGGTGCGCGCTCGGTTGGTCGGTTCGATCCACGCGCGGGATTCTAGCGAAGCTGCGCCGCTCGAGAGGTGTCGCGAAATCACTCTGAGCTGTGGCACGCCGAACGACTCACGCGGATCCAAGAATCGGGACAACGGAGGCACCGCCGAGACCGCTGGCCCGCACACCCACCGTGCTCGACTCGGATCACCGAGGGCGCGCCTGGGGGGCGATCGCACGTGCCGGTGCGTGGGCCTGGCTGCTCATTTCGCACTGCTCACCGACGATGCGGTGCCCGCGCCGTGTCCAGGCGTACTGCAGTGCGATCAAGCCGGAATGCGGAAGGCCAGCACACACGATCGCCCCTCCCAGGCCCGCGCAACCAAGCGCGCTGCGAGCACGCTGGTCGTGCGGGCCGTTTGGGAGGGGGAGGGCCCACCGGCGCTCGAGCGGATCCGGGCCTGCGATCCGGGCACACGGCTTCAACCGACCGACCGGCAAGACGTTTGGATTGGATCATCCGGCGGAGGTCAAGTCCGCACGTAGCCTCCCGGGGACCGAGGGAGGCGGAGTCGGGCCCTCGACTTCGCCTGCCCCGAGCCTGCCGAGGGGCTCGGACCGACCGGTAATCGCTCGAAGGATTCTTCGACACCTCTTCCGCCTCGCTTCTGCTCCTCTTCTTGATGCGCGCACGCAGGCCGCCGAGAGACGGCGGCGCTCCTCGCCTCGCGCGAGACTCGGCGGCTAGTAAAGGCGAGGAGCCGATCGCCGGCTTGACAAGCGGTCGTTTCGCTTCAGGTTGTGCGGGCATGAACGCTCGGTTCCAGCGCGCAGCCGCCAGGCTGCTGCTCGTCCTCCTGTGCCTCCTCGGCGCCGGGGTGGCGAGCGGGTCGGCTGTCGCCGAGCCGGCCGCGCAGGTGCGGGTCGTCGGCCGGCTCGAGCGAGCCAAGGCTCCGGGAACCGAGCCCAAGCGCGTGCGCGGCGCGCCGCAAGCCGAGCGTGCACCGGCGAACCGTGTCGCGAGCCTGCCTGTGGCGCTCCCACGCGCCGGACCCCTCGGGCCCACGCCTGAGAAGGCGCCTTTCGAGCCGGAGCCTCTCTACCTTCGCAATCGTGCGCTGCTGATTTGAGCCCTCTCCCGTCCGTCCGGGCCGCAGTCCGTCCGTTCCGAGCCAAGGGAGAGAAGCATGAGCAGTCCACGAACCGCGCGCCCGCCGCTGGCGTGGCGCCTCTTGAAGTACGTCGCCGTGACCCTGAGCATCCTCGTCATGGGAATCGCTCGCGCCCTGGGCGCGAGCATCCGCATCGAAGACCCCGAGCGGCGCGACCGGGTGACGCAGGTCGAGAAGAAGCGATAGATCGGCTGTCGGCTACGGGGCCGGGCGGGCTTCGGCTCGCCCGTGCCTCGTTGTGCCGCGCGCGGCGAGGGCGAAACTTCTAGGGAGACGGAGGGGGCATGGCCTTGCAAGCGAGCGTAACCGTCCTCGTCGAAAACACCGTGCGGGCCCGCGGCATGTGCGGCGAGCACGGCCTTGCTTTCTGGATAGAGTGGGGCGAGCGCCGCTTGCTCTACGACACGGGCCAGGGGCTGTGCCTGGCGCGAAACGCCCGAAAGTTGCGCGTCGACCTGGCGAGCACCGACACGGTCGTCTTCTCGCACGGCCACTACGACCACACCGGCGGCCTCGGTGTCGTGCTCGACTCCGGAGCGCGCCCGCGCATCTGCGCCCATCCGGCGGCCTTCGAACCGAAGCTCGTCCAACGCGCCGACGGCCAGATCCAGGAGATCGGCCTCCCGGCCCCCGTCGCCGAGCGGATTCACGGCGAGAAGCTCGAGGTGGTCCACTCCGAGAAGATCACCGAAATCGCCAAGGGGCTCTTCGTCACCGGCGAGATCCCCAAGACCACCGACTTCGAAGCGCCCTCGGCCGCCTTCCTCAAAGACGAGCAGGGCACGCTCGACCCGCTCGTCGACGATCAGGCCGTCTTCTTCGACACCGACGAAGGGCTCGTCATCCTCACCGGCTGCGCGCACGCGGGCATCATCAACACCGTGCGCCACGTTCAAAGCTATCTGTCGGGGCGCCGCGTCCACACCATCATCGGCGGCATGCACCTCGCCGGCACCCCGGTCTCCAGGCTCGAGGCGACGGTCCGCGCGCTCGAGGAGATCGAGCCGGCGCGAATCGGTCCGGCCCACTGCACGGGAATTCGGGCGACGACGCGGCTGTGGCACGACATGCCCGAGGCGGCGGTCGAGGCCATCGTCGGCTCGCGGTGGTCCTACTTGGTGCGAAGCTGAACGGCCGCGGCGACCACGCCGGGCGACGGGCTCTCGCGCCGCGGCGCGGAAAAAGGGCAGTAATTGCGCTTGGTTGCGGGTGGCTTTCGAAGCCTCGGGAAGGCACCTGAGAGGCGCCAGGAGGCCCGCAGGCCCGACGAGCGAGCGCCAGTCCTATTGAAGCAGGCCTGGCGACCCAAAATCGCTCTACGGGCCAGCCAGGGGCCTTCCTGGGCCGATAGGGCTGCCAAATGGCCCTTCCAGCGGGCTTGACGGCGCTCCGGCCGGCCGACTACTGGCGCTCCCGGTCGTGGTCGGGCGCCTCGTCGGCCGCGTGCTTGCGGCCCGAGCGCCTGCCTCGTCGGCGCTCGGGAGGCGGCGGGCTTGGCGGCCCGCCCGGCGGCAGATTGAGCTGCTCGCGCCGGAAGCCGAGCGCCTCGCGGAGGACCACCTGCGCGACCGCGACGATGGGCACGGCAGCCAGGGCGCCGGTGATGCCCGCCAGCTCGGTGAAGACGAGCACCGCGACCAGGCTCACCAGCGGATTGACGTGGACGGTCTGCTTGTAGACGAGCGGTCCGAGCACATGGTTTTCGAACTGCTGGTAGACGACGAAGTAGACCGCCGTGGCGACCGCCTTCCAGAAACCGACGGCGATGAGCGCGACCAGGGTGATGAGGATGCCCGCCAGCGTGTTGCCGACCAGCGGAATGAGGCTCGACAGGCCGCTGAGCACTCCCAGGGGCAGGAAGTAGGGGACGCGGATGATGGCCAGGTAGGTCGTAGTGAAAGCGGCGTTGGTCGCGACGACGATGGCGAGCCCGCCGATGTAGCCGCCCAAAGACTGGTAGATGTTGCCCAGCACCCGCTGGTAGCGCGCCCGCCGGATCGGCGTCGCCTCGTCGAGCAGGCGGCCCACCAAGCGCGGCCCGAAGAGCAGCATGAAGATGATCAGCACGAAGATGGTCAGCGCCGCGCCGAGCACGGTCAGCAGCGTCGAGACCGCGCGCACCGCCGCGTCGAGCGCCCCCTGCGCATAGCCGGGCAGCCTGGAGAGCAGCTCGTTGAAGCGCTCGTCGAGCGCGACGCGGCTCTCGAGCAGCCCGAACAGCTCGGTCTGGCGCAGCCGTTCGATGAAGTCCGGCACCGACTCGATGAGCGAGCGGACCTGCGCGATGGTGGGCGGGACGAAGAGAAACCCGAAGCCGACGAACAGCGCGACCAGCAGCAGCATGACGATGGTCACGGCGAGCCGGCGCCCGATTTTGAAGCGCGCCATCGCGTTGACCGCATGGTCGAGGGCGACGGCGAGGATGGCGGCGATGGCGGTGATGGTGAGCGAGAGCCCGACCTGAAACGCGAAGGAGACCACCGCCGCGAAAGCGAGCAGGGTGGCCGCTATCGTGATCACCGTCTTCACGGTGACCTGCGAGCGTGGAATCTGAACCTCGCGCTGCTCCAAGCTCACCTCGACGCCAACAACTTGGAGAGGCTGCGCTCGACCGGCCGCAGCTTGGCCCAGAGGGGCGCTGGTAGCAGGCTCACTGAAATTGTCCGCTCCAGATGTAGTTGCTTGTGCGATTGAAAACGCGCGTGTAGCGTGACCTTCGAGCAACTTGGCTGAAACGGAGTTTTCTCTTCTGGGGGACGAGATGAGCTCTACACAGACGGCACGTCTGCTGGTCGTCGACGACAGCCTCGACATCCTCGACTCGCTCGAGTTGGTGCTCGACGACATGGGATATGCGGTCGACACCGCCTGCAGCGGGCGCGAGGCGCTCGAGCGGGTGCGAGGCGCGGCCTACGGGCTGGTGCTGTGCGACATCGGGATGCCGGAGATGAACGGGTGGCAGGTCGCCCGGGAGATCCGTGCGGTGTCCCCGGGGACCAAGGTCTTCCTACTCACCGGTGTCGCCGACCAGATCGCCGAGGACGATCCGCGCCTGGGCCTGGTCCATGGGGTGCTGCCGAAGCCTTTCGAGATCGACTGGCTCGAGCGCTTCTTGGGCGAGCAGCTTTTCATGTAGCGGCATCGGTCCGAAGCTCGGAAGGGGCGCATCGCAATGCGCCCGTCGAGGAATCGGGCAGATGCGCCGGCGATACCAGGGGCCGGAGCACCAGCCCTCGTGCTGGCGGCCCGGTGGAGCGCCACGCCGCAAGAGGCCGGCACGAAGTCCGGCCCTCCGGACAGAGCCCGAGCGATCGGTCGCAGGGGGGAGGGGCGCAGCCTGCTGCGCCCGGAACCCGGCTCCCAACTCGTTCGAGCCTCGCCAGGCCGGTCTCTAACGAAGCTGGGCGAGCCGCTGCAGCGCCCCCGGGTCGCCGGCGACGAGCAGCGTGTCGGAGTGCGTCAGCTTGCGGTCCGGGTCGGGCACCGGGACCATCGCGTCGCGCAGCACGTCGTGCACCGCGACCACCTGGACCCGGTAGCGGTGGGGCAGCGACAGCTCGCGAAGAGTCTTGCCGTACCAGGCCTCGGGCACCGGCATCTCCTGCAGGCTCAAGTCCGAGCCGAGCTGGACGTATTGGAGCAGCTTGCCGCTGGTCACCCGCGAGGCGAGCCCGAGCGCCGACTCGCGCTCGGGGAAGATGCTCTCGGCGGCACCGAGCTGATCGGCGACGCGGGCGTGATCCTCCGAGCGCACCTTGACATAGATTTCCTTGATTCCCACGTCGCGAAGCGCGAGCAGCGCGAGGATGGAGGCGGCCAGGTTCTCGCCCGTCGAGACCACCGCCGCGTCGGCCTGCTCGGCGCCCGCCTCGATGAGCACGGTGCGGTTGGTCGCGTCGCCGACCACCGCGCGCGAGACGTGCGCGCCGATTGCGTCGACCACATCGGGCCGGCTGTCGATGGCCACCACGTCGTGGCCGAGCTGGTGGAGGCGCTGGGCGAGGATGGAGCCGAAGTTTCCCAGGCCGACGACGATGATCCGCTTCAAGTGCTCCTCCAGTCGAGTGCTGCCCGGCCGAGGGCAGGCTCTCAGCCCACGATGAGGTCCTCGCGCGCCGGCCTGAAGTCTGCGGGGAAGGCCGTGGCCTTGAGCGCAATCGCGGCGAAGAAGGACAGCGGGCCGACCCGGCCCATGAACATGAGGATGACGATGACCAGCTTGCCGGGTGCAGTGAGGGTTGGGGTCAAGTCCATCGACAGGCCCACGGTGGCGAGCGCGCTCGTGGCCTCGAAGAGCTCCGGCAGGAACGAGCCGCGTGCCTCGGCGACGCTCCGCCCGCCGGCCTCGCTGAAGCTCAGGGCGAAGACCGCGAGGGAGAGCACGACGAAGGCGACCAGCGCGAGGCTGACGGTGCGCTGCACGGTCGAGTCCGGGACCGCCCGGTCGTGGATGCTCACGTAGCGCCGTCCGCGGATGCGCGAGACCGCGAGGGCGATGAGCACCGCCAACGCGGTGGTCTTGATGCCGCCTGCCGTCGAGCCGGGTGAGCCGCCCACCACCATCAGCAGGATGGTGAGGTAGGCGCTCGCGTTGCTCACCTCGGAGTAGGAGACGCTGCTGAAGCCGGCTGTCCGTGAGGTGACCGACATGAACCAGGCATTGGCGATCTTGTCGACTGCCCCGAGGCGCCCGAGCACGCCGGACCACTCGAACCCCGCGTAGAGGCCGGCGCCGATCACCAGCAGGCCCGCGGTGACCACGGTGGCGGCAAACGTGTGGGACGACAGGCGCAGCGAGCCGTTGAAGCCGCCTGCCTTCCACCACCGTCCGACCTCCTCGCTGGCCAGGTATCCGAAGCCGCCGAGGATGATGAGCAGCGAGAGGGGGACGAGCACGAACGGCGAGTCGGCGAAGCCCGTCAGCGAATCGCGGTAGAGCGAGAAGCCGGCGTTACAGAACGCGCTCACCGAGTGGAAGACCGCGCTCCACAGACCTCGGATGACGCCGTCGGTGCGGATGAACTGCACCCAGAGCAGCACCGCCCCTGCGCCTTCGATGAGGAAGGTGAATCGGGCGACGGCCAAGGCGAGGCCGCGCACTGTGTGCCGGTGGGCGATCTCCACGGGCGGGCCGGCGATCATCTCGCTGCGCAGCGACAGCCTGCGTCCGAGCGCGCCGATGATCAGCGTGGTCAGGGCGAACAGCCCCAAGCCGCCGAGCTGGATGAACGCGAGGATCCACGCCTGTCCCCAGAAGCTGAAGTAGGTGCCCGTGTCCACGACCGACAGCCCGGTCACGCACACCGCGCTGGTCATGGTGAAGAGGGCGTCGAGCAGCGACAGGGGCGCTCCGGTGTACAGCCCCGGCAAAATCATCAGCCCCGTGGTGCCGAGCACGATGAGCAGCAGGAAGCTCGCGACGAAAAGGCCCGATGGCGAAAGGTTGTGCCACCAGAGGTAGATCCGTCTGAACGGCCTGATCGAGAGAATCGGTCGCAGCGCCACGGGGCGAGAGGATGTCTAACCGCCCGGCGCGATGCAAGGTGCGCGACATTTTGGGCTCTGCCGAACCCGCAAGCCTGGCCCAGATTCCGACGCCCGTGGGCCGAGCGCCGTTCTCGCCGCGTTCCAGCGAAGCGTGCCCGAAGCGGACGACCGGGATGATGGCCCGAACGCGTGTCGGAGCCGGAGCTCCAACCTCCATCGGAGATGGCGCCGTCCTTCCTCAACGAGGTCTGATGTCGGGCGACGCTCGGCGATACGACCGCTCGTCTCGGCACCTTGCCTCAGCCGAGGCTCTCAGCAAGGCGCTGCCGCGCCGCTTGGGCGCATGACGGGCCCCAGACCTCCTGCGACGCTCTTCGCGCGACTTCGGCCGAGCCGCCGGCCACCGGCCACCGGTGGGGCCGGGCGTAGAGGCGACCAGCGGGAGCCTCGGAGTCGAGGCCCCGCGCAAGGCCATCCCGGTGTCCGATTCCAAAAAACCGACTGGGGCAGGGGGCGACCTGTCTCTCCTAGAGATTTCGCAGAGATGCGGGACCACGCTCCGGCCCCCGCACGAGCCTCTGGGGCCCAGGCGAACACGGCCAACGACGGGGGGAGACTCGGAATACCGGGGTGTCCGAAAGCCGGACGGCAATGCGGGCTGTCTGTCCGGCCTTCGGCGAATGAACGGCCGGCTGTAGCAACTTCGGCGCCCCGTTTGCCGACAATGACCGCGTCAAGGAGGCAACGATGGCAACCTACCAAGTGAAGTCCGGCGACACCTTGAGCGCGATTGCTGCTCGCTACCGCACGACGGTCTCGGCGCTGGCGAAGACCAACAACATCGCCAACGTCAACCTCATCCGCGTCGGCCAGCGGCTCACCGTCCCCGACAGCTTTGCCCCGTCGGCTTCGCAGTTGAAGGTCCCCTCGGTCGACCTCAAGCGCGGCTCGCAGGGCGCGGCGGTCAAAGACCTGCAGAACGCGCTGGTCAAGCTCGGCCACATGACCAAAGCCGAGATGGCGACCGGCCCCGGCATCTTCGGCCCGCGGACCGAGTCTGCCCTCAAGCGCTTCCAGTCGCGCCACGGCGTCCAGGCGACCGGCTACTTCGGGCCGCAGACCCGCGCGGCCCTGACCAAGGCGCTCGGGAACCCGAGCGCGGCCGCCCCAGCGCCGCCGCCCAGCTCGAGCAGCTCGAACACCGACCTGCGCAACGGCACCCCGCTCTATCGACAAGGTGACCCGCGCTGGGGAAGCCGGACCCTGGGCCGCAACTACACGATTGCCAGCGCCGGCTGCGCCATGACGGCGACCGCGATGGCCATCTCCAAGATCTCGGGCCGCCCCATCAACCCCGGCGAGCTCGACGCCTACCTCGATCGCAACGGCGGTTACTCGGGCGACGGGCTCTATTGGGACAAGGCCGCTCACGCCCGCGGGCTGCACGCGAGCCGCCCAGGCTGGAGCCTGTCGACCATCGACGCCAACCTGAAGGCCGGCCGCCCCGTGGTCATCGGCGTCGACTACAAGGCCGGGTCGGGCGGGGGCGCCAACGGGACCGATCACTGGATCACCATCGTCGGGCGCAAGACCGACAACTCGGGCAGGGTCGTCTACATCGCCCACGACCCGGCCAACGGCGGGGTGATGTACCTGAACGCGAGCGGCGGGCGCCTGCAGGGCAAGACCTCCTCGGGCAAGAACTATCGCAGCACCGGCTGCCTGGTGACTTTCAGCAAATAGCCGCGGGTGCCGAGCCAATCGTTCTGCGCGGGCGCGAATCGGTGAGCCGGTTCGCGCCCGTCGTCTTGTTTTGCGTGCGCTCGTCCGGACTGCTCGCGGCCCCAGGGGGCTTTCTCCCCGGCGCTTGGAGTGCAAGCCTTTGGCAGTCGCGCAGGAGGGAAGCGATGAAGGCAGTTCGCGTCAGGCAGTTCGGTGAACCCGAGGTGCTGTGCCTCGAAGAGGTGCCGGACCTCGAGCCGGCGGCCGGGCAGGTGCTCATCAAGCTCGAGGCGGCGGGCATCAACCCGGTCGAGGCCTATGTGCGAGCTGGTCTCTACGGGCCTCGACCGACTCTGCCCTACACGCCCGGAACCGATGGCGCTGGCGTCGTCGAGGCGGTCGGCCCCGGCGTAGTCGGTGTTGTGGCCGGCGACCGGGTCTACACCTCTTCGTCCATCACCGGGACCTATGCCGAAAAGGCGCTCGTCGCCGAGGAGCAGATCCACCCGCTTCCCGAGCGGGTCGGCTTCGCTCAAGGCGCGGCCATCGGCATTCCCTACGCGACCGCTTATCGCGCGCTGATTCAGCGGGCCAAGGCTGAACCGGGCGAGGTGGTGCTCGTCCACGGAGCCAGCGGCGGGGTTGGCCTCGCCGCGGTTCAACTCTCGGTCGCGCGCGGCATCCGGGTCATCGGGACCGCGGGCAGCGAAGAGGGCCGCCGGCTCGTGCTCGCACAGGGGGCCGAGCACGTTCTAGACCATGGCAAGGAGGGCTACCTCCGGGAGCTGATCAGCCTGACGGCCGGCAGGGGCCCGGAGGTCATCCTCGAAATGCTGGCGAACGTGAACCTCGGGCACGACCTCGAGGTGCTCGCGCCCCGCGGGCGGGTCGTGGTCATCGGCAGCCGTGGCCCGGTCGAGATCTCGCCCCGCGACCTGATGAACCGCGAGGGAAGCCTCCTCGCGATGCGCCTGCCCAATGCCACGCCGGCAGAGAGGGCGCGGGCCGACGCGGCGATCCACGCGGGGCTCGAAAACGGGACCCTTCGGCCGGTGGTTCGCGAGGAGCTTGCTCTCGGCCAGGCGGCGCAGGCACACCGCTGGCTGTTCGAGAGCAAGGCGGCCGGCAAGATCGTTCTGGCCCCGGGCCGGTAATCCGCTTACAGAGCAGACTCGGGGAGGAGCGCTCGCTTTCCACCGGCAGGTGAGCCCAAAGAGCTCCTGCAGGTCCGGGCGGGAGTTGGCAACTACGCCAAATCCCGACATTTGCGGGGAAGCCTCGATTTCGCGGGATTCGCCGAGACCTCGCGGCGTCGCCCCTTACCCGGCATGCCTGAGCTCCGCAGGCTCCCGCGGGTCGCCTCGACGCTGGCATGACCGGTGTGGCAGGTCCAAATCGCTCGCCGAGGCTCGCACGAAGTCTTTTGCCCCCGGCAACTCGACTCGCGAGCGGCAGGGCCGCCGCACGAGGCTTCCTCCGCGAATCCGAGTCGGTTCTGCTATCTTCTGCCCGTGATTTCCATTGGCGCATTCGTTCGGATCACCGAAGACGTCTTGAGCGACGAGCCCTTGGTCGAGGGGATGGTCGGCAAGGTGGTCGCCGACATCTACGGACAGGCGGACCTCACCAAGCAGGCGCTCATCGTGGTGGCGGGGGCGCGAAAGCCCTGTCTGGTCATGCTCGACGCGCTCGAGGAGATCAGCGAGTCGGACTATGGCGACGAGGCGTCGGAGAGCCGCGAGATGTGGCGCGAGCGCAAGGCGCTCTGGCGCATGCGCAACGGCTCATCGCCGCGCCGTGCCCCCGAGGCCCAAGCCGACGGGATGGATGAGGACGAGCCGGACGACGGGCCGGCCGTTCTGATGAGTGAGGGTGGGAACAGGCTCGAGGTCGCCGAGGTCGTCCGCCGGGCCGAAGCGGTGGCGCCGCAGGAGCTGATGGCGATAGCCAACCCGGCGCTCGTCTCCATACTCACCGAATGGTCGGTCGGCGCGCTCGATGTCCTGGCCGACGAGCTGCCTGGCTTCTCAAAGCTCTCCTACGCGCGCGCCCGCCGAGTCCGCTCGGACCACATCGAGCGGTGGCTCTGGGAGGGCGTCAGGCTCTATCTGGGGTTGCGCTCGTTTCATCCGATGCTGCCGCCGCTGGGACCGGCCTCCTCACGGACTGCAATACGCGCGCTATTCGAGCGCATCGACGAGGGGGACGCGGCGCGCCGCTTGTCCGAGTTTTGCCTCGACGTAAGCGCGGTCAAGGACGCGCTCGGGCTGATGGCCTCCCATTGGCTCAGCGAGGCGCTCTCGTCCTTCGGGCGCGGACTGAAGGAGGGCGAGCGGCCCTACGAGGAGCTCGCGCAGTACATCCTCCAGTTGCACATCGTCGGGTTCCAGGTCGGGTTCTGCTCCGATTCTGCGAATCACGGCATTCCCGCGAACTAGCGCGCAGGCGGCAACCCGCCAGCCCGCCGCCAAGCCGCCGCAGGCTTGAGGGGATTTCGATCCCGGCACCTCCCGCGGCGCGTCTTCCCCGCGCTCCAAAGAGCGAGTAGCCGCGGCCTCTTTTCCAAATCGGGCTCGCACGCGGAAACCCTGCACGTGAGCGGGAGGTCTACCGATGGCGATGGCAGGGAAGAAGCAGGGAAAGGCGCGCAAGCTCAAGGGCGTGTCACGCCCGGCAGGCGAACAGAGCATCGAGTCCGAGCGCTATTTCCAGATAGCCAAGGCCATCCGGCGTATGCAGCCGGGTTACTGCGTGCGTGCCTGATCACCGGGCGACTCCGACGCGCGCCAGCGCGTGTATCCGCAGAGCAGGCCAGCGCTGGCCGCTGCAAGCGCCAAGAGGGCGAGCAGGCTTGCTTCGGGCCCGAAGTCGCCGCCGGTGAGCCACTCGGGGCCGGCGAGCCGCAGGTGCAACACCGCCCCCTCGCGTCGAAGCCCGGAAACCGGTTGGCCGAGCAGCACTCCTTCCGACAGGTTGAATGCGGCGTGAGCACCTATCGCCGCCCAGAGCGAGTCGAAGTAGAGCCGCACGCTCGCCAGGAAGAGGCCCGCGAGGATCAGGTTGGCCAGTGCCAGGACCGAGAAGCTGGGGTTGAAGGCGTGCAGGGCGCCGAAGAACGCCGAGGTCAACGCCACCGCGCCGGGCAGCCGCAGAAAGCTGCGCGAAAGCGCATAGAAAAGATACCCGCGCGCGAACACCTCCTCGGAGAGGCCAGGCAGGCCCAAGGCGAGGGCGGGGAGCAACTGGGGTGGCGCGCCCTGTGTGAGCGAGACGCTTCCGCCGAGGGCCACTGCTGCGACGACGAACGCGGGGACCAGCGCGCCGAGCCCCACGGCGAGCAAGAGCCCCCAAGCTTTGCCGCGCACAGCGCGAAAGCCGCTCCGCGACAGCGGCTCGTGGTCGAACCGGCGAGCCAGCGCCACGTTCGCGAGCAGGAACGCCACAAGCTGCACGAGCTGTATCGACACATAGAAGCCCCACCAGCTCTCGCTCGCCGACGCTGGCTGCAATCCGGTGGCGATGGCGAGCCAGGCGAAAAGCTGGATGAGGCCCAGGTCAATCAGAACGAACAGGAGCGCGGCCCACAGTCCGCGCAGGCGGCCCTGCGGATCGCGAAAGGCTCTGTGAAGGCGGCTCACGGTCAGAAACGGTAGGGGCGCGCGCGGGAGTTCACCAGCGCGTCGATGCTCGCAAGAGCCGCATCCGCTCGATTCAAGGCGACAGCCTCGGGCGGCCCTGCGGACGAACCCCCGGTGACCTCGCGCGAAGCTGGCGGCGCCGCGAATCGCTTGCGTGACGCTGCTCGCTCAAGAGGTGTCGGGAAATCTCCTCAAGACTCGGCCCTCCCCCTCCGGTCACCGTCTCAGCGAAATTCGAGAGGCCCGAGCGTAGGCCGAGCCTGCGAGGCCGCAAGTCAAGGGGCCCTTCGACTCCGCTCCCGCCGCTCGCGCGTCGGCAGCTACGCTCAGAAGGAGCGGAACCGGAGGGAGTCGCAATACGGTTTACTCGACGCCTCTTCAGCACCGGAAGGCGCTTCAGGCTCCCCTGAGCAAGACCAAGAGTTGAATAGCGAACGACTCACACATTTCGGCGATTTGCAGGTTCGACAGCCCGCGAGCGCGTCTCTAGATTCGCCTGCGTCCTTGCCAAGGTGGCAGGTACCGCCCGGCAACTCAGCGCCGGTCGAGCTTCCAAGAGAGGGAACATGGCAACTGGTACCGTCAAGTGGTTCAACGATGCGAAGGGCTTTGGCTTCATCATCCAGGACGGCGGCGGTGACGACGTCTTCTGTCACCACACGGCCATCCAGGCGGACGGATTTCGCACGCTCGCCGAGGGGCAGAGGGTCGAGTTCGAGGTCGTCCAGAGCCCGAAGGGACTGCAGGCCTCGAAGGTGAGGACGGTGGGCGCCTGACCGCGAAACCCCTGGCAGCCAGAGCCCGGTCTCCGTGAGGGGGCCGGGCTTTCTTTATTCCCCTGTGCGTCCGTCCACCGACCGGCCGTCGAATGCTTCCGGGCGGTCCGGATGCACAGGGGTCGAAAGCGGGCGGCTGCCCGCGCGAGGACTGAAGACCCGTCGAGAAATCCTTCGGAAGCCTCGCTTCAGCGCCTCTTCTTCATGCGCACACGCAGGCCGCCGAGACGGCGGCGGTCGTACGCCTCGCGCGATACGCCGCAGAGGATTTCCCAACACCCTCTTGCCCCCGCGCCGACTCTGATGAAATCCGGGCAGGCGCGGAGGGCGCTTCCGGACTCGAGCACGCCAAGAGGCTCGCCCTCCCGCCCGCTTCTCCGGCGCGGGTCAGGCCCAAAGGGCGCGGCGCCGCCGGGCATTCGCCAATTCGTCGACGGCCGCCACGTGGCTGTCGCAATCAGCGGCCAGCCACCCTGAGGCTTCATGGGCCGGATGCTCCCGCGCGTGGTCCCCCTCTCTCGAGAGGCGTCTTCGCGAGCGCGCCGATACCCGAGCGCGCGTAGCACGGAAGGGGCGTGCTCGGTCGGCGGCGCCGACCAAGCGGCGCTGTGCGTCCGCGACCGGGAGCAGGCCAAGTGCCTGGCCGCCCGGTAGACGGGCTTTGTTGGCCGCGGCAGGAGGAGCGCCCCACGCTGCATCAGGTCGGGGCAGGGCAGCATGGTCTTCCCCCGGCCCCGTAGCGATGCGTCCTTCGGTGCGGGCGGGGACCCTTGCCGCGCGGTCTTCTCGAACGCCAACTTTGTCGAAAAGGAGGCAGCACTGGCCCGATGGACAGCCTGCGCGTCGTAACCCTGAACATCTGGAATGATCGCGAGCAGCCGGCTCGTCGGCTGGAGCTTATCGCCGAGGGCCTGTTTGCGCTCGAGCTCGATCTGATTGGACTCCAGGAGGTGCGCGAAGGACGAGAGCTTGCCCAGGCGACGGTGCTCGCCCACAGGCTCGAGATGGAATTTGTCTTCGATCCGGTCGACATCCACTCGGCCAACGGCCCGGTGGGAAACGCCATCCTGAGCCGCTATCCGATCGAGAAGGTCGAGCGGTACGCCTTGCCCAGCCCGCCGGGCGATCCGCGCCGTGCGGTCCAGGTGTTGGTGCGCACGCCGGCCGGCGAGGTCCAGTTCACCTGCTGCCACCTGAGCTGGGAGCCGCACTTGGCCCCGATGCGCGAGCGCCAGGTCCTCGCGCTCGACGAGTTGACGCGTGGTCCGCCGGAGACTCACTCGCTCCTCGTCGGTGACTTCAACACCTCGCCCGACTCGAAAGCGATCCGCTTCCTGACCGGGCTCGATTCTCTCGAGGGGCGCGGCACCTTCTTCCGGGACACCTTCGCAAGACGCCATCGCCATGAGGATGGATTCACCTGGTCGAGCAGGAATCCTTTCGCGGTGCGGTGGATTGAGCAGAACCGCCGCATCGACTACGTCTTCGTGCGCGGCCCCCCCACCGCGCAGGGCGAGCGCATCGTCGAGGAGGCGCGCGTCGTCCTCGATCAGCCGGGCGCGGACGGTTGCTGGCCTTCGGACCACTTCGGAGTGTTTGCCGCCACCAGAATGCGGCCCAAGGCGAGCTGAGCGTTACCACAGGCAGTGAACGCCCTTGGACCTGCGACCGGAGGCGCACTTCGGAAATCACCATTCCAGACCACTGGTGCGCGGTCGCTTCGAATGCAAGAAGTGTCGACCAGCGTTCAAATGCGCTTTGAATCGCTCGGACCGTGGTCTAGCATGGTGCGCCGCGTCAACCTCGGCCGCCAATACAGCCGGTACTTGTTCCGGGGGTCAGCCCTTGAAGCCTGCGAAGACCACCAACGCCCCGCGAATCTACACCACTTATGACATCGGTCGGATGACCGGCACCGACCCGACCACGGTCCACAAGTGGATCGACAAGGGCTTGCTGCGCGGCTATCGGACCCCGGGCGGACACAGGCGGGTTCGAGCCGAGGACCTGCGCAGTTTCCTGGTGGCCCATCGCATACCGATTCCAAAGGAGTTGGGCGGCGCGGATTCGTTGCGGGTGATGGTCGTCGATGGCGACGGCGAAGCGCTCAAGGCCCTCGCCAAGGCGGTGAAGCGGTTGCGCCCGAGCTGGGAGATTGCCTCACTGGGCAGCGGAGTCGAGGCGCTGTTGCAGATACCGAACGCGACCCCTGACGTCATCGTCCTCAACCTGCCGCTGGGCGATGCGGACGGGCTTTCTATCTGCAGGCACCTGCAGACGCGGCCCGAGACCTCGAACATCAAGGTGCTGACGGCTTGTGACAAGCACTCGGCGGAGCTGGAGACGACGGCCGCTTCGGCGGGCGCGCACGGCTGCGTGAAGAGACCTTTGAGCGGCCCGGAGGCCGTCGAGGCGATTGAGCTGGCGGCAGGAATTCGTCCGCAGCCCGTTGCCTGAAGAGGTGTCGAAGGCTCCGTCGACAGCCCGGGCTTTTCCCGGAACCCAAGCGATCGGTCGCAGGGCGCATGGCAATGCGCCCGTCGACGTTCAGGCAGATGCGCGGGCGATCTTGGCGGCCGGCACGAAGGCGGCCCTGCGGAAGGAATCTGAGCGATCGCTCGCAAGTTGGTAGGGATCCATCGGCAATCTGCCCGTCGGGGAACCGGCTTGCGCGATGGCTGGGGGGCGGCGTGCTAAGGTGCCGCCGCTTTTCGATTGGAGACTCCATGGCGACGAAGCCCAGCAAGGCCCTGCAGACCTTCGCGAACCCCGCGCCCGACCGCGACTACGAAATCGTCTTCGACTGCCCCGAGTTCACCTGCCTGTGCCCGATGACCGCACAGCCGGACTTCGCCCACTTTTCGATCACCTATGTTCCCGACAGGCTGTGCGTCGAGCTCAAGAGCCTCAAGCTGTACTTGTGGTCCTTTCGCGACGAAGGCGCCTTCCACGAGGCGGTCACGAATCGTATCTGCGATGACCTGTTCAAGCTGCTGGCGCCCCGACGAATCACCGTTGTCGGCAACTTCAACGTCCGCGGCGGCATCGGGACAATCGTGCGCGTGACTCGCGAGAAGAAGCGCCGCGGGCGTTAGAGCACGCTCGCGCGGGGGAGCGAAGCGAGGTGGGCTCGCTTGACACAAAGGCAGACGCCGGTGCCGGGGGGAGGGACGCGAGCGCTGGGATTGAGCTCGAGCCCCAAAGCGATGCGACGACGCTCGGGGGCTTCAAATAGGCCCCAAGCCCGCTTGACACCGAGGCGCTCCTCTTTGGGCGGGCTGACCTCCGGTCTTCCAAAGCGGCTGCGATCAGGTGTTCGTCTTATTGCCGTATCGACAAAGGCCGTGCCAGAATTCTCCTCAACGCTCAAACCGTGAGGGTGGGCATGGTGGACGTGACCAGGGTCGAGATTGAGATGGACGAGGTCGGCTGGGTTCTGCGGGTAATCAACCCCGGCATGCGCCCTCAAGAGTATCGGTGCGCCAGCAAGGAGCAGGCGCAGTCGCTCGCGGAAGTCATGACCGGGGCCAAGGTCGCCAACAGCTTGCCTCGGACGGCGGCCAAGCCACCCGGAAAGTAGCTTCTGGTCGGACGCGGTCTGGGCAAGCCGGCCTTGCTTGGCGGAGGCTCGGGTGGGCGCAGTCTGCCGGCGAAGGCCCGCGCCTGCTGCGCGGGGGCCTTGCGCACGACTCGATCCGTCAGACCTTTTCGAAGGTCGTGCAGTCGGCGTGGTTCGAGTGCGGCGAGACGTGGATGCCCTGAGCACTGCAGAGCAGGTCCTTGTTCCACCGGCAGTCGCGCACGTGGCAGGCGCCGACCATAGACCCTTCGCGGCGTCCGATGTGCCGGCTCTCGGTCGTAAACGTGTCGCACTCGGGATGAGGGCCGCCCACGTTGATGGCAGGAGCGTGGCAGTTGTTGTTGCGATTGAAGAAACAGGTGGTGGCGTCGCAACGAATGACAGGGGGCATGTCGTTCATTCGGCTCTCTCTTTCGAAAAGCCCGGGCAGCTTCGGGCAGCAGGCGCCCAGAAAGTGCGAGTGAGCCGGGGGACGCGCTATCCCTCGAAACGGGGGAGATCTGGCGTGGTCGGAGACGCGCGGAGAGATGGCGACCACCGACGTCGGGGGTCGGTCGTCCGGCGCCGGGCGGGTCCGCCGCTGCTGCCCATGCCGCTCGCTTGCCAGGTTGGCAAAGAACCGGCCGCTCAGTGATCACGGAGCACATCGCTCGGGCCGTCAGGCCGGACGCACGGCGCTCGCGCGAGTCACGGAGCAAGCGAAGTGAAAGGCGCTAAAGCCCGAGGTCCGGCATCCGCTGCAGCTTGCCCTCGAGGTCGCAGCAGACGATCTCGATCTGCGCCTTGACCAGCAGCTTGCCGGTCTCCGCGTGCTCGACGCGCTGATCAAACGTCACGCGAAAAGGTGAAGTCGGGCACATCCGGGAGACGACGACGAGGTCGTCTCCTAAGTGCGCCGGCGCTCTGAAGGTGGCCTGGATGCTGTAGACCGGGAACATCACTCCGCGCTCGGCCCACTTCACGACCGAGGCCCCAGACTCGGCGAGCGCTTCGGTTCGGGCGCGCTCGAAAAAGCGCAGGTAGTTGGCGTGGTAGACCACGCCCATGCAATCGGTGTCCTCGTAGTAGACCCGAAGGCGGAATCGGAACTCGGGTTCGTGTTCGGCAACTCGCATGGAGCCCCTTGCCCGCAGGGTCGGAGGCAATTGGGCACGGGCCTTCGAGCCCCGGGGGCCCAGAGGCTCCGCGGCCCGAAGGCCTGAGCCGGAAGGAATCAGGCGACGAGCTTGCGGTACTTGATGCGCTTGGGCAGCTCGGCCTCCTTGCCCAGGCGCCGGCGGCGGTCGGCCTCGTAGTCCTGGTAGTTGCCCTCGAACCAGACGACGCGGCTGTCGCCCTCGAAGGCGAGGATGTGCGTCGCGATGCGATCGAGGAACCAGCGGTCGTGGCTGATGATGACCGCGCAGCCCGGGAAATCGACCAGGCCGTCCTCGAGCGCGCGCAGGGTGTCGACGTCGAGGTCGTTGGTCGGCTCGTCGAGCAGCAGCACGTTGCCGGCCGACTTGAGCACCCGCGCCAGGTGCAGCCGGTTGCGCTCGCCGCCCGAGAGGCCCTTGACCTTCTTCTGCTGGTCGCCTCCCTTGAAGCCGAAGGCGCCGCACCAGGCGCGCGAGCTGATCTGGCTCTTGCCGACCTGGATGAAGTCCTCGCCGCCGGAGATGGTCTCGAAGATGGTCTCCTCGTCCTCGAGCACCTCGCGGCTCTGATCGACGTAGGCCAGCTTGACCGTCTGCCCGATGACCAGCTCGCCCGCGTCGGGCTTCTCGAGCCCCATGATCATCCGGAACAGCGTGGTCTTGCCGACGCCGTTCGGGCCGATAATCCCGACGATGCCGCCGGGCGGCAGCCGGAAGTCGAGGTTCTCCATCAGTAGCTTGTCGCCGAAGCCCTTGGTCAGCCCCTGGGCGACGATCACGTTGTCGCCCAGGCGCGGCCCGGTCGGGATGCTGATCTCCGCGGTCTGGTCGCGCTGCTCGGTCTTTTCGGCGAGCAGCCTCTCGTAGGCCTGCAGGCGGGCCTTGCTCTTGGCCTGCCGGGCACGTGGGGCCATGCGCACCCATTCCAGCTCACG
>DHSB01000069.1:62500-90416 GCA_002408385.1 Myxococcales bacterium UBA5297
GGGGCCATGCGCACCCATTCCAGCTCACGCTCGAGCGTGCGCTGGCGTGCGCTCTCGGACTTCTCCTCGAGCTCCAGACGCTTCTTTTTCTGCTCGAGCCAGGAGGTGTAGTTGCCCTTGAACGGATAGCCCACGCCCCGGTCAAGCTCGAGGATCCACTCGGCCACGTTGTCGAGGAAGTAGCGGTCGTGCGTGATGGCGATGACCGTCCCCGGGTAGACCTGCAGATGGTGCTCGAGCCAGGCGACCGACTCTGCGTCGAGGTGGTTGGTCGGCTCGTCGAGCAAGAGCAGGTCGGGCCGCTCGAGCAGCACCTTGCAGAGCGCGACGCGGCGCTTCTCGCCGCCGGAGAGCGTGGTGACGTCGGCCTCGCCCGGCGGGCAGCGCAGCGCGTCCATTGCCTGCTCGATGGTGCGATCGAGCTCCCAGGCGTTGGCCGCCTCGATGGCATCCTGGACCTTCGCCTGCTCGTCGAGCAGCTTCTCCATCTCGTCGCCGTCGGGGCCCTCGCCGAGGCGGTTGTTGATCTCGTCGAAGCGCGTCAGCAGCGCCTTGGTCTCCTTCACGCCCTCGAGGATGTTGTCGAAGACGTTCTTCTCCGGGTCGAGCCGTGGCTCCTGAGGCAGGTAGCCGATGGTGATGCCGTCGGCGGGCGCGGCGTGACCAAAGAAATCGGTGTCCTCGCCGGCCATGATCCGCAGCAGCGAGCTCTTGCCGGCTCCGTTGCCGCCGATGACGCCGATCTTCGCGCCGAAGAAGAAGCACAGCGACAGGTCCTTGAGCACCTCCTTGTTCGGTGGGTGCACCCGGCGCAGGCTCTGGGTCGTGAAGATGTAGTTGCCGTTGCTCATGGTGGTGTTCTCCGGGGCCGCGCACGCCTGGCCGCTTGGGGACGGGCACACTAGCAGCCCGAGTGCAGGACATGAAGTAACAGCGAGGCCGGCTCGGGGGCTTCCTCGGGGAAGCGGCATGATCGGGGTTCGGGCGGGTTTTCGAGATGCTTCCTAGCTTGTTCCCGGGTGGTGTGGCGCCCTCGGGGAGGGAGCATGAGAGCGGCGGCATTGTCGCTGGGGGTCGTGGCGGGGCTGGTCGGCCTGGTGTTGCTCTACACCCCGCAGCAGGCGCAGCGAGGCCGGAAGCTCTTCACCGAAAGCTGCGCGGTCTGCCACGGCCCCGCGGGCGACGGGGGGAGGGTGCCACAGCGCTTTGGCGCCCTCGCTGGAAGGAGAGTGCCGCCGGTGGTGGGCCCGAACGCGCTCGCCAGCTTCCAGACGGCGAGCGATCTCTTCAGGTACGCCCAGCAGCGTATGCCGCTCGACGACCCGGGCAGCCTGACGGACGAGCAGTACCTGGCGGTCACCGCCTGGCTGCTCGAGCAGGCTGCAGTCGAGGCCAACGGCGAGCCGCTGACGCCCGAGAGCGCGGCGCAGGTGCCGATTCGATGAGCCGTCGCTCCCTCGCAGGCAGGCGAAGCGGCCGAGAGTCGATGGCCGAGTGAGAGAGAGAGCCGAGAGGCGCCTCGTCGGTTTGAGGCAGCGCCCCGTCACCCGAACGTCCCGCGGTTCCAGCCCCAGCGGTCGGCGGCGACCTCGGTGAAGGTGAGGAAGACCCTGTCGGCCGGGACGGCGAGCGTCTCCTCTAGCAGGCCGCAGAGCTTCTCGGAGAGGGCCGCGTTCACCTTCGCGCCGAGGCCGCCGATGCTGCGCACGTCGCAGAAGGCCGCCGGGCCGCTCTTGCCGCCCATCCGCATCGCGGCTTGCGAGAGGCCGACCATCACGTAGCTCTCGGGCTTGCCAATCGTCTCGGCGGCGATGCGCGAGGCCTGGGCGAGCAGCCGTTCGCGGGCCTGCTCGGAGACCGTGGCGTTGGTCTGGATGTGGACGTAGGGCATCTCTTCCTCCCGGGTGCGAAGCCTGCCTTCGCCGGATGCGAAGGCAGGCGGGCAGCCTATCACTCGGTCTTTGCAGGGTTGCCGAGCCGCCGAGAAACGGACTATCGAGAGACCCTGGCGGCGACGAAACGGAGGAACGATGAAGCTGCACCTGCCGACGATGCTCTTGCTGCTGGCGAGCGCCTGCTCCTCGAGCTGCACCCGCGCGAAGAGCGCCACGCCAGCCGCAGCCCTGCCCTTCGACAGGCTCACGGTCGATACGGCCTCGGCCGTCCTCGTCGGCGCTGGGGACGTGACCCACTGCAACGCGCTCGAGCCCGCCAAGGCGACCGCGGCGCTGCTCGCGCGCATCGACGGCACGGTCTTCGTCCTGGGCGACGGCTCGAACGGTCGCGGCCGCCCCGAGGAGTATGCCGAGTGCTTCGGGACGACCTGGGGCCGCTTTCGCGATCGCCTCCGTCCCGCTCCGGGCAATCACGACTACGTGACCGAGAACGCCGCGGGCTACTTCGGCTACTACGGCGAGCCGGCGGGCGAGCCGGGCAAGGGCTTCTACAGCTACCAGGCCGGCGGCTGGCACGTCGTCGTGCTCAACAGCAACTGCGAAGCGGTCGGCGGCTGTGGGCCCGGCTCGGAGCAGGAGCGCTGGCTGCGCGAGGATCTCGCCGCGCATCCGGCCAAGTGCACCGTCGCCTACTGGCACCACCCGCGGTTCAGCTCGGGGCTGCACGGGGGCGACGAGCGCGTCGACGGGTTCTGGCGGGCGCTGCACGAGGCGGGCGCCGAGCTGGTGCTCAACGGCCACGACCACCACTACGAGCGCTTCGTCCCGCTCGCTCCGGACGGCAAGCCCGACCCGAAGCGCGGGGTCCGCCAGCTCATCTCCGGCACCGGCGGCGCACGCCTGCGCAACCTCTCGCAGCCGATCGCCGGTAGCGAGACGCATGTCCAGGGCGTCCACGGCGTGACGCGGCTCGTGCTGCGCGAGGGCTCCTACGAGTGGCAGTTCATCTCGGTCGAGGGCAAGGTGCTCGACTCCGGCAGCGGGAGGTGCCACTGAGCTAGTCGCCCTTGAAGACCGGCTTTCTCTTCTCGAGAAATGCGGTGATCCCTTCGCGGTAGTCCGCGCTGTCGTAGACCGAGCGTCGCAGGCCCTGGATCCGCTCGAAGGTCTCCGGGTGGAGCGGCGCCGCGTTGCCGAGCAGCCGCAGCGTCTCCTTGATGCTCGCGATGGCCAGCGGCGAGTTCTCGGCGATCCGCTCTGCGAGCTGCTGCGCGAAGAGCTCGATTCGGAAGGCGGGGACGACGTGGTTGACGATCCCTGCGGTGTGGGCCCGCTCGGCGCCGATGGGCTCAGCGGTGAAGAACAGCTCCTTGGCAATCATGATGCCGACCGCGTTCATCACCCGGAGCAGCCCCGAGGCGTTGTAGGGCAGGCCCAGGCGCGCGGGTGTTATCGCGAAGGTCGACTCGGGCGTGGCGACGAGCAGGTCGCAGCAGAGCGCCAGCTCGCAGGCCCCGCCCCAGACGCTGCCCTCGACCATGCCGATGACCGCGCCAGGGTAGGCGCGAAGGGCTCGAATCACCTGCTCCAGCGGGTCGGGATAGGCGAGCGGGTCGCGGCCGGAACGCGGCAGCTCGTGGACGTCGTGGCCAGCCGACCAGACCTGCACGCCCTTGTTCGCGCGCAGGATGACGACGCGCACCCTCTGGCGCTCGAACTCGGAGAAGCCCGCGATGATTTCGTCGATGAGGGCCTTGGAGAGCGCGTTGCGCTTCTTGTCGTGGTCCAGGGTGATCGTGCCGATGCTGCCTTCTGACTCGGTCCGCACGAGCGTCATGGCCGCCTCGCTCTGGTTGGTGGCGCGCAAGCCTAGAGAATCGATGGTCGCTTGGGTAGGCACGCAGCGAGCCGGCGCGGGCGCGCAGGCGACGCGGAGCTCTGGTTTCGTCCGCGGTGGCCGTCACGGTGCCTGCGGAGGCGCGAGCACGCACTCTTCGCGCGCGCCCTCGCCACGGCGGGACACCAGACCGCAATCGAAGCTCTTGGCCCAGTAGGACCGGACCTGCTGCTCGTCCCAGCACTCGGCGGACTCTCCGGTGTAGGCGCCCAGATCCCCACCCGAGACACTCGCCGCGGGGAAGCCGGCTTTCGTTCTCGAGCCACCTCGTCTCGACCAACAACGTCTCGCGCACTCCGGTCGGCGTCTCGACGATGTCGGCGATCCACCGATAGTTCATCCAGCCGGCCTTTGCTCGGTTCGACCTCGTAGTCGATCGCCGCGCTGTCTTCATTCGAGGCGACGAAGCGCAGCGTCGCTCGCGAGCTGCCCTCGGTCATGTCGTAGGTGAGCTCGACCCGCGCGATGTCGCGCAGGTCGTCGGGGCTCTTCGGGTCCACCAACGCCTATCGCCTGTGCCTGCTCGGCATCCAGGACGAAGCCTCCGTGACCGTCGCGTGCCCGCTCGCCGAAGAACTCGCCACTGATCACCTTCGAGAACGACTCGGGCTGGTCCTTCCGGCCCCATTGAAGCTCGTAGAGAAACCGGTCGACTTCCCGACGCATCACCACCTTCGCCTGCAGCCCGGGGTGTTTCCGGTCGTCTCGGCCCGGCTCTACCATCGGCCGTGCTTACGGAAGGAAAGGCGGCCGGCAGTACGGCCGCCCGCTGCCTCCAGAGCGATTAGAGCTCCGTGTACTCGGCCGTCGCGAAGACGCAGGCGCTCTCCTCGCCCTGCACCGCGGTGATGCCGAGGCTGTCGGCGTAGTAGGTCTCGAGGAAGGTCGAGCCCCAGCACTCGCTCAAGGTGACGGGATTGGCGATGTCGCCCTCGGAGACCTTGACGTCGCAACGCCCGGCGCCGTCGTTCTGCCATCGCGACTTGATGGCCATGCGCTCCTTGGCCGCGGTGTTGCTCGGCAGGTTGGTCATGTCCTTGTGGATGACGAACTCGAAGGAGCCCTCGCCACCAGCGATCTGCGAGAAGGCGTAGTCGGCGTCGGTGCGCTGACCGCTCTCCTCGGTTATGACCTGCTTGAACTTGACGCCGACGGTCACGTCGAGGCTCGCATTGCGCGAGTAGGTGAAGTCGGCCTTGCCCACCTCCTTGCTGTGCTCGGGAAGCGTCTGGGCAGCGTCCCAGTCGAGCGAGAAGGTGCCGTTGCCCTCCTTGTCGGCGGCGCCAGGAACGTGGTGGCCGGCGATGAGCGTCACGTAGGCGCTGTCGCTGGCGTCCTTGGCCTTGGCCTCGAGCGCGTAGTCGTAGCCGTCGGCGACCTTGGTGACGGTGAACTTGAAGGTGTTCGGCGAGAGCGGATCGGTGTGAGGTCCCCAGACCGCGTGCGTCTCGTCAATCGTGGTCGGCTCGTGCTTGATGATCTGCTCGCAGAGGTTGAGCACCCAGGCGGTACCGGCGTTGACGACCAGGGTCACTCCGCGGGTCAGCGTGTACCAGGGCGCCCGTTCGCCTATCAGCGCCTGCTCCTGCGAGCCGTAATCGGAAGAGGTGAGCGCCTGGCCCGAATCGGCCGGGACCTTGATGTCGACACCCTGGCGCGAGGGCGAGGCGTTGCGGAATTCGTCGGCGTCGCTGAGCGGACCACAGGCGGCAAAGACGACGGCGAGGGCGGCGACGAGCAAGCGGTTCATCTGGCTTCTCCTTGAGAGGGGTTCAGCCCAATAGACACGGCGAGCCTCGAAGAACGGAAAGCGGGAATCCAACGTAGCGGAAAGGCTGGGATTACTCGACTGCCCGCCAAGCGAACGGGCGAGAGTCCGAAGCTTTCGCAGGCCAATGCGCGGCCTCTGGCGCTGTGCCCTTCTCGGTGCGTCTCGACTGCTTCGTGGCGGACGAGCATCAAAGTCAGCCTTCACTCGAGCCGCGGGCGCCTCCTCGATCACCGAGCGCAGCGCGATTGGCGCTCGGCAATCCGCGGCTCGCCGTGGGGCGGAAGCGCTCAAGCGGATGGCGGGCCAGTAACTGGGCCCGCGCCCGCATTGGTGGACAGTAACCCCTCGGCTCGAGCCCCTCCTGTCACCAAGTTGCCAAGCCAGGCGAAGAGGCCTCCGCCGAATCCCGGCGGCAGGTCAGGACGCCTGGCCGAAACCCCGGAAGCCTCTCGCTGACGAAGGCTTTCTCTCGCTCGTTGCGACTCGGCACGAGAGGGCAGCGGCCACTCGACACCGGCGCGAGGATGGTGCGAGGCTCCGCCGCCGCTCATCCGCGGTCGATGAGCGGCCTCTCCCCTGGAGCCGTGCGAAATGGCCTTCGAATGCCCGTCCTGCTCCCGACCCGCCCTGGAAATCGGCGGCGTCATCGAGCTGCCTCCGGACAGCCGCTCTGAGGAGATCTCGCTGCAGACCGTCGAGTGCAAGGCCTGCGGCTTCGTCGGCCTTGCCGTCTGCGAAGAGAGCCGGCGCGGCGCTTCGGAGAGCTGGGACCACACCGGCCACGAGGTCGACGAGCGGGAGCGCCTTCACATCGTTGAGGCGGTGGTAACCTGTCCGACTCCACGCAGGGCCCGCTGCACGTGCGCTTCGCATCGCGCTGGGCCGCACCGACGCTCGCTGGGACGGGCTCGAAGGCTCGCGGGTCTGCGGCACCTTCCCGATGCGACGCGTCTGAACGCTCTGAGGAGACACGGTGACAACGACCATCTACGTCTTCAGCGGCACCGGCAATTCGCTTTGGGCCGCCCGGTCGCTCGCGGCGAAGCTGCCCTGCGCCCGAGTCGAATCCGTCGTCCGCGCGAGCTGCGGTTCGCCGCGCGTCGACTCCGACTCGGTCGGCATCGTCTTCCCGGTCCACATGTGGGGACTGCCGCCGCGCGTGGTCGAGCTCGCCTCGCGACTCGAGGTTCCCGCGGGCGCCTACTTGTTTGCCGTAGCGGTGAACGCGGGCCAGGTCGCGCGCACGTTGGTCCAGCTTCGCGAGCTGCTCGAGGAGCGCAGCCTCAAGCTTGCGGCCGGCGAGTCTCTGGTCATGCCGTCGAGCTACATCCCGTGGGGCGGCCCGGGTCCCAAGCGCAAGCAGGAGGCGCGCTTCGAGCAGGCGCGAGAGAAGCTCGACGCGCTCTCCGCGCGCGTCGCGCGGCATGAGCCCGGTCAGATAGAGGTCGGGCCTCTGTGGCAGAGACTCGCCTTCACCGCCGCCTACAAGGCGACCTATCCACACCTCGGGAGGATGGATCGTCGCTTCTGGACCGACGAGCGCTGCAACCGCTGTGGAGCCTGCGCCCGGGTCTGCCCGGCGGCGAACGTCGTGCTCGACTCGGGCAAGCCGCACTGGCAGGGCCGCTGCGAGCAGTGCTTCGCCTGCCTGCAATGGTGCCCGCGCCAGGCGGTGCAGTACGGCAAGAAGACGCCGCGGTACCCGCGCTATCACCACCCCGAGGTCCGCGTCGGCGACATCGTCGATCTTGCGGGCGGCGGGGAGCGCGCTTCCGAAGCAAAGGCCTGAGGCCACGAGCGCTCGGTCCCCGTCAAGACGAGCAATCCCGCGGCCAGTTCGGGGCGGCGATTGAACAGCCGGCCGCCACTTCGGAAATGCAGCAGCCCGTTCGCCCGTTCTGTCTCCCGCGGGCAACTCTGGCCGCGGACCACCAGGCCCGCCGCCAGCCGGCGACCGCGTAAGCCCGGAGCGATTCCCCCTTCCGGCGCGCGCTGCTGTCGACCAAGCCCGAGAGGCAGTAGACCTGCCTCTATGCAAACCGGAACCATCTCACTATCTTCAGCGCTTTATTCTTTCGCGCGGCGGCTGCCGGCGGCAGGGTGCAAGTCGTGGCTCGCTTCAAGAAACTCTTCTTCGATCCTGCGGATTACGAGCTCGTCGATCTGCTCAATCGCCAACCGGCCGGCGGCCTTCGCTCCGATCAAGTCGAGCACCTGTTCGACCCCTACCTCCACCCGCGCGGCATCAAGGAGCTCGCCGCGCCCATCCACAAGCGCATCGCCTACGCGGTGATCCAGTTGCTGGCCACCCTCGAGGCCGGCCACGCCGAGGAGCGCGTCGCCGCGCTGCGCTCGCTGCGCGAAGAGGTCTTCAACGGCAGCAGCTCGGCGTTGCGCCTCAACACCGCCCGCGTGCTGCTGGCGATCATGAAGGAGCTCGTCAAGGATCGCGGCAACAAGGAGCGCCAGCTTCGGCGCGCTCACGACTTCTTCGCCGCGCTCTCCGGCCGCCCGAGCGTGGTGCGCGGCGAGCTGAAGAAGTACCACCTGCTCGAGATGCCCGAGGCGTGGAACCAGGTCTCCTTCGACCACCACGTCCACGACGCCAACTCCAAGGGCCGCAAGTCGCCCACCCACCTCATCCTCGACGCGTGGATCAAGGGCATCCGCGACCTGAACGTCATCTATTACAACTTCATCCGCACCGAGGCGGCCGCCGAGCTCACCGAGGCAGCCGAGAGCCTCGGTGTCAAGCTGCGCATCGGCATCGAGCTCGCCGCGCGCTTTCGCGGCAAGTACGTCCAGCTCATCTGGACGCCCCGCGGCTTCCAAGGGCGCGAGGACTTCCTCGAGTTCCTTGAGTCCGAGGGTGTCAAGGAGTTCTTCGCCGCGGGCGGGGAGGTCGCGGCCTGGCGCAAGCGCCAGGTGCTCGGGTTGCTCTCGAGCTTCAACGCCCACCACCGCGAAGCCCTGAACGAGAAGTACGACCTGCGCCTCGAGCCCCTCGACCCGGACCAGTTCCTCGCTTTTGTCGGCGTCGGCCAGGCCTCGGCCGCCCACCTCGCCGAGTACATCCACGGGCTGCTGTTGCCGCAGCTCAACGCGCGCGTCGACGGGCTGCAGGAGCGGTTCGCCGCGGCCTCGGCCGAGGAGAAGGCGCGCATCGAACAAGAGTTCGGACAGCTCAACGAGCTTGTCCCCGAGCGGGTCTTCGAGGGCTACCTGCGCAGCGAGCTCAACCCGGAGGTCCCGAGCCTGCGCGTGCCGAGCGAGGACTCGGAGACGCCCGCGCTGCTCAGGCTCAACCCGCAAGAGCTCGTCGAGAAGCTCAACGCGCTGCACACCGGCTACCGGCTTACGCTCAACCCGACCGGCCTGCTGCCCGCCGATGTCCTCGAGCTCGTCTACGACCTCGAGGGCGCGATCACCCACGTCGAGATCTTCAACCTCAAAGACCGCCGCCAGGGCCTCGAGAGCTTTCCGCCGCAGCTCGTGGCCCTGCGCCGCAGCCTCAACAGCGGCAACCCGACGGCGGTCAAGCAGGCGGTGCGCACCATCATCCAGGACGCCGAGCGGAACGCCGGGCCCGAGGATGCCGAGCGGCTGGCCAAGCTGCGCGGCATCCTGCGCGACATCCCGCGCTTCCTCGGCTTCTACCGCTCGACCTTCCTGCGCAGCCGCATCGGCAGCGACTCGATAGGGCGCGCCGGCTCGCTCTACGGCATGGGCCTGGTGGTGCGCGAGACGCTGCCGTGGGCGGCGCAGCGGGACATCGCCCGCAACGGCACGACCCGCGCGACCATCCCGGTGCGCGTCGAGGCGCGGCCAGCCACCACCTGGGAGCCGCGCTCGAGCCTGACGCCGGCCATCGACGCGATGTACGCGCGCCTGCGGGCGCTGCCGCTGCCGCGCATCTTCGGCTTTCGGCCCGCGGAGAGCTACACGGTCGACGAGACCGCGACGCGCATCGAGCCGTCGGGCAACGTCGTCACCCTCGGCGGCATCGACGCGCACCCGTCAAACCGCTTCTCACTCGAGCGCGGGAGCGAGGCGCCCGCGCGGCGCCTGTCGTGGCGCGAGCTGAACACCAACTGGAAGAACGGCCTGAAGGTGCTGGTGGGCTTCTTGCCCGCGTTCCTCACCTTCTTCTTCACCAAGGACTGGTGGCTGCTCGCGTGGCTGGGCGCGCCCATCTGGTTTGCCATCACCGGGCTGCGCAACGTCCTGCAGGCCGTGGTGGCCGGCGGCGGCCTGATGTTCCGCTCGCCACTCATCAAGTGGAACAACCTGGTGAGCTGGGAGCGGGTGACCGACTCGCTGCTCTACACCGGGTTTTCGGTGCCGCTGCTCGACTGGCTGGTCAAGAGCGTCGTGCTCGACCGGGGCCTGGGGGTCACCACCGCCACCTCGCCGGTGCTGCTCTACTCGGCGATGGCCGTCGCCAACGGCGTCTACCTGGCGACCCACAACAGCTTCCGCGGTCTTCCGCGGGCCGCCGCGGTGGGCAACCTGTTTCGCTCGGTGCTCTCCATCCCCATCGCCGTCGGGCTCAACGCCGTCATCCTCGCGTTGCTGCAGGCTTCGGGTTGGCAGGAGGCCGCCGCGCTGGCGATGCTCCAGAAGTGGGCGGCGATCATCGGCAAGGTCTCCTCGGACCTGATGGCGGGCATCATCGAGGGCTCGGCCGACCGCAACCTCAACTTGCGGCTGCGCCGCGACGACTACCGCACCAAGCTCGCCCAGGTGCTCGACATCCACGGGCGGCTCGAGCTGCTCTTCCCCGAGAGCGAGGTGCTCGAGGTGCTCGGCTCGCGCGCCCCGCTGGCCGAGGACCCGAACAGCGAAGCGCATCGGCTCCAGCGCCGGCTCATCCTCAACGCGCTCGACCTCATGTACTTCTGGATGTACCAGCCGCGCGCGCGCTACGCCGCCAAGCAGACCCTCGCGGCCTGCTCGCCCGACGAGCAGAAGATCCTCCTAGGGACGCAGCAGATCCTCGATCGCGAGCGGCAGATCACGCAGATGTTCCTCGACCATCTCGTGGGCAAGAAGTTCGCCCATCCGCTCGCTTTCTACCTCGACAAGTGGTCGACCTATCTGGTCGAGGTGGAGGCGCTGGCGAGCGCGGTAAGAGCCGCCACCGAGCGCAAGCAGGGCGGCAGGCAGCAGCCGGCCGAGCCCGCGGTGCCGAAGGCCGCGTAGCGTGGGAGTTTTGAGTTGGGAGTGACCGCGGAGCGAATCCGGAGGGCCGGCCTTCGCCTTCGTGCCGCCGGGATCCTCGTTTCGCCCGCCTCTGCCCGATTCCTCGACGGGCGCACTGCTGCCCCTGCCAACCTGCGACCGATCGCTTGGGTTGCGGACGATGCCCAGGCTGTCGACTCTCGCCTCTCGACCAGACAAGGGTTGGCCCGGCGGCCTGGGACGTGGCAGATTGGGCCTCCCGTGGGGGCGAACCGTGGCCGCGCGGAAGGCGCTGTCTCGGAAGAAGGTTCTGTCTGCATGTATGAGTCGTCGCTCTCGGTCTCTCCCATCGCTACGTTGCTGAGGCAGCGCGACCTCGTTCTCGTCACTGGCAAGGGCGGCACCGGCAAGAGCACCCTCGTCGCGGCGCTCGCCCAGATGGCGGCGCGCTCGCGGGGACGAGCCCTCGCCGTCGAGTTCTCGGCCCACCCGCGCCTGCCGCAGATGCTCGACTCGGCCGGCAAGGTGCGCGCGGTGAACATCGATGCCGAGCAGGTCGTGGGCGCGGCGCTGGGCCGGTTGCTCGGCCTGCCCGCGGTCGCCGGAGCCGTGCTGAGCAACCGCGTCCTGCGGCTGTTCATCCGTACCTCGCCGGCCATCCGCGAGATGATCGCCCTCGACGAGCTGCGCCACCTCGTCGACCGCTGCTCGAAGGAGGGCTTCCCGGTCATCGCCGACCTGCCGGCCACCGGGCACGCGCTCTCCTTCCTCGGCACCCCGCGCGCAGTCCACAACATGCTGCGGGTCGGCCCCCTCGCGCAGGTCGCCCGCAGGGTCGAGGAGTTGCTGCTCGATCCGGCGCGCAGCGAGCTGGTCGCCATCGCCCTTCCCGAAGAGCTGCCGATCAACGAGACCATCGAGCTGATGCGCCGGGCCGCCGAGATCGGCGTCGGCAGCGGGACCGTCGTCGTCAACCAGGTCCCCTCCAGCCCGATGAGCGCCATCGATCAGCCGTTGCTCGCCGCGCTGCAGTGCCAGGCGGGCGGCGCGCTGGCGCGTTTTGCCGGCTCGGCCTGGAGCGACTTCGAGGGCGCCGATCAGGCCCGGGCTCAGGTCGAACGGCTGCGCGCCGCGGTCGGCGCCCGGGTCATCGAGGTGCCGCGCTACTTCGTTCCCGACTCCCGCGCCTGCGTCGACACGCTGGCCCGGGCCCTCGCCCCATGAATCAGGCTTCGCTCGCGCAGCTCATCGACCGCGCTCCGCTCGTCGTCTGCCTCGGGCCGGGCGGGGTCGGCAAGACCACGCTGTCGGCCATCATCGCCCTGCGCCAGGCGGCCTTCGGGCGCCGCGCCCTCGTCCTCACCATCGACCCGGCGCGCCGGCTGGCCGACGCGCTCAACGTCACCGGGCTCACCAACGACCCGGTCGAGGTCGGCTCCTTCCGCAAGCTGCACCCCGGCGGCTCGCTCAGCGCGCTGATGCTCGACCCGACGAGCACCTTCGATCACATGATCTCCCTGCTCGTCGCCGACCCCGACCGGCGGGCCGCGCTGTTCTCGAACCGCTTCTACCAGCACCTCTCGCGCAGCCTCTCGGGCACGCTCGAGTACATGGCCGTCGAGCGGCTCCACGAGCTGACCGCGACCGCGGGGTTCGAGCGCATCGTGCTCGACACCCCGCCGACGACCAACGCCCTCGATTTCCTCGAAGCCCCGGACCGGCTCGCCGACTTCTTCAGCGAGAAGATCACCCGCTGGTTCATGCCCTCGGCCGGCGAGCAGGCGCCAAGCTGGACGGCGCGCCTCTTCAGCCGCGCCGGCTCGACCGCCCTCGGATTGCTCACCCGGGTCGCGGGCGAGTCGTTCGTCGAGGACACCGTCGGCTTCTTCGCCGCCTTCGCCGACATCTTTGGCCACGTGCGCAGCCGCGGGGTCGCGGTCGGCAAGCTGCTGCGTGATCCGAGCACCCTGTTTCTCATCGTCTGCTCGCCCGACTCAAACCGGCTCGCCGAGGCCATCGAGATAGACCGGCGGCTCGCGCAGGCCGGCTGCAAGGCAGGCGCCTTTGTCGTCAACCGGGTCGACGAGCCGTTCCTGCCCGAGCCCGCCGACTTCGAGCAAGCCGTCGAGCGCACCACCTTGTTGTCGGGCGCGGAGGGGGATTCCGAGCGCGTGCGTGCCTTCCTCGACCGGCTCGAGAAGACCCGCAAGGTGCACGAATCGGCGGCCGCGGCGCACGCGCGGGCCCTCGAGGAGCTGCGCCAGCACGCCCGATCGCGCCCAGTGTTTGCCGCGCCCCGGGTGCCCGGCGGGCAGAGCCCGCGGGCCGCGCTGCTTGCGCTCTACGTAGGGCTCTTCTCCGAAGAGGCGCCGCGTGTCGAGCAGGCCCGGGAGCGGCGCGAGGGCGATTCCCCGTAGTCGGCGCCGCGGCTTCGGCTACCTTGCAGCGCCTGCGACGGGCCCGCTGCGCCCGCCTTGTCTCGAGACGAGTCACCGTGAACCTGACGCAACCCCCCCACGCCCCAGTCCGACCGGCGCCCGCCAAGGTGAAGATAGAGAGCCTCGGCGTCTATCTGCCGGACAAGGTGATGACGATGGAGGAGCTGCTCTCCTCCTGCCGTCGCCGTCCGCGCTGGGACCTCGAGCGCATCACTGGCATCCGCGAGCGGCGCGTCGCCGAGGGCGAGTACGCCGCCGACCTCGCCGTTCAGGCCGCGCGGCGCGCCCTGGCGATGTCGCGCTACCGCGCCGAGGAGCTCGACGTCCTCGTCTGCACCAGCATCTCCAAGCACAACGCACCCGACCTGTTCGCCTTCGAGCCCTCGACCGCGGTCCTGGTGCGCAAGGCCCTCGGCGCGAAGAAGGCGCTGGTCTTTGATGTGGTCAACGCCTGCGCCGGGATGATCAACGGCATCTACGTCGTGCAGGGCCTCATCCGCGCCGGCCTGGCCCGCTGCGGCATGGTCGTCAGCGGCGAGCAGAACATGCCGCTGGCCGCCACCGCCGCCCGCCAGATGCGCCACGACTTCGACGGCCAGATCGCCGCGCTCACCCTGGGCGACTGCGGCGCGGCGCTGGTGCTCGACCGCTCTGAAGACGAGCGGATAGGCTTCCACCTGCTCGACCTGGTGACGGGCGCCAAGCACGACCACTACTGCTTCTCGAAGCCCTCGCCGCGGGGTCCGGGCGGGATGCTGGTGACCAAAGCGAGCGGCCTGCAGCGCAAGGGCAACGAGCACTTCCCCTTCTACTTCAAGCACGCGCTCGACCAGACCGGCTGGAGCCTCGACGACCTCGACCACATCATCCCGCACCAGGTCTCGGTGCGCGCGATGCAGAACAGCTTCAAGGCGGTCAAGCGCTTCTTGGGCACCGACGCGCCGGACATCGTGCGCTGCTGCGCCGACAAGTACGCCAACACCACGACGACGAGCCACTTCCTCGCTCTGCACGATCTCGCGCTGCACGGCGAGCTGCAGCCCGGGCACAACCTCCTGCTGGTGAGCGGGGCCTCGGGCATCGTCGTCTCGCACGCCACCTTGACGCTCGACGACCTTCCCGAGCGCTACCGCGCCCATCTCGCGGGAGGAGCCTGAAGATGCCCCGCTGTCGCATCGAGAGCCTGGGCGTGAGCCTGCCGCCGGGGCCGCTGTTTCGCCGCGGGTCGATCGCCCACGCGGTGCGCGCCGGGCGCGCCTGCCTCGAGAGCTCGCACTACAACCGCGAGGACGTGCGGGTGCTCGTCAACGCGGGCATCCACCGCGACGGCCACGTCTGCGAGCCGGCGATGGCCGCGTACATCCAGCGCCGGCTCGACATCAACGTCGAGTTCCAGGGCCGGCGCACGCTCGCCTTCGACCTGCAGAACGGCGGCTGCGGCATGCTCAACGCCGCGCAGGTGCTGAGCGCCCTGCTCTTGTCGGGCGAGGCGCAGGTGGGGATGGCCGTCGCCAGCGAGGCCAACGGCGATCGCCGGCCGGCCCCCGCCTATTCCTATCCACCGAGCGGGGCCGCCGCGCTCATCGATCTCTCGCCGCGAGAGAGCATCGGCTTTGGCACCTTCGCCTTTCACACGCACGACGAATTCTCGGAGCTCTACACCTCGGTGGTCAGCCTGAAGGTGGCGCGCGGGAGGATTGAGCTGCGCCGGGGCGCCGAGCTCGAAGAGGTCTACCTCTCGAAGGCGCGCGCGGTCGTCGACGAGGTGCTCGAGAAGGACGGGCTGCGCCGGGAGGAGGTGGCGCTGGTCGTGCCCGCGCAGATCTCCAAGGGCTTCCTGGCGAAGCTGCCCGAGGCGATCGGCTTTCCCAAGGAGCGCGTCGCGGACTACTCCGACACGCTCGCCGACACGCTGTCGACCTCGACCTTCCTCGCGCTGCACGAGGCGATGAAGGGGACCGAGTGCGCGCCGGGCAAGACGGTGCTGCTGCTCGCCTTCGGGTCCGGGGTGACGATCGGGGCGGCGAGCTACCGGTGGTGAGGCAGTTGTGAGTTTTGAGTTGGGAGTGGGTGAGGGCGCATCGCGGTACGCCCTCACCGAGCCTCGCTCTCAGGCCTCCGGCGCGCTCGGCTGGGCCTGCTTCTCCAGGTCGGCCACGCGCGTGGACGCGCGGACCGCGCCGTGATCGCCGGCGAAGAAGGCCCGCGAGACCTCTTCGAAGCCGGGAAAGTCTCCGGCCATCTCCCACATGACGCGGTGAGCCGCCTCCTTGGCCTTTCGCACGAGGTCTTCGCCCTGGCTGCGCTTCATCGCCTCCTCGACGAGCTTGCGAAGCGCCGCTGAAGCGCCGCTCGGCTGCTCGCCGAGCCAGCTCCAATGCCGCGGCAACAGCGAGACCTCTCGCGAGACGACTCCGAGCTTCGGTCGCCCCGGCCCAGCCCGCTTCTCGCCCGACGCGAGCTTCTCGCCGAGCACCGGGTGGTCGGAGAGCCGGGCGAGCACCTCGTCAGGCGTGCCGCGGAAGTCGATGTCGATTCGCATCCCGGTCTCGTCCTCGAAGAAGGCGATGCGCTCGCTCTCCCCCGCGTCGAGACGCTCCTTGGTCGTCCGGATGACCTGCTCCAGAGTTCCGGAGGCGATGAGGCGGTGTCCGGCAAATGCCGTGAATCCGCCGACTTGCTGCGCAATGGCCATGATTCGATTCCTCTCTCGGGTTTTACCGGGGTCAAATGCGCTGTCAATATCCACCGGGTAAACTCTCGAGCCCCCGAGGGCCGGTGGGGCTGCCCGGCAGCCAGGCGGAAGGGCGGGGGCGAGTCCGCTACCGCCAACAGGTCCGCGGGCCACCCTTGCCGAAGCCGGCGCGGGGCGAATCCTCGCGATCGCCGCGGGCCGACCCGGCTTGATCGGCCCGATGGGCGCAGTCCAGGTTTGGCCCCCCCGGACGACGGAGTCCGGCAAAGGCACTTGGAGACACCGATGCGAAACCTTCTGGCCCGCGCCCCCGTTGCTCTTCTCGCCCTGGCAGCTCTGGGGGTCTCCGCGTGTGCTTCGAGCAAGGCGGCGCCGGAAGCCGACTCCGAGGCGATGGGCCCGTCGATGAACTCGCGGCGCTTCGCGACCCTTCAGAAGATCGCGGCCAAGGATCTCAAGTGCCCGGTCGAGCAGCTTGAGCACGAGTACTTGGGCAACAACCAGCACGCGATGACCGGCTGTCAGACCAACGGGGTCTACGAGCTGCGCTGCATGATGGGCTCGTGCGTCTGGATCCCGGACGTGCGCACGCGCGCCGAGTTCGACATGGGCTGCCCGCGCCTTCAGATCCAGGTGATCGAGATCGACAAGAGCACCCGCGGCGCCACCGGCTGCGGCAAGCGCGCGACCTACAAGATGTCGCCCATGGACGGCTCCTGGATCCTCAACTCCGTGGCGGTCGATCAGCCGCAGGAGTCGGCGCCCGCTCCCACGGTGAGCGGCGGCACGCTGTAGAGCGCGCGCGCCTTCGGTCTGTGGCAACGCGCCTCCGCCCAGCTTTCGGTCGCGGCCGGAAATGCGAGCCCGGGCCCAATCCCCTGCCAGGACGAGCAGCCGATTGCCGTAGAACCACCGCGCGCGAGCAAGTGAAGGTCCCCTCTCCCGCGCTTGCGCCGGAAGAGGGGATTTAGGGTACTCCGGTACGCCGGGCCGCCAGCACGAAGGCTGGCGCGCCGGCTGGTCGGTATCGCTCGACGCCCCCTCCGACACCTCTTTCAAGCCGCCACCAGTACCGCTTCGTCGACCATGCCCGCGTGGCACAAATCCCCGGGGTCGATGGGCTCGACGTGCGCGAGCGCCCGGCGCATGTTCGCCAGCCCCATGACGCGCGTCTTGGTCGCCGCGCTCAGCTTCGAGTGCCGCACCTGGTGCCAGATCTGGCCTATCTCCAGGTCTTCGATCGTCTCGATTCGGCCGGTGGGCGTGTCGATGGGCGCCTTCAAGAAGGGACGTAGCTGCGGCAGAAGCGCGCAGCGCCGCTCCTCGATGAGCGGAAAGAGCACCGCCAGCTCCGCCTTCCAGACCCGCTGGGCGAGCTCCGGATCCTTGCCCTCGAGCGCGAGCGCCGCGGGGTGGTCGAACCGCGAGCCGCGCCAGTGGTCGCTCCAACCGGCGGCCCAGCGGTCCTTGGGGGCCGGCTTGCGCCAGTCCCTGGCTTGCACCTCCTCGCGAAGTATCCGCGCGGGCCGCAACAGCTCCGGGAGGGAGCGCTCGGCCAACCGTCGCGCGAGCTCGAGGTCCCAACCCGCGAGCTCGACGGCGATCGCCAGGCGAAGCTGCTGCTCCACCGAGCCGTTCCCGTTTCCCGAACGGTCGGCGAGATGGATCAGCGCGTCTTCGCGCCTCACCCGGCCTCTCCACTTGAGCACCCGCAGTCCGATCTCGCAGCGCACCGCCGTCACCGGATCGAGGACGAGGACGAGCGAGCCTGCGGCACCGGCCGGTTCGGACCTGGCCGCCGTGGCGAAGTCGGTGAGCAGCTCGACCCATGGCCTCGCGCGCTCTTCCGAAAAGCCCTCTATCCATACGGCCGTCGCGCACAGCGCGCGGGCCAGCTCGCGCGGGGCTTGGGCGCCGCAAGGCGGCGGCAGGGCGATCAGGTCGGCCAGCGCCGCGATCGGCTGCGCGTTGCCCGGGCTGAGCGAGTACCAGTAGCGCCCTTCGGCGCGGGCCCTCGCGCCGAGCAGCGACCCGAGGCCCGCGGGGGTTCCCGGAGGCAAGACGACGGCGGCGCTCTCGCCGCCCTGGACCAGCCGCTCGATCTCCGCGGCGAACGTCGACGGGCCTGGCAGCTCCCAGAATCCGAGGCTCATGGCGTCGCCCCCTTCAGCGCTCGCAGCACGAGCGGATCGATCGTCCAACCGGCCTGGTCGCGGTGGGCATAGCCGAGCAGCTCGGCCCAGCTCGCCGTACGGCGCGCAAGCTGAAGCTCGATGTCGCTGTGGTCGCAGACCTCCTCCAGCGTGCCCAACGTCCCGATCTCCCCGAGCGCCCGAAGAGCGGGGAGGGCCTCCGGCACCAGCTCGAAGAGCGGCGCCAGCGTCGAGACTTCGGTCTCGCGCGCGAGCTCCTCGAGCAGCTCCGGCCAGCGGTGGGCCTGCTCGCGGCAGCGATCGCCGAAGCGATAGAGCCGCTCACCCCAGTTGCCGGTCACCTCGCTCAAGCGCCCCCGTCCCGCCTCGTTTCCGGCCGGGCCGAAGCCCACCTCCGAGAGCCAGGAGCGCACCGCGGTCTCGTGCCACGGACGCAGCTCGACGCGCTCCACCCCGAGCTCGCTCTCTATCTGCGCGCGCACCCGCTCAGGGTACTCGAGCCACTGCCACGCCTTGAGCGGGTCGCCGACGAAGACGAGCCGGATGACCCGCTCCCGCGCGCGGTGCCGGTGGACGAAGTTGCGGCCCGCCTTGATCCAGTCCGGGTTCCAGGGGTGGCTCTCGTCGACCAGGGCGAAGACCGGCTGGGCACGCAGCTCGAGCAGCGTCGAGAGCCACCGGCACAGGCTGTCGGGGCCGTCCAGCCGTATCGGCGGCGTCTGCACCACCGAGAGGCCCAGGGTCGGCACGAGGAACTTCGAGAGTTGGTCCCGGCTCGCCGCTCGCGCGCCGAAGACCATCGCCGCGCCGCTCTCGTGCTGGGCGAGCCGCGACTCGTCCATCCCGGTGAGCGGGCTGCGGCGCATCACGTCGGTCAGATCCGCGCGCCGGAAGTACAGGTGGTTGTACGAGGGCTTCACTTCGGCGCTGATGGCGCGCTCGAGCTCTTCCTCGATGTCCTTGTAGGTTCCCAGCAGGTTGAGCACGTTGGCGCTGCGCAGCGTCCAGCGGTCGGCGCCCGTCTTGTGCAGCACGCCGAGCCCGACCATCTCGTCGAGCAGCGTGCGGAAGACGTCCAGCCCGCGCTCGCCCGGCGGAAAGCCCGGCTCCCACCACTCGAGCGCCTTGGTGCGGATCTCCCAGGCGTCGTAGCCGCGCACCAGCAGCTCCCGGTCCTCGAGCGCCTCGAGCGCCATCACCAGCGCGATGAGCCGATAGCGCGGATCGAGATCCAGGGTCAGGGAGAAGCGCTTGCGAATCGCCTCGCGCAGCGACTGGGCCCGGTAGGCGTCGTCGACGTGGCGCTCCTCGACGCGGTAAGGCGGCGTCGAGCGCGGGTCGAAGCGGGCGACGCCGGGGTTCGACAGGTGCTCGACCAGCAGGTGGCAGAACTGCTGGATGAGGCTCGGGTAGTAGTTGGTGTGCGAGAGGATTCGCGTGACGAGGTCGGGCGAGGCGAAGCGGAAGCCCAGGGCCTCCATCGGCTCCTCGACCAGCCGGCGCGCCTCGACGTGCTCGCCGCCCTCGAGCAGAGGTCCGATGCAGACCGGCCTGCCGAGCTGGGCGAGCGGGGTGTTCGGATCCCGCGAGGTGCGCTGCACGTCGTGCAGGCCCGCGAGCACGAACTTGAAGGCGCCGTTGGTGTCCTCGGCGAGCCGGCGCAGCTCGAGCACCGTCGGGTAGCGGCGCAGCTCGTCGACCACGCGGTCGGCGGCGAGGAACCGGTCGGCCTCGTCGAGCAGCAGCAGGATGCGCCGGCCCGGCACCGCGTCGAGCCACTCGCGCACCCGCGCCTGGATGGTGGAGAAGTCGCTCATGCGGCGCTGGAGCACGCCCTGGTCGAGCAGGACGTTGGCGATGAGCTCCCAGAGGTCCGAGGCGGGTCGGCCGAGGCCGATGCTCTCCTGCTGCAGATCGAGGTAGCGGACGATGACTCCGCGCGAAGGGTCGTGGTAGCGGCGCTCGACGTCGCGCAGCAGCGCGGTCTTGCCGAGCTGCCGGCCGCCGAAGACGAGGTGCGTGCCTTTGGGCTCGACGATGGCCGCCCGCTCGCTCTTGCGGCCGAAGAACACCTCCGGGCTCGGGTGTCCGGCCGTGGTGACGTAGGGCTGCGAGGTAGTGAACGGCAGCGCGCAGCGGAAGAAGGCCGACAGGCGCGGTCGGGGCTGGAGCGCCAAGAAGAGCACGAGCAGATCGTCGAGCACGAGCAGGCGCCGGCGCCGGTCGCGGCACAGGCGGGCCAGCTCGCGGCGCTTCTGGCTGCCGAGCTTGCCCGAATAGAAGACCAGCGTCGGGGCCACGCCCACCGGGCTGGCGATGTCGAGGATCTCCTCCTCGGTGACCGCGCGCTGAATGGTCACCAGGCGGTAGCGCCCCTGGGCCTTCGAGCCGTACTCGGGCACCGGGCACATGTCCCGATCGTCGAGCGGCTTGACGCTGAGGTTCCAGCTCCGCGCCTTGCCGCGCCAGTTGCGGTCGAAGGCCGCGTCGAGCTCGAGCTCCACCTTCGTGAAGCCGAGCCGCTCGAGGAAGACCGCCAGGTTGCGCGCCGGATCGTTCTGCTGCTTGACGAGGAACCAGGGGTGGAGGAAGTCCGCCGCGGGATCGCTGTCCTCGGCCGAGAGCACCGAGGCGTCGAAGGGCCCGAGGCGCTCGCGCCTGCGGATCGCGTCGCGCAGCCGGAGCGGATCGAGCTCCATGCCTTCGGTCGCCCGGACGAACGCGGGGAAGAACGACTCGGCGAACAGGTCCGGCCCGGGCTCCTCGGGAAGCGGGCGCCCGGCGACGGCGGCGTCGAGGTAGTCCTGCGCGGTGAAGAAATCGAGCCGCGCGAGCGCCGTGCGGGCGCGGGCGAAGGCCTCGGAGGGCGGCAGCTCCTTCTCGCGCTGGGCGATGCTCTGCTCGAGCTCGCGGGCGCGCTCCTCGCGCCTCTGGCGGATGTCGCGGCGGATCGCCTCGATGCGCTCGAGCGCGGGCTCGAGCGCGTGGAGCTGCGCCGTGGGACCCAGCGTCTCGAGCGTCGAGGCCAGGGTCTGGCGCTCGGCCTCGGGGATCAGCTCGAGCGAGACCGCCTGACCGAGCTCGGACTCGCAGGTCCAACGCGCCTCGTCGAGGCGCCGCCGGGCCCGTTCGCTCGCCTGGTGCACGCGGCTGCTCGCGTCCATCGGCTCGAGGCCGGTGATGAGCCCCGTGTCGGCGAGCTCGAAGATGCGCTGCGCGGCGAGCAGCTCTCCGCGCTCGAGCGCGGAGTCGAGCGCCGCCGGCCAGCCGGGAAGCCCCTCGCGCAGCGACGTGAGCACGCGCTCGAGCCGGACGTCCGGCGCGCCCTCGGGTTGGGCCCTGCCGTCGAGCCGCAGGCCCGGCACCCGCAGCAGGTCCGCCCAGACCAGCCGCTCGGGGCTGGGGACCGCGGTGAGCACCGCGTCTGGATCGAAGAGGGCCTCGAGGTCGGCGAGCGCGCGCAGCAGCACCGCGCGAGCAGCGCGGCTTGCGAGGTTGTCCGGGCACATGCCCTCGAGCGACCGACGCACCGCCCTCAGCTCGGCGACGATCTGCCCGCGCAGCGGCTCGGCGCGCTTGAGGACCGGGTCCTGGGCGCGGGTGGAGCTCGCCGCGACGAGCTCGGCCCACTGGATGGGATAGGAGAGGACCTCGCGCAGGCTCTTGTGGAGCCCGCGCAACGCAGGCCCTTCGATGGCCTTCGCCCGCGACGAACGGCCGCGAAGCTGCTCGTCGGTCTCGGTGATGAGCCTCTGCAAGGCCCGCTCGTCCGAGAGCTCGGTGCCGAGCCGGAACACCGTCTCGTGCTCGGCAACCCTGCCCTCGAGCATTGGCTCGAGCACCGCGCGCAGCTTGGAGCGCTTCTCGACCAGATGGCGCAGCACGCCAGTGGCGGCGTGGTAGCGGATGGTCTGGCTCTTGGCGCGGTCGAGGTAGGCCGCACAGCCCTCCTGGAGCGCGACGATCTGAGCCTGCCAGCTCGCCTGCTCGCGCACTCCGCGCAGCACCGTCGGGTTCAGCTCCAAGCCGAGCTTGAGGTAGTCGCCGATGGCGGCGCGCAGGTCGGACAGGCTCGAGCCCTGGAGCGGCAAGGCCTGCAGGAAGGCGATGGCGCCGGTGCCACCCGCGAGCAGAGCCGGGCGCATCGCCATCGCCGCGCAAAGGGCGCGAACGGCCGCCGAGTCCTCGTCGTCGCCGACGGGGACCACGACCTGCTGGAGCGCCTCGACGAAGTCCATCGCGACCGCGTCGTCGCTCGAGCGCACGTGGCAGCCGAGGACCAGGGCACGGATCAGCGCGGATCCGGGGCCGGGTTCACCCGGGCGCTCGTGCTGCTCGACGCAGGCGGCGATCTCGTGGGCGAGTGCCATCTGACCTTCGTGCAGGAGTGCCCAGACAACGCAGGTCGCCAGCCGCGTCCGTTCTGTTCCCTCGGCCTCGAGAGCCGCGCGGGCGAGGCCTTGAGCTGTCTCGCCAGACTCGCCGTCGGCGCTCTCTTCGGCGGCTGTTTCATCCGCGGTGGGCGTGTCGTCCGGCGCCGGCTCGGCTGCGACCACCGATTCGGGTGCGATCGTCGACTCCGCCGCGACCGCCGCGACCGTCGATTTCGCCGCGACCGTCGATTTCGCCGCGACCGTCGATTTCGCCGCGACCGTCGATTTCGCCGCGACCGTCGATTCCGCCGCGACCGTCGATTTCGCCGCGACCGTCGGTTCGGCCGCGACCGTCGATTCCGCCGCGACCGTCGATTTCGCCGCGACCGTCGATTCCGCCGCGACCGTCGATTCCGCTGCGACCGTCGAAGCCGCCGCGACCGTCGACTCCGCCGCGACCGTGGCATCCACTGCCCGCGCTGCTGCGATCTCGGAGGGCGTTGTGGCTGCCGGTGTCTCTGGCCGCCGCTCAATCATCCGTCGCAGCGCGGCCCACGCGAGCGAATCCCCGAAGCCTGCAGCGACGACGGTCCGCAGCTTCTCTCCCTCCTCGAAACCGAGTTGCGGATCGCAGAGCGCCGCGAGCGCTTCGTGAGCGACGACCCGCTGCTCGTCGACCGCATCGGTGCCGCTGGCCCATGCCTTCGCCTCGTCTTGGATAGCGGTGAGGGCCTGGCCCAGCGCCGTCGTGGCCCCCGGTGTTCCTTGCAGTTGGAGCGACAGCGTCGCCCGCGCCGCCGCCGCCCGTCGAAGCCGGGCGTGGTGTCTCGCCTCTGCCTCGTCGAGCGATTTTGCGAGTGTGTGGACGTTCGTCTCTTCGGTCCAAGGAGCGCCCGACAACTCGGAGATCTCGGCGCACAGGCACTCGTACTGCTTGGCCAGCTCCACCAATCGACAGGAGAAGGTGCTGTTGGGCGCTACGCCGGAGGCAATCCGCTCGGCCATCTTGGGCGCAATCTCGGCGAGCAGGGCGAGGTCCGCGGTCAGCGCGCAGAGCCGCTGGCGCAGCGCGGTGAACGGCTCGGCGGAGCCCGCCGGTGACGGCTGGGGCGCGGCATCGCTCGCCTCGGTCGAATCCGCGCCGTTCGGAGTGAGGGAGACGGCACCGGGGATGGTCCGCGAACAGGCCACCATCCGAAACATCAGCTCGAGCTCTTCGGGCCTGCGCTCCGGAGCCTTCGGCTTCAACGCCGCGCTCCATGCGGCGATGGCAGCCGGGTCAACGTCCCAGACGTCCACCCTCTTGTCGGGCGGCGGCGGGCTGCACGCGGATTCGAGGTGGCTGAGGCAGAGCGTGAGCAGAACCCTCTCGGTCTCCATCCAGACGAGGACGGCGTACTTCCAGAAGAGCGAGTCGGTGGAGTAGGTGCGCTCGAGCACGGGCGCGGCCTTCTTGGCCGGCGCCTTGATCGACGAGCGGTAGCCCTTGATTCGAACGTCGTCCAGCAGCTCGACGAAAGGGCGGTAACTGGAGCGAATCGGGTCGGCCTGGACGCGCTCGATGGCCCTCTCCACGAGCCGCGTGCGGAAATCCTTGTCCAGCGCGGCAGCGACGTCGGCGAAGCTCTGCATGGGGTCCCCCGGCTTGGATGCAAATGTTTGGAGAAACGATACGCGCCTATGCGGACAGACGACAATTCGGCGCCTCTTCCTTCGGTCGTTGGCACGTGCGCTCGGCGTAGCGGAGCAGACGCCCTGTAGGCGGCGGGCATGTCGTGCAATGAGCCCTGAAAGAGGCGCGAGCGCGCGGCTTCTGTCCCCCGAGTGTTCGATGGCCGACAATGGAAAGACTCAACGGCCCAGCAACGGTCCGCACAGTTGATACCACCATCGAAAACGAAACAACCCCGACGGCGCATCTCGTCAGCGTTCCGGCGGGCACCCGGGCGGGCTCGACGGGGAACCCGGCCCACGTTTGCCGGTCAAAGCGCCGGCGGTTACGGAGGATCGGGTGAGTGGACTTTCGAAGGCGGCGCCGGAGATGGAGGCTCCGCTCGTCTACGTCGAGAAGGGCGGCGCGCAGGACCGGAAGGAGCGGCCAGAGGCGGGAAGGGCCCGAGGTGCAAGAACTCGTTCCGAACGCAGTGGCTGTGCCTCGGCTCGATCGGGCGGCACGCTCGTCGCTTGCGGCCCCGGGCGCCGATTTCGGCGCGCCCACAAGTTCTTGTCGGGGTGATTACCGCGCACCGATCCGCCGGTCGAGCTCGGCGCGAAACGCCGGGAAGCGGCGATGTTCGTCGCGGATGCGCGCGACCCACCGGTCGGTCACCGGCGAGGGGTCGAGGCCGGCGCAGATCGCGACGAGACTCGCGGCGTCGCCGTAGTGGTTTCGCCGCTTGTTCCCGGTGACCCCTTCCACCCGGCTCTCGGCCGCCTCGCACATGGCGTCGAGCACGACCTCGCGCACCGGGCCCGCAGCGAGGTGAGGAAGGTTGGCGAGAGCGAAGAGCCGGTCGAGCTCCGGCGTAGCCAGGCGAGGCCCCTCGGGGCCGTCGCTTATCGCCTCGAGATCGTCGAAGTCCCTCGCGGAGATCGAGGCCAGCCCGATCGCCGAGGAGAGGGCAACGGGCTTGCCGGCGAGGAGCGCCTGAAGCACGGGGAACAGCAACCGCCCGGGATGCTTAGGGTCGGACCAGCCGAGCCCCGGCGCTGAAGCGAGCAGCCTGGCCGCGGACTCGAGGTCGCCGAGGAGCACGTGCAGGAGGGCGCGTTGCCGCTGGTCCTGCTTGGGGCAGGCTGCGAGCGCGTCGGCGGCACGCTTGCGGAGACTCGCCTTGCCGCCCGCGGCGCCGAGCCAGCGGCTCAGCCGCTCCACGCTCGGGGCCTCTCGCCACCCGCGCTCGAGCCGGGCCGGCAGGTCCTTGCGGCCGAGCTCTTGCGCGGCGAGGGCGGCGCCATCGAGGAACTCGCCGCGCGCGTATTCCTTGCCGGCGACCAGCTCCGCGGCCGCGTCGAAAGCCGAGAGTGCGGCCTTCCAATCGCGCGCTTTGACCAGGCTTCGGCACCAGGCGCGCAAGTCGTCGGCGCGACCGCTCGACCGGGCGATCTTCTCCAGCCCCTTGCTTCCTTCGAGGCGTTGGACGACCTCGCGCAGCCACCGGTCCTGCTCCGAGTCCCAATCGCTGCGAGGCTCGTCGTCGAGCTCCCCTTCGATGAGGGCGCGCCACTCCGGCAGGAACTCGTCGAGCCCGGGGAGCGGCTCGAGGGCCGTGCGCTCCAGCTCCTCGAGCGGCTCGGTGAAGTAGAGCAGGCCCTGGACGGTGTCGATGGCCGATCGCACCGCCGCCGCGCGCCCCTTTGGCGCAGAGGTCATGTAGGCGGAGACGACGAATTGGACCGCGCACTCGCCCGCGTCGACGCCGAGTACCTCGTCGACCATTTCGTCCTGACCGAGATGGATCTCTCCGTCGGCGAGGGGCGGCAGCAGCGCGCCGAAGATCTCGAAGGCGGTCTGGTAGTCCTTGCGAAGGAAGGCGGTCGACCCGCTCAAGAGGAGATCGTCGAAGTCGGAGGGGTCGGCATAGGCTTCCTGCTCGGCCGCCTCGACGAACGCGAGAACCTCGGCGACGTCCTCGTTGGAGACCGCGGCCGGCGCCCAGCCGGACCGGCGCGCCGCGCGGTGGATCAGCGAGCTCACGGCGCGGCCTTGCGCTCGCTCGTCGAGCTCGCACAGGAGCTCGCGGATCGCCTCGCGCAGCTCCTCGGCGCCCAGGGCCGCGAGCGCTCCCTCGATATCGGTGGCGGGCGGCGTGACGGTGGCTTTCCGGGTCGGCATGGTTCGTTCCCTCGCGGGTGAAGTGATGCGTGTGTTCTACACGCTCGGTCTGACATGGCGCAGCTCGACCCGAAGGCTTCATTCTGCCCGGTCGACTGGAACAGCCTCGACGCGCATGGCCGGTGACCGCTCGAGGCCGCCGTTGACGGCAACAGCGACCGGACGCCTATGCGTGAACAAGGGGGGAGCTATGCCGGGGACGTCAGCTTCAGGCCGATGATCGACGTCACGAGGAGCGCGAGGAAGACCACGCGCAGCGGCGGCATCGCCTCGTCGAAGAGCACGACGGCGCCGAGGGTGGCGCCGACCACGTCGATGCCGACCCAGACCGCGTACGCGGTGCCGATGGGCAGCGTGCGCACCGCCCGCGCGAGCAGGAGCATGCTGGCGACGATGGCGGCGTCGGTGATGACGCTCGGCACCGGACTGGTGAAGCCGTGCGTGAACTTGAGGCCGAGCGACCAGGCGGCTTCGAGAACCCCTGCGACGATCAGAACGGGCCAGGCCATGTGGCAACTCCTCCACGGCCCGTCGTTCCTACCTGGTACGGGTCGGCCTCGTCAGGGCTCGAAATGAGCGGGCGAATCCCAGTCGGAGGTGAGCTCGATCTGGCAGTGGCGGCCCTCCTCGCCTCGGCTCCTTCACCAGGGGCACGGCGTGATCACCAGGCTGGGTTGCGCCTCCTTCATCGAGAGGGCATCGAGTCCTTCGCTGCGCTCACGGAGGCGCTCCCTCGCCTTCGAGGTCTCGCGAGATGGATTGCCGTCCGTCTGCTCGAAGGGCGTGGACGGCATGCCGCCTCCGCGCTCGTCCCCCTGCTCGCTGCCGCCGACCAATCGGTGGCTGCAGAGGCATCAAGAGCCTTGGCTCATGTCGGCAGTGCGCTTGCTCGGCGTGGGTGCATTCGCCTTCTTAGAAGCAGTGCGTCTAAGTCAGGCGAGATACGCCGCGACCTATGCTCTCGCGTTCATGCGCGACGAAGGCGCGGCCGAGACGATTGCCGCCCTGGTTCTCGATCAAGACGAGGACCCGGAGATTCGTGGACAGGCTGCGGAGGGTCTCGACTTCTTCGGTCGGCATGATGGACCGCACCGCCGTCTTGCCATCCGAACGGCGCTACGCGGACTCCGGGATCGCTCCCCCGCCGTCCGCTTCTGGTGCGCTTTTGCCCTCGGAGCCATGAAGCACAAGCCGGCATTCCGGCGCAAAGGAAGCTGGCTCGCGACGAGGCAGTGTGCCCTGGCTGGTGGAGAGTCTGCGACGAGGCTGCCGATGCTATTGGGCTCATGGAGGGCCGACTCCCACCCGAACGAACTCGTATCCCGGGTTCATGAATCGGCCGAAAGATCAATTGGGTGCGACGTTGGCCCAACGGACGACTGCTGCCTTCGTCGTGTGCACGCCCGTGAGCGATGGGACGGCGCCCGCGAGCGGCCCGGACATCGTCGACGAGTGGTGGGACGGAGCCCGCGAGCGGCCCGGACATCGTCGACGAGCGGTGGGGAGACGACCCGCGCGCGGTGGTGAGGCGCTCGTGCGCGGTGCTGAGGCGTTCGTGCGCGGTGCTGAGTCGCCTTCGCGCGGTGCTGAGTCGCCCGCGCGCGGTGCTGAGGCGCTCGTGCGCGGTGCTGAGTCGCCCGCGCGCGGTGCTGAGGCGCTCGTGCGCGGTGCTGAGGCG
>DHSB01000236.1 GCA_002408385.1 Myxococcales bacterium UBA5297
AGGGGAGTGACGGAGCGATCCGTCACCCCCTATGCCGATCGTGCTCGGCTCCAACCTCGGCAGCCGGCCGGGCGAGCTCGGCCCGAGGTGCGCCGCGAGCGGCGCTATCTGAAGAGTCTCCTCGAAATTCGCCAGCTTCGCGAAGATCGGCTCGACAGCGGCGGGCCCGCCTCATTACGATGACCGACCCAAAACTCGGCAGGTGGCCGAAGGCAGGACATTCCGGCGGACAGTCTGGCCGAAGCGTGGCCAGGTCGCCTTGTCCCATTTCACGAAGGCGCCTGAGCGAGGGTCCAGCGGCGGCGCAGGAACGAGAATGCCTTCAAGCCTTCTGATTTCGGACGGGTGTGAGCAGGCCAAGCCTTGCTCCCCGCCATGCGCTCGCCGCTTCAGGTTTCCCATCACGGCCGACACGACGAGGTACACGATGAAGCTTCTTTGGCCAGCTCGACTGCTGGCCGCCGCCCTGCTGCTCATCTCGGCACAGGCGGCGGCTGTCCCCGCGCCCACGCACCCCATCCGGCTGCACAACGCCGACGGCACCACGGTGATGGGCAGGCTCTTCGGCGACGAGCACTTGAGCTGGGCCCAGGATATCGAGGGCTATCCGCTCGCCTACGACAAGCTCGGCGGCGCCTGGCACTACGCGTCGCTCGGCCCCGACGGGACCTTCCTGCCGCTGCCCCACCGGGCCGGCACCGTGGCGCCGGAGCGGCTGGGGCTCGTCAAGGGCCTGAGGCCGAGCCCCAAGGCGCTCGAGCGGGCCGCGGCCCTCAAGCGCAGCCTCGACCCGATGCCCAGGCCCATTCCGCCCCGCGGCCCGGTCCGCAACCTGGTGCTGCTGGTCAAGTTCAACTGCGCGAGCGGGTGCGCCTCGGTCAACCGCAACACCACCTATTCGGCATCGCAGTTCGACCCGGTCCTCAACGGCGCCAGCAACTCGTTGAAGGCCTTCTACCAGGAGGTCTCGTACGGTCAGCTCCAGCTCACCTCCACGGTCGCCAACAACCAGTGGATCCAGCTTCCGAACAACGACGCCTACTACGCCTACAACGACTACGCGAACGGCAACCCCCAGGAGATGGTCCGCCACGCGGTCAACGTCCTCAACAACCAGGGCTTCAACTTCACGCAGTTCGACGCGGACCACGACGGGGCTATCGACGCCATCGACGTCATCCACGTCGGCCCCGGCTACGAGAGCACCGGCAACACGAGCTGCATCCACTCGCACTACGCGGACCTGACCTGGTACGGCGACGAGTTCCGCACTCACGACGGCATCCTCATCAACGCCTACCACACCGAGCCCGAGCTCCGAGAAGGCGGCGAGATCACGCAGATCGGGGTCATCGCCCACGAGACCGCGCACTTCTTCGGCCTGCCGGACCTGTACGACTACACCGGACGGTCGGCGGGCCTGGGCATGTGGAGCCTGATGGCCGCCGGTGCCTGGGGCGGTCCGTCGGGCTGGGGCGGAATGGGCGACGGCACCCGTCCTATCCACCCCGATGCCTGGTCGCGCTTTCGCTTCGGCTGGACGACCCCGCAGGTCATCTCCGCCTCCGCGACAGGACTGCGGCTGCGCCCCTCGCACTCGAACGGCGACGTGATGCGCATCGACTACGGTATGCCGAGCCGGCAGTTCTTCCTCCTCGAGAACCGCCAGCAGACCGGCTTCGACCAGTACATTCCGGCCGCGGGCCTGGCCATCTACCACGTCGACGAGAACCGCTGGTTCGACGTCTGCACCTCGTACAACTACGAGACCTGCAACAACAACGACCCGAGTCACTACCTGGTCGACCTCGAGCAGCCCGACGGCCAGCGCGAGCTGAACAGCTCGAACTACGAGAACGGCGACGCGGGCGACGTCTGGCCCTACAGCGGTCGGGCGGCTTTGACGCAGACGACCACTCCGAACAGCCTGGGTTACGGCCAGGCCTCTTCACAGGGCAAGATCGCCATCCGCAACGTCGCCAAGCAGACCAACGGCGACATCACCTTCGACGTCGAGATCACCGGCAGCAACCCGCTGCTCGGCCTCGGCGCGGCCTGCAGCAGCGCCTCGCGCTGTCAGTCGGGCTTCTGCGTCGACGGGGTCTGCTGCAACCAACCCTGCAACGCCGGCCAGTGCGACGCCTGCTCGCGGACAGCCGGGGCGAGCGCCGACGGCTACTGCATCGCGATCACCGCCGCGTGCGACGACGGCCTCCGGTGCACCACGAACGACCGATGCGAAGGCGGCGTGTGCCGAGGCGCCCCGGTCGTCTGCGACGGCGGGAACCAGTGCACCCAAGGTGGGAGCTGCGACCCGGCGACCGGCCAGTGCACGGCGAGCGTGCCCCTGCCCAACGGCGCCTCGTGTGACGACGGCAACCTCTGCACCCGCGCCGACTCGTGCCAGGACGGGCAGTGCGTCGGCGCAAACCCGGTGCTCTGCCCGACCGCGGGGCCCTGCGAGCTGGTCCTGGCCTGCGACCCGGCGCTGGGACGCTGCCCGATTACGCTCAAGCCGGAGGGCTCTTGGTGCGACGACCTCAACCCCTGCACCATCGACGAGCTGTGCCGCTCGGGCATGTGCTTGGGCAGCTCCAAGATGTGCCCGGGAGGCGACGAGTGTAACGGGGCTGGCATGTGCGACCAGATCACCGGCGAGTGCGTCCAGCAGGTGTTCGAGGACGGCACCGAGTGCGAAGGAGGGACCTGCCAGGACGGCGCCTGCGAGCCGACCCCTGTCGTCGAGGCGAAGGCCGAGGAGGGGTGTGGCGGCTGTGCGAGCGGATCGGCAGGGCCGATGGCGCTGCTCGGGCTGCTCGCGGGCTTTGCGCTGCTCAGGCGCCGCGCTCTCGGTTAAGAGCAACGCCCCGCTTGCCGAAAGCGCCGGCCTCCCGGGCCCCGCTTTTCCGGTTGGGGATTCGACGCGCAGAGGTGCTCCACGAGGCGGCGGGCGAGCATTCGCCCGCCGCTTCGTCTTCCGCTGCCTCGGCCGCCTGGCGCACTGCGGCGTAAGCAGGCGAGAAGCAACGCCTTTTCGCTAGGATGCGCGCATTGACTTTCGACGGCGCGCCCGACTAGATCCGCGCCCTCTTGGCCGCTCGAAGGCCGAATGAAAAGAGACGGAGGCGAGGCCGCGTGAAGATCCTGGTGACGACGAAGCGCGTGGAGGATCCCGAGTCGAAGATCCGCGTCAAGCCCGACGGCTCGGGAATCGTCACCGAGGGGCTGGCCTACAGGGCCAACCCCTTCGACGAGATCGCTGTGGAGGAGGCGCTGCGCCTGGTGGCGAAGCACGGCGGCGAGGTCGTGGTCGTCTCCATCGGGCCGGAGGGGGCGCAGGTCGAGATCCGCCACGCGCTCGCCCTGGGCGCCGACCGCGGGCTCTGGGTGGAGCACGAGGGCGCGCTCGATTCCGATCTCGTCGCCCGGCTCCTCGCCGCAGTCGCTCGCCGGGAGCTGCCCGACCTTGTGCTGATGGGCAAGCAGTCCATCGACGACGACCAGAACCAGGCCGGCCAGATCCTCGCCGAGCTGCTCGGCTGGGGGCAGATAACCTTCGCCTCCAAGGAGGAGAGCCTCGAGTCGGAGGCCGAGCAGAACCGGCTCGCCGCCATCGAGATCGACGGCAAGGTGGCGCGGGCGCTGCGCGAGGTGGATGGAGGTGTCGAGCGGCTCGAGGTCGACTTGCCGGCGGTCGTGACCGCCGATCTGCGCCTCAACAAGCGGCGCTTCGCCTCGCTGATGGGCATCCGCAAGTCGCGCACCAAGCCGCTCGAGCACCTGACGCCCGCGGGCCTGGAGGTGGACACGGCGCTCAAGGTCAAGGTGCTCCGCCTCTTGCCACCTCCGGAGCGCCAGGCGGGCGAAATGGTCGCCGATGTCCCCACGCTCGTGAGGAAGCTGCGCGAAGAGGCCAAGGTGATTTAGGCGTCGGTCGCCAAGCGATCGGTCGTGAGGTTGGTAGGGGCGCATGGCAATACGCTCGTCGAGGAATCGGGCAGAGGCGCGGGCGATATCGAGGGATCCCGGAGGGCCGACACGAGGTCCGGCCCTCAGGAATCTCGCCGCGGGCCGGTCCGGCAGGGCGCACTTGCGAAGGTCGAGGTAGACGGAATGAACGTCCTCATCGTTGCGGAACGGCAGGGTGGCGCGCTGCGCAAGGCGACGCTCAACGCGCTGAGCGCCGGGCGGCTGCTCGCGGCCAAGACCGGCGGCGAGCTCCACGTGGCGCTGCTTGGCCATCGCCTCGGCGGACTCGTCGAGGAGCTGCGCGCCTTCGGCGGCAAGACGCTGCACGTCGTCGACGCGCCGCCCCTCGAGCACGCCCTCGCCGAGCCCTACGCCGAGGCGGTCGCCACGCTCGCCAAGGGGGCGGGGGCGACGTGGATCGGCGGGGCGGCCACCGCGTTCGGCAAGGACCTGCTGCCTCGGGTCGCCGCGCGGCTCGGGGCGGGCATGGCCTCCGATGTCCTGCGCTTCGAGGGCGAGGGCGAGGCGATCCATCCGGTGCGCCCGATGTGGGCGGGCGATGTCGTCGCCGAGGTGGAGATCGTCACGGCGCTGAAGGTCTTCACCCTGCGCGCGACCGAGTTCCCCGCCGCCAACAAGGCCGAGGCTCCCGCCGAGGTGCGCGCGGTCCAGGTCGAGCTCTCGGGGAGGCCGCGCACCCGCTTCCTCGAGTCTCGGCCGGTCAAGAACGCGCGCCCGGAGCTGACCGAGGCGCGGGTGGTCGTCGCCGGCGGCCGCGGGATGAAGGGCAACTTCGAGCCGCTCGAGAGGCTCGCCGACGAGCTCGGCGCCGCGGTGGGCGCCTCGCGCGTCGCCGTCGACAACGGCTGGATAGCCAACGACTTCCAGGTCGGCCAGACCGGCAAGATCGTCGCCCCCGACCTCTACATCGCCGCGGGCATCAGCGGCGCGGTCCAGCACGTCGCGGGGATGAAGGGCTCGCGGGTCATCGTCGCCATCAACAACAACCCCGACGCGCCCATCTTCCAGTACGCGGACTACGGGCTGGTCGGCGACGCGAGCAAGGTGTTGCCCGAGCTGCGTGAGGCCATCAAGGCGAGCAAGTGATTGGCGACCCGGAGCTTGCGAACCTGGTCGGGGCGACGCCCGGGGACCTCGCGGCGCGCGCGCTCGGCATCGTTCGGCTGGCCATCCCGATTCCGCTCTCCCAGACCGGCGGCCCGGCCAGCGTCTACCTCATCGACAACGCCGACGGCTCGCTGAGCCTCTTCGACACCGCCCTCGGGACCACCGAGTCGCTGCGCGCGCTCGAGCAGGGGTTCACCGAGGCGGGCCGCCGCGTCGAAGAGGTCACCCGCATCCTCGTCAGCCACGGCCACGTCGATCACTTCGGCGGCGCGCGGCAGGTCGCTGGCCGCTCGGGCGCGAGGGTCTTCGTCCATCCCGCCGACGCGAGCAAGGTGACCCGCTTCGTCTGGTCCGAGGCCGTCCGCGAGCGTCATCGGCGCTACCTGCGGCGCATGGGCCTGCCGGAGGCGACCATCGTCGATTTGGAGGGGATGGAGGAGACCAACGAGCTGCTCGGCGAGCGGGTCGAGGCCGCCGAACCGCTCCTCGAGGGCGAGCGGATTGCCTTCGCGCGCTTCGAAGCCGAGGTGATGCACCTGCCTGGTCACACCGCCGGGCTCGTCGGTCTGCACGTCCCCGCGCATCGGCTGATGCTCTCTTCGGATTTCCTGCTGCCCGGCGTCACTCCGAACCCGATGCTCGAGCTGGGCGAGGGCGGCGAGGAGGGCAAGCTGCGCTCGCTGGACGCCTACTTCGAGTCGTCGCGGCGGGTCGAGGCGCTCGAGCTCGACTGGATGCTGCCCGGACACGGCGAGCCGTTCGCCGACCACCGTGCAGTCCTCGCCTGGCTCGAGCGCGCGCGCGCACGGCGTCGGGCCGAGCTCCTCGAGCGGCTGCGAGGAGGGCCCAGGACCGCGTTCGAGCTCGCCCGGGTCGGCGGCGGCCGGGTGCGCCGGCTGCAGCTCTTCATGTCGCTCTCGGAGATCATCGGCACGCTCGAGCGCATGGAGACGCTCGGCACGGTCAGGCGCGTCGAGCGCGAAGGCTGCTATCGCTTCGAGCCCGCGTAGTCGGCCGCGCGGCTCACCGCGCCTCCCGCCACTCGGGACAACCGCTCTCGTCGGGATCGCCGGCGCAGAAGAGGGTCGTGATCGCAAAGGGCGGGGCGCACTCGGCGGCGAGCTGCGAGGCGATGAGGACGATGTCGAGCCGCGCGAGCTTCCCCGGAGAGACCGTCAGCTTCGACTCGTCGGGAAAGCGCGCGCGCACGGCGGCGAGAGCGTGCTCGAGAGAGCCGAAGTCCGGGTGGCCCGTGGGCGCGCTGTTGGGGACGAAGGCATGGCGGCCGCTCTCGCCCGCGAGGACGAACCCCTCGCGCAGGACGAGCAGTCGGAGGCGCTCGCCGGCCTGCGCGAGCCACGCGCGGCCTTCTGGAGCGGGACAGCCGTAGCCTTCGCGAAACGAGGCGACCAGGCTCCCGAGGGCGCGCGCGTCCGAGCCGCCGGGCGGGGTGAACATGCCGAGGATGCGCCTGTCGGAGCGGTTCATCCCGGAAGCGAGCCGCTCGAAGGTCAGCTCCCGGCAGGCGCGCTCGGCGTCGAGGCACTCCTCGCGGCCGACCGCGCGCAGCCATTGCTTGAGCGTCTTCGGGTCCTTCGGGCAGGGCGGGTCCCAGACGACGGCGAGCACCAGGCCCGCCGCGGCCGCGATGCCGACGAGGGCGACAAACTTGAGGAGAGCTCGGCGCATGGCGCGAAGCTGCACCGCTCGATGCCTCCGAGCCATCCCACGCCGAGGGCGGATGAGAGGACTGGGCGCTGAGCCTCGTCGCATGACGATGGGCCTCGTCTCCGTGACGATAGGCACCGTCGGTGTGACGATAGGCCTCGTCGCCGTGACGATCGGCACCGTCGGTGTGGCGATAGGCCTCGTCTCCGTGACGATGGGCGCCGTCGGCGTGACGATAGGCCTCGTCTCCGTGACGATAGGCGCTGTCGGCGTGACGATAGGCACCGTCGGCGTGACGATAAGCCTCGTCGGTGTGACGATAGGCCTCGTCGTCGTGACGATCGGTACCGTCGTTGGACGATCGGCGTCGCCGGCGATGGACGTCGTCGGCGTAACGATGGGCCTCGTCCGCCTGACGATGAGCCACATCGCCGCCGCGCGCTTCGTCGGGCAGAAGCTGTCTCCACTGGCCCCGCGGAACGACGCGCTCTCGCCTATCGCGCGCCACGACAGCCCGCTTCTTTGCTACCTGCCCCCAGGGCGAGCCACGAACCGCAGGAACAGCAGGCCGACGATGGCGCTGAGCGCCGAGCCGAGCAGGATTCCGACCTTGGCCGTCTCATTGAGCAAGCCGTCCGCAGGGAAGGCGAGCGCCGCGATGAAGAGCGACATGGTGAAGCCGATGCCGCCAAGCATCGCGACGCCGTAGACCTGCGACCAGCTCGCGCGCGAGGGCCGGGGCGACAGCCGCAGCTTCACCGCGAGCCAGGTCGCGCCGAGGATGCCGGCCTGCTTGCCGAGGAACAGGCCGAGCGCGACGCCGAGCGTCAGCGGAGAGACCAGATCGCGCGGCGAGAGCCCGGCGACCTCCACGCCCGCGTTGGCGAGCGCGAAGACGGGGATGATGACGAAGGAGACCCAAGGGTGGAGCGCGCGCACCAGCCTGTCGAGCGGCGCCCGCGTGTCGGCCAGATAGCCCTCGATTGCGTCCAGGGTCTCTTCGCGGAAGCGCTCGCTGTCGGTGTCGGCGTTGACCGTGTGCAGCCGGTCGAGCAGGACGTCGACCTCGGCCGGGTCGCGCCGGGTGCGCGAGGGGATGCACAGGCCGAGGACCACCCCGGCGATAGTCGCGTGGACGCCGGAGTTGAGGACGGCGATCCACAGCAGGACCCCCATCGCCAGGTACGGCCAGAGGCGGCGCACGCCGAACAGGTTCATCGCGACGAGCAGCAGGGTGATACCGCCAGCGGCGAGCAGCGCCGCGGCGTTCACCCCCTGCCCGTAGAAGAGCGCGATGACGACGATGGCGCCGAGGTCGTCGAAGACGGCGAGCGCCGTCAGGAAGATCGCCAACGAGGCGGGGACCCGGCCCCGGAGCAACGCGAGCGCGCCGAGGGCGAAGGCGATGTCCGTGGCGACCGGAATCCCCCAGCCCCGAGCGCTCTCGGTGCCGGAGTTGAAGGCGAGGTAGATGAGCGCGGGCACCAGCATCCCGCCCAGGGCAGCGAAGGCCGGCAGGATGGCCTTGCGCACGCTGTTGAGCTCGCCCAGCACGAGCTCGCGCTTGATCTCCATCCCCACGAGGAAGAAGAAGAGCGCCATCAGCGCATCGTTGATCCACAGATGGAGCGGCCACGACAGGCCGACCCCGAAGCCGGAGACGCTGATCGTCTGTTCGAGGAGGCGCCGGTAGCTGTCGCCGAAGCGCGAGTTGGCCCAGACGAGCGCGACGCCCGTCGCCACCAGAAGCAGGATGCCGCTCGCCGACTTGTTCTGCAGGAACCTTTGGAACGGCCGCAACGCGAGCGCGAGGGGGCGCGGCAGGGCGAGCGGTTGCCTGGTCCTCTGCAGGGGCATTCAGGATCCTCTTCAATGAGTTGGGGCCGGACGACCGCCATTGCTCGGCCTTGTGGCGAGTCCGCGCCCGATTGGGAGCAGGGGCGCCGCTCACCGACAGGCCCTGCGACCTTGCCAAAGCGGGGGAAAGGGGCGAAGAAACAGCCGCTTTTCTGGAGGAAGCCCCGTGAAGATCGCCCTGGCCCAGATAGACACCACCGTCGGCGCGTTCGCCCGAAATGCAGAGAAGGTGCGCGACTTCACCCGCCGCGCGCGCGAGCAGGGCGCGAAGCTGGTCCTCTTCCCCGAGCTCGGCCTGGCCGGCTATCCGCCGAAGGACTTTCTCGAAGTCCCCGAGTTTGTCGACCGGGCGCGCAGGGCGATGGACGAGCTGTGTCAGCCCGCCGAGTGGAACCAGGGCATCGCCATCTACATCGGCGGCCTCGAGCCGCATCCGGGCACGGGGGCGGGCCTGCACAACATGGGCGTGCTGCTGGTCGACGGCCGGCGGGTCGCGACCGCGCGCAAGATGCTGTTGCCGACCTACGACGTCTTCGACGAGGCGCGCTACTTCGACTCCGGCGAGGGGCCGACGCTCGCCGAGGTCGGCGGTGTCTTTGTCGGCCTGACGGTTTGCGAGGACCTGTGGAACGACGAGGCCTTCTGGGGCCATCGGCGCTATCCGCGTGACCCCGCGAGCGAGCTCGCGCAGGCGGGCGCGAAGCTGCTGCTCAACGTCTCGGCCTCGCCTTTCGCGCAGGGCAAGCCCCGGCTGCGCGAGCAGATGCTCGCGGCCACCGCGCGCCGCCACGGCGTGGCCGTCGCCTCCCTCAACCTCGTCGGCGGCAACGACAGCCTGGTCTTCGACGGACACTCGGTGCTCATCGACGCGCGCGGCCAGGTTCTCGCGCGCGCCGGGGGCTTTCGCGAGGAGCTGCTCGTCGCCGACCTCGAGCAGGGTGGCCCGGTCGAGCCGCACGCGAACGAGCTCGACGAGCTCGAGCAGGCGCTGGTCCTCGGGCTGCGCGACTACGCGGCCAAGTCGGGCTTGGGCGGCGCGGTCTTGGGCCTGTCGGGCGGAATCGACTCCTGCGTGGTCGCCTACCTGGCGGCCAAGGCGTTGGGGCCGCAGCAGGTCGTCGGGGTAGCGATGCCCAGCCGCTTCACCGCCGACATGAGCAACGAGGACGCCGCGCTGCTCGCGAGGAACCTGGGCATCGCGCTGCACACCGTGCCCATCGAGCCGACCTTCCAGTCGTTTCTCAGCGCCCTCGAGCCGGTCTTCGGCGGCCTGCCGCACGACGTGACCGAAGAGAACATCCAGGCGCGCGTGCGGGGCACGCTGCTGATGGCTCTTTCGAACAAGTACCGCAAGCTGCTGCTGACCACCGGCAACAAGAGCGAGCTCGCGGTGGGCTACTGCACGCTCTACGGCGACATGGCCGGCGGCCTGGCCGTCCTCGGCGACGTGCCGAAGACCAAGGTCTTCGCCCTCGCGCACCACGCGAACAGGGACGGGGAGCTCATCCCCGAGCGCGCGATCATCCGCCCGCCGTCGGCCGAGCTGCGCGCGGATCAGCGGGACGAGGACTCGCTGCCGGCCTATCCGGTGCTCGACGCCATCCTCGAGGCGTACATCGTGGGGCGCAAAGCGCCGGCGGAGATCGTGGCGATGGGCTTTGCCGAGGAGACGGTGCAGCGCGTCCTGCGGCTGGTGCTGCTCAACGAGTACAAGCGCCGCCAGGCCGCGCCCGCGCTGCGCGTCTCGGCGCGCGCCTTCGGCGAGGGGTGGCGCTTTCCGCTGGCGCACGGGTTCGGGTTCTAGCCGCTCGTCGGGACGGGCGGATGGAGGATGACGCCCCGGGTTCGTCGTCGGGCGGTCTGAAAGAGGTGTCGCAGAATCCTTCGAGCGAGGACCGGTCAGCCCGAGCCACTTCGACAGGCTCGGGAGGCCGCGCTTGCGAGGCCGAAGTCGAGCAACTGTCTCGCGTGGCAAGTTCCTGCGTTCTTGTCCGAATCCACCAGCTCTAATCCCTCCACCGCACCCGTCCGCGCGTGAAAGCCCCCTCGGGCGCGCGAACGCGGCTTGTGCTCGTCGCGACCACATCAGCGCGCCCGAGGGGAAGGGGCTTTCTCATGCGCCGGAACCCGCGGTGGGAGGCGTGCACCCGTGAGAAGGGGCGCAGTGTCGGAGCCAAGGCTGAACAGAAGAAGCGGCGCAGGTCTCGGCACGGACGATCGCCCAGGCGCGCCCTCGGTGTTCGAGGCGGCGAGCACGGTGGACTGCGCGCCGTCTGGGAGAGGAGGGTAAGGGTCTGCGCGGCTCGGCGGGTCTCCGTCACACCGCGTCTCTCGTGGAGCCGACACGAAGGTCGGCGATCCGTGTACTGCCCCCTCGCCAAGCTCGGCGTAACCGGGGGCGACTTGCCGCTCCTCCGGCCATGTCCACTCTTGCCGTCGTCGCAGTCAGGACGCCGGAGGAGCGATGGACGCAGTAAGCGAGCCTGCGAGGGGCGAGAGCTTCGTTCTCGAGCCGCGTGCGCTCCAGGCGCTGCTCGACGCCATCGTCGCCGAGGGCTACCAAATCCGGGGGCCCCTCGTTCGCGACCACGCGGTCTGCCTCGACGAGGTGACGCGCGTCGAGCAGCTTCCCGTCGGCTGGACTGACGAGCAGGAGGGCGGGCACTACCGGCTCACACGGCGAGGCGGATCGGCTCTGTTTGGCTGCGGGGTCGGGCAGGACTCCTGGAAGCGGCTGCTGCACCGGCCTCTCGCGCTCCTCTGGAGCGCCGAGCGCGACGACGGCGGCCTCGCGCTGTCCGAGCCTCACGAGGAGCCGGCGCGCTTCGCCTTCTTCGGCGTGCGCCCCTGCGATCTCGCCGCCATCAATATCCAGGACGGCATCCTCGCCGCGGGCCGATACCCGGATCCGTTCTATCGCGCGCGCCGCCAGGGGCTGCTCACTGTCGTCGCCAACTGCACCTCGGCCGGCGGCACCTGCTTCTGCGCTTCGATGGGCACCGGGCCGCGCGCAGAGTCGGGGTTCGATCTTGCCCTGACCGAGCTCTGGCCCGACACGGCGAATCACGCGCTGCTCGTCGAGACGGGCTCGGACGCAGGCACGCGACTGCTGGCCGCCGTTCCCCGCCGCCCGGCAGGCGACCCCGAGCGCAGGGAAGCCGACGAAGCGACCCGCCGCGCCGTCGAGCAGATGGGCCGGCGGCTCGACACCAGCGACATCCACGGCATGTTGATGGGCAACCTCGAGCACCCGCGCTGGGCCGAGGTCGCGCGCCGTTGCCTGGCCTGCGGCAACTGCACGCTCGTCTGTCCGACCTGCTTCTGCACCAACTTCGAGGACGGAGGCGATCTCGAGCTGCGCCACGCCGAGCGCACCCGGCGCTGGGACTCGTGCTTCACGCTCGGCTTCACCCGCCTGCACGGCGGCCCGGTGCGGCGGAAAATCCGCTCGCGCTACCGCCAGTGGATGACTCACAAGCTCGCGACCTGGTTCGACCAGTTCGGCACCTCGGGCTGCGTCGGCTGCGGGCGCTGCATCACCTGGTGCCCAGTGGGCATCGACCTTACCGAGGAGAGCGCCGCCATCCGCGCGAGCGATGGTCGGAGCGGGAGGTAAGCTATGCAGACCATCGAGCGCATCGTCAGAGAGCACCCGTTCTTCCAGGGCTTGGACGAGGCTTCGAGCACGCTTATCGCCGGCTGCGCGCGCAACGCGGTCTTCCACGTCGGCGAGCACCTGTTTCGCGAGGGCGAGCCGGCCGACCTCTTCTTCCTGCTGCGCCACGGGAAGGTCGCCCTCGAGTTCAACGCGCCCGGGCGCGAGCCGCTCACCTTCGCGACGCTCCAGGAGGGCGAAGTCCTTGGTGCTGCCTGGCTCTTCCCGCCGTATCGCTGGTCCTACGACGCGCGGGCGGTCGAGCTGACGCGCGCCGTGGCCCTCGACGGCAAGTGCCTGCGCGAGAAGGCCGAGCGCGACCACGATTTTGGTTACGAGCTGATGAAGCGCTTCGTGCCGGTCTTCGCGCGCCGGCTGCAGCAGACCCGACTGCAGCTCCTCGACGTCTACGGACGGCCGCGCACCGGAGGGGGACGCCCGTGAGCATCCGGAGCTCGCTGCTGCCGAGAACCTTCCGCGTCGTCGAGCGGCATGAGGAGACGGCCGACACCGCGACGCTGGTGCTCGAGGCCGAGGACGGCGCGCCGCTCGAGTTCGCGCCCGGGCAGTTCAACATGCTCTACGCCTTCGGCCGGGGCGAGGCTCCGATCAGCCTCAGCGGCGATCCTGCCTCGCCGCAGCGGCTGCTGCACACGATCCGTGCGGCGGGCCCGGTGACCGAGGCGCTCGCGGGGCTGAGGCCGGGCGAGCATCTCGCGCTGCGCGGGCCGTACGGCAGCCGTTGGCCAGTCGAGGAGTCCGAGGGCAAGGACGTGCTGGTGATCGCCGGCGGTCTCGGCCTCGCGCCACTGCGTCCGGTGATCTATCGGCTTCTGGCCGCGCGCGAGCGCTACGGGCGCATCGTCGTTCTCTACGGAGCGCGCGGACCCGACGGGCTGCTCTATCGCGCCGAGCTCGAGAGCTGGCGCAGCCGGCTCGATCTGGAGGTCGAGGTGACCGTGGACCACGCCAACGGCGCCTGGCACGGCGACGTCGGCGTCGTCCCCTCGCTCATCCCGCGGGCGCGCTTCAGCCCGGCGGACGCAGTAGCCATGGTCTGCGGGCCGGAGGTGATGATGCGCTTCACCGTCGCGGCGCTGCTCGAGCGGGGGCTCGCGCCCGAGCAGATTCACCTGTCGCTCGAGCGCAACATGAGGTGTGGGGTCGCCCAGTGTGGTCATTGCCAGCTCGGGCCCTTCCTGGTCTGTCGCGACGGGCCGGTGCTGCCGTACACGCGGCTCGGCGAGCTGCTGACGATCCACGAGCTGTGAGGGGGGCTGCGCGATGCCGGGGAAGAAGCGCCTCGCCGTTTGGAAGCTCGCCTCCTGCGACGGCTGCCAGCTCAGCCTGCTCGACCTCGAGGACGAGCTGCTGCGGATAGCCGGAGCCTTTGAGATCGCCTACTTCGTCGAAGCCTCGAGCGCGACGGCCGAGGGCCCGTACGACCTGTCGCTGGTCGAGGGCTCGATAGCGACCGCGCACCAGGCTGCGCGGATACGCGAGATCCGCCGCGAGTCGCGCCTGCTGGTCCCCATCGGCGCGTGCGCGACCGCCGGCGGCATCCAGGCCCTGCGCAACTTCCGCGACTTCGGTCCCTTCGCCACCGCGGTCTATCCGCGCCCCGAGCAGCTCGACGCGCTCGAGACCTCGACACCCGTCGCGGCGCACGTGCCCATCGACTTCGAGCTGCGCGGCTGCCCCATCAACAAGCGCCAGGCGCTGGAGGTCTTGAGCGCGCTGCTCGCGGGAAGGACGCCGAAGGGGGGGAGCCACAGCGTCTGCATCGAGTGCAAGCTGCGCGGCACGGTCTGTGTGATGGTGGCGCGCCAGCTTCCGTGCATGGGCCCGGTGACGCACGCCGGCTGCGGCGCGCTCTGTCCGGCGTACGGGCGCGGCTGCTACGGCTGCTACGGACCCATGGAGACGCCCAACACCGGCTCGTGGAGTGGCTGGTGGCAGCAACGCGGGATGGACGAGCCCGACCTGCGCGACGTCTTCCGCACCTTCAACGCCTGGGCCGAGGCGTTCCGCGAGGAGAGCGAGCGTCATGGCTCTTAGGACGGTCGAGGTGGGCTACCTCGCGCGCGTCGAAGGCGAGGGGTCGATGCGCATCGTGCTGCGCGACGGGGTGCTCGAGGAGGCGCGCTTCAGCATCTTCGAGGCGCCGCGCTTCTTCGAATCGTTGCTGCGCGGGCGCAAGCTCGACGAAGCCCCCGACATCACCGCGCGCATCTGCGGCATCTGCCCGGTGGCCTACCAGACGAGCGCGACGCAGGCGATGGAGAGCGCCCTGGGAATCAGGCTGGACGATCGGCTGCGGGCGCTGCGGCGGCTGATGTTCTGCGGCGAGTGGATCGAGAGCCACGCGCTGCATGTCTTCCTGCTGCACGCGCCCGATTTCCTCGGCTACGACGACGCGATCGCCATGGCGCGCGACCATCGGGAGGAAGTCGAGCGCGGGCTGAAGATCAAGAAGATCGGCAACGAGCTGATCGCCCTGCTCGGCGGGCGCGCGGTCCATCCGATCAACGCGCGCGTCGGCGGCTTCCACAGCGCGCCGCACCCGCGGGACCTCGCGCCGGTGCGCGAGCGGCTCGCGTGGGCGCGCGACGCGGCGCTCGAGTCGGTGCGCTGGATAGGCGGCTTCGAGCTGCCCGAGCTCGAGCGCGACTACGAGCTGGTGAGCCTGCGCCACCCCGAGCGCTATCCCATCGATGAAGGTCGGCTCGTCTCCAACCGCGGCCTCGACATCGGGGCGGACGAGTTCGAGGCCCACTTCGAGGAGGAGCAGGTCCCGACCTCCACGGCGAAGCACGCGCGGCGCAAGGGCGGCGGCGCGTACCTGGTGGGGCCGATGGCCCGCTACTCGAACAACTGGGACCGGCTCTCGCCGCTCGGGCAGCAGGCGGCCGCCGAGGCCGGGCTGGGCAGGGTGTGCCGCAACCCGTTCCAGAGCATCGTGGTGCGGGCGGTGGAGATCCTCTACGCGTGCGAAGAGGCGTTGCGGCTGATCGATTCGTACGAGCCGCCGGAGGCGCCGGCAGTCGAAGCGCAGCCGCGGGCCGCGGTGGGGTTCGGCTGGAGCGAGGCGCCGCGCGGCGTGCTCTACCACCGCTACGAGGTCGATGTGGAGGGGCGCATCGTCTCGGCGAACATCGTCCCGCCGACCGCTCAGAACCAGGCGAGCATCGAGGAGGACCTGCGTGAGCTGGTCTTGCGCAATCAGCACCTCGACGACGAGGCGCTGCGAAGGTTGTGCGAGAAGGCCATCCGCAACTACGACCCCTGCATCTCCTGCGCGACGCACTTCCTGAGGCTGGAGGTCGAGCGGCGGTGAGGCGGCATTTGGTGATCGGGCTCGGCTCGGGCCGTGGCGACGACGCGGCCGGGCTGCTGGTCGCGCGGCGGCTGCGACGGGCTGGCGCGCCGTTCGAGGTGCTGGAGCACCGGGGCGACCTGATCGGTCTGCTCGAGCTGTGGCGCGACCGGCCAACCACGCTCGTCGACGCGGCGATGACCGGAGCGGCCGAGGGGACGATCCATTGCCTCGATGCCGATTCGCCCCTGGCCGCGAGGTTGGCGCCGGTGTCCGGCCACGCCTTCGGGCTGGCGCGGGTGATCGAGCTGGCGCGGGCGCTCGGGCGGCTGCCGCCGAGCCTGGTGCTGTACGCGATCGAGGCCAGGCGGTTCGCGTACGGGTCTGCGCCCTCGATGCACGTGCGCAGGGCGGTGCGCGCCGTCGAACTGACGCTGCTCGGCAAGATGCCGTAGGCGGCGAAGAGCCGCTCCCTGGGTGAGCCGTGGCCGCGACCTCGGCTGCTCTCGTTCGGGCCCACCCGCCTGGCGGGTTGGCCGTCGGGAGCCGCGCCAGCATCCTTCGCCTCCATTCAAAGGAGGCAAGACGGATGGCGCTCGACCTGACGAAGGAACACGGAGTCCCGCTGGAGAAGCAGCTCTTCGATTGGCACGACATGGTGCGCACGCCGATCAGCAAGCTCGACAACGACGCTTTCACCCGGGTGCGCATCATCCTGATGAACGGCATCGAGAACGAGCAGTTCGTCTTCCTGCACAGCGCCGCGCGCCAACACGACAGCGGCGTTCGGGTGCCGCTCGCCCGGGTGCGCCGCGTCGAGCAGCATCAGCAGACGCTGGTCAACTGGCTGCTGCCGGCCGACCAGTCGGTGCTCGAGACGACCCTCGCCTACGAGCAGGTCGCCGTCGAGGTCACCGCGGCGCTCGCGGAGCAGGAGCCCGACCCGTACGTCAAGCAGGTGCTCGAGTTCGGCCTCCTCGAGGACTTCGACCACCTCTACCGCTACTCGGCGCTCATCGACCGGCTCGAGGGGAAGGACCCGAACAACATCCTGCAGAGCTACACCGACGTGCGCCCGGGACGCCCGACGGCCGAGGAGCACCGCGCGCCGATCGACGACGTGCGCGACCACTACGACGCCAAGACCGCCTCGCCGATAACCAAGATGAACGTCCTCACCATCCTCGCCGGCGAGCAGCAGACCCGGAACTACTACGCCACCGTCGGCCCGCTCTACGCCGACCCGATGGCCCGCCAGGTCTACGCGGAGATCTCCTCGATCGAGGAGCAGCACGTCACCCAGTACGAGTCGCTCGCCGATCCGAACGAGTCGTGGGCCGAGAAGTGGCTGCTGCACGAGGCGAACGAGGTCTACAACTACTTCACGTGCCTGCAGCAGGAGGGCGACGCGAGGATCAAGAAGATTTGGGAGCGCTTCCTCGACTACGAGCTCGGTCACCTGCACTTCGCGATGGAGCACTTCAAGAGGATCGAGAACCGCGACCCCGCCGAGATCCTGCCCCAGACCCTGCCCGAGCCGTTCAAGTACACGAGCCACCGCGACTACGTGACCCGCGTGCTGCAGGCTCAGGTGGACCTGAACGCCCAGGGCACTCAGTTCGTGCACAAGAGCCAGATTCCGGCCGGGGCCGAGTCGGTCCGCTACCGCGAGCAGCTCAACTCCAAGGGCTCGCCGACCGAGACCGTCGCCGCCGGTTACCGGTGGACTCCTGGGACCGAGCTCGTCGACCGCGCCGCCTCGATGCAGGCGGGCCACGCGTAAATCAAGGGGGTGTTTTGATGGCCAAGAATCCGACGCAGATGGGAACCAACCGCACCGGCATCGCCACCTCGCCCATCGACAGCAAGGCGATGATCGACTCGGCGAAGAGCGCGGCGCCCACCAGCCAGGGCGACGAGAGCAACTTCGCCAACCTGCGCACCGAGTACATCAACCGGGCGGGGCAGAAGCCGGTCGGCGCCATTCCCCCGCCGACCAGCCTCAAGGGCGCGGCGCAGGCGGTGGGCACCCTGATCACCGGCAAGCGGCCCCAGGTGCTCATCGACATGCTGGGCGAGCGCCTGGCCTTCGAGCGGATGGGCAGTCGCATCTACGAGGCTCTGCTCGCGAAGATGAACGGCACGCTGCCGCCGGGCCGCTCGCCCAATCGCCAGGAGGTCGAGGAGTTTCGCGACCAGGAGGTGCGCCACTTCCAGCTCCTCAAGCAGACGATGGAGAACATGGGACTCGACCCTACGGTCGAGACCCCCTCGGCCGACCTGAGCGGGGTCGAGTCGGCCGGCCTGCTCCAGGTGCTCAGCGATCCGCGCACCAACATCGAGCAGTGCCTGCACGCGCTGCTGGTCGCCGAGCTGGCCGACTACGACGGCTGGGAGACCCTGATTCAGCTCACCGACGCGCTCGGGCAGACCGGCCTGAGCAACGCCTTCGGGGAGGCGCTCCGGGACGAGGAGAACCACCTGCGGGCCGTGCGCCGCTGGTACGCCGACAACATCTCGGCCGAGGCCGGGGTGCAGCTCCAGATGCCGTAGGTCAGCGAGTCGGCAGCCTTGGTCCTCTGACCCGCCACCGCCGACACGCGCCGCCCTCGCCCCCCAGCGCCGGGAGCGAGGGCGGCGCTGTTTTCTGGAGACTTCGCGCGGGCTGACACGCCCTGGCCCCACGGCTATCCTCTGGCGGTGACCGCGCACCGACGATTGATCACCTGGATGGCGCTGCTGCTCGCGTGGGCTCTTTCTGCGAGCGCCAGCGCGGCGAGTCTTTCGGTCTACTTCTTCGATGTCGGTCAGGGCGACGCCATCCTCATCGTCTCGCCCGCCGGCAAGACGGTGCTCATCGACGCGGGGCCTCCGGGCGCCGGCGAGGCGCTCGAGAGCCGGCTCAAGCAGATTCTCAGCGCACCTATCGACCTGCTGCTGATGACCCATCCCCACGCCGACCACCTCGGCGGCATGGGGCGGGTGCTGCAGGGCGTGGGCGCGCGCCTGTTCATGGAGCCGGGGATCGACCACCCTTCGCCGCTCTACTCGGCGCTCCTCGAACAGCTCGAGCAGAAGCAGGTGCCGCTCAAGGTCGGCGAGGCGGGCCGCAACGTCGAGCTCGGCGGAGGCGCGACCCTGCGGCTGCTCGCGCCTGGCAAGCCGTTGCTGACCGGTACGCGCTCGGATGCCAACGCCAACTGCATCGTCGCCCGGCTCACCTACGGGCGGACCGCCTTCTACTTCGGCTGCGACTCCGAGAAGGAGACCGAGCAGCGCATCTTGAAGTCGGGCGAAGAGCTGTCGGCCAACGTCTACAAGGTTGCCCATCACGGGAGCCGACACTCCTCGGGCGAGCGGTTGTTGAACAAGCTCAAGCCCGAGATCGCCATCGTCTCGGTGGGGGCGAACAACGACTACGGCCATCCGACGCGCGCGACGCTCGATCGCCTGGAGTCAAAGAGGATCAAGGTCTGCCGCACCGATCTCGACGGCGAGATCCTCGTGCGCAGCAACGGCGAGGACCTCTCGGTATCGACCGAGCGCGGCCTCGGGGGCGCGAGCCTCGTCATCGCCGAGACCGAAAAGCCGGCGGTCGATGCCGAGCCGGAGAAAAAGCCGCCGTCGAAGCCGCACGACAAGCGCGCTTCTCGTCGCTCGAAGGGCAAGACCGCCCAGCGAGCTCAGCTCGAGCGCCCCGCGGCCCCCGCGCCCGCCGTCGGCCCACCCGCTGCCTCTCCGGCGACCGCTCCGGCGACTCCGGCGGTCAGCGGCTATGTCGGCAGCGTCAATTCGACCGTGTTCCACATTCCGGGCTGCCGCAACGCCGAGAAGATCTTTCCGAAGAACTTGGTGCGGTTCCACACCCGCGACGAGGCGATCGCGGCGGGCCGCCGGCCTGCCCGGGACTGCAACCCGTAGACAAGGAGCGCCTGACCGATGGCCCGACCGTTCGTCGACAGGATCGAGGGCAAGACCGCCGTCCTCATCGTCGAGGGGCAGGAGAAGCGCGTTCCTCTCCGGTCATTGCCGAAGGGGATTCGCGAAGGCCGGTATCTCACCGAGGACCTGTCGCGCCTCGAGCCCGAAGAGACCGCGGAGGCCGTCTCCGAGGTCGCCGCGCGGCGCGAGCGCCTGCGGCGCAACGACGACGGCGGCGACTTCTCACTCTGAGGGCGCGAGCGGTCGCGCGCGCTACTTCGGCTTGCGCGCCGCTTCGATCCCTGCCAAGCGGCCGCGCAGGAGCTGGTTTTCTGCCCTCAGCTTGTCGCGCTCGGCGTAGACCTCGGTCGGCAAGCCGGCCTTGGCCGCCGCCTTGAGGGTCATCGTGGCGCGCTCCAGCGCCTGCTCCAGCGCGCGGGCACGTCCCTCGAGGTCCTCGCGCAGCGTGCGCTCGCGTCGCAGGCTCTCCTGCGCCTCGCGTAGCGCCGTGGCGCTCTCCTGTGCCCCGACCGAGCCCGGGGCGCGAAGCTGCTCGAGCTCCAGGTGGGCGCCGGCGAGCTCGTGGTGCAACGCGTCGAGATCTCGATGCCCCTGTGCGGCTTGGTCGGCGACGAGCGCGGTCTCGGCGAGCTTCCCGTCGAGCTCTGCGCGCAGTTTTTTGAGCGCTGTCGCCTGTGCCTCCGAGGTCTCGCGCAACCGGACAAGCTCCGCCTCGGCCGAAGAGGCGCGGGTGCGCTCGGCCAGCGGCATCAGGCGCTGGAGCTCGGCTTCGAGGGCACGCGCATGGTCTTCGGCCTCGCCCAAGCGCCGCGCGCGTTGCTCGGAGGCCTCCTGCTCGGACTCGAGCGCTGCTCTCAGCTTGGCTGTCTCGTCCCGCTGTCGGCTCGCGAGCCCGTCCTGCCGGCGCTGGGCCGTCGCGGCGAGCGCCTCGAGCTGGCGCTTGTTTCGCGTCTGCTGGTCGGCGAGCGCGCGCTCGTGTTCCTTCGCAGCTTCGAGGTGCTGCGCTTCGCGGGCCCTGAGCGCCTCGGCGTGCTCCGCGCGCTCGACCTCGAGGGTGGCCAGGTGGCTCGCTTCGACTTGCTCGACGGCGGCCGCATGGGCAGCCTCGCACTCCTCCAATTCGCGCGCGTGCGAGGCCTGCAGCTCTCCGAGCTCTGCGCGCCGTGCCTTGGCGAGCGCCCGGGCTTCGTCCAGCTCGTCCCCGAGCTGCTCGAGGCGTGCGGTCAGCTCCTCGCGCTCGGCGCCGAGCGCGGAGAGTTGCTGCTCGAGGGCCGCGCGCTGCTCGGAGGCCTCGGCGACGCGGTCTCGGGCCTGCTCGGCCTCTCGTTGGCGAAGCGCCTGCAGCTCTTCGAGCTCGCCCTGGCGCGCGGCGACGAGCGAGCGGGCCTCCGCGAGCTCGCCCACGACCCGTTCGAGGTCGCCGGCGAGCGCGTCGCGCTCGGAGGCGACCTCGGCGAAGCGCTGCTCGAGGCCCGAGACCCTCTCACCGGCTTCGGCGAGCTGCGCGCGAGCCTCGTCGCGCTCGGCCGATGCGCGGTTCAGCTCCTGGCGCACGGCCTCGAGGTCGGCCCGAGCCTGCTCGAGCTGGAGGGTGCGGCGTTCGCGCTCGCCGCGCTCGGCCGCAAGCTGCCCCTCGATTGCCGTGAGCGACTCCTGCGTGGCAGACAGCTTGTCGAAGAGTTCCTCGGCGACGCGCCTCGCCTCGGCGAGCGCCTCGGCGGTCCGGCCCGTCTCCTCGCGGGCAGCGCCCGCCGCGGCAGCCTCGCTCTTGAGCTGGGCGGTCTGCTTGAGGACCTGAGCTTCGAGAGCGGTGACGGCTTCGGCGAGTTGCTCGTGCTCCTGTTCGAGCCCCCGGGCTCGCGCTTCGGCATCACTGGCGCGGGAGCGCTCGGCCTCGAGCTCTTGCTCGAGATCGGCGCGGGCGCGGGTGAGTTGCTCGCAGCGTTCCTGCAGCGGCTCGAGCTGCGCAAGGCGGCTGTCGAGCCCCTCGACCTTTTCGCGCAGCTCTTCGACCTCGGCGCTTCGCTCTGCGAACAGGGCGCGCGCGCGGGAGAGGGTCTCCGACTTGTTGCGGACGACCGACCGGAAGTACTCGACCTTCTCCTCCGGTGCCGCGTGGCGCGGCGGCCTGGGCTCAGGGGGCTCGTCGAACGGATCTGCGCCCGCGGCGAGCTCGGCCGTCTTCGTCCGGGCCGATTTGCCAGGCGGCGTCTCCCCTTCGCTGACGCTTGGAGTCGCCGGCGCGCTCGCCTCGGTCGGCTCAGCCTTCTTGGCCGGCAACGGCGGCGGCGCGGCGGGGAGCGGAGGCGGCTTGGAGGCAGAGGAGGAGCTCGCGGGCTTTCTGCCCATCTCCTCCTCGATGCGTTTGCGCAACTCCTCGAGCGCGAGATCGTGTTGGCTGTCCGACATGGCGCGCAGTTTAGCAGGGAATCGCCAGGCACTTTCCCGGTTGGCCCGCGCGCGGGCGAGCGATTTCCAGGGCGCGGCGACGGGTTCTTCGCCGCGATCGCGCTCGGTTCCGCGCACGGGGCGCGATCGATTGCGAAGCTGGCCGCCTGCCCGCGGCGCACGGCCACAGGGCCGGAGGAGCGCGCTGCTAGGTCCGATCCAGGCGCTTGGTGAGGGTCACCAGGTCGTCGCCGTCGCGATAGAAGGCCTCGATGACGGCGGTCTGGTGGTACGCGTGGCGCGCGTAGAACGTGCGCGCCGGACCGTACTCGGAGAGCGAGCTCGTCTCGATGCGCACGAGGCGGGTGCCGCGGCCTCGCAGCTCCTTCTCCATCTCGAGGACCAGGGCGCTACCGGCGCCCTTGCCGCGGGCGGCCTCGGAGCTGGCGATCCAATAGAGGTCCCAGGTGCCCTCGGTCATCGGTGTCGGGCCGTAGCAGATGTAGCCAGCGAGCTGGCCATCCTGCTCGGCGACCAGGAAGAAATAGTCGGACTGCTGCGGCTTCTCGAGGGCGAGATCGACCAGCTCGAGGGCACAGGAGACTTCGTCCGGCCGGAAGGCGGGGATCTCGGCGAGCATCCGCGCGAGCGGCTCTCTATCGTTCGGGGTCAGGCGACGTACGTTCATGGGCCACGCTCTCGGGCGACCTCGACGAGCCGCCACACGAGATCCTCGTATCCGAGACCAGAGGCCTCGGCGGCGCGGGCAAAGCCGGCCCCCGGGCTCAGGTCGCAGTTGGGGTTGACTTCGATGACGAAGGGGACGCCCTCGGGAGAGAGGCGGATGTCGACTCTGCCGTAGTCGCGACAGTCGAGGGCGGTGAAGGCGGCGACGGCGGCCTGGTAGACGCGCTGCTCGATCTCTTCGGGCAACGAGCACCAGACCGGCGGGGTTGCGAGGTACTCGGGCGAGCTCTCGTCCCATTTGGCCGCGTAGGTGACGATGCGCGGCAACGACGGGTCGAGGTGCGTGAAGTCGATCTCGGAGATGGGCAACGGGCGAGGCGGGTTGCCGAGCAGGGCGACGTTCAGCTCGCGCCCCTCGATGTACTGCTCGACGAGCGCAGGCTGGCGGTGCTCGCGCAGCACCCTCTCGCACACGCGACGCAGCTCGCTTTTGTCGCGCACGACCGAGTGGCGGTCGATGCCGATGGAGGCGTCCTCGCGCGCCGGCTTGACGATGGCCGGCAGCGCGACGCTCACCTGCTCGAGGTCGGGGAGCCGCTCGATCAACGCCGAGTCCGGCGTCGTGACCCCGCAGCCGCGCAACAGCGCCTTGGCCTTGTCCTTGTGCAGCGCCAAGGTCAGGGCGAGCGGACCTGAGCCGGTGTAGGCAAGGCCCGTCAAGTCGAGCAGCCCCGGGACGAGCATCTCGCCGCGGGCCTCGCCGGCGAACGACTCGCAGAGGTTGACGACGAGCTCCGGGCGCTCGGCGAGCAGCTCGGGCACGAAGTCGGCAGGGGCGGAGGCGACGGGGATGCTGCGCACCTGCGCGCCGCGCGCGCAAAGCGCTGCCTCGACGGCCGCTCGCACCCCAAGGATGGCGTCTTGGGAGCGCCGCTCGACGCCTTCGGGCAGGTGGGCAAAGTCAAAGTTGTAGAGAACGGCGATTCTCATGGAAGCGTCCAGTACCTCTCCTCGAAGAGGTGTCGCGAAATCTCCCTGGTCTCGACCCGTCCCCCCGCTCACCCTGAGCGCAGCCTCCCGAGGAAACGAGAGAGGCCGAGTCGAGGGGGCCGCGACTTCGACCTCGCAAGCTCGACCGAGGCTCGGGCTGACCGGTTATCGCTTGAAGGAATCGTCGACGCATCTTCAGTCGCGGACGGGCCTGCTGGCCACGAGGGGCCCAGTGTCGGAGAACAATGGCCGGCCAGTTCCATGTGCGCCGGCAATCAGACTTGGGAGCAGAAGCGGGCGTGGGTCTCGGCTCGTGTCGGGTCGAGCTCGTTGCGCAGGCAGAAGCCCAGGTATCGGTGCAGCAGATCGATAACCGGCGCGAACGAGCGCCGAGTCGCGAGGCCGTCGGTTTCAAAGATCACGGCTGCCTGCCCGGCGGCTCCCGGGTCGTCCATGAGCGAGAGGGCCGTGCGGATCATGTCGAGGCGGTCGCGGTTCTTCCCCAACAGGCCGCGCTCTTTCTCCTGGACCGCGACGTACAGCAGCAACAGCGCGGAGAGGGCGCGTGCCGGCCCACATTGCGGGAATCGTTCGATTGCGGAGCGGGCGATGCGCGCGAGACGCGCACGATCTGCAGGTCGGGCAGTAGCAAGCGTGTCAGCCGGCAAGATGCCTCGTTCTGGATCGGGCATGCGCCCGAGAGCCTGGTCTGCGAAGGCCCAAAACACCCGCGTCTCCTCACTGGTGTGTTCGCTTTCGGCGGCAACCGCGCTTGGCGCAGGAGGCTGGGCCGGCAAGGCCACGGGGGAGCGCTGGGCAGAGCCAGGACGAGGTGGCGGCGTTGGAGGCGGCGGAATGTGAGGTGGAGGCGCGTCCTCGATGATCTCCTGGATCTCGGTAATCAGCTCCACCGGCGTGGCAAGGCGCGGCATCGGGCTGCCGGCGCGCGGTTCGGCCGGCCGATGCGGCATCGGCGGCTGAAGATGTGTCGACGATTCCTTCGAGCGAAGACCGGTCAGCCCGAGCCCCTCGGCAGGCTCGGGGCGGGCCGGAGTCGAGGGCCCCTCGACTGCGCCTCCCCGGTTGCTCGGGAGGCTAGGCTCGGGGTGAGGGTGCGACAGACCTTGAGCTGGTATCGGTGGCTGCACCGGCAACTGAGCCTGCAACCGAACTGCGACGAATTCGCACACGACCGGGCGAACCCTCTCCCAGCGCGAGATGAGTGCCGAATTGCCGGCGGTCAGAGCCGCGGCGAGGGCCGGGTCGTCGTGGGCCTCAAGCAGGATGCCGACATGTAAGGCGAGATCTCGACGGGCAGTCTGATCGCCAGCGAGCGCGAGCTCGAGGGTGAGGAGGCAGAGGGCGAAGGTAGCCCGATCGCTTTGACTGCCCGCCAACGTGTCGGCCGCCTTGCGAGCCGCCTCGACATCCGGCAGCGCCGACAGGCAGCGCAGGACCAATTCGTCGATCGGCTCGTTGTTCGCCGGGTTTGCTCCCGAATTCATGAGATTCCCCTGGCCCGGCCTGAAACAGAGCGCGGCAGCCCGCGACAGCGGCGGAGAATATACGCCCGCGGACGGACGACCGGCACGCTCGTGCCGAAAGGGCCTCGTCCGCGGCAGCGAGCGTCTTGGCAACCTCCAGCTCTCCATGAGCGGTCGAGACGAACCCCGGGCCTGAGCCTGCCGACGCGATCGAAGAGCGACTTGCTTCGGGATCGGTCCACGGATGGATCTGGGGTCGGCGAAAGGGGTGGGCTGGAGGGGAGAACAGCTCAGTTCGGTTTCGTCTGCCCGCCGGCGTTCAGGCGCCAGGAAGGCCAGAAGGCGCTCTGCGCCGGCTTCTCCGGCAGACGCCGGACAGCGAGGCGTTTGCGCAGCCGGGCAATTTCGAGCTGCACGGCCTTCGGGCTCGGGTGGGTGCGAAGTGCCTCGACGAGCACCTCGACCGCTTCGCCTTCCCGCTCGAGGTCGGCGAGGACCTTCGCCTGCTCGAACCTCGCCCGGGAGGCGAGCTCCGAGTCCGGCCAGCGGTCGACGAGCTCGGCGTAGGCCTCGATGGCCTTCTCCGGATCGCCCTGCAACGAGAGCGCAGTGGCGATGAGCATCTGGGAATCGGCGACGTGGATGCTCTCCGAGTAGCGGCGCTGCAGGGCGCGCGCCTCGACGATCGCCTGGTTGTAGTCGCCGAGCTCGAAGTAGTCCTTGGCCGCCGAGTACAGGAAACGGTCGACCTCCGGCGCGTCGGGGAAGGACTGGACGATGCTCGAGAGCTCGGCGACCGCGCCGCGCCGGTCGCCGGCAGACCGCAGGATGTCGGCGAGGTTGGCGCGAGCGTCGAGCGCCTCGGGGACGTCGGGGAAGCGCCGCACCAGGGTCTGGTAGAGCTCGACGGCACGCTGGAGCTTCTTGAGCTCGAGGTAGCAGAGGTCGGCGGCCCCCTTGAGCGCGGGCACGAGCAGGACCCGCGTCTTGCTCCCGTCCTTCTTGGCGAGCAGCGAGAGCACCTCCTCGTACTCGCGCAGCGCCTCTTCAGGCTGGCGCTGGAAGCTCAGCTCGCGGGCCTTCTCCAGGTGCGTCGCCGGATCGGCCGGGCAGGCGCTCAGGGCGAGGAGCAAGACGAGAAGCGGCGGCAATTTGCGGCGCATCGGCCGATTCATCGCCCGGTCGCGCTTGGAAAGCAAGAGTCCACAACCAAGCACCCTCGGCCGCTCGGCGATCGAGCGGGAAGGCGGCCTCCGCCGGGCGCGGGCCGGCGGCGCGGGCTGGGAAGCCTCGCCCGCCCTGAGCGCGTTCGGGTAGAAGGACGCGATGCGACTTGGCCCGTACAACTTCGAGAGACCGTTTCTCCTCGCGCCCATGGCGGCCGTCAGCGAGGCGCCGTATCGCCAGATGGTGCGCGAAATGGGCGCCGCGCTCGCGCCGACCGAGCTGATCAGCGCCGAGGGCTTGGTGCGCCTCAACGCGCGCACCCTGCGCTACCTGCGGCACGATCCGGCCCGCGAAGACCCGTTTTTTGTCCAGCTCTTCGGGGGCGACCCCGCGCGCATGGCAGAGGCGGGCCGGATCGCGCGCGACCACGGCGCGCGGCTGCTCGACATCAACATGGGCTGCCCGGTCCCCAAGGTGACGCGCAACGGCGCCGGGTCGGCCTTGATGGCCGAGCCCGCGCGGGCGGCCGCCATCGTGCGCGCGGTGCGCGAGGCGACCGGCCTGCCGGTGACCGCCAAGATCCGCTCGGGACTGGATGCCCGTTCGATCAATGCGGTGCAGGTCGCCCGCGCGCTCGAGGCCGAGGGCGTCGAGGCGATCGCGGTGCACGGGCGCACCCGGGCGCAGGGCTACTCGGGACGCGCCGACTGGTCGATCATCCGCGCGGTCAAGCGGGCGGTCCGCGTTCCGGTGATCGGCAACGGTGACGTCGCTCGCCGGGAAGACGTTGAGCGCATGTTCGCCGAGACGGGCTGCGACGCGGTGATGGTCGGCCGCGCGGCGCTCGGCAACCCCTGGGTGTTTCGCGAGCTCGGTGGAGGGCCGCCGCCGACGCCTGCCGAGCGCACCGAGCTCATCCTTCGACACCTCGCCGAGCAGGTGGAGCACTACGGCGATGCGGCGGCGGGTGTCCGGGCGTTTCGCCGGATGCTGACCTGGTACGCGCGGGGCTTGCGCGGCGCTTCGTGCTTCAGGGCGAAGGCGGTGCTCATCGAAACGCTCGACGGGCTGCGCGAGGAGATCGCGCGCTTCTTCGGCACGGCGGAGCACGACGGCTCTTCGGGCAGCGAGGAGCTGGCCGAGCTCTGAGGACCGCCGAGCCCCAAGGGAGGATGTGCTACGGCCGTCCAGCGCTGCCGCCGGGGGCTCGCCGGCAGCGGGCGCTCGCGAGGAGGTTTGGTCGGCCGATTGGCGAGCTTTGCCCTCCAGTACTACTGCCGTGCGCCCACCCGCGAGCGCGCCTCGGCGAGCGCCCTGTGGATCTCATCGAGCGCCCGCTGCGACTCGACGAGCGCGCCGCGCTCCTTGGTGAGCTCCTCGACCTGGCGCGCGAGGGCGTCGCGCTCCTCACGCAGCGTCGCGAGCGCCTGCTCGGAACGGCGCGCGTCCTCGACCCGCAGCTCGAGCTCCGAGGCGAGCCGCTCCTCCTCGCTGAGCGTCTCGGCCAGCTCGGCCTCGCGCTGGGCGAGCGTCTCCTCGAGCCTCTCGCGCGAATCGGTCGCCTGGTCCATCTCGTCGCGGGCCGCCCGCAGCTCGAGCAGCGCATCGTCGCGCTCGGCCTCGAGGCTCTGCAGCTCGCGACCGAGCTCCTCGATGAGCCGCACCCGCCCCGCGACCTCGCTCGCCATCCGGGCCGCCTCTTCGGTGCGGCTGCGGGCCTCCTCGGCGGCTCGCGCGAGATCGGCGCGCGACTGCTCGAGGTCGCGCGAGAGGGCGCCGTTGAGCTTGTTGGCGTCCTCGAGCTGCTGGCGCAGGTCGGCGACGAGCGCGAGCGCGGAGGCGCGCGCCTCGCCCGGGGTCTGCGGGGTCGGCGCCGAGGGGGCGACCGGTGCGGTGGCGGCTTTGAGCCTCTCTTTGAGCCGCTCGCGGCGCGCCTTCGCGTCGAGCTTGGACGAGCCGGCGGCCAGGGCGGGCGAGGCCGCGGTCTTGCCCGGCGCAGAGACGGGCGCCGTCGCGCTCGCTTCGGCCACGACCGGAGCTGGCCCGCGCGCGGGCTCGGCGAGGGCTGCCTGAGCGGGAGTCGGACTGGGCTCGCGAGGCGGCTCGGGGCTC